>DASSNE010000053.1:0-5798 GCA_035688265.1 Gammaproteobacteria bacterium
CCCGATGCCGGCGACGGCAAGCATCAGCGTGCCGTGGACGCCCTCCGGGAAGATAAAGCGCTGGACCGCTTCGATGATGATCCACACCGACAGCGCGAGCAGCACGCCGCCGTTGATCAGCGCCGCGAGCACCTGGAAGCGGTGGTGGCCGAATGAATGCTCGGCGGTCGCAGGCTTGTTGGCAGCGCGCGCCGCATACCATGCCAGCGCCAGTGCGCCGGTGTCGGCTAACTGGTGGCCGGAATCGGCGAGCAGCGCCAGCGAGTTCGCATAAACGCCACCCAGAAACTCGATGGCCACGAATACGCCGAGCAGCAGCATCGTCCAGAACAGACGGCTTTCGCTGGCACCGGCATGATCGTGGCTGTGGTCGTGCGGCATGTCCCTATTATCGCTTATATCGATGGCTAAACCGTAGAAGCCCCGGTCAATCGAACGAGGCGCGTACACCGACCGTGAATGAACGGCCGGGCAGCGGCGCAATCTCTTTCAGGAATGAAGTACTGCTACGCTCGACCTGGTCAAGCAGATTGCTCGCCCGCAGGAACAGCGTGTAGTCGGCAGCCGCAGTGGAAATATCGTAGCCGATATTGAGGTCCAGGTTGGTATAGCCCGGCGTTTGGGTCTCGTACGGTCCGGTGGCCCGCTGGCGCGCGACGCGGCGGAGTTCGACATCGACATCGAGCACATTCCGGGTGTAGCCAAAGCGCAGTCCGTAGCTCAGCGGCGGGATGCGCGGCACGTTCTGGCTTCGGTCCACCAGTCGGGCGCGCACGTAGTCAGCGAACGCGCCGGCGGTAAATTGCCCTGCCTGCGTCGCAGGAAACGCATAGTCGATGCGGCCATTGCCGCCGAAAAAACGGGCGTGGCCCGCCGTGTAGCGATAAACGGGAAAACCTTCGCGTTGTGCGCCCGTCCTTCGCAGGAAGATAAAGTCACGGATGTCGTTGGCGAACAGGTTCAGCTTGGCTATCAGCGGGCCGGATTTCTTCTCCAGACTGAGATCGAGGCTGCGGGAGGTTTCCTTGCCCAGGCCCGGGTCGCCCACTTCGTAGGCCGCGGTGGCGTCGTGCGGCCCATTGTAATACAGCTCCTCGGCCGAGGGGATGCGCTGCGAGCGCGCCACGGTGGCCGCCAGTTCATAGCCCGGGGTGAAGTCCCACGAGGCGCCGAATGAGGCGGTGACGGCATTGCTGCTCTGGTCCGGCTGCGCGCTTTCGACGTCAACCGTTTGATGTTCGATTCGCGCTCCGCCCCGGAAGCTCACCGTTTTCCAGTCGTATCGTTCGACCGCGAACAGCCCCAGGTTATGCGTCAGGTTGCGCGGTACCAGCGCCTCGCCGGTCACATAGAATTCGCGGGCAGTGTATTCGGCGCCCACAGCGCCCTCGAAGTCAGCAAGCGGCTCGTGCCGCAGCGCCACGCGCACCTGTTTGCCGTTGACGATAAAGCGACTGGCGATCTTGCTGCCTTCGAGCTCGAAGTGGCGATAGTCGCTGTAGGTGGCGCCGAATGTGAGCGATTCGAATCCGGTAAGTGGCTCGTCCAGCGCACCCAGCAACATATAGCGCGTCTGTTGCTGGTCAATCGCCGGCAGGCCTTCCGCGAGCATCGCCGGGTTCACCGCGCCGACAGGAATCTCGTAATGGTTGAGGTAGCGTTCGACCGCGAGCCCGAGGTAGCCACGCTCGCCAACGTAGGATACCCCGACGCTGCCGGTTTTCGAGTCGAGCCCGCTGTTGGGTAGCGTATCGTTCTCCAGGCCCAGGTCCATCGCAACCTCGTGCGGAATCTCGTAATCGCCAGCCTTGCGGCGCGTGACGTCGGCGTGATAGGCGAAATGACCGGCGCCGCCGTCCACGGTGGCGACCGCCGCGCGCTCCGCGTGAGCGGTGTCGCCGCGCAATTCCAGCGAGGCCTTCGGCCCGTGGTCGGGCACGTAGCGCGGCACGCGATTGTCGATGACGTTGATCACGCCGCCGAACGCGCCGCTGCCATACAGCAGTGTTTGCGGGCCTTCAAGCACTTCGATCTGCTCGGCAATCAGCGGCTCGATGGTCGTCGCGTGATCGGGACTGAGATCGGAGGCGTCCAGCGTATCAAGCCCGTTTTCGAGCACCCGTACGCGTGCGCCGCCGAGGCCGCGGATCACGGGCCGGCTGGCGCCCGCGCCAAAATGAGTCGCCGCGATGCCGGGCAGACTTGCAAGCGTCGCTCCCAACGTCGGCGCCTGCAGCTTGAGCAGGTTGGTGCCGGTCAGTTGCAGCGAGGCCTTGCCGAAGTTCGCGGCGCCCATCCTGAACAACTTACCGGTCACCGCGATGGTGCCGAAGGCGGTGACGGCGTCACCGGCCGCCTTCTCGCGAGTCGCCAGCCGAATGCGAGTCGGCCGGTCGGCGGTGAAACGAACTTCGTGGCTGAATCGGCTATAGCCGGATTTGAGCACCTTGATGCGGTGGGTGCCGGCGTCGAGTTGCGCAAAGCGGAACCGGCCCGCTGGATCGGTGACGGCTATTCTGCCGGTTTCACTGGCATATACGGTCGCGCCGGGAATCGGCGCATCGTCCGGCGACAGCACTACGCCTTCGATAGCGGCGCGCGCAGGTATTGTCGCGCTTGCCGCAAAGAGCACAAGCGTCGTCAACAGAAAACGGTTTGACATGTCCCATCCTCAAAGCTCCGTTTGCAGGGCGCGGCAACGCAGTCGCACTCGCGGCGCGAGGCAAACGGATATCAACAGTGACGATTCGTCCGCGGCCGCGGACGAGTCGCTTCAAACGTAGAGGAAGGTCGTTACCGGCGGCGCGCGAGAGGGCGGAGTGGGATGAAATGACGGTAAACCGGCCTCGGCATCAGCGAGGCATTGCGCAGACAAGCGCCAGCTCGCCGCGACAAGCGGCGGCTGGACGTTCGGCTTGAAGATACTAAGCGCACTGTGCCCGGCAACGTGACATACGGGGCAGCCCAAAGCCTGGGCAAGGTCCTGATGGTGGTGGGCCACCGCATGAGAATAAAGCGCAACCGCCCACAGCACCGTAAAGATCGCGAGCCACTTGCGCCAACGCGGCAACACCGGCGCGCGCGAACGGCGCAAAGGCAGCATACGTAGCACGGCTTCCGGTGACAGGTTTCTTCGGGATCGGGCCATAGCGCCGCAGGATTATCCCTTAGAAACGAACTGCATGACAAACGTCATTCGGGAATTCAGCCGACCGGCCAGTGCGGGTGGTGCAAGTCGATCACAAATGGATGCCAATGCCGCAGAGGTTCGTGGCGATGGGGGTGCGTATGCGGTTCCGATCCCTCGTCGCCCCGGTGTTCGTGCTGGTGATGCGCGTCGTGCACGTGCGGGGAGGCCGCCGAACAGGCTCTCAACATGAAAATGAGCACGTAAATCTTCCTTTGCTCCCCGCTCCATTCAGGTCGGTTCAGCGCCCATTTTGCAGTATCGGGCGCCGACCGTTATGGCGGCGCAGATACCAAGTCCAGATTCCGGTAGCGAAAAAGAACAACGGCACGAGGCCCAGGCATAACACGACCGCGCGGTACACCGGCGCGTCCACCTTGCCGCTGTGCAGCGGATAGATCGTGTTGGTCGCCTGCATCCCGGCGGCCGCCGCGCTCGCATCGCGCGCGTAAAGGAGTTTGCCGTCGCCTGCCAGGGCGACGTAACTGCGGCCGTTGGGGTGCAGTTCACCGGGCATGCGCTTGCGGAACAGCAACGGCGCGCGGGGGTCTTGCGGCGGATAGAAAAACACCGTTCGCCCGGCCGGCAGTGTCCGATCGAGCATCGCCACGACCGCCTGCCAGTCGGTGTCGCCGGTGCCGGCGCCCGGCACCCGCGTCGGCAGTTCCGGCGGCTTACCGCCGAACGCCGTCGTCAGCAGCGCCTGCGCCGGATAGTAGAAGATCAATGCCGTGCCGGTCAGCGTGATGAGCAGCAGCGGCGCGACGATGACGATGCCGAGCGTCTTGTGCCACCAGACCAGTTGCGGGCGCGACCGGAATAGACGTTGCGAAGACAACGGCGATGGCCGCCGGAACGCATGGCGCCAGCGCCCGCCGCGCGGCCACCACAGCCAGATGCCGCCCGCGAGCAGGGCCAGCATCGCGAGGCCCAGCCAGCCGAGTATTCGTTCGCCGGTTGCGCCGCCGAACAACGCGGTGTGGAACTCGCGCGCGGCGATTACGAAATCGCCCAACAAGCCGCGCTGCACCAGCAGGTGGCCATCCACCGGGTCGCGAAATTCCTGCGCGCCGTCCTGCAGGTACAACTGGTACGCGTTGTACTCGCCGCCGGGGAAGCGCACCAGCACCAGGCCGTCCCGAGCGGCGAATCGCGCCAGCAACGCTGGGCGAAACGCGCGCCAGCCGGCCGGCAGATCCTGCGCCAGTGACGGATACATCTGGCGCTCGATCTCCGGCGCGTACACCAGCGCGCTGCCCGACAGGCCGATCAGGACGAACAGGACGCCGACGCTGAACCCCAGCCAGCGGTGCAGGCGAACGATGAGACGTCTCATCCGGCGAAGCCTCGGATAGAGCCTTTGTCATTCCCGCGAGAGCGGGACAAGTTCGTCCGGAACGAATTTGAACAACCGAAGGTTGGTCCGGAGGGCAACGCCCACGGATGGGCTTTGTAATCCACACGATCAACAAGATAGATTCTCGCTTCCGCGGGAATGACAGATCGGGCGCTTTCCATTCAGAACCCGCCCCGCAGCGTGATGACCAGTGTCCGGCCGCGGCCGGCGAAGTAGCCATCGTTACCGGCGAACGGGTACACCTGCGAGTAGTAGGTAATGTACTGCTTGTCGAGCAGGTTGTTGATGCCGATCTGCAATTGCTCGTCGTCGCCAAAGCGCCACGCTGCCACAAGGTCGAGCGTGGTGTAGCCGTCGAAGTGTGCGGTTTGCACGCCCTGGGCCTCGAAGTCGCGGTCGAACAGGTAATTGACTTGCAGGCGGGTCAGCCAGACCGGCGACCAGTGCTGTTGCCAGTAGAGGTTCGCGCGATCGGGGGCAACGTTGATGCCGCCGAGATCGGAATCGAGCCGACCGTCGTCATCGGAGTCGAAGCGGCCATTCAGGTGGGCGTACTCGAGGCCGAACTCGGTTGCACTGCCGATGTAATAGTGGCCGGAAAATTCGATACCGCGAATTTCGGTCTTTTCACGCTTGACGGAGAAAATGCCGTCGTTGTCCGGCACCAGCCGCGCGCCCAGGTCCGAATCCGATTCGAAGTAGCTGACGCGAAAATCGGCCGCGCGGGCACGGAACTGTGTGCCGATCTCCCGATCGTCAACCACGATCGGCTGCAGATCCAGAAACTGGTCGACGTCCAGCCCAGGCGTGGCGATACCGCGCAGCACCCGGCCGACATCCGGCATGTTGAAGCCTTCCGACACGTTCGCGAACAGCGTCCAGTGGTCGTTGATCGTCCAGTTGGCGCCGGCGTTGGTCAGCGTTTCGGTGAACTCGGGGCTGCCCCCCGCCACCCGCGTGTTGTTGTACGCGGCGAGCGTACGGAACGTGTCGACGTCCAGGCGCGCATGTTCGCGGCGTGCGCCGGCTGTGAGGTCGAGCGGGCCGATCCGCCAGCTAAGCTGCGCGAACGGTGCCGTGTTGACGCAGGTCGTCTCCGGCACCCAGAGGCGCCCGGTCTGCACCAGCTCCTGCCGGGTGGTGTCGCGCAGCCAGTCGAAGCCGACAGTGAGGCCGAGGTCCGGCGTCAGGCGCGGCAGGTTGTAGGTGATCTTGCTGCCGACCTTGTTCGAGATGTTGCGCGACTGGTCGAAC
>DASSNE010000054.1:0-3681 GCA_035688265.1 Gammaproteobacteria bacterium
CCCGATGCCGGCGACGGCAAGCATCAGCGTGCCGTGGACGCCCTCCGGGAAGATAAAGCGCTGGACCGCTTCGATGATGATCCACACCGACAGCGCGAGCAGCACGCCGCCGTTGATCAGCGCCGCGAGCACCTGGAAGCGATGGTGGCCGAATGAATGCTCGGCGGTCGCAGGCTTGTTGGCAGCGCGCGCCGCATACCATGCCAGCGCCAGTGCGCCGGTGTCGGCTAACTGGTGGCCGGAATCGGCGAGCAGCGCCAGCGAGTTTGCGTACAGCCCGCCGAGAAATTCGATCGCGACGAACACCCCGAGCAGCAGCATCGTCCAGAACAGACGGCCTTCGCTGGCACCGGCGTGATCGTGGCTGTGGTCGTGCGGCATGTCCCTATTATCGCGCTCATGGCCAGCTATAGGCCACCCGCAGGCCGACCACGACGGCGTTGTCGATCCGGTCGCTGGCGCCCGGATGGATGATGTATTGCACATCCGGCTGCACGTAGAACCGGTCGCTCAGCATTGCCATGTAAGTCAGCTCGATCGCGGTCTCGCCAGTCGCTGTTGCCGCCATGCCGCGTTGGAAGGCGTCGCTGACCTGCGCGCTGGCCACCCCGATCCCGAGCCTGTCGTGCGGCCTGCCGTCGACCAATCCGGTGATGGTCACGCCGCCGCCGATATAGCCCTTGACGGCGTTGCGCTCGTGCCGTGCCTGCCCGACCTGCAGAAACAGGCTGGCGCCCGGCGCGCCGGCGTCGCCGGCGATCTGCATCGAGCCGATGGCGTATATGCCGCTGTTGCCGTCACGTCTGCGCCCGGCCGGATCAACAAAATCCGTGCTCCGGTACCAGCCGCCGGCCGCGAGCTTGTACGTCCGCTCGCCGGTGCCGGTGATGCCAAGCTCGACCGCGGAGAATGCGCCGTCGCCGGACGCCAGCGCGATCTGCGTGCCGGCCGGATGACCGGGCCGGCCCGACACGCCGTCGAACACGCCGCCCATCGCATAGAGCCCGCGCGGCGACTCCCAGCGCGCCACGGCGCCCAGCGTAGTCACCGGAAAGATGCTTGGCGCCACCTGGGCGACGGTAGGGTCGGTGCCGAACGAGCTGTTGAGGAACAACTGCGCCGGGTCGAGCATGTTGAACAGCGCCGCATAGTCCTGCAGGCCGAGGCGGACGCTCACGCCTGACGCACCGAAGGAATGCTGATACCACGCTTCGTACAACTTCAGCGTGTTGTAGGCGCTGATGTTGGACACGCCCTGCAGATCGCCGACCTGGTCGGAGATCGAGCCGCCAAACGTGCCCAGCACATCGGTGTAGAACAGGTCGTCGCCGTTCTCGAACGCGGCGTTGAAGTTGGCAACGCCCGGCGCACCGCCGCCGCGCTCCAAGCCGCCGTCGATGTTGTAAAGGAAGTCCTGCATGTACTCGGCGCCGAAGTCGGCGGCGGGCGCGCCGGTGCTCAGCAGCACCGCGAAGCTCAACAGGAAAATTACCAGCGTTATGCGCATTTTGTGCTTCTTTGTCTGAGCCACCAACTCCAACCGCCGGTCACGAAAAATACCAGCGGCGCAACGCCCAGCAACGCTACCAGAAACCGGTACCACGACATACCCAGCTTGCCGCTGTGCAATGGGTAGATCGCGTGCGTCGCCTGCATGCCGGCAGCAGCGCGGCTTGCATCGTTCGCGAACAGCAATCGGCCGTCGCGGCCCAGCGCGATGAAGCTGCGGCCGTTGGGGTGCAGCTCGGCAGGCATGCGTTTGCGAAACAGCAGCGGGCGCTCGTTCTGCCGTGACGGATAGTAGAAGACCGTGCGGCCCCGGGGCAACGTTCGATCCAGCGTGGCGAACACGTCACGCCATTGAATGTCAGTCACACGGGGCGCGGGAACCTGTGCCGGTATATCGGGCGGTTGGCCGCCGAAAGCCGCGGTCAGCAGCGCCTGCGCGGGGCCGTAAAATATCAATGCGGTTCCCGTCAGTGTCACCAGCAGCAACGGGATGACGATCACGATCCCCAGCGTTCTGTGCCACCAGACCAGTTGCGGCCGCGACTGATAGAGCCGTTGCGAAAGCAGCGGCCGGGGCCGCCGGAACGCGTTGCGCCAGCGGCCCCGGCCCGGGAGCCATATCCAGATGCCGCCCGCGAGCAGGGCGAGCATCGCAAGGCCCAGCCAGCCGAGCACCTGTTCGCCGGTCGCGGCACCGAACAGTTCCGTATGAAACGTTCGCGCGGCAATGACCAAGTCGCCGACCGGGCCGCGCCGCACCAGCAGCCGGCCGTCGAGCGGGTCGCGGAATTCCTGTGAGCCGTCGCGCAGATAGAGCTGGTAGGCGTTGTACGTAACGCCGGGGAAGCGGACCAGCACGACTTCTCCGGGCGCATGCCGCGCCTCGAAGCGTTCGAAAACCCGCGGACGGAAGTCGCGCCAGTTCGCCGGCAAATCGCGAGCCAGCGCCGGATAGATCTGCTGCTCGATTTCCGGCGCGTAAACCAGCACGGTCCCCGACAGGCCGATCAGAACGAAGACCGTGCCGGCGCTGAAACCCAGCCAGCGGTGCAGGCGAACGATGAACCGTCGCATCCGGTTCAGAAACCGCCGCGCAGTGTTACCACGAGCTGCCGGCCGCGGCCGGCGAAATAACCGTCGTTGCCGGCAAACGGGTACACCTGCGAATAGTAGGTGATGTACTGCTTGTCGAGCAGGTTGTTGATGCCGATCTGCAATTGCTCGTCGTCGCCGAAGCGCCACGCCGCTACCAGGTCGAGCGTGGTGTAGCCGTCGAAGTGCGCGCTTTGCGCGCCTTGCGTTTCGAAACCGCGGTCAAACAGGTGATTGACCTGCAGGCGGGTCAGCCAGACCGGCGACCAGTGCTGTTGCCAGTACACGTTCACGCGGTCGGGCGCGACGTTGATGCCGCCGAGGTCGGAATCCACGCGGCCGTCGCCATTGGAGTCGAAGCGGCCGTTCAGGTGGGCATATTCAATGCCGAACTCGGTCGCGTTGCCAATGTAATAGTGGCCGGAGAACTCGATACCGCGGATTTCAGTTTGTTCGCGCTTGACCGAGAAAATGCCGTCGTTGTCCGGCACCAGCCGTGCGCCCAGGTCGGAATCCGATTCGAAATAGCTGACACGAAAATCAGCCACGTCGGCGCGGAACTGGGTGCCGATTTCGCGGTCGTCCACCACGATCGGCTGCAGGTCCAGGAACTGGTCGACGTCCAGGCCGGGGGTGGCGATGCCGCGCAGCACCCGGCCGACGTCCGGCATGTTGAAGCCTTCCGACACGTTCGCGAACAGCGTCCAGTGGTCGTTGATCGTCCAGTTGGCGCCGGCGTTGGTCAGCGTTTCGGTGAACTCGGGGCTGCCGCCCGCCACCCGCGTGTTGTTGTACGCGGCGAGCGTACGGAACGTGTCGACGTCCAGGCGCGCATGCTCGCGGCGCGCGCCGGCGGTGAGATCGACCGGGCCGATTCGCCAGCTCAACTGCGCGAACGGCGCCGTGTTGACGTAGGACGTCTCCGGCACCCAGAGGCGTCCGGTCTGCACCAGCTCCTGCCGGGTGGTGTCGCGCAGCCAGTCGAAGCCGACAGTGAGGCCGAGGTCCGGCGTCAGGCGCGGCAGGTTGTAGGTGATCTTGCTGCCGACCTTGTTCGAGATGTTGCGCGACTGGTCGAAC
>DASSNE010000016.1:0-2530 GCA_035688265.1 Gammaproteobacteria bacterium
CACCGTCGAAATCATGGAAGGCATTGTCGCGCCGACCTCGGGCGAGGTGCTGTACAAGGACGAGCCGCTCGGCCGCCGCTTCAAGGAGGAAGCCGGCATCCAGTTCCAGTCGACCGCGCTGCAGGATTACCTGACCGTGAGCGACGTGCTGCGCCTGTTCGCCCGCTTCTACCGCCACGGCATGCCGCGCGAGGAGCTGATCGAGATCTGCGCGCTCCACGACATCCTCGACCAGGACTCGCGCAAGCTGTCCGGCGGCCAGCGGCAACGCCTGCTGCTCGCCATCGCGCTGGTCAACGACCCGCAGGTCATCTTTCTGGACGAGCCGACGACGGGCCTCGACCCGCAGGCGCGGCGCAACTTCTGGGACCTGATCCGCGAGATCAAGGCGCGCGACAAGACCGTGCTGCTGACGACGCATTATATGGAAGAGGCGTACCTGCTGTGCGACCGCATCGTCATCATGGATCACGGCCACATCATCGCCGAGGGCGCGCCGGGCGACCTGCTGGCGCAGCATTTCAACGATGTGGTGCTGGAGCTGCCGGCGGACGATTTCGCCGTCCCGCTTGACGCGGTCAACGGGGCCACGGCCGGCGCGGCCGGACGCATCGAAATCCCCACCAGCGACGTCAACGCCAGCCTGCGCGAATTGCTGGCCGCCGGCATCCCGCTCGGCCGGCTGCGCATCCGCGGGCGGACGCTGGAAGACCTGTTCCTCGAACTGACCGGAAAGGAAATCCGCGGATGATTCGCCGCCTGCTCGCCATCTTCCACGCCCGCAACATCGAATTCGTGCGCGACCGCTCGTCGCTGATCTGGAACATCGCGCTGCCGATCCTGCTGGTCGTGGGCCTGGGCTTTATCTTCTCCGGCGGCGGCAAGCCGATCTTCACCGTCGGCGTGCTGCACCCGCCGGGCACGGACCTGTCCGCGCTGCACGCGCCGTTCCTGAAAACCCGCTACATCAACTTTGTCGGCATCGACAAGCTGCAGCGGGGCCTGCACGAAGTCACCCACGACGAAATCGCCATGCTGGTGGACCTGCGCAACCCTGACGCCCCCGGCTACTGGATCAATGAAAACTCGCCGAAAAGCTACCTGCTCGAACGCATCCTGCTGGGCAGCGGCGGCGGCCACTGGGAACGGCGCGCCCTCAAGGCCCGCCAGATCGGCTACATCGACTGGCTGGTGCCGGGCATCCTCGGCATGAACATGATGTTCAGTTGCTTCTTCGGCGTCGGCTACGTGATCGTCCGCTACCGCAAGAACGGCTACCTGAAGCGCCTCAACGCGACGCCGCTGACGGCATTTGAATTCGTCGCCGCGCAGGTCGCGTCCAGGCTCATGCTGATCATGGCAATCACGATCGCCGTGTACCTCGGCACCGACTGGCTGCTGGACTTTACGATGGAAGGCAGCTACGTGCTGCTGTTCGTCATCGCGCTGGTCGGCGCGCTGTCGATGATCTCGCTCAGCCTGCTGGTCTCGGCACGCATCACCAGCGAAGAACTGGCCGCCGGCCTGCTGAACCTGATCACCTGGCCGACGATGGTGCTCTCCGGCATCTGGTTCTCGCTGGGCGATAACCACCCGGCGCTGAACGTCCTGGCGCAGTTTCTGCCGCTGACGCAGCTATTGGAAGGCGCCCGCGCCGTCATGCTGGACGGCGCGGGCTTTGCGGAAGTGGCCGGGCACCTGGCGATACTGGCCGCGATGTCGGGCGTATTCCTGGTCGCCGCGGCCTGGCTGTTCAAATGGAAAAGCGACTAAGCCGCAGGCGGTTCCGGCTCGGGCTCTTCCGTCACCGTCGGCGCTTCGGGCGCGGGCCACGCCTGGAACGGGAACGGCCGCTCCTCGGTGTTGTAAGTCATATAGCGCGCGACCTGATACAGGTACAGGCTCAGGCTGCTGCCAAAGCGAATCAGGTTCGCATTGCGCTCGCCGGTGAACAGCACATGGAAAAACTGAAACAGCACCATGGCAGCCCCGACAGTCTCGGCGATGGCGAAACAGGCGCCGAGAACGATCATGTAAAAAAAGCGCAGCCAGGTCGTCTTCGACTGCACGTTATCTTCAATCTTGCGGGACGATTCGCTGGACATGGCCCCCTCCTCCAAGGAAATAGCAGCGCCATTGTACCGCAGAGTTCGCCGGTTGGGACCGGCTACAAATCGAGCGGACTCCGCACACCTTTGCCGCCGCGATTCAGCACGTGCGTGTAGATCATCGTGGTCGACACATCCTCGTGACCGAGCAGCTCCTGCACCGTGCGGATGTCATAGCCCGCCTGCAGCAGATGAGTGGCGAACGAATGGCGTAAGGTATGCGGCGTCGCACGCTTGGGAATGCCGCTGTCGTGCACCGCCTGCTTGAAAGCCCGCTGCAGAACCGTCTCGTCCGAATGATGACGCCGAATGGCGCCGCTGCGTGGGTCACTGGAACGCTTGCGCGCAGGGAAAATATACTGCCAGGCAAACTCGCACCCCGCGTTCGGATATTTTCGCGCGAGTGCGTACGGCAAATAAAC
>DASSNE010000056.1:0-73779 GCA_035688265.1 Gammaproteobacteria bacterium
GGGGGAAACAAGGAACATTGTCCGAAGCCATGGACGGCTGAGTTATGTTCCGGCCCCCATTTTTCGTCCGATCTTCGGGAAGCCCGAAGTGCAGGATGCACTTCGGGCCAAGCGCCATGAGCAGTGGCTTTGGTTACTTTCCCCGTAAGGAAAGTAACCCGGCTGCCGGGCCGGATACCGGCACCAATTCACCCGCCGAAGGCGGCACAAACCAAGACCGAAATCATGCCAAAAACCACCCCCTACGGCAGTTGGCCATCCCCAATAACGCCCGACCTCATTTGCGAGCGCGGCGACCGCCTCGCCGAGCCACGATTCGCCGACGGTGCCCTTTACTGGATTGAAGGCCGCCCGGCGGAAGGCGGCCGCGGCGTGCTGGTGCGGCGCGAGGCCGACGGTTCGGTCGCCGACCTGACGCCGGCGCCTTTCAGCGTGCGCAGCCGCGTGCATGAGTATGGCGGCGGCGCAGTCGCCATCGGCAACGGCACCCTCTATTTCGTCAACAATGACGACCAGCGCATCTACAGCCACAAGGCGGGCGACGTCCCGCAGCCGCTGACCCGGGCGGGCGCATGCCGCTATGCCGATCTGCAATACGACGCCAGCCGGCATCGGCTGCTGGCAGTTCTGGAAGATCACGGCAGCGGCGGCCAGCCGCCGGAGAACCGCCTGGTTGCCATTGACTGCGCCACCGGCAGCGTCGCTACGCTCGCCGCGGGCGCGGACTTTTACAGCACCCCGCGCGTCAGTCCGGACGGCCGCCAGCTCGCGTGGCTGTCCTGGGACCACCCCGACATGCCGTGGGATGGCACCGAACTGTGGCTGGCCGACGTCGATGATCAGGGCTTGCCGGGCACACCGCGCCGGGTCGCGGGCGGCGGGGACGAGTCGATTTTCCAGCCGGAGTTCTCGCCGCGCGGCGTGCTGCATTTCGTCTCCGACCGCACCGGCTGGTGGAACCTGTACCGGCTCGACGGCGAAACGGCCGCACCGCTGGCGCCCAAAGACGCTGAGTTCGGCCGGCCGCAGTGGCAGTTCAACATGCGCACCTACGGCTTCAGCGACGCCGACACCATCATCGCCTGCTACACGCAGGATGGCGTCTGGCACGTCGCCGAAATCGATGCCGCCGGGCGTTTCCGCGTGCTGAAGCTGCCGTACACGACCATCGACCATCTCGACGCCGCCGACGGCCGCGCCGTGCTGCTGGCGGCGTCGCCGCGCGCGGCGGCAACCGTGGTGATGCTCGACTGCCTGACCGGCATTGCGACGCCGGCGCGTGCCGCGGCCCAATCGATCAACCTCGACAACTGGCTGTCGGTCGCGCGCCCGCTGAGCTACGCGACCCGCGACGGCGCGACGGCGCACGCGCTCTACTACCCGCCGCACAATCCCGACCATGCGGCGCCGCGCGACGAACGCCCGCCGCTGCTGGTCAAGTGCCATGGCGGCCCGACCGCGGCAGCCGATTCCAGCCTCGACCTCGGCATTCAATACTGGACCAGCCGCGGCTTCGCCGTGCTCGACGTGAACTACCGGGGCAGCACCGGCTATGGTCGTCCCTACCGGCGACAACTCGAAGGGCAATGGGGTATCGTGGATGTGACGGACTGCCTTGACGGCGCCCGCCACCTCGTGGAAACCGGCCATGCCGATCCGGCACGCCTCGCCATTCGCGGCTCGAGCGCCGGCGGTTACACCGTGCTCGCCGCGCTGACGTTTCACGATGTGTTTACGGCGGGTGCCAGCTACTACGGCATCAGCGACCTGGAAACCGCGATGACGGACACGCACAAATTCGAGTCGCGCTACGGCGATCGGCTGATCGGGCCGTGGCCGGATGCGCTGGATACCTATCACCGCCGCTCGCCGGCGCGTCATGCTGCGCGGCTCAATTGTCCGGTGATCTTTTTCCAGGGCCTGAAGGACCGCGTCGTGCCGCCCAACCAGATGGGGCGGATGGTCGAGTCGCTCGACAAGCGCGGCGTGCCGGTCGCGGCGATCGCGTTCGCAGACGAGTCGCACGGTTTTCGCGCCGCCGCGTCGATCCGCACGACGCTCGAAGCCGAATTGTTTTTCTACGGACGCGTATTCGGCTTTGAACCGGCCGACGCACTGCCCGAAGTGGAGATCCGCAACGCGAACAAGCTAACCCGCTAGAACATGACGGCACGGAAGCCTTACATCATCGTCGTGCTGCTCGGCACCCTGCTTCTGGCACCATTCGTCGCGCGGGCAGCCGAGGGCGTCAACGTCACGATCACCGGCCTCAACGACGAGCTGACCGACAACGTTGAGGCGCTGCTCAGCCTGCGCAAGGACTACCAGAACAAGCAGCCGCCGGACGCCGTCGTGCGCCGCCTGTACGCGCGCGCGCCGGACGAAATCCGGACCGCGCTGCAGCCGTTCGGCTACTACGACCCGATCATCCAGTCGAGCCTGACCAAAACCGGCGACAATTGGCAGGCGACGTTTCACATTGATCCCGGTCCGCCGACGATCGTGCGCAAACTGACGCTGCGGCTGATCGGCCCCGGCAAGCGCAACAAGGCGGTCCAGCAGGCGCTGTCGACGTCCAAGCTTGCGGTCGACCAGCGGCTGATCCAGCCGCAGTACGAAGATCTCAAGAAGGCACTGCTCAACGCGGCGCAGTCGGCCGGCTATCTCGACGCGAATTACGTCGTCCGCAAAATCGTGGTGCGCCCGGCGAAACGCATTGCGGACATCGACCTGGTGTTCGCGACCGGACCGCGCTACTACTTCGGTCCGATCAAAATCCGGCAGGACATCCTCGCCCCGGCCTTCGTACAGCGCTTCAACCCGATCGAGCCGGGCGACGTGTTTTCCACCGACCGGCTGCTGCGGCTGGAACTCGATTTGCGCGACAGCGAGTACTTCAGCCGCGTCACCGCCGACGTACGCGAGAAGGACGCGGTCAACCACCGCATTCCGGTGATCCTGCACGCCAGGCCCTCGCCGTGGGCGCGCTACATGGCGAGCGTCGGCTACGGCACCGACACCGGCCCGCGCGTCGGCGTCGGCGTGCTGTTCCGCCACCTTAACCGCCAGGGTCACCAGTTCAGCGCCAACGGCCGGCTGTCCGCGATCAAGTCGACCCTGAGCGCGCAGTACAAGATTCCGATCGGCGACGTGCGCACCGAGTTTCTGGCGACCAACGCCACCGCGCAGAATATCGACATCAACGATGCGCATACCCGGCGCCAGGATGTCGGCGTGGAACTCGACCAGAACTGGCTTGGCGGCCGGCGGCGGCTGTACATGGACTACGACCACGCGCATTTCTATTTCGGCGAGGAGCCGCACCACACGACGACGCTGCTGATCCCGGGCATCACCTGGACGCGCAAGATCGCGGACAACCCGCTGTTCCCGCGCCGCGGCTACCGGCTGTCGCTGGACGCGCACGGCGCCGCGAAGCCGATGCTGTCGGACACGACGTACCTGTCGCTTGACGCCAACTTCCGCCTCGCCTACCCGCTCGGTGAGAGCACGCGCCTGCTGCTGTACGGCGAACTGGGCGCGATCAAGGCCTCCGATTTTCGCGTGCTGCCGCCGACGCAGCGATTCTTCACCGGCGGCGCGCGCACCGTGCGCGGCTACGGCTATGAAGAACTCGGCCCGCGCGACGCCGCCGGCAACATCGTCGGCGGGCGCTACCTTGCCGTCAGCAGCGTCGAGATCGACCACTTGTTCATCGGCAACTTCGGCGGCGCGGTATTCGTCGATGCCGGCAACGTCGCCAATCATTTTCCGCCGGAACTGCGCCGCGACGTGGGTATCGGTTTTCGCTACCGCACGCCCATCGGCATGGTACGCCTCGACGTGGCGCGCACACTGAACGACCCGACCGGTAATCATTGGCATCTGCAGTTGAGTATCGGACCGTATTTCTAACCGGCTATGCGCAAAGGACTTACAAAAAGCTTCGTCGTCGCGGCACTGGCCCTCGCCAGCGTGTGGCTGGCCGGCTCCGCCGATGCCTCGGTCACGTCGTTCGTCCTCAAGCACGCGATTCCGAAAAACATGACCGTGCAGAAGATCGAAGGTTCGTTGCTCGGGCCGTTGACACTGAAGGGCGTCACGATCCACACCTCGCGCGCAAAAATACACGTCGACCGGATCGTGGCCGACTGGTCGGCCGGCGCGCTGTTCCATGCGACCATCGATGTCACCAGCCTCAAGCTCGTCGGCGTCGATGTGTACCTGCAACCGAAAACCGCCGCCGCGCCGGGCGCACAGAAAACCGGGCCGCCCAAGCTCAAGCCGCCGCTGTCGGTCAACCTCAAACACGTCATCGTGCAGAATGTGGTCGTGCACGGTGCGGCCGGCAATAAGCCGTTTGTGATCAAGACGGCCGAACTCTCCGGCAAGCTCACCAAGAAGAAGCTCGCGATCAACCATATCGAGGCGCACGGGCCGCTGTTCGACGTGGCCGGGCACGCGAGCATCGTGCCGGACAACGATTATCCCACCGCCGGCCAGCTTGATTTCAAGCTGCATCTGCCCGGCTACGCACCGGCGAGCGGCACCACGATCATCGCCGGCAGCCTGCGCAACCTGCGCGTCACGCTGGCGGTCGCGCCGCCGTACCACATGCAGGCCGCGCTGATCGCCGATGCGCTCGCCCGACCGGTCACGATGCAGGCGCAGGTCACGCTGGCGGGTATGCCGCTGCACGAAGTTCACGCGGCGTGGCCGAAGATCGCCCTCGATGCCACCGCGAAGGCGCACGGCGCGCCGACGAATCTGCAATACCGGCTCACGAGCCGGCTCGACGGCACCAGGATCGGCAAGCTCGACATCGCTCTCGACGGCGGCTACGCCAACAAGATCGCGACGATCAACAACCTCGCCGTCACCCGGCCGGACAGCCGCACGCGGCTGCACGCCACCGGCAAGGTCAACACCGCCGGCAACGCGCCGGTGCTCGCGCTGCACCTCGACTGGCACGCGCTCGGCTACCCGTTCATCGGGCCGCCGAAGATCACGCTGCCGAGCGGTCAGGCCACCGTCAACGGCAGCCTGAAGCAGTTGCAGGCGACCTGGCAGACGGCGCTCGGCAAGCAGGGTCACCTGCAGGGCACTGCGCGACGCAACGGCGCGCAATTCGCAGTCAACGCCAAATGGCGGCAACTGCGCTGGCCGGGCGGCGGCGGCCGCGTATCGAGCCCCAGCGGCACGCTGACCTTCGGCGGCACGCTGTCGGACTATCAATTGAAAGTCGATGCACGGATGAGCGCGCCGGGGCAGACGCAGGGCCACCTGATCGTGCGCGGCACCGGCGACCAAAACTCGATCCGGATCAGCGAAATCAACCTCAAGGCGCTGCAGGGCGAACTGGTGGGCGTGGCGCAGGCGCAATGGAAGCCGACACTCGACGGCCAGGTTCACCTGCGCGGCCACGGCATCAACCCGGGCCTGCTGGTCAGCGGCTGGCCGGGCAGCCTCGGCCTCAAGCTCGACGCGCAGGCGACGCGCCACGGCGGCACACTGACCGCCAGCGTCAAGACGCTGAGCGTGGACGGCAAGCTGCGCGGCTATCCGGTCGCGCTCGATGCGCAAGCGGACTACGGCAACAAGGTGCTGCACCTCAAGCAGTTCGCGGTCACGTCCGGCCCCAGCCACTTGAGCGCGCAAGGCAGTATCGGCCAGTTGCTGGATCTGCAATGGCGCCTCGACAGCCCCAAGCTCGCCTCGCTCTATCCCGGCGCGCAAGGCGCGCTGACCGGCCACGGCCGCGTCGAAGGCCCGCGCAAAAAACCGCACGTGATCGCGGTGCTGAATGGCTCGCAAATCGAGCTCGCGCTGCGCGGCAAGGCGTACGCGTTCAAGAAGCTGGCGGTCGACGCCAATGTCGATCTGCGCGGCAGGCAACGCTCGCACCTGCAGGTCGCGGTCGCGAACGGCAGCGCCGCCAACATTGCGATCAAGTCGATCCGCCTCACCGGCCAGGGCACGCCGGCCGACCATCATCTGACCCTCGTCGCCGATACCAGCCGCGGCGCGGCGCAACTGGCGGTGGCCGGCAGCCTCAAGGACCAGCGCTGGAATTTCACGCTGAACCAGGCGACGCTCGCCTACCCGCAGCTCGCGCCATGGCAACTCGTGCAGCCGAGTAGCGGCTACCTGAGCCGCAAGGAATTTGCGCTATCGAAAACCTGCTGGCAGACCACCGGCAAGGCCGAAGCCTGCGTGCACGCGACGCGCACCGGCACCAAGCTCGCCGGCGGCTTCAACCTGAGCGATCTGGCATTCGCCTACTTCGCGCCGCTGACGCCGCCGACCGTCGGCGAGACCGGCAGCCTGAGCGCCCGCGGGACGTTCGCGCGCAACGGCAAGAAAGGGCTGCCGACGGTGCACGTCACCGCCAGCACGACCAAGACAGTCCTGCTCGCCCAGGTACCGCCATCTCCGGGCGCGCAACCGAATGCCGCCGCGCCGCCGCAGCGCGTGGTGGCCTTCGCGCCCAGCACGCTCAAGCTCGACCTCGACAGTTCCGGCCTGCAACTCGACGCGGCGCTGAAACTGCTGAAGCAAAACGGCGGCCTGTTCTTCACCGCCCGCATTCCGGGCGGCAAGGCCAGGCCGCTGCTCAAGCGCCCGCTCACGGCGAAACTGACCACCGACATCCCCGACATCAGTTTCGTGTCGCGCTTCAAGCCGGGCGCCGGCCAGGTCAGCGGCCGGCTCGCCGGCACGATGCACGTTCGCGGCACGCTGGCGGCGCCGGAGTTGCAGGGCCGCATCGCGCTCAAAGACGGCGGAGCGCAGCTCTCGCAAGTCGGCCTCAAGCTGTCCGACGTCGGCCTCGTGCTCGCCGGCCTGCCCGGCGGCGGCATATCGATCAACGGCAATGCGAAGTCCGGCGGCGGCGCGATCGCGATCGACGGCACCGCCAACCTGGTCGCCCAGCCGCGCCACGCCGACATTGCGATTCGCGGCGACCAGTTCCAGGCGCTCGGCAACACGCTCGGCAACGTGTTCATCTCGCCGGACCTGACGCTGACGCTGCGCGGCAAGGCGATGAAGCTGACCGGTACGGTCAAGGTGCCGAAAGCGCGGCTGACGCCGGAGGAAATCCCGCAGTCGGCGGTCAAGGTGTCGCGCGATCAGATCATTATCCAGCCGGGCAAGAAGGCGACATCGAGCTTCGCGCACAACTTCAACGCCGACATCCACCTGGTGCTCGGCGACAACGTGCATTTCAAAGGCTTCGGCCTGAAAAGCCAGATCAAGGGCGCGTTCGAAATCTTCGAACAAGGCGACAAGCCCACGCGCGCGAGCGGCCAGTTAAGCCTGGTGAACGGCGAATATCGCGCCTACGGCCAGGGGCTGGTGATCGAACAGGGGACGCTGCTGTTCGCCGGGCCGATCACCGAGCCGGGCGTCGACATGCGCGCGGTGCGCCACCCGGCCAAGGACATCACCGTGGGCGTGTCGATCAGCGGTACGCTCAAGCAGCCGAACTTCGAACTGTTCTCGGACCCGCCGATGACGCAGGCGGAAACGCTGTCATGGCTGGTGCTCGGCCGCCCGCTCGAAGGCACGTCCGATCAGCAGGGGTCGGCGCTAAGCCGCCTCGCGCTGGGCCTCGGCATCACGCAAAGCAACAAGGTCGCGAAGAACCTCGGCAAGAGCCTGGGGCTGGACACGTTCAGTATCCAGACCGGTTCGAGCGAAGCCGGGTCCGCGCAGAACGTCTATCAGGCTGCGCTGGTGATCGGCAAGTACCTGTCGCCCGGACTGTATGTCAGCTACGGCATCGGCCTGTTCGAACCGGTCAACACGGTGCGCCTCGAATACACGCTCAGCAGCAAGTGGAAGCTCGCAACCGAATCGAGCAGCATCGCCAGCGGCGGCGATTTGATTTACACCCTGGAGACGAAGACACCTTAAACCAGCTCTTCAAGCACCGCGCACCACGCCGCCGCAATATTCGGCCGGTGATACCCGCCGCCGCCCAGCGCCACCAGCCGCCCGTCGCACCATTCCTCCGCAAGCGCCCGCAACCGGCGCGCGGCATGCGCATGCGCGGCCGGCGAATAGCTCATATGGGTAATCGGATCGCCGGCGAGACTGTCGGCACCACATTGCAGCAGGATCAACCCCGGCCGATGCTGCGCGAGATGTGCCTCAACCCGCGGCCATGCCTGCATGAAAGCATCGTCATCGGCGCCGGCGGGCATCGGAATATTCAACTTCGTGCCTGCCGCATCGCCCTTGCCGGTCTCCCCGGCGCTGCCGGTGCCGGGATACAGCGTGCGGCCGTCCTCGTGCACGTCCGCGAAGATCAGATCCGGATCGTCTTCGTAGGCATAAAAAACGCCGTCGCCGTGGTGCGCGTCGATATCGACGTAGGCGATACGGCGAATGCCGTGCGCGGCGCGCAACGCCTCGATTGCGACGCCGATATCATTGAGCGCGCAAAAGCCGGCGGCGTGTTCGCGGCCGGCGTGGTGCAGTCCGCCAATGGGGACGAACGCCCGACGACAGTGGCGGGCGGCGACGTCGGCGCAGGCATTGATGCTGGCGCCCGCCACCTGGCAGGCGGCCTTGAACAGCCCCGGTTCGGCGGGCGTGTCGCCATCATCGAGAAAGCCGTTGCCGGTGCGGCAGCGCTCGGCAACAAAATCGAGAAACGCCGGCGTATGAAACCGCTCCAACTCCGCGCGCGTCGCCGCCCGCAAGTCGCCGCGCGTGACCTTCGCGTCCAGTCCCCGGCGCACCGCTTCGCTCCAGAAGGCGTCATGGCGATCGCGCCCGAACGGGTGGGGATCGTTGAAGCCGTACGCGGCGACCGATGCGCCAACGTAAACACGCACGCCTTCGGCACTCACCGCAACACCTCCAGCAGCCACCCGCGCAGATCGGCAATTTCCTCCGGGCATACCGCGTGCTGCATCGGGTACTCATGCCAGTCCACATTGAAACCGGCATCGACCAGCGCCTCGCGGCTGTCGCGGCCGAGATCGGGCGCGACCACCGGATCGAGCGACCCGTGCGCCATGAATACCGGCAGGTCGCGGTTCGCAGGCGCCGCTTCGGCCGCCAGCGTCGCGGCGGTCAGGCTGAACGTCGACAGCGCCACCAGCGCCGCCAGCCGCTCCGGATAACGCGGCGCCGTATGCAGCGCCACCGCCCCGCCCTGCGAAAAGCCCGCCAGCACGATCCGCTCGGCCGGCACGCCGCGCGCGTTCTCGCGCCCGATCAGCTCGTGCACCCGCCGCTCCGACTCGCGCAGCGCCTCGAGATCGATCCGCGTCGTCCGATCGAGTGCCGTCAGATCGAACCATGCGCGCATCGGCTGCCCGCCGTTCAACGTCACTGGCCGCACCGGCGCGTGCGGAAACACGAACCGCACGGCCAGCTCGTCCGGCAGCTTCAGCTCCGGCACCAATGGTTCGAAATCGTGCCCGTCCGCGCCCAGGCCGTGGAGCCAGATGATGGTGAAACGCGCCTCACCCGTCGGGTTGACCTCGACGGCATTTAGATCAGTTGTGTTGGTATCCATCTGCGAAGTTTATCAGCCACCTCTCTCGCGCCTTTCCACCGGCTGTTGGATATATTGACAACACCTTGGCAGTGTTGTTACTATCTCCAACATGAAGGCCGAACTGCTATTCCGCAAGCGCTTGAGCCTGACGGAAACGGCATTCGTGGAACTGGTCGTTCACCGAGTGCCGACACCGGTGCCGTCCAGCCGCCATAATTTCAAATATCGGCTGGCGCTGATTTCGGACAATGTGTGCGTTTTGCGCTACGACAATGAATCCGGCAAGGGCGACCATCAACATGTGGCGGGAGAGGAAGTGCCATATGACTTTCGCGATCTCTCGACACTCGAGGCCGATTTCTGGCGCGATGTGGAAAGCTGGAGGAATAGTGATGGAAACCGTAACCATTAGCGTTTCGTCGGTTGAAGAAACGAAGCGACAACTGGCCGCCGCCTTTCGCGGCGAGAAGCAAGGGAATCATATCTCGTTCGCGTCCGTCGAGCTCCTGTGGAAAGTGCTCTCCGCGAAGCGTTGGGAGTTGCTCAAGGCAATGACCGGTCAGGGCCCCATGACGATTCGCGAGACCGCACGGCGGGTCGGGCGCGACGTGAAGGCGGTGCATGGCGATGTGCACGCGCTGCTGAATGCCGGCGTATTGGACAAAACCGAGGACGGCAAGATTGTTTTTCCCTACGATGCCGTGCATGTTGATTTCACCGTGAAAGCGGCCTGACAACCTCGTTCCCCCGAACTGGGAGTTATCATGCGCTGTCGTCTTGTTGTCATTGCCCTGCTGGGGCTCGCTTCGATGCCGGCATACGCCCAACATAAAAACCTGCGCGCCCATGGCATCGCGATCGGCGTACTCCAGCCCGGCAAGTGGAACGCGATCACGGATGTTCCCGGAGTGAAGGTGGGCCAGGTCACGCTGATCAAACGCGACAATGTCCGCACCGGCGTCACGGCCATTCTGCCGCACCCCGGCAATATCTTTCAGAGCAAGGTTCCGGCTGCTGTTTACGTGGGCAACGGGTTTGGAAAGCTGACCGGCACGACGCAAATCGAAGAACTCGGCAACATTGAAACGCCCATTATCCTGACCAACACCCTCAGCGTACCCACCGCCGCGGATGCGCTGATTGATTACACCTTCACCTTCTCTGCAAACAACGACGTGCGATCGGTGAACCCGGTGGTCGGGGAAACCAACGACGGCTACCTGAACGATATTCGCGGCCGCCATGTCGGCAAGCAGGACGTGCTCGACGCCATCAAGGCCGCCGCCGGCGGCAAGGTCGAACAGGGCGATGTCGGCGCCGGCACCGGGACGGTCGCCTTCGGATTCAAAGGCGGCATTGGTACTTCGTCGCGAAAACTGCCCGAGAATCTGGGCGGCTACGCGGTGGGTGTGCTGGTTCAGACGAACTTCGGCGGCGCCTTGAGGATCAACGGCGTCTCGGTCGGCAAGGCGCTGCACAAATACTATTTGAGCGACAAGCTCAATTATTCGCCGGACGGCTCCTGCATGATCGTGGTAGCGACCGACGCGCCGCTCGACGCCCGCAATCTGAAACGGCTGGCGAAGCGCGCGATCCTCGGGCTCGGGCGAACGGGCGGCATCGAGTCGAATGGCAGCGGCGACTACGTGATTGCCTTTTCGACCAATAAGGCCGTGCGCATGCCGTACCACTCGGACAGCCCCACGCGGAAAGTTACATTATTGCGGAACGACACGATGTCGCCGTTGTTCATGGCCGTGATCGAGGCCACCGAAGAGGCCATCGTCAATTCGCTGTTTCACGCCGAAACAATGACCGGCCGGGACCACCATACGGTGCCGGAACTGCCTGTCGACAAGGTGCTCAGAATCATGGCGCAGCACGGATATACTGTCTCGCGTCAGGCTGCGAAACGACCTGGATTTTGAAGTACACCGGCCAACATGTCCTAATCACCGGCGCGTCGCGCGGCATCGGCCGTGCGATTGCGATGGCGTTTGCCGCCGAAGGTGCGCGGGTGGCGGTGCATTACCGCGCCAATGCGAAAGCCGCGGACGATACGCTCGTCGCGCTGCCCGGGGGCGGGCACATCGACGTGGCGGCCGATGTGTCGGATCCGGCGGAGTGCGAGCGGCTGGTGCGCGAGACGGCCGAGCGGCTCGGCGGGCTCGATGTGCTGGTCAACAACGCCGGCATTTACGAGACGCGCCCGGTGCTCGAGCACACTTACGCGGAATGGCAGGCGTCCTGGCGCAAGACGCTGGCGACCAATCTGGATGGGCCGGCCAACCTGTGCTTCCTCGCCGCGCATTACATGGCCGCGCACGGCGGCGGGCGAATCGTCAACATTTCTTCACGCGGCGCGTTTCGCGGCGAACCGGTCGCGCCCGCGTACGGCGCGAGCAAGGCCGGATTGAACGCGCTCAGCCAGTCGCTCGCGGTGGCGCTTGCGCCGCACAACGTGTTCGTCGGCGTGGTCGCGCCGGGTTTTGTCGAAACCGACATGACCGAATCGCATTTGCACGGCCCACAGGGTGACGCGATTCGCGCACAGAGTCCGCTGAACCGGGTGGCCGGCGCCGACGAAATCGCGAAGGCTGTGCTGTTTCTGGCCGATCCGGACCTGCCGTCCGTCACCGGCGCGATCATCGACGTGAACGGCGCGTCCTACCTGCGCTCATGAGCGGCACGCCACTGATCCTCTCCTGGAGCGGCGGCAAGGACAGCATACTGGCGCTCGATGCGCTGCTGGCGGAAGGCGGCTGCGAAGTCGCCGGATTGCTGACGACCCTCAACCGCGCCCACGGGCGCATCAGCATGCACGGCGTGCGCGAGACGCTGCTCGACGCGCAGGCCGATGCGCTCGGCCTGCCGCTGCGCAAGGTTTATCTGCCGGAAAAGGCGAGCAACGACGACTACGCCGCCGCGATGAGCGCCGCGCTCGCGGACATCCGCGGCGACGGCGTCGACTGCGTCGCCTTCGGCGACATCTTTCTCGCCGACATTCGCGCCTACCGCGAGGCGCAGATGGCGACGGTCGACATGCGCGCGCTGTTTCCGTTATGGGGCCAATCGACGGCGACACTGGCGCAGAGGTTTATCGCGCGCGGCTTTCGGGCGATCCTCACCTGCGTCGATACCGACGCGATCAGCAGCAACTTCGCCGGCCGCACCTACGACCGGCAGCTGCTCGACGACCTGCCGTCCGGCTGCGACCCGTGCGGCGAGAACGGCGAGTTCCACACGTTCGTCTACGACGGACCGCTGTTGCGCGCACCGATCGCGGTCTCGACCGGCGAACGCGTGCTGCGCGATGCGCGCTTCAACTTCTGCGATCTCGTTGCCCGCGAAACCTGATTCGCCCCATGTTGCAGATTTGGCCTGATTTGGCCATGCTTTAGCCCATGAACAACAAACCGAATATCATGCTCACATCGCGCGACCTGGAACGGCTCGAAAAGCTGCTCGATTCGCTGCCCGACAACGCCTTTCCCGGCAAGGCGGCGCTCCAGGAAGAACTCGATCGCGCAGACGTGGTCGAGCCCGGCGATGTGCCGGCGACGGTCGTCACGATGAATTCGACGGTGCGATTTTCGATTCCGGACACCGGCAATGAATTTCGCCTGACGCTGGTGTACCCGAAAGACGTGGACGGCAAGGCCGACAAGATTTCGGTGCTCGCGCCGGTCGGCAGCGCGCTGCTCGGCTTATCGGTCGGCGATGAGCTGGAATGGCCGCGACCCGGCGGCGGCATGACGCGCGTGCGGGTGGACGACATCCTCTATCAGCCGGAACGCGCCGGCGATCTGCACCGCTAACGCCCGGCGGCCAGCAACTCCGGCACCGTCACGCATTCAAATCCCCGTTCCCGCAATCCGCGCGCGATCAGGCGCACGGCCTCGGCGCAGTGCGGCCGGTGCCGGCCCGGCAGGTCGTGGCCGTCGTGCAGCAGGATGATGTCGCCGCCGCGCACGCGCGAAAGCACCCGCCGGGCGATGCTTTCCGGATCGCCCAGGCGCGTGTCGCGGCTGTGCAGCGACCAGGCAACGATCTTCACGTTGCGCCGCCACGCGGCACGTGCGAGACCGCCGCTTTTCAAGCCCACCGGCGGGCGATAGAGGATCGGCTGGGCCGCGCCTGCGACCGCACAAACCGCCTGCTGACAGCGATCGATTTCGTCCAGGTGCGACCGCGCCCCGTGAAAATTCTGCCAGCGCGAATGCCGCCACGAATGATTGCCAAGCGCATGGCCGGCGGCGGCGATCCGCCGCGCCAGTTCGGGCTGCGCGGCCAGCGCCTTGCCGATAACGAAAAATGTCGCCCTGGCCTGCGTCTCGGCGAGCGCATCCAGCACCGCGGGCGTCGTGGCCGGATCGGGGCCGTCGTCAAAGGTGAGCGCGACGCGCCGGTCGCCGCGCGGCCCGTGGCGGACCGTCGGGTAGAACAGGCTGGAGCCCGGGCGCGCGATGCCGTCCGCGACCAGCGCCGTCAGCGCCAGTGCCACCGCGCCCAGCGCGACCGGCGGCCACGCAAACGTCGCGATGCCGAATGCGGCAACAACGATGTACGCCAGGCAGAGGTGGTGCAGGTTGCAACGGCACGTGGCCCCCCACATCTTCGGCTGTATAATCATCGGGATGCGCTCTTCTTCCTGCCAACAGGATCATATCGCATCGACCGCCGGGAGGTTCGGGTGACGCCGAAAACGGTCAAATTTATCGTCGCCGGCGTGCTGCTGGTGTATCCGCTCGCGATCTGGATCGCCGACGGCCATTTGAGCCCCAGTGAACTGCTGGCCGGGCTGATGCTGCTGCTGGCGGCGCGCTCGCTGACGGCGGCCTGGATTCACCAAGGCCGCCGGTCCGCCTACATCGGCGCGGCGGCCATGCTGGTCGCCGGCGCAGCGCTGGTGCTGGTGTGGCTGCCGGGCTTGCGCATCGAATGGCTGCGCTTCTATCCGATGCTGTTCAGCCTCGCGGCATTCGCGGTGTTCTTCCGCTCGCTGTTCACCGGCATGCCGCTGATCGAGCGCTTCGCGCGCGTGTTCCACCCCGACCTGCCGCCCGAGGGCGTGCGCTACGTCCGTCGCGTCACGTGGTTCTGGAGCGGCGTGCTGCTGGCCAACGCGCTGATCTCCTTCTACACCGCCGTCGCGCTGCCGCTTGCGGCCTGGTCGCTGTACAACGGCGCGATCGTGTACATCGCATTCGGCGGCGTGTTCGTCGGCGAATACCTCGTCCGCACGCACCTGCGACGCAAGTGGATGGCCGCGGCATGACCTTCAACCCCTGCGCCGTCATTCCGGTTTTCAACCATCATGCCTGCCTCGGGCGCATCGCCGCGGCGATGGCCGCCCACGCGCTGCCGGTGATTTTCGTCGATGACGGCAGCGATGCGACGACCAAGCGGACGCTGGCGGAACTCGCCGCAACCGATCCGAATGTCGAATACATGACGCTGCCGCACAACCAGGGCAAGGGCGCGGCGTGCCTCGCGGGCATGGCGCATGCCGCCGAGCGCGGCTTTACCCACGCGCTGCAGGTCGATGCGGACGGTCAGCACGACCTCGACGACGTGGCGAAGCTGCTCGCCGTCGCCGCGGCGCATCCCGATTATCTGGTCTCCGGCGAACCGCGCTACGATGAGTCGGTGCCGCCGGTGCGGTTTTACTGCCGCTACCTGACACACGGCTTCATCTGGCTCGTGACGCTGTCGTTCCGGCTGCACGATTCGATGTGCGGCTTCCGCGTCTACCCGCTCGCGCCCAGTCTCGCGCTCGCGCGCCGCGTGCGCATCGGCCGCTACATGGATTTCGACACCGATATCATGGCGCGCCTGTACTGGGCCGGCACCGAAAGCCTGTTTGTCCCGACGCGGGTGCGCTACCCGGCCGACGGCATCTCGCATTACCGGATGTTCGCGGACAACGTGCGCATGACGTGGCTGATCATCCGCCTGCTGTTCGGCCTGCCGCTACGCGCGCCGAAGCTGCTGTATCGCAACCTGACGCGCGCGCGTCACTGGGCACGCATCGCCGAGGGCGGCACGCTGACGGGACTGCGCCTGGTCGCCCTGCTCGACCGCACGCTGGGCGATGCGGTTGTGCAGGTCCTCCTGTACCCGATCACCGCGTGGTACTTCGCCACCAGCGGCCGGGCGCGCCGGGCGTCACGCCGGTTTCTCGCCGCCGCCGGCGTGGCGCCGACGCTGGCCAACCGGTTTCGGCATTTCATGCACTACTCGCGCGCGATCCGCGACAAGTTTTGCGCCTGGTACGCGCCGAGCCGCATCACTATCGACGCGAGCGAATGCGGTCCGCTGCTGGACGCCGCTGACGAGGGTCGCGGGCTGCTGCTCCTGACCGCGCACATGGGCAACGCGGAAGTGGCGCGCGCGCTGGCCGGCCGCGTGCCGGGGCTGCGCATCAACGCGCTGGTGCACACCCGCAATGCGCGCAAGATCGATGCGCTGCTGACCGAAGCCAGCGGCGACTACCCGCTCGACCTGCTGGAAGTCACCGACTTCGGTCCCGACACCGTCCTGCTGCTGCGCGAGAAAATCGCCCGCGGCGAAACCGTGGTGATCGTCGGCGACCGCACGCCGGTCGGTGGCGACGGCGCCGTCGCGCAGGTCGATTTCCTCGGCCGGCCGGCACCGTTCGCGATCGGCCCCTACGTGCTCGCGCACGTGCTGGAATGCCCGGTTTACCTGTTCCTGTGCCTGCGCGAAGGTCGCGGTTACAAGGTCCACCTGGAACCATTCGCCGAACGCATCCGCCTGCCGCGCGACGGCCGCGGCGTCGGGGCCGCCGGCTGGGCCGAACGCTATGCGCGGCGGCTGGCCGACTACGCGCGGCGCTACCCGCTTCAGTGGTACAACTTCCATGACATCTGGCGTGACGGCGCGCCCGCGTCGCGGCCGCAGACGACGCGGCGGCGCACGACGCGACGTAGCGACGCCGCGACATCGAAGGGCTGATGTAATGGACAGACATCATTTATCGTCGTTCCTGCGGAGGCAGGAACCCAGTCAGATCATCCGTGCGAAACACAGGGATCAATATGTTTCGAGTGCTTCGCACAATTATTGGACTGGATACCAGCCTTCGCTGGTATGACGGACTGCAAAACGCTCGAGTAAATGTCATTCATGAAATACGCTCGCCTTGTGTTCATCGTTCTATCGCTGGGTACAGCAGCCGCGGCAGCGCCCGCCGCCAACTTCGCCGCCACCTTCGTGCAGACGCGCACGCTGCCCGGCTTCGACACGCCGATCGTAAGCCACGGCCTGATGCGTGTCGACCCGCACGGCTTTTATTGGGAAATCAAGTCGCCATATCACTACGTGTTCGCGATGCACGACGGCCACGTGCACGAAGAGCTGCCGGACGGCACGAAGCGTCAACTCGATCCCGACCAGAAGCCGTGGCTCGCGGCGGTCGAGCATATTTTCGTCAGCGCGCTGTCGGGCGATCGCTCGCAGTTGCAGCGCTATTTCAACGTCAAGGCGGAGCCGATAAACACTGGTACGCACGTCACGTTGACGCCCAAGCCCGGCGCGCTGGCGAAGGTGATCGAGCGGATTGAAGTGACCGAGTCCGCGCCGGGCCATCCCGAGCGGCTGCAAATCAGGGAGAAGTCGGGGGCACGCATGGATATTCGCTTTACGCCCGTTGCCGCGCAACCGTGATTTGGCGGAAAGCGGCGCGATGGCTCGTCTGGGCCATATCGCTGGGCCTGCTGTGCGGTTTCGCCTGGTCACGGCTGGATCTCTCCCAACCGATCAATACCAACGTCCTGACGCTGCTGCCGGCGCAGAACGACTCTGCGGCGCTCACGCGGGCCACGGAGCGCACCCGCAACGCCTTCGTGCATGAACTGCTCGCGCTGGTCAGCGGCACGAACGCCGCCGACACGCGCGCGGCCGCCCAAGCGGCACGCCGTGCGATGCTGGCGGCGGGTTTGCAGGCGGAGAATTTGGGGCAGACGTTCGAACAGGCCCAGCGCGTTTTTCAGCGGCATCATTTCGCCCTGCTCGATCCGGCCCAGGCGCGGCATCTGCGGCGCGGCGGCGCGAAAGCGCTGGCCACCGACGTGGCAGTATCGCTCGCCAGCCCGGCCGGCATGGTCAGCGCGTTCGGCAGCGATCCCGGTGGCTACCTGACGCAGTTCCTGGCCGCCCTGCCGCGGCCGTATCCCGATTTCCTGCCCAATGGGCCGTTCCTGTCCGCCACCCGCGACGGCCGGCATTACTTTCTGCTGCGCCTCGAAGTGCGCGGCGCAGCGTTCGCGAAGCAGGGTTCGGCGCTCGCGGCGGCGGCGGTGACGCAGGCACGCGAGGCGGTGCAGCAAACCTGCGCGGACTGCCGCTTCGAAGCCACCGGCGCGCCGCTGTTCGCCGACGCCGCGCGCCGCGAAGCCAAATCGGAAACGATCTGGCTGACGGTGATCTCGACGCTGCTCATCATGGCGCTGATCGCGTTCGTGTACCGCAGCCTCGCGCCGCATGTGCTCGCCGGATTACAACTGGTCGCCAGCGTCGCGGCCGCCGCCGCCGCCGTGATCGCGATTTTCGGCTCGATCAACATCCTGACGCTGGTGTTCGGCACCACGCTGCTCGGCATCGCGATCGACTACGCATTTCTGTATTTCGCCGAATACTGGTTCGGCAGCAGTCCGCCGGCCGCAGTGATGGAGAAGATTCGCGGCGGGCTGGGCATCGCGCTCGCCGCCGGCGCGCTCGCGTTCGCATTTCTCGCCGGCACCGGCTTTCCCGCCCTGATGCAGATCGCCGTGTTCTCGGTCGCCGGCCTGCTGGAGGCCGGCCTGGTCGTGGCACTGATCTTTCCGATCACGCTCACGCGACAGCCCACCGTCGCCGCGCATCCGGCGGTGAATTGGCCGCGAAGTTTCATCGCGCGCGCCTGCCGCCCGTCGCGCTGGCGTTACATCATTCCGGCCGTGCTGCTCGCGGTTGCCATCCCCGGCTGGTTTTTTCTCCACGCCAGCGACGACGTGCGGGAGTTGCAGCACTTCCCGCCGCAGTTGATGCACACCGACCAGCACATTCGCACGATCCTCGGCCGCTTTCCGCCACCGGGATTCTTTCTGATCGAGGCACCGGACTTGAACCAGGCGCTTGCGCGGGAAGAAATCCTGTTCGCGCACGTCGCGCAACAACTGCCGCAGGCGAACGCGGTGGGGCTGTCGCGGTTTCTACCCTCGACGTCGCGGCAGCAGGCGAGTCTGGCCGCGTGGCGAAGCATTTTTGCGTCGCCGGCGAAGCTGCGCACGGCCTTTGCGCAAATGGGGCTGCCGCCGGCACTCGGCGACCATCTCGAAGCCGCCTGGCAAGCGGCGCCGCGCGAGCCGCTGACGGCGCAGGAGCTGTTCGCGGCGGTACCCGATCTCAACAAGTTCGTCATTCGCACCGATCACGGCGTCGCGCTGCTGGCGACGGTCTTCGGTCAAAGCAATCTCAATGCCGCAGCCCTCCGGCAGGCCGCAACCGGCCTCGCCGGCGTTCAGTTCGTCGACCCGCTGGCGCGCATCGCCGACACGTTCGAGCGCATCCGCGTCCGTGCGACGTGGCTGGTGGTAGTCGGCTACCTGCTGATTTCAGGGATTCTCGTCTGGCGCTACGGCCGCCGCGAAGCGCTGCGCATGCTGTGGCCGCCGCTGCTGGCGCTGGGCGTGACGCTCGGCGCGCTCGGTTGGATCGGCGTGCCGCTGAACGTGTTCGTGGTCGTCGCGCTGATCCTGATCCTCGGCCTGGGGCGCGACTACGCCGTGTTCCTGCGCGAGGTCGGCGCGCGGCAACGTTCGCCCGCGCTCGCGGTCACGCTGTCGGCGATGACCACGCTGCTGTCGTTCGGCCTGCTGTCGCTCAGCCAGATCCCCGCGCTTTCCGCGTTCGGTCTCGCAACCCTGATCGGCATACTGGCGAGTTACCTCAGCGCCCCGTTATCCTTGCCCCCGGAGCGGGAGAAACCATGAAGCTGACGGAAACCTGCCGTAGGAGCGATCGTCGATCGCGATTATTGAAAATCGCGGCCAGCGGCCGCTCCTACACCTTGGCCCTGTTCATGGCAACGCTACTAACCGGCTGCGCCACTTTGCCGCCGCCCGGCTGCGTCCGCCTCGGCCCCAACAGCCACTTCTGCCTGCTGCCACCGACAGCGCTGCCGCAGGTAAGCGCGGCGCACCTGGTCACGATCCGCCGCAACGGCGAGCGGCAGACCTTCATGGGCCACCTGCAGATCGACGACCAGGCGCTGCGGCTTGCGGCATCGAGCCTGTTCGGCGCCGGGCTGTTCACGATCACCTGGGATGGGCACAGCGTCACCAGCGGGCCGCAGGAGGCGCGCGTGCATCCGGATCTGATTGTGGCAATGCTGGAACTCGCCATCGCCGACCCGGCGACACTTCGGCCGCGGCTGCACAACCTGGCGCTCAAACTGAGCCACCGCGGCGAGCAGCGGAACCTGTACGCGGGCGGGCGGCTGGTGGCGCATATCGTCACCGGCTCGCAGCCGCTGTCCGCAGCGCACATCGTCATGACCATTCCACCGGCGCACATGACGCTGGTATTAAAGCCGGTGAGCGAGCCGGCGCCGTAACGACATAGACTATAGGAGCGACCTTCGGTCGTGAATATTATGAATCGCGACCGAAGGTCGCTCCTACACTGGGAGACGACATGGCAAACAAGCACAAGCGCGTACTCGTGACCGGCGCCAGCGGCGGCATCGGCGCGGCGATCGCGCTTGCGCTGGCGGCCGACGGCTTCGACATCACGCTGCATTACCGCCGCAACGCCGCGCGCGCCGAAGCGTTGGCGCAGGAGATCGCCTCCGCCGGTGGCCATGCGAAAACCGTGAGCTTCGACCTGACTGACCGCGATGGCATCCGTGACGCGCTGGAGGCAGAGCTGGCAACGAACGGGCCGTATTGGGGTGTGGTGCTGAATGCCGGCACCGCTGCGGACAACGCATTCCCGGCGATGCCGGGCGAAGACTGGGACCGCGTCGTCAGCGCCAACCTCGGCGGCTTCTACAACGTGCTGCAGCCGCTCGTCATGCCACTGGTGCGGCTGCACGACGGCGGGCGGATCGTCACGATCGCGTCGGTGTCCGGCCTGATCGGCAACCGCGGCCAGACCAACTACAGCGCCGCCAAGGCCGGCGTAATCGGCGCCACCAAAGCACTCGCGCTGGAGCTCGCCAGCCGCAACATTACCGTCAACTGCGTCGCGCCTGGCCTGATCGGAACTGGTATGGCAGATGACGCTCCCGCCCACGAGATCCTCAAGCACATCCCGCTGGGCCGCGCCGGCCGGCCGGACGAAGTCGCGGCGCTGGTGGCGTTTCTGTTCAGCGAATCGGCCGCCTATATCACTCGGCAGGTGCTGTCGGTGAACGGCGGCCTCTGCTGATTTGGCGTTTCGAGCATAAGTCTTAGCGTTTGAGAGATTGTTCCCGCATCGGTGCCCTGCAAGACTCTCCACTGGATTTTTTTGGAGACTGCAGCCATGAAAAAACACATCCTCTTTTGTGTCGCCCTGGTGATGGGAACAACGCTGGCCATCGGCGCAACGGCGGCGACGCATAAACACAAAACCAAAGCCGACCACGCTGCGCTTACGCCGCTGGATCTGCAGTGGATGCCCGTGCCGCCGGTTCTTCCCAAGGGTGTTGAAATCGCCGTGCTGCGGGGCAACCCGTTCGAGGAAGGCATATTTACCGTGCGTCTGCGGTTTCCAGCAGGCTGCACTATTCCACCGCACTGGCACCCGACGATCGAAAGTTTCACGGTCCTTAGTGGCCAGATGTTCGTGGGCGCCGGGAACAAGATCGATAAGGACAGCGCGAAACTCGTCCCGACTCACGGCTTCTCATTCCTCCCCGCGCTGCACCACCACTACGTGTACAACGAGGAAGAAACGGTAATCGAACTTACTGCCTATGGCCCGTTCCAGATCTACTACGTCAATCCGGCCGGGCAGCCGACGGAGCTCGAGGGCAAGTACAAAACGTGTCACGCCACGTGATGTGAGCCGGCGCCGCGGAGCGTTATGCCCGCTCGAGCCAGGCCCTGTGATCGTCGCCGGCAGGCGGCGGGCGTTTCGCCCTGAAAGCGCTTGAAGGCGCGCTGGAAGGCTGCCGGCGAGTCGTAGCCGATGCTGGCCGCAATCGCCGCCACGCTGCGCCGGCTGTCGCGAAGTTCGCGGGCCGCCAGCAGCAATCGCCAGCGCGCCAGGTAACGCATCGGCGGCACGCCCAGCAGCGCGCTGAAACGCGCTGCGAGCGCCGAGCGCGATACAGCCGCTCGCGAGGCGAGTTCCGACACCGTCCACGGGTAGCACGGCTCGTCATGCATCAGGCCGAGCACCTTGCCGACCGCCGGATCGCGCAGCCCCGCCAGCCAGCCAGTTTGGTCGGGCGGGAGCGCGACCATGTAGCGCCGTAGCGCCTCGACGAACAGCAACTCGGTCATGCGCAGCCGGGAGTTCGCCCCGCCTTCGCTCTCCGAAACCGCCTCCCGAACCGCATGCTCCAACAGGTCTTCGAGATCCGCCATCCCCGCCACGCCGCGAAACGACGTTCTCAGCAGCGGCGGCAAAGACGCGAACAGCGGCTCGAAGTCAGTCTGGTCGCAGATCAGAAAACCGCACAGGATTTCCGTCAGCGCACCGTTGCCGCCATACTTCAGATCGCGCAGCTCGAAAAACGGCAGGTCGTGCAACAGCGCTTCGGTCGCAACCGGTTTTCGGCCGAGTTCATCGGCGAGCACGTGTACATCGGAGCGCGGCAAAACCACCGCCTCACCGGCCCCCAGTCGCTGCGGAGGCCCATGCTCGAGCTGCGCCCAGCAATGCCCGCGAATCACAATGTGAAAAACGACTATGCGCCGCACCGGCGACGACAACGCCCGCTCCAGGTTGTCGCCGCCGGATGTGACGATCGACCACGGCGCCCGGAACGAGACGCGAAACAGCGCCGCGCCGTTCAGGCGAATCGCGTGGAGTACGTCCGACAACACGTCCATTCGTGCACCCGCGCCCATCGTGGCGTTTCGAGCATATGTTCGAGAGTTTAGATCATCATCCCGAAATTGCCACCGCGCGGCAGCGATTGATACGGCGACGACCTAAGCCAGCAACCGCTTCGCTACCTCGTGCGAATGCCGAACGTGAAGATGATGTGGGCCAGCCACATGTTCAACGCGAATATCAGACACACAAGCTGCGCGCGCGGCCATGAGTTCGGATGGCAAATACGGCGTCGCAGGTTCTGCCAGCAGAAGCACGGTGGTCGCGTCGATTCCGGCAAGTACTCTCCGCAGCTGCGACTCCTCCACACGCAGCGGCGTACTCAAGCGCAAACGCGGATCGCTGCGCCAGACATGGCCGCCGTCAATCTCGCGCAGATTGCGCTCGACGATCGGACGCACTTCATCCGCGTCCAGATCGCCGGTCGCTGTGCGAGCAGCCACGGCATCCTCAATTGATGCGAAGACTTTCGGCGAACGTCGTTTGCGCGAACGTTCGGCAGATGCCCTGCGCCAACGCATGAGCGTACCCGAGCAATCATCGGCAAGCGGCCCCAGCCCTTCGATCAACAGCAGTTTGCCGATACGGCCGGGTGCAGCCGCCGCCGTCAACGACGCAATACCGGCACCCAGCGAATGTCCCAGCAAATCGAAGCGATCCAGGCCCAGCGCATCCGCGAAGTCCTGCACATTATCGACCTGGTCGACGATGTGATACCGCCGCGCCTGCGCGTTCAAATGCGCGGACCCGCCGTGGCCGGGCAGATCCAGCGCGATCACGCGCCATTGCTCGGCCATCAGTGGCGCGAGGCGCACAAAACTCGCCGCGTTATCCAGCCAGCCGTGCAGCGCCAGTAGCGGCGGCGCGGCCGGATCGCCCCATTGCAATGCGGCCAACTCGCCAAAGGGCGTTGTCAGAGAAAGATTTTCAGGATCGGTCATGGGATATTTTTGCAATACACATCCCGCCAGTTCCCGATTTTGACGACGACTACAAGCAATTCGCCGTCTCTGATTTCATAGGGAATTCGATACACCCCCTGACGATAGCATAACGTCAACAGCCTACCTTGCTATACTTCCCGTGGCATACATTAAGGGGAAGCCGCAAAAGGCCGAAGCACGCGTGAATCACATCACAGAACTCGACATACTGCGAGATGTGGTTCGGCGCCTCGAATCGGCTGGTATCGAATACATGCTGACCGGGTCGCTGGCGATGAACTATTACGCAACGCCGCGCATGACGCGCGACATTGACTTGGTGGTGGCGCTGAACATGGATGATTCGGGGCGGCTGAAGCAGCTTTTCGAAGGCGACTATTACATTCCGGAAGATTCGCTGGTACACGCGCTCGCCACCCACGGCATGTTCAATCTCGTTCATCTTGAGAGCGTAGCCAAGGTGGACATCATCGTCCGCAAGGATGAAGACTATCGGCACGAGGAATTTGCTCGACGGCAGCGTGTCCGGCTGTCGGATTTCGACGCCTGGATTGTCAGCCGCGAGGACTTGATATTATCCAAGCTGGTCTGGGCAAAGCCGTCGCACTCGGACCTGCAGTTGCGCGATATTGCGAATTTGATCAATCTGGATATTGACACAAAGTACCTGCGGCAATGGGCACCTCGACTGGACGTGGCTGGTTTGCTGGAGGACTGCCTGAATGAATGACACCAGCCCTGCAGTCGACCGGTACGTGCGCGAACGCTACGCCTCGATGACAGGCGAAGAGCGCTTCCTGATAGGCGCGCGCATGTTCGACACCGCACGCGAAATCGTGCTGGCTTCGCTACCGAAGGATTTGGCGCCGAGTGAACGGCGCCGTGCGCTATGCCGGCGGATTTACCCCGAACTGGGTGACGAGATATTCGCCGCCGCGGCGCGTGGCGCGCCGTCCAGCCGCGGCTGATTATCTTGTTTCCGGCGATGCCGCTCAATCGGTGCGGCGGGTGACTTCCACGAGGTGGTAGCCGAACTGGGTTTTGACCGGGCCCTGGACTTCGCCGACGGGGGCGCTGAAGACGACCTGGTCGAACTCGGGAACCATCTGGCCGGGGCCGAATTCGCCGAGTTCGCCGCCGCGCGCGGACGACGGGCAGGCGGAATGGTTGCGGGCGATTTCGGCGAAGTCGGCGCCGCCCTCGATCTGTGTCTTGAGATCGCGGCAGACGTTTTCGTCGTCGACAAGGATATGGCGGGCGCTTGCTTTGGCCATGATGTGAATCTCCATGGGGATTGCGGTCCGGGCGGGCCGATGAAAACTGCCATTGTAGGTGCGGCGGCCTGGCGGCGCTACAGCGAAGGCATTACTGATGAGTAGCGACCTGTGTCGAACAACTCCTCCTGCACCGCGAAATCCTGGCGATCCACAAAGCCCGACAGGCCGACGCCGACCAGCCGGTAGAGATCGTCGGCGGGGCGCTCGACCCGCGCGCGCAGCGCACACGCCAGGTCGGCCACGTCTTCGGCCGAGGCTGGATAGGCCGGCGGCGTGAAGCTGCGCGTGAGAATCCGAAAATCGGCCGTCTTCAACTTGAGTACGACGGTGCGGGCGATGCGGTCTTCCTCGCGGCTTGCGGCGGCCCAGGTCTTTTCGGCCAGCCGGCGAATGTGCCGTTCGATTTGATCGAGCGTCAGGTCGTGCTCGAAGGTGTCTTCGGCCGAGACCTGCAATGTCGGCCGGTCGGGCTCGACGGCGCGGTCGTCGATGCCGCGGGCGAGTTCGTACAACCGCTGACCCCAGCGGCCGAAGCGTTGTTCGAGCGTGGCGGCCGGCACGGCGCGCAGATCGCCGATCGTGGCGATGCCCATTTCCGCGAGCTTGCGGTTCATGACCTTGCCGACGCCGGGAACTTTGCCGACCGCAAGCGGCGTCAGGAAGGCCTCGACGCGCGCCGGCCGGATCACCATGAGGCCGTCCGGCTTGCGCCAGTCCGACGCGATTTTCGCGAGGTACTTATTGGGCGCGACGCCTGCCGAGGCGGTCAGGCCGGTTTCGGCGCGAATCGATTTGCGGATGGCCTGCGCGATCGCGGTCGCCGATGGCAAGGGGCGCTTGGGCACGGTGACGTCGAGATAAGCCTCGTCGAGCGACAGCGGTTCGATGAGGTCCGTGTAGCGCGCAAAAATCTCCCGCACCTGCCGCGACACGGCCTTGTAGCGCGGAAAGTCCGGGGGCACGAAGACGGCCTGCGGGCACAGCCGCTCGGCCCGCGCCGCCGGCATCGCCGAATGAATGCCGAAGCGGCGCGCTTCGTAGCTCGCCGCGCAGACCACGGAACGCGCGCCGCGCCAGGCGACGACGACCGGCCGCCCGCGCAGCGCCGGATCGTCGCGCTGCTCGACCGACGCGTAGAACGCGTCCATGTCGATGTGCACGATCTTGCGTTGCGGTGCGGCCATCCGAAATATTGTATCGCGCCCTCGTCCATGATGATCTGGAAGCCGTAGAGCACTCTGTCTCGCCAGATGCAACCGGTACGGCACCTCATTCATGGCGCATTTTGGGTGCAAAATCCGATGCAGCGGCTATACTTTGAACTGGTTCACTAGGGAAAGCCCGCTCGGGGAAACGCCATGGAACGACATACCTCGCTATACCTTGACGTCATGCGGTTCAGTGCCGCGGCGGCCGTATTCTGCGCACACTTCTCCTCCCAACGTTATTCCGCCGGCTTGTTCTGGCAGATGGAACACTACGGCGGCCAGGCGGTGATGATCTTTTTCGTCCTGTCCGGTTTCGTCATTTCGTATACCGCCGACACGCGCGACGACACTCTCCGGGTGTTCATGCGCAACCGGCTGGCGCGCATGTACTCGGTGGTAGTGCCGGCCTTGATCCTGACTGTGGCCGCCGATTCGATCGGTCTGGCGCTGGCTCCGGATTTGTACTCGCCGACGTGGGGTTTCCAGAACAACATGCCATTTGTGCAGTCGCTGCTGACGCTGACATTTCTGACCCAAGCGTGGGGCATGCACGTTCAGCCGTTTTCGATGGGGCCGTTCTGGTCTCTCAGCTACGAATTCTGGTATTACATCCTGTTTGCCACGCTCATGTTCCTGCGCGGGCGCAAGCAATTCGTCGTGCTGGGTCTCGCGATCCTCATTGTCGGTGCACCGATTCTTCTGCTGCTGCCCGTGTGGTGGCTGGGCGTGATGACCTACCGTTTCACCAAGCGTCACCGCGTTTCCGAGCCGGTAGGCTACATCCTGTTCATCGGCTCGTTCGTCGCGTTTGCAGCGTTGCAGGTAATGCCCGGTCGTGACGGGCTCGATCCATGGTTCCACGACCACATCTGGCCCTATGTGAATCGAGAGTTCTTCCCGCCGATCAATCTGATATTCGACTGGATGCTGGGTCTGCTGGTTGCAGCCAATATTCTGGGTTTCAATGCCATCGGGCACCGGGTGATCGTGCCACTGCAGCGTGTCAAGCGCCCAATCCGATACATCGCCGGCCTGACGTTTTCGCTGTACCTGTACCATATGCCGCTGCTGCAATTGGGTGCGGCTGTCTACGGCGATCATCCGAATTCATGGGGCCAGAAAGTCTTTTTGCTGTCGACCGTGCCGATCATCATCTGGTTAATCGGCTCGGTTACAGAGCATAAAAAAGAGGTCGCCCGCAATATGATTTTGTTCGTAGAAAACGCGGCGCAGTCAGGCTACGCGAAGGTTAGTGGGCGGCTTGGGCAGGCCTAATGCTCAAGTTGCCTATTACCAACTGTGCACAGCTTCCCGCCGCGCAGGCGAAAATGCTAATCTCGGGTTTTGCGCAGGGATGCCGCTATGCCTGAATCCTCCGAAACACTGCCCCGTCTCGTCGGTCTGAACCACATCGCCCTCGAAGTGGGCGATGTCGAAGACGCGCTGACGTTTTACGGCAAGCTGTTCGACATCAACTTGCGCGGCCGCGGAGATGGCCGCGCGTTCATCGACATGGGCGACCAGTTCATCGCGCTGTTCGAAGGCGGTTCGCGCGTGGCGGACGACCATCGGCACATCGGGCTGGTGGTCGACAACAAGGCGGCCGTGCGTGAGCGCCTCGATCAGCTTCGCATCAAGATATTGTCCGACCGCTTCCTCGACTTCCGCGATCCGTGGGGCAATCGTATCCAGATCATCGACTACGCCGACATCCAGTTCACCAAGGCGCCGGCGGTGCTGAAGGGGATGGGGCTGGACGGGCTTGAGAAATCGGACGACGCAAAACAACAGTTGCGGGACAAGGGGATGGCGCCGACGTAAGCTCGAGCGTCATTGTCGATCCCTTCTTATTGCCAGCTTCTCACAGCCCGCTGAGCCTTATCGTTCAACGGTCGCGCAAGCAGCCCGGTATTGCTGATCCACACCTGGTAACGCGCTCCATCGGTCATCGGCAGATAGGTTGCGCTGCCGTAGCTGGCGTCGATGAACGGCAGCCAGCCGGCTTCATTATGAGCCAGGTTCCAGAGGCTGATCCCTTTCGGGTCGCTCAAGCCGACCACACTCGGCGGTGCGGTCTGAGCCTGGTGCAGGTTGTCGTAGCGACCGTGGATACGCTCGATACGATAGAGCGGATCGAATCCCAGCAGCGTCGCGACGCTTTTCCATTTGAGGATGCGCGCGTCGAGTTGCCATTCGTCGCCGCGCAGGGTGACCTGCCGGTCGCGGCCGTCGGGAAAATGCAGGTCGACGGCAAATTGCTGCGGGCCCAGTTGCGCGAAGCTCAGCTCGGCCACCGGCCGCTCGTTGGTGAAACGCTGCCAGGTGAGGAGGTTGAGGCCGATCAGCAGCGCCACCGCGGCAATGAGCGCGATGCAGCAGCCGCTCAACGTTTGCAGCGAACCGCGTACGAGCTGGCGGCGCCGAAAGCGCAACAGGCCGGACAGGATAACCAGCAGCGCGAACGCGGCGATCACGATCACCGCGAGGTACAGCCAGCCACTTGTCCCCAATCCGTTCATGCGGGTTCCTTTATACTCTCGTTTTTGTCCGAATCCGAGAAAGCGCCATGCGCCTTTTTGCACTACTGGTACTCATAAGCCTGCTCGCCGGTTGCGGGCAGAAGGGGCCACTGTATCTGCCGCAGACAAAACCGGCGCCGGCGCATCCCGCCACGCCCGTACCGGCGACTGCCTCACTGCCGCAACCCACGACCCTGCCGCCGCAATGACAACAGCCAGAACTCTCGTCCTCGTCGACGGCTCATCCTACCTGTATCGCGCCTTTTACGCGCTGCCGCCGCTGGCCAACGCGGCCGGCGAGCCGACCGGCGCGGTGTACGGCGTGGTCAACATGCTGAACAAGCTGGTCAACGATTACCAGCCGGAACACATCGCGGTGGTGTTCGATGCGCGCGGCAAGACGTTTCGCGACGAACTGTTCGCCGAGTACAAGGCCAACCGCGAAGCCATGCCGGACGATTTGTCGGCGCAGTTCGAGCCGCTGCAAACGATTATCCAGGCGCGCGGCTGGCCGCTGTTGCAGGTGCCGGGCGTCGAGGCGGACGACGTGATCGGCACGCTGGCGCGCCAGGCGTCGCAGGCGGGCCTCAAGGTCGTAATTTCGACCGGCGACAAGGACATGGCGCAGCTCGTCGACGGCAACGTGACGCTGATCAACACGATGAGCAACACGATCCTCGATGCCGACGGCGTCAGGGAAAAGTTCGGCGTCGGACCGGAAGGCATCATCGACTACCTCGCACTGGTCGGCGACACGTCCGACAATATTCCCGGCGTGCCCAAGGTGGGACCGAAGACCGCGTCGAAGTGGCTGGCCGAGTACGGCTCGCTCGACGGGATCATCGCGCATGCCGAGGAGATCAAGGGCAAAGTCGGCGAAAGTTTCCGCGACAACATCAATCAGCTTGAACTGTCGCGCCGGCTGGCGACGATTCGCTGCGATGTCGAACTGGAGTTCAAGCCGGAAGACCTGGTCGCGTGCGCGCCGGACATCGAGACGCTGCGCGAGACTTATGTGCATCTCGGCTTTTCGAGCTGGCTGAAGGAGTTGCCGACCGAAACGGCGGCGGAAGCCGCGCGCGAGTATGAAACGGTGCTGACGCTAGACGCGCTCGAGCGCTGGATCGAGCGACTCCGCCAATCGGAGTTGTTCGCGTTCGATACCGAAACCACCAGCATCGATTACATGCAGGCGGAGCTCGTCGGGCTGTCGTTTTCGATCGAGCCGGGCGAAGCGGCCTACGTGCCGGTTGCGCACACCTATCCCGGCGCACCGGAACAACTTGATCGCGAGACGGTGCTGGCGAAACTCAAGCCGCTGCTGGAGGACCCGGCGCAGGCCAAGGTCGGCCACCACATGAAATACGATGCCCACGTGCTCGCGCGCTACGGCATCGAACTCAACGGCATCGCCTTCGATACGATGCTCGAATCCTACGTCCTCGACAGCACCGCCAGCCGCCACGACATGGATTCGCTGGCGCTCAAGTACCTGGGACTCGAAACGATTCATTACGAAGACGTGGCCGGCAAGGGCGCAAAGCAGATTCGGTTCGACGAGGTCGATATCGAAGCGGCCACCGAGTACGCCGCCGAAGATGCGGACGTGACGCTGAAGCTGCACCGCGAACTGTGGCCGAGGCTCGAAGCGGAACCGCGCCTGGCTGCATTATTCAGCGATCTTGAGATGCCGCTCGCGCGCGTGCTGTTCAGGATGGAGCACACCGGCGTGCTGGTCGACTGCAACATGCTCAATATGCAGAGCAACGAGATCCGCGCGAAGATGGCGGCGCTGGAAAGGGAAGCGCACGATCTCGCCGGCGGCCCGTTCAATCTGGGTTCGCCGAAGCAGTTGCAGCAGATTTTCTTCGAGCAACTCGGCCTGCCGATTCTGCGCAAGACGCCCAAAGGTCAACCGTCGACCGCCGAAGACGTGCTGCAGGAACTCGCCGCGGATTTCGACCTGCCGCGGGTGATCCTCGACTACCGCGCGCTCAGCAAGCTCAAATCAACTTATACCGACCGGCTGCCGGAATGCGTCTCTTCGAGCAGCGGCCGCGTTCACACCTCTTATCATCAGGCGGTCGCGGCAACCGGCCGGCTGTCGTCGTCCGACCCGAACCTGCAGAACATCCCGGTGCGTACGGCCGAAGGCCGCCGGATTCGCCAGGCGTTCATTGCGCCGCCGGGCAGCAAGATCGTCGCGGCCGATTATTCGCAAATCGAATTGCGCATCATGGCGCACCTGTCCGGCGACGCCGCGCTGCAAAAAGCGTTTTCCACCGGCGAGGATATTCATCGCGCCACCGCGGCCGAAGTGTTCGGCCTGGATCCGGACGAGGTCGGCAACGACCAACGGCGTTCCGCCAAGGCGATCAACTTCGGCCTGATCTACGGCATGTCCGCGTTCGGCCTCGGCCGCCAACTCGGCATCGACCGCGGTCAGGCGCAGGATTATATCGACCGCTACTTCGACCGTTATCCGGGCGTCAAGCGCTTCATGGACCACACGCGCGAGCTGGCCCATGAGCAAGGCTACGTCGAAACGGTGTTCGGCCGCCGCCTCTACCTGCCGGACATCAACTCGCGCAACGGCCAGCGTCGCCAGTACGCCGAGCGCACCGCGATCAACGCGCCGATGCAAGGCACCGCGGCCGATATCATCAAGCGCGCGATGCTCGCGGTACAGGCCTGGCTCGACGAATCCGGTATCGACGCCCGTATGGTGATGCAGGTCCACGACGAACTGGTGTTTGAAGTAGCCGAAGGGGCGCTCGATGAACTGCGCGCCGAGGCCACCCGGCTGATGGAATCAGCTGCGACCCTGGCGGTGCCGTTGCGAGTGGACGTTGGCATCGGCACGAATTGGGATGAAGCGCATTAGTACAGTAAAGATAAGGAGTGGCAGCCGCCGGGAAAGGTGCTATGCTGAAGTTAGGCCAAAAAAATAATTCGAGGGAAAACCCTTGAATGGAAACAAAAAAGTGACGCAGTTCAAAAAAATTTTTGAATTTTTGGCTTTGACCCATTGAACTTTTGGTTGCGGCGCCTTACTAATGACTGTGAGCGCCGCAATGACGCTCGTCCGCTCCCCTCCCTGAGCGGACAAGCCATCCGGTCTTCCCCAAGCCGGATGTGAACTTGCCCCGGTGTTTTCCCCCCTTTAACACCGGGGTTTTTTTTGCCCGAAAAAAGTAGCTAGTGCTGAGTCGCTAGTAGCTAGTACTGGAAGCGCGCCCTATTCTTCCCCTAGCCACTAGCCACTAGCCACTTCTCTAAGCCACTCGTCCAGCACGGCGCGCGCTTCATCCACGCCGTCGCCTTTCAGCGACGAAAATACCTGCACCGACACCTGTTCCGGCAGCTCACGCCGCACCGCCGCCAGGGTGGCGAGTCCGCGCCCGCGGCTCAGCTTGTCGGCCTTGTTCAGCAGAATGTGAACCGGCAGGCCGCTCGGCAGGAACCAGCCGAGCATCTGCCGGTCGAAAGCTGTGAGCGGATGACGGATGTCCATGATCAGAAACAGCCCGGCCAGCGACTCGCGCCGGCCCAGGTAGCTTTCGATCATGCCGCGCCAGCGCTCCCGCACGGCCTGCGGCACACGCGCGAAGCCGTAGCCAGGCAGGTCCACCAGCCGCGCCCCGTCGTCGAGCGCAAAAAAATTGAGTAGTTGGGTGCGACCAGGCGTCTTGCTGGTGCGCGCGAGCTTGCGAATGCCGGCGATGCGGTTGAGCACGCTGGATTTGCCGACGTTCGAACGACCGGCGAAGGCGATTTCGACGCCGGTGTCCGGCGGCAGCGACGCCTGCGATGCCGCGCTTTTCATAAAGCGCGCTTGCTGATAGGTGCTCATGCTGATGCGTTAATGATTGTTGGACGGGCCTGCGGTAGAATACCGCTTTTGTTTTGCCCGCGCTTCGCGCATGCCCGCCAGGCTTCGCGGCATGCCGCTAGATTAAGGTAAGGGAGCTTCAACGTGATCAAGACGTTTCTGATGGCAGCGGCCATGGCCGGCGCGCTTGGCTACACGGCGGCGGCGAGCGCTGCCAACGCGACAGGCTATCCGCCGGGCGACCCGCAGGCCGGCCAGCAGAAGGCGGCGCAGTGCGCAGCCTGTCACGGCGCCGACGGTAACAGCGCCTCCCCACAGTTCCCCAAGCTGGCCGGGCAGGACCCGGCTTACCTCGTCAAGGAACTCCACGATTTCAAGTCCGGCGCGCGCAAGAACGCGATCATGAACGGCATGGCCGCCGGCCTGAGCGATCAGGACATCGAGAATCTGGCCGCCTGGTTCTCCAGTCAGAAGATCAAGCCGGGCGCCGCCAATCCCAAGCTCGTCGCGGCCGGGCGCGCGCTCTACATGGGCGGTGACCAGTCGAAGGGCATTCCCGCCTGCGCCGCCTGTCACGGCCCCACAGGCGCCGGCATGGGGCCCGCCGCGTGGCCGCGTCTGGCCGGCCAGCACGCTGAGTACCTGGTCAGCCAGCTCAAGGCCTGGCGCAGCGGCTCGCGCGCCAATGATCCGCACGCGATGATGCGCACTGTTGCGAAGAATATGACGGACCAGCAGATCGAGGCGGTGGCATCTTACCTGCAGGGTCTGCACACCGCCAAGGCGGCCGTCAACCCGATCCCGGGACAGACTGCCGGCGAGTGACAGCGGCATGAAACTTCTGGTCGGGTTGTTGATGGTGTTCGCCGTGACCGCGGCAGCCCATGCCGCGCCCGCCCAGCCGCAGTTCAAGGAAGGCGAAAATTACCGGCTGGTCGTGCCGGTACAGCCGACCGACGCCGGGCCCAACCAGGTCCAGGTGATCGAGTTCTTCTGGTACGGCTGTCCGCACTGCTACGCCTTCGAACCTTACCTTGAGAACTGGGCCGCCAGCCAGCCGGACAACGTGTTGTTCAAGCGCGTGCCGGCGGTGATCAACCCGGGCTGGAAGCCGCAGGCACGTGCCTTTTACACCGCCAGGGTGCTCGGCGTCGTCGGCAAGCTCCACAAACCGATTTTCGACGAAATTCATCTGCGCCATCACTTCCTGCACGACGAGGAAAGCTTCCAGAAATTCTTCGCGCAGTACGGCATCAGCAAAGACCAGTTCGACACCGCCTGGAACTCGTTCGCGGTCGACACGATGATGAAACAGGCCGCCGTGCTCGGCGAGCGCTATCGCATCATGGGGGTGCCGACGGTCGTGGTGGCGGGTAAATACATCACCGGCCCGACGATGGTGAAGAGTTTCCCGGAGCTGATTCAGGTCATCGATTTTCTGGTCAACAAGACGCTCCAAAGCAAGAGGTGAGAAGGCCACTTATGAAGTACAAACATCTGCTCGCGCTTGTTGCGGCCGCCGTCGCCTCTCTCGCGCTGACGACCGGCGCCCTCGCCGCCGACGCGACGCCCCGCGCGGGGGTCAACTACCAGGTTCTCGACACGCCGCAGCCGACCAACGCCGGGCCCGGACAGATCGAGGTGATGGAATTTTTCTGGTACGCCTGTCCGCACTGCTACGCCTTTGAACCCTACCTGGAAAACTGGCTCGCGAAAGACAAGCCGCAAGACGTCAAGTTCGTGCGCGTGCCGGTGATGAACGGCTTTCAGTGGGCACATGTCATGGCGCAGGCGTTCTACACCGAAAAGGCGCTCGGTGTAGTGGACAAGCTGCACAAGGCGATCTTCGACGAAATCCACCGCCGTCGGCATCTGCTGAAGAGCAAGGAAGATTTCAAGAAATTCTTCGTCAAGCACGGCGTCGACGCCGATGCCTTCGACAAGGCGTGGAATTCATTCACGGTCGCGATGAACATGAAGCGTGCCGCGAGCGAACAGAAGGCGTATCAGATCATGGGCGTGCCGACGCTCGCGATCGCCGGCAAGTATACGCTGACGCTGCACCAGGGACAGGGCGACAAAGATCTGCTTCGCGTCACCGATTACCTGGTCAAGAAAGAGTCGTCGAAATAAGCCATCGCGCACTCGACGAGCGGGTACAGCACGAGTATGCGCACCTCGCGCCGCTCTACGACCGGCGCTGGCGCGTTTATCTCGACCGCTCGCTGGAGGCCACGCTCGCCCGCCTGCCGGCCGATGGCGGCGAGTCCATTCTCGACGTCGGCTGCGGGAGCGGCGAGTTGCTGCGCCGCCTGCACGCCCGCTATCCCGACGCCCGCCTGACCGGCATTGACGCATCGGCTGCGATGCTGGCTACTGCCCGCGCGAAGCTTGGCACGGAGGCGCAGTTAGCCTGTGCCCACGCCGCTATGCAGCCTTTTCCGGGCGCCACTTTCGATCTCGTGGTATCGACCAGCGTGCTGCATCATCTGCCGAAGCCGGAAGCCGCGCTCGCTGAAATCCGGCGCGTGCTCAAGCCGGGCGGTTGGCTGGTGCTGACCGACTGGTGCGGCGACTTTCTGTCGTGCCGACTGATGAAGCTGTGGCTGAGTATGCGACGGCGGCCGATCGTCCGCGTGTACCGCGGCGCGGAGTGCCAACGGATGCTTGAGCGCGCCGGCTTTCGCACCCAGCGGCTCGATCGCTACAGAATCAACTGGCCGTGGGGTTTGATGACGCTAACCGCCGCAAGATGATGCAGTCCCGCCACTAGGCTGCTGGCTGCAGCGCGGCAATGGTGTCGGCCATCGCCTCGATATCCGGAATCATCGGCGTTTCGCTTGCCATGCGCGGTCGCGCCAGCACCGGCCCATCCCATGGATCGTCATCGTCGGCGCCCGCCTTTTTCAGAAAGTTTGCGTTAACGCGCACCAGGTACGGATACCCCTGCAGCATGAGCCCGAACGCACGTTCTTTGAGGTTCGGGCTGATGGAATGCACCACCGCAAGGCGTGCCCGGTGCGTCACGGCCGGCACGGGACGACCGCACAGTCCCTCGAACGAGACCAGCGGAATCGTGCCATCGTGCCAGCGCGTACGCCCGAGCAGCCACGGCGGTGCGTCGGAACCGGCAGGCTCGCTGTTGGTATAGCCCGTCACCTCCGCGATCGCGAGACGCGGCAGCAACAGCTTCGCGTCCGCGACCGGGATCAGCAGGCTATAAACCTCTTCGAGCTTCGTGGTCACCGCTCCCCTCCCCTAATCGGTCAACTTCTAATCAACTGCTGGATATGTTGCAGCAAGTCATCTTCCTGATATGGCTTGCCAAGGTAATCGTTGACGCCGATCTCCATCGCGCGGCTGCGATGCTTGTCGCCGGTGCGCGAGGTAATCATGATGATCGGCAGTTCGCGCAGTCGTGTATCGTTGCGGATATTGGCCGCCAGTTCGTAACCGTCCATGCGCGGCATTTCGATGTCGAGCAGCATGACGTCCGGGGTCGTATCCTGTAGCTGCGTCAGCGCGTCGACGCCGTCCTTCGCCGTCACCACCCGCATGCCGTGGCGCTCCAGCAGGCGCTGGGTAACCCGGCGCACGGTGATCGAATCATCCACCACCATGACCAGCTTGCGCGCGTCGACCTCCGCGACCGGCGGCTCGGCAACCGTCACCGCCTCCTCGCCGACCTGCGCTCTTCGCATCAGCGCCGCCGGGTCGAGAATCAGCAGAATGCTGCCGTCGCCAAGAATGGTGGCGCCGGACAGGCCGCGAATACTCGCAAGCTGCGGACCGATCGATTTGACCACCACCTCGCGGCTGCCCTGCATCGATTCGGCCACGATCGCGCCGACCTGGTCGCCGGCACGCACCAGCAGTACCGGGTACGTGACGCGGCCGCCTTCGGCCGGCGGCGGCGAAAAGCCGAGCAGCGCCGACAGGTGCTGCAACGGCCAGGTGCGCCCGCCGTAGATAAATTCCTGCAACTCGCCGGCAAAATAGCGGTTGAGATCGCGCCCCGGGATACGGGTGATGCCATCGATCGTCGGCAGTGGAATGGCGAAAGTTTCCTCGCCGGCGGTAACCATCAGCGCCTGTGTGATTGCCAGCGTGAACGGCAGCCGCAGAGTGAATTTGGTGCCGGCGCCGGCAACCGAATCGATCGCCAGCGTGCCGCCGAGCTGGCGCACCTCGCTCGCGACCACGTCCATGCCGACGCCGCGGCCGGCCGACAGCGTTACCTCGCGGGCGGTGCTGAAGCCGGTTTCGAAAATGAACTGCATGATGTCGTTTTCGCTGAGCTGCGCGTCGGCCGTAATCAGCCCGCGCGCCACCGCCTGCTCGCGAATCGCGTCCAGATCCAGGCCGGCACCGTCGTCGATAATGTCGATGACGACCTCGGAACTTTCCCGATGCAGGCCGATGGTGATCTGACCGGTCACCGGCTTGCCCAGGCGTTCGCGCTCCGGCGGCGTCTCGATGCCGTGGACGACGGCGTTGCGCAGCATGTGTTCCAGCGGCGCGAGTACGCGTTCCAGCACCTGGCGATCCATTTCGCCTTCGGCGCCGGACAGTTTCAGTTCGGCATGTTTATGGCTTTCCTGCGCTGCCTGGCGCACGACGCGGCGCAGGCGCTGGGCATGGTTCGAAAACGGCACCATGCGCGCGCGCATCAGGCCGTCCTGCAACTCGGTCGTCACGCGCGACTGCTGCAACAGCAGCGTTTCCGCCTCGCGCGCCTGGTTCGACAGCAGGCCCTGAATGCTGACCAGGTCACCGACCGATTCCATCAATGAGCGCGACAACTGCTGCAACTGCGAATAGCGGTCCAGTTCCAGCGGATCGAATTCGCCGCGTTCGCCGCCTTCCTGCTCATGCTGAAAGACGATCTGAGCTTCGGCCTCGATCTCGAACTTGCGCAACTGCTCGCGCACGCGCGCGACTGTCTGGTCGAGTTCCGACAGGTTGAAGTTCATCGTGCTGACCTGCTGCTCCAGGCGCGAACGATAAATACTGACCTCGCCGGCGTGGTTCAGCGCAGCTTCCACCAGGTCCGCGCGCACGCGCATCACATCGGGCTGGACGCGCGGCCCGGCGCGACGATCTTCCTCGGGCGCGGGCCGGTAATTTGCTTCTTCGTCCGGCGCTGCCGGCTGCACCGGCTCGGTTGCCTCGACTTCGCTATCTTCCGGCGTCAGCTCGACGTTGGTGATGATCAGATCGTCGTTGCGGTCGCGCTGATGGAGATAATCCAGCTCGTCCAGCAAATCGTCCGCGGGCGCGGGGGCCTGACCGGCAATGCTGCGCTCCAGCATCCGGTGCAAACGATCAATAACCCGCTGCACCGCCTGCAGCATGCGCTCGGACACCCGCACGCGGCCATCGGCAACATGCGCCAGCAGCGTTTCGAGCTCGTGGCTGAGGTCGCCGAGCGGCATGAGGCCTGCCATGCGCGCGCCACCCTTGAAGGTATGCAGGTCGCGCTGCAGCGATCGGATGAAGGTGTCGTCGCCGAGATTTTCCTGCCAGCCCTCCAACGCCTCGTCGATGCTTTCGAGCAGTTCGTTCGCTTCTTCGAAGAAAATTGATGCCAGCTCCGGATCGAAATCGCGATCCACTACGGGCTCGGCGGGCTCGAATGCTTCCGGCGTTTCGACAGCTTCGCCGCTTGCCGCAGCCGGGGGCGTGGCTTCCGCCGCCGGACCGGCAAACTCGTCCGCGACGAAATTATGGATTTCGCTCGCGATGGCATGAATCTCTTCGGCGGAAGGTTCCGGCGTCGACGGCGCCGCGTGGTGTTTCTCAAGTTCGACCAGCCTGCCGGCCAGAGCGCCGAAGTCGTGCGCGGCATCGGGCGGCAGCGCCAGATCCGCCACCAGTTGGCGCACCGCGGCGGCCGTCTCGCGCAGAATCGGCAGCACGTCGTGCGGCGCCAGTTCGTGGCGCGCCGCCGCCGCCTTCAGAAAATGTTCCGCCGGCTCGACGAGTTTGCAAATAGCTTCGGCGCCGGCCGTGTAAGCGCTGCCCTTCAGCGTATGAAAGGCGCGCAACAAGTCATCGCCGATGACCCCGGCGCCACCACGCTCGCAGTCGTCGAGGAATCCGTCGATAACCTCCAGGTGGCCGGCGGCTTCCTTCTCGAAAATCTCGTACAGCGCCGGGTCCATGGCCGGCTCCGCGACCGGTTCAGGCTTTGATTCGAGCGCCGCTTCTTCAGCGGCCGGCAGCCCGGGCTCTTGCGCAGCCGGTGCTTCGGGCGCCGGGGCGGGGCTATCCGCCGTGGCCGCCGGCAGTTCGGGCGCAGCTTGCGGCGGCGCCTCGTTGCGGCTGAAGGCCTCGGCACGCTGCACCAGGCTGTCGATGTCGATAGTCGTCGCCTGGCCGGCCTCCAATTCCTCGACTAGTTCCGGCAGCGCGGCCAATACTTCGGCAACCAGTTCGACAATCGCGTCGCGCACCTCGACGGTGCCGTCGATAACGCGATTGAGCATGTTTTCGACCGCCCACGAGAACTCGCCGATGCGACGCGCGCCGACCATGCGGCCGCTGCCTTTCAGCGTGTGGAACGAACGCCGGACGACCGTCAACGCCTCGCGGTCTTCGAGGTTGCGCTGCCAGCGCGGGAAGTATTCGTCCAGCCGCGCCAGTTCTTCGTGCGCTTCCTCAAGGAAAATCTCGAGAATCTCGGGGTCGACCTCGTCCGGCTCCGGCAGCGCCGGCGCGGCGGCAGGCGCCGGTTGGGGCGGCGCTTCCGCCTCCGGTGGGGCCGGCTCCGACGGTACCTCGACCTGCGGCGGCTCGGCTGAGGGGACTTCGGGTTCCGGCGCCGCGACAGCGGACGGTTTGACGACCGCAAGCGACGGTGCCGCGTCATCAATATCCAGTTCGGCAAGGCAGGTTTCGGCGTTATCCAGCATCGATTGCGGATCGCCGCGGCCGTGTTGCACCGTTTCGAGATAAAACTCGACGCTGACCAGTGCATCCGCCATCCGGTCGAGCGCATCGGCCGACGGTCGCGCATTGCCGGCGAGCACGCGCTGCTCCACGAAGCGGCGAATGCCGTCGAGCACCGCCGCCGGGCGGTCCATATCAAGCAGATTGAGGCCGGCCTGCACCTGACGCAGATAATCGGGAATGCGCCCGGTCGCCTCGGCGGAGCCTTCGCCCCGCGTGTATTCGGTGAGCGCGTCCTTGACGCGCGCGAGGTTGACGACCGACTCGCGAATCACCGCACCGAACGTGTTCTTGTACTCGCTGTCCCGACCGCGCTCGGGATTCTGTACCGCCGCGGCCCGACGTTCGCCGGCGTCGGCAATCAGTTCCGACATGTCGCTGTCAAGCCGCGTTTCGATCGCCAGCAGCGCTTGTGCAACCTCCATCAGCGGCGCTTCGTCGGCTTTGCGGTCGCCGTTCGAAACCGACTGCAACGTGTCGATCTGTACCGTCAACTCGCTGCGCAGGCCGCCGAGGCCGAGTACCACGAGCGTATCGCCAACCTTTTTTAACAGCTCGGAAAGCGGCGCCAGATCCTCGATGTTGCGCCGCCCGGTGCGGACGAAAATATCAAGGCTGTCCTTGACCTGGATGATGTCCTCCTTGATCGCCGCGGACACGGTGTGCATCAACTGCGCGTTGGGGCCGGACATCGCGGCGCGCGTCGCGTTGACTTCGTCTTCGTCGGGAAGCAGTTCGTCCAGGTTGAACGACTGCTTGATGCTCGCCACGCGCTCGCCGTTCGAGGTCGCGCGGCCCACGTAATACAGCAGGTTGTTGATCAGTTCGCGCGGCGGCTGACTGGCAAACTCGGCCTCGCTCGTCTCGATGAGCCGCTTGATCTGGCGGTCGATCTGGCCGAGCATCTGCTTGAGCGCGACGCTGGCGGCGAGGCCGCCTTCCTGCAACGCCTCCAGCACCCCGCCGACGATCCACCATAGTTCGAATACCGGTGGCCGGCCCGCCGCCTGCTCGAACTGACCGACCACCGCGGCCATCCGTTCAAGCGGCGCCTTGGCGCGGTCATCCTTGAACCAGGCGAGCAGCGCGGTCTGGAATTTGGGCCGCAACTTCTTTGCGAGACCGGCGAGGTCTGCGCTCTTGGGTGCGCTGACGCTCGGCATTGGCGGCAGCTTGACGTCGCCGCGCTCCTCGAGGTTGTGCGCGAACAGCGCACCTTCGCTGAGCAGCGGCTGGTCGCGCACGCTACGCAAATCGTTGAGCAGCGACAGCAGCGCCAGCGGCATGTCACGCTGGCCGTTGATGACACGTTCCAGGTAGTCGGGCAACTGCAGGATCGCCCGCATCAGCACTTCGAAAATTTCGTCGGACGCTTCGAGACTATCGGCGTAAATGCCCTTCGCAACCGCTTCCATTTCTTCGGCGAGCATCGCTGCGCCATAGACTTCGACCACGCGCAATGTGCCCTGAATCTGGTGCAGGCTCTCGACACACTGCGCCAGCGACTCGCGATCGTCGCGATCCTCGACGTAGGCTTCCAGGCCCTGCCGGACCCGCGTCAGCACGTCGTCGAGTTCGCTCTTGATCCAGAGCAGGGAATCGGTTGCGAGTTGGTTCATATTTTAAGAATTCTCGCCGTCAGGCTTGTTGTTCGGCCAGATAAATCTCTTCGCGCTGATTCTCCGCCTCGATGTCCGCCGCATCTCCGGCGGGCGCCCCGGCCGACTTCGGCTCCGGCTTGCGTGCCGGCGCGCGCTGTTCCGCCTCGACTTTCGCGTCGGGCGCCTGCCCGGGCAACTTGAATCCCGCGACCGAGGTCCGCAACTGCGTCGCGAGTTCGGCGAGCTTGCCGATAGCTTGCGCGGTGGCGCTGGTGCCGCGCGACGTGCGCGAGGTGATTTCCTGAATGCTGTTCATCGTCTTCGATACGTCGGCCGCGGCCTCGGCCTGCTGGCGCGCCGAATTCGAGATGCTTTGAATCAGCGTTGCGATGTTGTTCGAGACGTTTTCGATTTCATCCAGCGCCGACCCCGCGTTTTCGGCCAGTTCGGCGGTCGTTACCACGCCCGAGGTGCTTTCTTCCATCGACATGACCGCTTCGTTCGTATCGGTCTGAATCGTCTTCACCAGCGCTTCGATCTGGCGTGTTGCATTCGCGGAACGTTCCGCGAGGCGCTGCACTTCGTCGGCGACGACCGCAAACCCGCGGCCCGCCTCGCCGGCCATTGATGCCTGGATTGCGGCGTTGAGCGCGAGGATGTTGGTCTGCTCGGCAATGTCGTTGATAAGTTCGACGATATCGCCGATTTCCTGCGAACTTTCGCCGAGGCGCTTGATACGCTTGGACGTTTCCTGAATCGTCTCGCGGATCGCGTTCATGCCTTCGATCGTGCGGCGCACGGCCTGACCGCCGTTATGCGCAATCGCGACCGACTGGCGCGCGACCTGCGTCGAGCGTTCGGCGTTGGCCGACACCTGTTCGATCGAGTGCGCCATGTCGCTGATCTGGCCGCCGGCGGTGGCGATCTGGCGACTTTGATGCGCACTGGCTTCGGCCAGGTCGGCGGCGGTGCTGCGGGTGCCGCGTGCGGCGGCATCGACCTGCGCCGACGTGTCATTGATCGTGCGCACCAGGTCGCGCAGCGCTTCCAGGGCGAAGTTGATGGAGTCCGCGATCGCGCCGGTGATGTCCTCGGTCACCGTGACTTCCACGGTCAAATCGCCGTCAGCGAGGCTGCCCAGTTCATCGAGCAGCCGGAGAATGGCTTCCTGGTTGCGCTCGGTCTGGCGCTGCTGCATCGCGGCAGCTTTGCGAACGTCGCCGCCGAGCAGATAAATGTAGAGCGTAATCAGCAGGATGACCAGCGCGATGCCGCCGATGATATAGCCGTATTCCGGTTGGAACGGGCGCGCCTCCACCTGTCTTTGATAAACATCCTGCAACTTGCTCACGTACCCAAGCAGTTCGGCGCTCGCCGCGTCGATCTGCTTCGCCGCCTTGTGAGCCGCAACCATATCGTCGGCCAGCGACGTCAGCGCCTGCAGGTTCTGTTTGATCGACGCAAGCGAAGCATTTGCCTGCGCAATCTCCGGCTGGATCGTCTCGACTCCGACCGGACTGATATTGAGCGCCGGATCACCGACTTGCAGGCCCTGGCTGACACCGATGAAGCGCTTCAGGTCCGGCTCCAGCCGCTGCGCCGCCTTGGCCACGTCGCCGGCGCCGCCCACCAGCACGTTGGTCTCGTTGATCAACCGCTGGCCGAGAACGCCCTGGCGGCCGGCCAGGTAGATTTGCCGCTGCGTCGCCGTCGACGACTGAACGAGGTCCTGGGTGATCTGGTCCCACTGCGCGAGCAGGCCCGGCATGCTCGCATCGACGCTGGCCTCGATCTGGTTGGCGAGCATGATCGCATCGCGCTGGTCCAGAATTTTCTGAACGCTGTCGCGCGCACCTTTCCAGGTGTTGTTGATCAGCGTGACCTGCTTCAGCGCATCGCCCTTGGCCGCGGGCATGAAGGTGGCCGAATCGCCGCTCAGCATCATGAAGAGGTTGTGGTCGAACTGCTGGCGGGCGTGCAACAGACGCTGGAAGGCATCCTTGTCGCCGGCGATCGCGAGATCCGCATCCGCCGCGATGCTCTGCGAGTTCACCGCCTGTTCGGCCGCATAGCCGCGGAATTCGTCGTCGAAGGTCGACGTGAACGCGGATATGACGATGTCGGCGACGGCCGCCGCGATCGCGATCGACGCGACGATAACGAGTGCGACGACAAGCTTGTTGCGACCCGTTTTTATGGTATTGGTACTCATCTTTTTGCCTCACCCCTGGCCACAACAGCCGACAGTTTGCGAACCGCCTACCTTGCCGCCTGCAGAAATGCAGGGCTTTCTATCAGCGCCCGCAAGTCGATTATTCCCCAAGCCTCCTCGCCACGGTGCCAGCCGCCGCGCAGCCACTGCGCGACCGCCGGCAGCGATCCGGTCTCGAAATCGCCACCGTCGCTGTCGTGAAACCGCCGAAAACCGTATACCTCATCAACCAGCAGCCCGGCCGGGATCTCGGCATGATCGACAGCCAGTACCCGGCTGGAGCGCGAAATCGAAGTCGCGCCGCCGTTCAGAAACCCTTTCAGGTCCGTGATCGGCAGCAACTGGCCGCGCACGTTGGCCACGCCCAGCAACCAGTCTTTCGACTGCGGCAGCCGGTGCGAGCCCGGATACGGCATCAGCTCGCGAATTTCCTCGCGCGCCGCCACCAGTTTCAGCTCGCCGATGCGAAAGCCGAGGCCGACCCATTCGTCGTCGGCGCCCAGGCCGGTGCGATAGTCTGCCGCCACCACTCGCGCACGCGCTTCCAGCGCCTTCAACAACTCGAAGGGCTGGTTCGCGAGATCGGCGAGCGCCGGCATCAGCCGCCGATAGCCTCTTTGAGTTTGCCGGTCAACTGCTCCTCGGTGATCGGCTTGACCAGGTAGTCGACGGCGCCCTGGCGCATGCCCCAGATCTTGTCGGTTTCCTGATCCTTGGTAGTGACGATCACCACGGGGATGGCGCTGGTATCCGCGTCGCGCGACAACTGCCGCGTCGCCTGGAAGCCGCTCATGCCCGGCATGACCACGTCCATGATGATTGCGTCCGGCTTTTCGGCCTTCGCCTGGGCCAGCCCGTCCTCGCCGTTTTCGGCGGTAATCACCTTGAAGCCGCCTTTTTCGAGCCAGTTCTTGAAGACGTGCACTTCGGTCGGCGAGTCATCGACAATCAGCACTTTGGGCATTCAAGTATCTCCACTTCGTTGTTTAATCTGCACATTCATTCAGGCCGCGGCGCCGCTGGCGTAGCGCTGGACCGCGCCAATCAGTTCGTCGCGGGTAAAGGGTTTGGTCAGGTACTGCTCGGAGCCGACGATGCGGCCGCGCGCGCGGTCGAACAGGCCGTCCTTGCTGGACAGCATGATGACGGGCGTCTGCCGGAATTGCTTGTTGTGCTTGATCAGCGCGCAGGTCTGGTAGCCGTCGAGGCGCGGCATCATGATATCGACGAAGATGATGTCCGGCCGGTTGTCGGCGATCTTCGCGAGCGCCTCGAAGCCGTCCACCGCAGTGACGACTTCGCAACCTTCTTTGTTCAGCAGCGTCTCTGCCGTGCGGCGGATCGTTTTGCTGTCGTCGATGACAAGAATCTTGAGGCCCGTCATGTCGCTGGACGCCATGTTGCTCCCTACCTCCGGCCCGCTAAATTCCCGCGGGGACAATTAGTTCTATTCGGGTGCTGATGTTTTAGCATAATATCTAGGCATAATCCATTGGTACATCTGGGAAAGTCCCGATGCTGCCGCGATGATTGGCCAGCCGCCGTTTTTCGCCATTGGAGCGGCGGGCTTGAGCGTTTGTCGCGAAGCGGCTTTGCGCGCGCCGCCGCCACGCCTACAATCGGTAACGGCTGCCAATCTTGAGACTTTGGGAAGGAACTGTAAACGTGGCAATCGTCCGTTCAGGGGTCGTTATGGACCCGATCGTCGGAATCAAGCCGCAAAAAGACACCACTTTGGCCATGCTGCTCGAAGCGGGACGGCGAAACTACGAACTATGGTACTTCGAGATCGGCGATATCTGGATCGCCGACGGCATCGCCTGGGGCGCGGGTCGGCCACTGACGGTGCGCGACGACCCGGCGGACTGGTTCACGCTCGGCGAACGACAGGAATTTCCGCTCGGCGATCTCGACGTGATCCTGATGCGCAAGGACCCGCCGTTCGACATGGAGTACGTCTATGCGACCTACGTGCTGGAGCGCGCCGAGGCAGCGGGTGCACTGGTCGTCAACCGCGCCGGCGCGATCCGCGATTGCAACGAGAAGGCCTACATCAGCTGGTTTCCGCAGTGTACGGCGCCGACCGTGATCGACCGCGACATGGGGCGGCTGCGGCGCTTCCTCAGTGAACAGGGCAAGATCGTGATCAAGCCGCTCGACGGCATGGGCGGCACTTCGGTGTTCGTGCTCGAAGACGGCGGCGTGAATGTCGGCGTCGCGCTGGAAACGCTCACGCATCGCGGCAGCCGTTTCGCGATGGCTCAGCGGTTTTTGCCGGAAATCACGGCCGGCGACAAGCGCATCCTGCTGGTCGACGGCGAACCGGTGCCGTACGCGCTCGCGCGCATCCCGAAAAAGGGCGAAAGCCGCGGCAACCTGGCCGCCGGTGGACGCGGCGAGGGCGTCGAATTGACCGAGCGCGATCGCTGGATCGCCGCCGAAGTCGGCCCGGCGCTGCGAGAGAAAGGCCTCTTGTTCGTCGGTCTGGACGTGATCGGCGACTCGCTGACCGAAATCAACGTCACCAGCCCGACCTGCGTGCGCGAACTGGACGCCCAGTACGGCCTCAACATCTGCGCCGGCCTGTTTGACGCGATCGAGAAACGGCTGGGATGAGCGGAACCCAAATCAAACGGCTCCCGTATCACGACGCGAGCCAGATCGCCGGCGTCAGCCACAAGGACCGTCTGATCACGGCGGGGTTCTTCGTACTGCTGCTGCACGGCATCGCGATCCTCGGCATCACCTTCTCGACCAACCAATCGAGCGCGCAAGGCCCGACCTTCGCCGTCACGCTGGTGCAAAGCCGCAGCGTCAATCCGCCCGACCACGCCGACTACATCGCCCAGGCCAACCAGATCGGCCACCGCAATACGGACAAGCACGTGCGCCCGGTCGCGCCGGTCAGCAGCCACGCCGCGGTCAGCCGCGCCGGCCAGTTGAATGCGCACGACAATGCCAATCATCCGGCGCCGACCGCCGCGTCGAAAGCCCAACGTCTGGTTACGACGCGCGCCGATGCCCGTCGCGCCTACAGCGGCAACCAGACGGTCGCACAAGCCAACGCCTCGCCGCGGCTGCTGATCGCCCGCCTGCTGACTTCGACGTCGGATGCCGCCGACCCGACCGAAACGCGCAAAGCGCAGGCAACCGGCAAAAACCCGCGCGATCGCACCATCTCGGTCAACACCAAGCAGTCGCGCTTCGCGCGTTATCTCGACGCCTGGCGCAAACAGGTCACCCGCATCGGCAACCTGAACTATCCGCAGGCCATTCGGAGCAAGCATTTAACGGGCGAGCTGACGCTGGAAGTCGCGCTCAACGCCGACGGCAGCCTGCGCAAAGTCGTGTTGCTCAAACCGTCAAAGTACGCCGCACTGAATGCAGCAGCGCTAACCATCGTTCGCGCCGGCGCCCCGTACCCGCCATTTCCGAAGTCGATCAGGAAAGATACGGACGTGCTGCGGTTCGCCTACGTGTGGCGGTTTATAGACGGACAATTGTCAGCCGGAAGATGACCGCATGCGGCAAGAAGAAGCGCACCGGCGACACTTGATAAAGGAGAACTTCGTGATGACGGAATTGGCTGGATTGCTTCTTCGGCGAGCCCTCAACCTCGCTGTCGGCGCAGGATGTGCATTTGCGCTGGCCGCCGGGCCCGTGGCACTGGCGAAGACGGATGTTTCGGCGACCACGGCATCACCGGACCCCGCGGCGCTGGTGAACGTTTTCATCGGTACCGGAAATGGCGGCAAGGTCACGGGCAACATCGACACCTTTCCCGGCGCCGCGATGCCGTTCGGCATGCTTACCTGGAGTCCGACGACCAAGTCGCGCCCGGCAGGTGGCGATTATTTTTATCCGGATTCCTCGATAGGCGGCTTCAGCCTGACGCACATCTCGGGTCCCGGTTGTTCGGCGGCGGGCGAAATCCCGATTCTGCCGACGGTGGGGACGGTCGGACAACACCCGGATGCGGCTGCCGAACGATTCGATCATGCTCACGAACATGCGACCCCCGGCGAATATCAGGTCACGCTCGCAGCAGGGACGCCTTCGGCGATCGACGTCAAGCTGACCGCGACGACGCGAACCGGAATCGGCGTTTTCCGTTTTCCGGCAACACATGCTGCCAACTTCCTGTTCAAGGTATCCGACGGGCAAACCGTCAGCCCGACTTCGACAGTTCGTATTATCGGCAACAAGGCTGTGGCGGGAGCGGAAACGTCCGGCCATTTTTGCGGTACGTCGCGTACAGCGACCCTGTATTTCGTCGCCCGCTTCGACCGGCCGTTTCATGCTCACGGGACGTGGGCCGCAAGCGGTCCGCAATCCGGCCGGCGCGCGGCCACCGGCGCGCACACCGGCGCGTGGGTGAGCTTCGATACGACGCGAAACCGCGCCATCAAGCTCAAAGTGGCGATTTCCTATGTGAGCATCGCCAACGCGTGGGCCAATCTGAAAGCGGAAGACAGCGGCTGGAACTTTGAGGCGGTGGCGGCCCACGCGCATAACGCGTGGAATCGGCTGCTCTCCCGCATCACGGTCGCCGGCGGCACCCATGACCAGCAGGTGCAATTTTACTCGGCGCTGTATCACACGCTGCTGCACCCGAACGTGTTTTCCGACGCCAACGGCGACTACATCGGCTTTGACGACAAGGTGCACCACCTCGCCAACGGTCAGAACCTCCAGTACGCCAACTTTTCCGGCTGGGACATCTATCGTTCCGAAGTGCCACTGCTGGCGTTGCTGGTGCCGCACCGGGTCAACGACATGGTGACCTCGCTGTTGAACGACCAGGCGCAGGGCGGATGGCTGCCGAAGTGGGGATACGACAACGACTACACAGGGGTCATGAATGGCGATGCCGCCGACCCGATCATCGCCGAAGCCTATGCCTTCGGGGCGCGCCATTTCGACACCAAGGCGGCACTGGACGCCATGATAAAGGGCGCGACGCAAACTTCTCAGCCGGGCACCTGGTCCGGGGGCTATATCGAGCGTCCACACCTTCGAGCCTACCTGCGGCTCGGCTACGTGCCGGGCAACACGTCCGAGACGCTGGAATACGCCACGGCCGACTTCGCGATCGCCCGGTTTGCGAAATTCCTGGGCGACAGCACGACTTACCGGAAATTCCTCGCGCATTCCGCAAACTGGTCCAACGTCTTCGATAAGAAGGCAAAATTTCGCGGCTACGCCGGCTACATGGAACCGCGCGCGGCCAACGGCACATTCCCGTCCGGCTCGGCCTTTCAAATTCGCGCGCATTCTTACGGACAGCGGGGCTTCGAGGAAGGCAACACAATTCAGTACACGTGGATGGTGCCGCAGGATTTGCACGGCTTGATCGAGGCAATGGGAGGCGACAGCAATGCGACGGCGCGCCTGGACATTCTATTCAAACACCTGAATGTCGGCCCCAACGAACCGTACTATTGGGCCGGCAACGAGCCGAGCCTCAATATGCCGTGGGTTTACGACTACAGCGGCGCACCGTGGAAAACACAGGCCGTCGTCCATCGGCTGATCGACAAGGTGTATTCAGCCACGCCCGGTGGCGAACCCGGCAATGACGACCTGGGCGCCATGAGTTCGTGGCTTGTCTGGGCTTACCTCGGGATGTATCCGGAAACGCCGGGGGCGCCTGTTTTGGTACTCGGTGCGCCGGTGTTTCCCGAGGCGACGCTGCATCTAGGTAACAGTCATCAAGTGACCATTCGAGCGTCCAACGCCTCCACACAAAGCTACGTGCAGGCTCTCGAGATCGATGGCAAAACGTGGATGAAAGACTGGCTGCCGGCCTCGTTGATCCTCGGCTCGACACCAAGCGATCTTAACACCCACCTCTCCTTCACCATGAGCCACAGCCCGAACAAGGCTTGGGGCGCGGCGCCGGCGGACAGGCCGCCCTCCTTCGCGCCGTGACGGCAATGGCAGGTTATTGACGCTGTCTGCGGATCCTTATCCAGGGGCCTGACAATGCGGATCCCGCCCCGCAGCACGCGCCTGCTGGTACAACGTCATCGCTTCCGGCATATGCGCCTGCAAATCCCGAATACGCGTCTTGTTCGACGGATGATCGGATAAAAACGCCGGCGGCGAGCTGCCGGCCTGCGCCATGTTCTGCCAGAGCTGGATCGCCTGGCGCGGATCGAACCCGGCGCGGGCCATCAGCTTGAGGCCCATGATGTCGGCCTCGGATTCCTGCGAGCGGCTGTACGGCAGTATGACGCCGTACCGCGCGCCCAAGCCGAGTGCCGCCAGAACCGCCTGATTGTTGCTGCCGCCACCGCCCAAAGCCGCCTGCGCCAGTTCCAGTCCCGCCTCCGTTGCGTACGCGGCCGACATACGCGCGTTGGCGTGGTGCGCGAGGACGTGGGAGACCTCGTGGCCCAGCACCGCGGCCAGTTGTGCCTGGTTGCGGGCGTATTTCAACAAACCCGTATAGACGCCGATATAGCCGCCGGGCAGCGCCCAGGCATTGGCGACATCCTTCTGAAACACCGTCACCTGCCAGTTGTATTTGGTCCCGGCGACGGCGGTGACGTGCTGCGCCACGCATTGCACGTAATTGACGACAGCCGGGTTCTGCGCAGCCTGGAGCTGCTGCTTTTCCTGCTGGTAAGCCTGCGCCCCTATCTTGGCCATCTGGCTTTCGGGGAAAAAGCTGAGTTGCGGATGACCGGTGGGCGAAGTCGTGCATGCGGCCAGCAGCAGCACGGCCGGCGCCAGCACTATCCATAATTTTTTCATGATCCACTCCTTGTGAATTCGATTAATCTTTGCTGTATATCTTGACGACCAGCTTGCCATCCGTATTGATGTAGCCGCGATACATGCCCGGCGTGTTGAACGGCATGACGATGTCGCCGTTGCGATCGAGCCCGATCATGCCGCCGGTGCCCTTGCCGGCGAATTTGACCAGCTTGTCGTTGATCTCGTAATTGGCGGCTTTCTCGAGCGACCAGCCCTTGTACTCGATCAGGTCCGAGACGTCCTTCAGCAGGTTGAGTCGCATGTAGAACTCGCCGACGCCGGTGCCGGACCCGGCGAAGGTCTTGTTGTCGGCATACACGCCGTCGCCGATCAGCGGCGAGTCGCCGACGCGGCCGAAGCGCTTGTTGGTGAGCCCGCCGGTCGAGGTGCCGGCGGCGAGGTTGCCGTCCTGGTCGAGCGCCGCGCAGCCGACCGTGCCGAAGGCGTTCTTCGTGGTGCCGGGAATGCCTTCCGGCCGGCTCCTGGTGCGGTCCTTCTTCAACTGTTTCTGCAACGCGTCCCAACGGCGCTGCGTGAAGAAATAACTCTGCGGCACGAGGTGAACGTCCTGCGAGATCGCGAAATCCATCGCGCCCTCGCCGACCAGCAGCACGTGTGGCGTCTTTTCCATCACCAGCCGTGCGAGCGCGATTGGATTGGCGACGTGCTGCACCGCGGCGACGCCGCCGGCGCGCAGGTCCTTGCCGCGCATGACCGCCGCGTCCAGTTCAACCTGGCCGTTGTGCGTGAATACGGCGCCGCGACCGGCGTTGAACAGCGGCGAGTTTTCCAGCACTTCTATCGCGGCGACGCAGGCGTCGAGGCTGCCCTTGCCCTGCTTCAGTTGCGCGTAGCCGGTCTTGAGCGCCCGGGTTATCGTTGCGCGGTATTTCGCTTCCATCTGCGGCGTCATGTCGCCGCGCTCGATCGTGCCGGCGCCCCCGTGCATGACGATGGCGATCTTGTGGCCGCCGGATGCGGCGCTCGCGGCGACCGGTACCGCGCTCAGCAGCACGATGGGCAGGAAAAAGCGGATATTCATGGCGTAACGCCTCGTTTTAGTTCGTTTCGATACATTATCGCTCCCAGTCGAAGCGCGGCAAGTCGCGCAGCGTCTGCTGCAGGCCTTCCGCCCAGGCGGCGTGCACCGCCTCCCAGAACGGGTCGTTCTGGTCGAAACGCAGCCGATGGTCGATGCGGAAACTGCCCGTACGATACAGCACCAGGTCGATCGGCGGCCCGACCGACAGGTTGCTGCGCATGCTGGCGTCCATCGACACCATCGCGCAGCGCGCCGCGATGTCGAGCGGCGTGTCCGGACGGATGACGCGATCCAGGATCGGCTTGCCGTACTGGGTTTCCCCGACCTGCAGGAACGGCTGCTCCTCCGATGCACAGATGAAATTGCCCTGCGGATAGATCAGCAGGATGTCCGGCGGCTTGCCGGCGATTTCGCCGGCAAGGATGAAGGTCGCCTCGGGATTGAAACCGCCGCGCCGGTCGCCGTTGCCGAGATAGCTGCGCTGCAGGCGCGCGCTCAATTCGCCGATATGCGCGGCTGCCTCGAACATCGACTCGACCTTGCCGAGATGGACGTCGGCGTCGTGCTCCAGTTCGCGCTTAAGCTCGGCAAGCACCGCCTGCGTGGTGGCGAGATTGCCGGCCGGCAGCAGCGCCAGCATGCGGTCGTCGCCGGCATCGAGGATGTGCATCTTGCTGTAAACGCTGATGTCGTCTACGCCGGCGCTGGTGCGTGAATCCGAAGTCAGCACCAGGCCTTCGTTCAACTTGATGGCGACGCAATAAGTCATTCCCCGGCGATGGTCATGGATTCGATCAGGATGGAGCCGGTGCGCACGTTGCCGCGCAGATCGATGTCGTTGCCGGTCGCGACGATGCCGCGATACATGTCGCGCAGGTTGCCGGCAATGGTGATTTCCTCCACTGGATAGGCGATCGCGCCATCTTCGACCCAGAAGCCGACCGCGCCGCGCGAGTAGTCGCCGGTGACGCCGTTGACGCCCTGCCCCATCAGTTCGGTTGCGACCAGACCGGTTCCCATCTGTTTGAGCAGGTCGTCGAAGCTGTGCGCGCCGTCCGCGACGACGAGGTTGTGCACGCCGCCGGCGTGACCGGTGGTCTGAAGGCCAAGCTTGCGCGCCGCATAGCTGTTGAGCAGGTAGTTCTGCAGTACGCCGCCGGCGATCAGTTCGCGGTCGCGGGTCGCGACGCCCTCGGCGTCGAACGCGGCGCTGCCGATGGCGCGCGGCAGGTGCGGACGCTCGCTGATGTTGATGAATTCCGGGAACACCTGCGTGTCGACCGCGCCCAGCAAAAACGACGCCTGGCGGTACTGCGCGCCGCCGCTGATCGCGCCGAGGAAATGGCCGATCAGCCCGCGCGCGAGCTGCGGCACGAACAGCACCGGCGCCTTGCGCGTCGACAACCGGCGTGAACCGAGCCGCTGGACGGTACGCTCCGCCGCCCGCCGCCCGACCGCCTCGGGCGATTCCAGCGCGTCGGCGCTGACCGCGGTCGTGTACCAGTCGTCGCGCTGCATCTGGCCGTCTTCGCGTGCCAGCATCGCGCAACTGATCGTGTGTTGCGTGCGCTCCTGGGCTCCGAGGAAGCCGTGGCTGTTGCCGTAAACGTGCAGGCCGCGGTGCGTGTTGACGGCCGCGCCCTCGGAATTGTGAATGCGCGGATCGAAGGCGCGGGCCGCGTTCTCGCAGGTGAGCGCCAGTTCGATCGCCTGCTCCGGTTCGAGATCCCACGGATGGCACAGGTCGAGGTCCGGCAGCTCGCCGCGCGCCATCAGCTCGGCGTCGGCGAGGCCGGCCGCGGCATCGTCGGCCGTGTGGCGCGCAATGCTGCACGCGGCCTGCACCGTGTCCTTGAGTGCCTGCGAACTGAAGTCGGCCGAACTGGCGGAGCCTTTGCTGTGTCCGAAGTAAACGGTCACGCCGAAGCTGCGGTCGCGCTGGTATTCGAGCGTCTCGACCTCGCCCATGCGCACGTTCAGCGACAGGCCGGATTCGAGGCCCGCGCCGGCCTCGGCCTGGCTCGCACCGCAGTCCTTGGCCTGGCGCAGCACGTCGCTGACCAGTTGTTCGAGATCGGAGCGGGAATAAGTGGAGGAGGTCTTGTTATTCAAGGTCATGGCTCTGCACGGAAATAGGCTTTCATTCTAACAAGACCGCAAGTAGCTAGTGCCTAGTCGCCAGGAGCGAGTGAAGAGAAAAAATCACCCTTCTGTGACTCAGTCCTGGCGACTCAGCACTCAGTCCTGGCCCGATAGGGACCTCACCTATAACCGCACGCCTGTCTCCGGTAAAATGCACGGATGACCAAGGACGCCAAACCGCTCGTCGGCATCATCATGGGTTCGCAGTCGGACTGGGACACGCTCCGGCATGCCGCCGACACCCTCGCTACACTAGGCGTGCCGCACGAAAAGCGGGTGGTATCGGCCCATCGCACGCCCGACCTGCTGTTCGAATACGCCGAAGGCGCGGCCGCGCGCGGCATCCAGGTGATCATCGCCGGCGCCGGCGGCGCGGCGCACCTGCCGGGCATGACCGCCGCCAAGACGCAGCTGCCGGTGCTCGGCGTGCCGGTCGAGTCGCGCGCGCTCAAGGGGCTCGACTCGCTGCTGTCGATCGCGCAAATGCCTGCCGGCGTGCCCGTGGGGACATTGGCGATCGGCAAGGCCGGCGCGATCAACGCCGCCCTGCTCGCCGCCTCGATTCTGGGCCTCTCGCATCCGGAGATCTCCGCGGCCCTAATGCAGTATCGCAGCAAACAAACCGAACGCGTGCTGTCTCAACCGGAACCGCAGGACAAGGCCCGCTAACCTCTCACCCCTGACCTCTTACCCTTATATTATGCAAACCATCGGCATCATTGGCGCAGGCCAGCTCGGCCGCATGATGGCGCTCGCCGGCTACCCGCTCGGCCTGCGCTTCGTGTTTCTGGACAAGGACGCCGGAACCCCGGGCGGCCAGGTCGGCGACATCATTGTCGGCGCGTTCGATGATTCGGCCAAGCTCGCGGAACTGGCGGAGCGGGCCGACATACTGACCTTCGACTTTGAAAACGTTCCGGCCGGGCCACTCGCGCCCATTGCCGACAAGATGCCCGTATGGCCGCCGGCCGATGCGCTTGAAACCGCCCAGGACCGGCTGCTCGAAAAGCGCCTGTTCGTCGCCCAAGGCCTGGCGACGCCGCAGTTCGAGCCGGTCGATACGCTCGCCGAACTCAAGACAGCCGTCGACAAGATCGGCCTGCCCGCGGTGCTGAAAACCCGCCGCCTGGGCTACGACGGCAAGGGCCAGCGCATGCTGCGCGAGCCGGGCGACATCGAACCGGCCTGGAATGACCTCGGCGGCGTGCCGCTGATCCTCGAGCAGTTCATCGAATTCGACCGCGAAGTCTCGATCGTCGGCGTGCGTTCGACCGGCGGCGAATGCCGGTTCTACCCGCTCGCCCACAACACCCACCACCACGGCATCCTGCATCACTCGATCGCGCCGTACGTGGACGCGGACTTGCAGGCGAAGGCCGAAGGCCATTCGCGCACGCTGATGGAGCATTTCGGCTATGTGGGCGTGCTGACGATTGAATTCTTCGTCAAGGGCAGCAACCTGATCGCCAACGAAATCGCGCCGCGCGTGCACAACTCCGGCCACTGGACTATTGAAGGCGCCGAAACCAGCCAGTTCGAAAATCATATCCGCGCGGTTGCCGACCTGCCGCTGGGCGACACGAAGCCGATCGGGCACTCGGCGATGGTGAACTTCCTGGGCGAGATGCCGCCGCTCGACGAGGTCCTGAAGATCCCCGGCGCGCACTACCACGACTACGGCAAGAGCCCCCGCCCCGGCCGCAAGTTGGGGCATTGCACATTGCGGGCGGCGACACGGGACGAACTCGATGCGCGGTTCGAACAACTGCGTTTGGTTATGAACCCTGCATAGCCCACCCTCTTACTCCCTCTCCCTTCGGGAGAGGGTTGGGGTGAGGGTGCCCAGTAGCGGCAGCGCTTGTTATACCTCACGTTGTGGCGAAGCCGAACCCTCACCCCCAGCCCCTCTCCCGAAGGGAGAGGGGAGCAAGAGAATTTGCCGCGCGCCCGACCGGCGGCTCATAATGACCTTTAGCGAAACACATACAACACGGACTATCCCATGAGCGCCATTCCCAAGGATCTGATCAAGGAAACGACACGGCTGTCGCAAGACGTCACCCGGCCGGTGCCGGGCTCCCGCAAGGTTTATATCGATACCGAAGATGGCCTGCGCGTACCGATGCGCGTAGCCGAGCAGGCGCCCACGCCGGGGATGTTCGGCGTCGCCGAGAATCCGCCGATCACGCTCTACGATACCTCCGGCCCCTATTCGGATCCCGACGCGCACATCGACCTGACGCAAGGCCTCGCCGCGCTCCGCGACCCATGGATCGAAGCGCGCGGTGACAGCGAACGCCTCGCCGACCAGACCTCCGATTACGGCCGCGAGCGCGCCCGCGACGAACTTCTTGCGAACCTGCGCTTCCCCAACGTGCGCCCGCCGCGCCGTGCCCGCGCCGGCGCCAACGTCAGCCAGATGCACTACGCGCGCCGCGGCATCATCACGCCGGAAATGGAGTTCGTCGCCGTGCGCGAAAATGCGCGGCTGGCCGAAATGCGCGAAACCTACCAGGAAGCCGGCCTCATGCGCCGCCATCGCGGCCAGGCTTTCGGCGCGACATTGCCCGATGAAGTCACGCCCGAGTTCGTCCGCGAGGAAATCGCCCGCGGCCGCGCGATCATTCCGGCCAACATCAACCATCCCGAGCTTGAACCGACGATCATCGGCCGCAACTTCCGCGTCAAGATCAACGCCAACATCGGCAACTCCGCCGTCACCTCGTCGATCGCCGAAGAAGTCGAAAAGATGGTCTGGGCGGCACGCTGGGGCGCCGACACCGTGATGGACCTGTCCACCGGCAAGAACATTCACGAAACGCGCGAGTGGATCATCCGCAATTCGCCGGTGCCGATCGGCACCGTGCCGATTTACCAGGCGTTGGAGAAGGTCGACGGCAAGGCCGAAGAACTGACTTGGGAAATGTACCGCGACACCCTGATCGAACAGGCCGAACAGGGCGTCGACTACTTCACCATTCACGCCGGTGTCCTGCTGCGCTACGTGCCGCTGACCGCCGACCGCATCACCGGCATCGTCTCGCGCGGCGGCTCGATCATGGCCAAGTGGTGCCTTGCGCATCACGAGGAAAGCTTCCTCTACACGCACTTCGCGGACATCTGCGAGATCATGAAGGCCTACGACGTCTCGTTCTCGCTGGGCGACGGCCTGCGCCCCGGCTGCATCGCCGATGCCAACGACGAGGCGCAGTTCGCCGAACTCGAAACGCTGGGCGAACTGACAAAGTTCGCCTGGGAACAGGACGTGCAGGTCATGATCGAGGGCCCCGGCCACGTGCCGATGCAGCTCATCAAGGAAAATATGGACAAGGAGTTGGCCGACTGCTTCGAGGCGCCGTTCTATACGCTCGGCCCGCTGACGACCGACATCGCGCCGGCCTACGACCACATCACCTCGGCGATCGGTGCCGCGCAAATCGGCTGGTACGGCACCGCGATGCTCTGCTACGTCACGCCCAAGGAACACCTGGGGCTGCCGGACAAGGACGATGTGCGCGACGGCATCGTCACCTACAAGATCGCCGCCCACGCGGCCGATCTCGCCAAGGGCCACCCGGCCGCGCAGGTGCGCGACAACGCCGTCTCCAAGGCACGCTTCGAGTTCCGCTGGGAAGACCAGTTCAACCTGAGCCTGGACCCGGAGCGGGCGCGCCAGTTCCACGACGAAACGCTGCCGAAAGGGGCCCACAAGGTCGCCCACTTCTGCTCGATGTGCGGTCCGCACTTCTGTTCGATGAAAATCACCCAGGACGTGCGCGACTACGCCAGGTCGCGCGAGTTGTCGGAAGATCAGGCGCTAGCCGAGGGCATGAAGGAAAAAGCCGCCGAATTTGCCGAAGAAGGGGCAGAGATTTACCGAAAGGCATAAAAGCCGATAACCAACGCGAAAAGGAGCTTCGCCATGATAAATCCCGTCAGAAACCAGATTGTCTGGGTCGACATCCCGGTCACCGACCTCGATCGGGCGATCGATTTTTACTCCGCCGTGCTGGGCGACAAGGTGGTGCGCGCCGACGCCAACGGCGTCGAGATCGGCGTGCTGCCGCACGCGGACAACGGCGCGTCAGGCTGCCTGTACGTCTCCGAGGACTATCCGCCCACCACCCACGGGCCGTTGATCTACCTGAACGTCGACGGCCGCATCGACGATGCCGAACTGGCCGCCGACCGCCACGGCGGCAAGATGATTGAGCCGCGGGCGCAGATCGGTGAGCATGGCTGGCGCGTGATCTTCATCGACCCGGAGGGCAACCGCATCGCGCTGCACTCGCAAACGGCATAGTGCACTGCGCCGTAATTGGCGGCGCTTTCTCGCGAGCGAATTTTTGTGACTGGCAAGGCGCGGCGACGAGTCATAGCCGTAGCTATGGCGAGGAGCTGCAACGCCGCCAGGCGCAAAAAGGCGCCGCGAAAAGCTCGTTAATTGCGGCGTAGTGCACTACAATACGCACTTTTCCTTAGTTCAAGAGGTCAAAGATGGCGGCAGCGACAGCGGCCGGGATGGACTATGCCCGGCGGATGATGGTGGAGCGCCAGATTCGCACCTGGGACGTGCTCGACCGGCATGTGCTCAACCTGCTCGAGGAAATGCCGCGCGAGCGCTTCGTGCCGGCGCATCATCGCGGCCTCGCCTACGCGGATACCGAAATCCCGCTCGGCGACGGCCAGATCATGATGGCGCCGAAAGTCGAGGGCCGCATGCTGCAGGCGCTGGACGTCCAAACCGGCGACTCGATCCTGGAAATCGGCACCGGCAGCGGCTTTATCACCGCCTGTCTTGCGAGTCTCGGCCGCGAAGTCCTTTCCTGCGACATTCGCGATGCCTTCTTCGGCGGGGCGCGCGCCGCGCTGCATGACCTCGGCCTGGACGAGCAGGTCGAACTCCTGCACCAGGATGCCGCCAACCTCAACTGGACCGATCGCCGTTTCGACGTCATCTGTGTCACCGGCTCGCTGCCGGTGCTCGACCCGAGCTTCGCCGACCGCCTGGAAATCGGCGGCCGGCTGTTCGTCGTCGTCGGCCAGGCGCCGGCGATGGAAGCGCTGCTGCTGACCCGCGTCGACGAGAATGAATGGGCGCGCGAAAGCCTGTTCGAGACCGTGCTGCCGGCGCTCGACAACGTCGCGGTACCCTCGCCGTTCCGCTTCTGATGCGCTCGATCGACGCCACCGGACTCGCCGGCCTGCTGCAACAGGATGCCGATCTGACGTTCCTCGACGTACGCGAGCCGTGGGAGCACCAGATGGCGTCGGTTCCCGAGGCCACGCTGATCCCGATGGGCGAAGTCGCCGGCCGGCTGGATGAGCTGGACCCGGAGCGCACGACGGTGGTGATGTGCCATCATGGCAATCGCAGCGCCACCGTCGCACGGTTCCTGGAGCAGCATGGCTTCCGCGACGTGGTGAATCTCGAAGGGGGCATCGATGGCTGGTCGGAAAACGTTGATCCGGGCGTGCCGCGGTACTGACCCCGAAATCCTGTTGCATTAGACGTGGTCGTGATCGGGCTTGCGGTAGCAGCGATTATCGCGGTTGCCGCCATCATCTCTGCCGCCCTGTTTTACCGGCAGGCGCGGCATCTCCAGCGCGAGCTGCACCGCCTCGAAGCGCGCCGCCTGCGCAGCCAGCTCAATCCGCATTTCCTGTTCAACGCGCTCAACGCCGTCTCCGAACTCGGCTACCACGATCCGGGCGCGGCGGATCGCACCGTCACGCAGCTCGGCAACCTGCTCCGGATTTCACTCGACACCGACAACCGCTACGAAATCTCGCTGAAGGACGAACTGGACATCCTCCGGCGCTATCTCGACATCCAGCAGACGCTGCTGCAGAGCCGGCTGCAGATTCATTTCGACATCGCGCCGGACACGCTGGCCGCCCGCGTGCCGAGCATGATCCTGCAACCGCTGGCGGAAAATGCCGTCACCCATGGCATTACGCCGACCCGCGGCGGCTGCATCGACATCGCCGCGCGCCGCGAAGGCGACCGACTGGTGCTCGAAATCCGCGACGACGGGCCCGGTCTCACCAACGCCGGCTGCGAGCGTGTGGGCCTGGGCAACACCCGCAGCCGCCTTGCGCACCTGTACGGCCGTGCGCAAGACTTTGCCCTCAAGAGTGGTGCCGATGGCTGGACCGTCGCGCGCATCAGTCTCCCGTTCCACGAAGCCTGGGCCTACGATGAAGACGCGCACGCTAATTATTGACGACATGCCGCTGTCGCGGGCGCGCACGCGGCGCTACCTCGAAGACGAAACCGACATCGAGATCGTCGGCGAATGCGGCGACGGCGAAGCCGCGATCGCCGCAATTGCCGAGCAGCGTCCGGACCTGGTCTTTCTGGACGTACAGATGCCCGGCATGAGCGGCTTTGAACTGCTGGAAAAGGTGCCGGCCGACGAACGCCCGGCAGTGGTCTTTATTACCGCGTTCGACGAGTTCGCCGTGCCCGCGTTCGAAGTCCGCGCGGTGGATTACCTGCTCAAACCCTTCGACCACGAGCGGCTCAAGCAGGCGCTCGCGCGCGTGCGCGAACGACTGAAGACCGGCGAAAATCACAAAAAACCGCTCAGCCGCTTCGCGGTCAAGTCGGTGGGCAAGACCGTGTTTGTCGATGTGGACGCGGTGGACTGGATCGAAACCGCCGGCAACTACCTTTGCCTGCACGCCGGCGGCGACACCCACCTCGTCCGCGAAACGATGGCGCAGGTCGAGTCGCAACTCGACCCGCAGCGCTTCGCGCGCATTCACCGCTCGACCATCGTGCGCATCGATCGCATCCAGTCGATGCAGCCGCTGTTCAACGGCGATCGCTGCGTCACTCTCATCGACGGCACGCAACTCACCATGAGCCGGTCGTACCGCGACAAGGTCGACGCGATTCTGCACGCCTGAGCCCCACGACTCGTCCCTCGATCGCCACGATTCATCCCACCACCGCCGCGATTCGTCACATTTCGGTTGTCGGTCGATGAGTGCCGCCTTAAATTGGCGGCGCAAATCGAATTGAGGACCTGAATGGACAAGAAAGAAGCACTCGACGCGCTCCGGATCGACCGCGACGCCGAGCCGCCGCAGAATGGCCGCGGCGGCCGCATCGCGGGTGCCATCTTTGCGGTGATCGTCCTGATCGGCGGCGCCGCAGCATGGGCTTTCCTCGCGCCGCACGCGATGGCGGTCGAAACCGCGCCGGTCGAAGTCACCGGCGGCGGCGCGGCGAGTAACGCGGGCAGCGTGCTGAATGCCTCCGGCTATGTCGTCGCCGAGATGTCCACGACCGTCGCCTCGCAAACCGTCGGCATGATCAAGCAGGTGCTGGTCACCGAAGGCATGCACGTCCACAAGGGGCAGGTGCTGGCGTACCTCGAGGACGACGCGGCCCGCGCCAGGGTCGCGACCGCCAAAAGCCAGGTGCAGGCCAACAAGGCTGCCGTCGCGCAGGCGCAGGCGAAGCTCGCCGAAGACCGGCTGACGCTCAAGCGCACCCGGTCGATGGCCGAGCAGCGTCTGACCAGCGCGGCCGACCTTGACCAGGCCGAGGCCGCCGTCAATATGGACGAGGCCGCTGTCAAGCAGGCCCAGGCACAGGTTGCAGTCGCAGAAGCCAATCTCCGGTCCGCCCAAATCGAACTCGGCTACACCACTATCCGCGCACCGTTCACCGGCGTTGTCACCGAAAAGTACGCGCACCCGGGCGAAATGATCTCGCCCGCGGCGGTGGGCGGTTTTACCAAGACCGGCGTGTGCCAACTCGTCGATATGAATTCGCTCGAAATCGATGTGGACGTCAACGAAGCCTATATCCAGCGAGTCCACGACGGCATGCGAGTCGAAGCGGTGCTGGACGCCTACCCCGACTGGCGCATCCCGGCGCACGTGATCAGCGTAGTACCGACCGCGAACCGCGAGAAGGCGACTGTCAAGGTGCGTATCGCATTCGACAAGCTCGACCCGCGCATCGTGCCGGAGATGGGCGTGCAGGTCTGGTTTTACGAGAAGGCGCCGAAGAAAGCCGAGCACACGCCGGTCGCGCTGCTGGTGCCGTCGAAAGCCGTTCACGGCGGCGGCACCGACCGCTATGTGTTCCTGCTCGCCGACGGCCACGCCGAGCGCCGCAGCGTCACCGTCGGTCCCGAGCAAAACGGCAAGGTCACCGTGCTGTCCGGCCTGTCCGGCGGGCAGCGCGTCATCGTCTCGTCACCGAAGCCGCTGCGCGACGGTATTGCAGTTGAAGCGAAGCAGATCTAAACCGAACCAGATTGAAGACAGCAACAAGGAGATAGCCATGTCCGCCACTGAAGCCACTGTCGAGAAAGAAACCACCGCCACCGCCGAACCGGCGCTGGTGCAACTGAAAGATGTCGTCAAGACCTACCAGCGCGGCTCGGAAACCGTGCAGGTGCTGCAGAAACTCAGCCTCGACGTGCCGCGCGGTGATTTTCTCGCGCTGATGGGCCCGTCCGGCTCCGGCAAGACGACGTTGATGAACCTGCTCGGCGGCCTCGACAAGCCGACCTCGGGCCAGGTCATCATCGACGATCAGCCGATTCACCAGCTTTCCGACAGCGCCCTGGCAAAATGGCGGGCCAGGCACGTCGGCTTTGTCTTCCAGCTCTACCACCTGCTGCCGGTGCTGAACGCCGAGCGCAACATCGAGCTGCCCCTGCTGCTGACCAAGCTGTCGCACAGCGAGCGCAAAAAGCGCGTCGCCGCCGCGTTGTCGCTGGTCGGCCTGTCGGAACGCGGCAAACACAAGCCGAGCGAGCTGTCGGGTGGCCAGGAACAGCGCGTCGGCATCGCCCGCGCAATCGTCACCGACCCCACGATCCTGCTCTGCGACGAGCCGACCGGCGACCTCGACCGCAAGGCCGGCGACGAAATCCTCGAGCTGCTGCAGGTGCTCAACGAGGAACATGGCAAGACCATCGTGATGGTCACCCACGATCCCCACGCCGCCGCCTGTGCCAAGCGCACATTGTTCATGAACAAGGGCGTGTTGAGCGAAGAGCCGGAAGCCTGATCATGTTCGCGCTCGTCTGGACCAACTTCACCCGCCGCAAAGGCCGGCTCGCGCTGACGCTCGCATCGGTGCTGATTGCCTTCCTCCTGTTCGGCATGCTGATGGCGGCGCGGCAGGTGTTCAACCCGCAGCTCAGCAAAAGTGACCAGTCGCGGCTGATCACCGTCAACAAGGTCAGCCGCGGCACGCCGTTACCCATCGCCTATGCGCAGCGGATCCGGCAGGTGCCGGGCATACGCGCGGCCGCTTACGCTACGTTCATGCTCGGCTGGTACCAAAAGCGCGAAAACGCATTCGCCGTAATCGCCGCGCCGGCGAAGGGCCTGTTCGACACGTTCCCGGTCACCGTCAAACCGGAACAAAAGAAGGCTTGGCTCAACGACCGCGGCGGTGCGCTCGCCACGCCGGCGCTGATGAAGGCCTACGGCTGGAAAATCGGCCAGCACGTGCCGGTCATGTCCACGCTGCAGAAGAAGGACGGCGGTTCCACCTGGGACGTCACCATCGACGGAGTAGCCACGAACAAGGACCATCCGGATGCCAAGGTGCAGCAGTTGATCGTCCATTACGATTACGTCAATGAGGGCCGGGCAAGCGGCAAGGACACCGCCATGATGTTCTTCGAGGTGCCAGACGATCCGGTCAAGGCGACCTCGGTTGCTATGGCAATCGACAAGATATTCGAGAACGCGTCACCGCAAACCAAGACTTCGACGACCAAGTCGGTGGTCCATAACGCCATCCGGCAGGCCGGGGACATCGGCGGCATCATTACCGACGTCGCCATCGCCGTGTTTTTCTCAATGCTGCTGGTCGTCGGCGCAATCATGTTCCAGTCCGCACGTGAGCGGCATACGGAATTCGCGGCGCTACGCGCGCTCGGCTTCACCCGCGGCTCCATTTTGCGCATGGTCATCGGTGAATCGCTATTGACTTGCCTGATCGGCGGGCTGATTGGCATCGGCATTGCCGCGGGGCTCATCGCGATTTTGCCAAACGCACTCAGCAACTTCCCGTCGTCGATGACTCTCACCGGCGTCGCGGTGCTGGTCGCCGTCGGCCTGATGATTGCTTTCGGATTGATCGCGGCAGCCGCACCCGCCGGTCAACTCTGGCGGCTGTCGATTCGCGAAGCGCTCGGGAGGACGTAACATGCTGAGCCAGACTTTCACCCTGTTCAAACTGAACCTGCGCAACGCATTCAGCCGGCCGGTTTTACCGCTGATCGTCATCATCGGCTTCTTTGCGGTGGTGCTGGTACTCGTATCGGTGCTCTCCATCGGCCAGGGCCTCGGCCAAACCTTCAGCCGCGCGAATGCGACGGATGTCGCAATGGTCATGTCGAACGGGGCATTCACCGAATCACGCAGCAATTTGACTGAAGATGCGGTGCACGCCATCGCGTCGAAACCGGGCGTCGCGCAAGGTGCCAACGGCCCGTTGGTGTCGCCGGAAGCCCTGACCACCGTGATCGTGCCCAAGCGCGGCAGCGGCATCGACAGCAACGTCGTGCTGCGCGGCGTTACCGCTGACGCCTTCAAGGTGCACAACAAGGTTCGCATCATTGCGGGGCGCCGCTTCAAGACCGGCGTCAATGAAGTCATCGTCGGCAGGCAAGCCGTTAACGAGTACCAGAACCTGAATATCGGCGACACGGTACACATCGGCAAGGGCGACTGGAAGGTCGTCGGCATCTTCGCCGCCGGCGGCAACCTCCGCGAATCTGAAATCTGGGCGGACGCGCGCCGCGTGCAGGATGCGATGCACATGGGCAATTCCTACTCCGATGCATGGGTGCAACTGACCTCGCCGGCCGCGTTCAAGCAATTCAAGGCCAAGGTGGAGAAGGATCCGCGCCTGAACGTGCAGGCGAAAACAGAAAAGGACTATTACGACAATCTCGCCCAAGGCGCGACCGGTATCGTTGCGGTCGTCGGCTATGCGATCGGCATTCTGATGGCACTCGGCGCGATTATCGGTGCAATCAATCTGCTTTACACCAATCTCGCCGCCCGCCTCGGGGAGATGGCGACGCTGCGCGCCGTCGGCTATCGGCGCGCACCGGTGTTGATCGCCACCCTGCTCGAAGCGCTGACGTTCGCGCTGATCGGCGGCATTATCGGGGGCGGCGTCGCGTACGCCGCGTTCGACGGCTACCAGGCCGGGACGCTCGCGGGCGGCATTCAGCAGGTGGCGTTCCAGTTCGCGGTCACGCCGGGCCTGCTCGTCGGCGGCATCGTCTTCGCGCTGATCATGGGCTTCTTCGGCGGATTGTTCCCGGCAATTCGTGCGGCGCGGCTGCCGATCACGAAAGCGCTCCGGGAGGCCTGAGCGGAATGAAATTCGTGCCGCTGATCTGGCGCAACCTGCTGCGCAAAAAAACGCGCACCGTGTTTACGCTGTTGTCGGTGCTGTGCACGTTTCTGCTGTTCGGCTTCCTGATGGCCGTGCGCCAGGGTTTTGTGACCGGCGCGCGGTTGCCGGGCGCGGACGTCATTTTCACGATGCCGAAAGCCGGCGGCAGCGAGGGCATGCCGCAAAGCTACGGCGCCCGCATCGCTGCCGTTGCCGGCGTCGCCGATGTCATGCGCATCGGCGGCGCCGGGTTCTATTTCCAGACGCGAAAACAAACCGTCGGCGTCGGGGCCGTGGAACCCGCCATGCTGTTTCGGATGTTCCCGGCACTCAACGTGCCGCGCGCTCAGCGCGAGAAGTGGGAGCACGACCGCATCGGCGCGATCGTTCGCGACGACATTGCCAAGCGATTCGGCTGGAAGGTCGGCGACCATATCCCGTTGTTGTCCTACGAGCAGCCGGGCAAAACGCTGGAAGTCAATATCGACGGCATCCAGGACACGCATACTGACAGCATTCACGTCGGCTTCGGGCAGTTGTACGTCCATTTTGATTATCTGAGCACGTGGTCGGGCAAGGACTCGGTCGATGCCTTTGTCGAGCGAGCGGCGAACCCGCGGGAGACTTCCGCCGTCGCAAAACGGATTAATGCGGCGCTCGCCAATTCGTCCGTGCCATCCAAATCGGTTCCGATGCAGGCCATGGTGCAAAGCGTCATTTCCCGCTTCGGCGACATTGGCGCAATCGCAATCGCGATTGCTATCGCCGCCCTCATCGGCATGCTGATCGTCACTGCCAACACGATGGCGCAAAGTGTGCGCGAACGGGTCGCGGAACTGGCGGCGATGCGCGCGGTGGGCTTCACGCGGTCGCAACTCGTGTGGCTGGTGCTCGGCGAGTCGCTCTGTCTGACCGCCATTGGCGGCCTGATCGGGCTCGGCCTGGCCTGGATCACGACCGTGCTGCTCGGCCCGGCGTTTTCGAAGACGATTCCGGGACTCTATTTCTCGCCGGCCGTCATCGCCATCGGCATCGGGCTGATCGTGCTGCTCAGCCTGGTGGCTGCGCTGTCGCCGAGCATTCACGCCGTGCGCCTGCAGGTCGCCTCGGCGCTGGGGGTCCGCTGACGATGCAAAGTATCAATGTCATCGCCCTCAATTTGCGCAATCTTCGCGCGCGCGCGAGCGTGGCGAGCGGCGCGGTGCTGGGGTTCGCAGCGGTGGTCGCGGTACTGGTCGCCGCGCTGTCGATCAGCGCAGGGTTCCGCGCCGCCTTCGGCGCGACCGGCGCCGACGATGTCGCCGTCGTCCTGAGCGGCAAAGCCGATACCGAGGCCACCAGCACCCTGAGCGCCGATGACATCCATGCGATTGCGTCGCTGCCCGGTGTCGCGCACACCGCTGACGGCCCGCTTGCCGCGCCCGAAATGGTCGGCACGCTGGACGTGAACTACAAGCAGAGCGACAAGGATGCCAGCATCGTCTTTCGCGGCGTGACCGATAGCGCGCGCCGCCTCCGCCCCGCCGTCCAGCTGATCAAGGGTCGCTGGTTCAAGCCGGGGCTCAACGAACTGGTGGTCGGAGCAGCTGCGGCGGCGCGCTTCAAAGATCTGGCCATTGGCAAAAGCATCAAGTACCGCGGCAGACAGTGGCAGGTCGTGGGCATCTTTTCTGCCGGCCGGAGCGTCTTCGGTAGCGAAGCCTGGACCGACGTCAACGTGCTGCAGGACGCCCATAAACGGCCCAATCTGTATTCGGCCGACTTTGTGAAGGTGACGTCGCCGGCGGCGTTCGCCGGCTTCAATAAAGCCGCCACACACGATCCGCGGCTCGATGTCAGCGTCAAGCGGGCGAGCGATTACTACGCGGAGCAGGCGCGCGGCCTGGGGAAATTTATTGCCGTCGCCGGTGCGATTATTGCCGGCGTCATGGGCATTGCCGCGATCTTCGGCGCCTTGAACACCATGTATACGATGGTATCGGTGCGCGGCCGCGAAATCGCCACACTGCGCGCGCTGGGGTTCGGTCGGCTGCCGGTGCTGCTGTCGGTGGTCGTCGAGGCGCTGGTGCTGGGCCTGCTGGGCGGTATACTGGGCGGCATCATCGCGTGGTTGCTGTTCAATGGCTACCAGGCGAGCACCTTCAATACGTCCAACGCCGGTCAGGTGGCGTTCGCGTTTGCGGTCACGCCGACCGCCATCGGAGCCGGCATCGCGTTCGCGCTGATCCTCGGTCTGATTGGTGGCTTTTTCCCGGCCATCCGTGCCGCGCGGTTACCGGTGGCGACGGCGTTGCGGGAAACCTGACGCGATGAAATTCTTCCCCCTCATCTGGAGCGCTTTCACGCGGCGCAAGGCGCGCACCGTGTTCACGTTCCTGTCGGTCGTGGTCGCGTTCGTGCTGTTCAGCGTGCTGGCGGCGGTGCGCCAGGGGATGGTCGGACAGTTGAGTATGGTGAATGCGCAGCGGCTGCAGGTGGTGGCGAAGGCTTCGCCGGGTTCGCTTATGCCGGTGCATTACGTGTCAAAGATCGCCCGGGTCCCGGGGGTGGTGGCCGTGTCGCCGATGATCGGAATCGGCGGTCATTATCGGGATCCCAAAAACCGGCTGAACGTGCTGTTCGTGAATGCCCGGACGATCGGCAAGATTTTCCCCGGCTTCAAAATGGGCGGACATCAGAGTGCCCTGCTGAAGGATCAGCAGGCTGCCATTGCGGGCCCGGTACTTGCCAGGCGCATGGGCTGGCATGTCGGCCAGACGATTCCGGTGCAATCGAGCACCCCGAAGAAAGACGGCAGCACGACATGGTATTTCCACCTCGTCGGCATCTATCACGCCGACTTGCCGAAGGCCTATCAATCGTTCTTCATTGCGCATTATCAGTATTTCAATCAGGCGGTGGCCTCGCAGGAATTCAGAAACACGGCCGGCCAGTTCTTCGTGCGCGTCAATGACGCGCGCCATATTTCGCAAATCGCGACCGCGATAGATGCGCAGTTCGCGAACTCATCGCCGCAGACGTATACCCAGTCGGTGCGCATGCAGGTGCTGTCGTACCTGCATGCCTTCGGTGATGTCGGCGCGATCGTTATCGGCGTCGGCGTGGCGGTCTTTTTCACGCTGCTGTTGATCGTGACCAACACGATGGGCCAATCGATTCGTGAACGCACGGCCGAGTTCGCCGTGCTGAAGTCGTTCGGCTTCAATCGCCTGCGCGTGGCGGTACTTGTGTTGGCCGAAGCGCTGCTGCTGACGATCGTCGGCGGCATCGCCGGCATCGGGATCGGTTACGTCGTGGTCGGCCTGCTGACACCCAGCCTGAGCAACGCGCTCCAGACCTTCGGCCTCACGAGTGCCGCGACCGCCTGGGGCGTCGCGCTGGCAGTCATATTCGGCTTGCTGGCGAGCCTGTTCCCGGTACGGCAGGTCACGCGCCTGCGTACTGCTGCCGCGCTCGGAAAACGGTGAAAAGTATGGCCTGGTTAAAGGAAACCTTGTCGGTCTGCGGCTGGAACTTCCGCATGGCGGCGGCGCGATTCCAGTCTTCGCTGATCGCGATCGTCGGCTTTCTCGGCGTCGTGCTGGTGGTGGTCGCCCTGCTGTCGATTCGAGCGGGATTTCAAAGCGTACTGTCGCACACCGGCTCGGACAGCGTGGCGATCGTCACTTACCAGGGCGCGGGCTCGCTCAGTCGCCAGGCGGTCACCGTAATCGGCCAGGCGCCCGGGGTCGCGCATGGCCCGAACGGCCCGCTCGCGATGGGCGACTACACCGCCTCGGCGCGCGCGGTCCAGCGCGGCACGGGCCGCTATCGCGCCGCGGTGGGAATGCGTGGCGTGGGATCCGATGCCGCCGCAATCTGGCCGCACTGGCACATCATCAAGGGGCGCCTGTTCAAGCCGGGGCTCGACGAAATCGTCGTCGGGCGCCAGGCGGCACAAATGTTCAAGGGACTCGGCCTCGGCGATACCTACGACTGGAACGGCCATCACTGGAAAGTCGTCGGCATCTTTGCCGACAACGGCGGCATTCACGAATCGGAAATCTGGACCGACGTGAACCAGCTTCGCGCCGCCTACAATGCCGGCGACCAATACTCCGGCGTCTACGTGCGGCTGACTTCCGCTGACGCGTTTCCGGGTTTCAAGCAGGCGGTCGAACACGATCCGCAACTAAGCGTCAGCGTCGTACGCGAAAGCACGTTCTTCCGCGAATCCGGTAAGGAACTTGAAGGCTTTATCGCCGAGGCCGGCGGCGTCATCGGATTGCTGATGGCGATCGGCGCGATCTTTGCCGCGCTCAATGTGCTGTACGCGAACATTGCAGGTCGCATCCGCGACATTGCCACCCTGCGTGCGCTCGGCTTCGCGCGCGGGGCCGTGGTCGTCGCCGTGCTCGCCGAAGGCGTCATGCTGGGCCTGATCGGCGGCGGCGCCGGCGCGCTCATCGCATGGCTGGCGTTCGACGGCCTGCAAACCCATACCCGCGCAAACGGTTCTGTCATGGCTTTCAACTTTGCCGTCACGCCGACGCTGATCGGCATCGGCATTGCGGCGGCAATCGTGATGGGCCTCGTCGGCGGATTGTTTCCGGCGATTCGTGCCGCGCGTCTGCCGGTCGCGCAGGCGCTGCGGGAAACCTGAACTTTACGCTTTCGAAATTGACCAATTAACGGCCGCTCGAGGCCAGAATACAGGGGCTGATAATGCTGAAAATCCTGCTTGCCGCAGTCGTCGGTACCACCGGCGTCGTCTCCGCCGCGCATGCGGCCGACCTGGTCGATGTCTATCGGCTCGCGCGGCAAAACGATCCGACTTTGCAGAAAGCTGAGGCAACGCGCGAGGCGGTGCAGCAAGCGCGGCCGGAGGCGCTGTCGGCACTGTTGCCGCAATTCGGCGCCAGCGCCAATTACTCGAAGGGGAAATCCAACGGCACGCAGTCCTATTACGATCCCCGCACCGGCAAGTTTGTCACGCCGTCCAGTTCGACGACTTCAACCGACAAGAATTACAGCATTTCGCTCAGCCAGTCGCTGTTCAATTGGGCGGACTACCTGTCTCTCGGGCAGGCGGATATTCAGGTTGCGCAGGCCGAGGTCAACTACGAGATCGCGCAGCAGGACCTGATCGTCCGGGTCTCGCAGGCCTACTTCAACGTCCTGTCTGCGAATGACACGCTGCAGGCGGCCATGGCGAATCAGAAGGCGCTGGCCAAGCAGCTCGAACAGTCGAAGAAGCGTTACAAGGTCGGCTTGAGTGCCATTACGGACGTTCAGGAAATCGAGGCCAGCTTCGATCAGGCGCATGCCCAGGTCATCGCAGATCGGCAGGCATTGATCAACGCTCAAGATGCCATGATTGCCATTACCGGTGTCCATGTCGGCAACCTGCAGGAACCGGTCGCCGAGTTGCCGCTGAAAAAACCGGAACCAGCAAATGCACAGGCCTGGATCGACCAGGCCATCCAGCAAAACCTGCAACTGGTCTCGACCCGCATGGATGCAAAAATCGCGGCGAAGACCATCGGCATCCAGCGTGCGGCGCGTTTCCCGACCCTCGGTCTGCAGATCGCGCGCACGCACCGGGCGTCGGACAGCACCGGCACGACGGGAGGCGTTTTTTCGCCGAGCACTTCGCAAGTGAGCGGCAATAGCGTTCAACTTTCATTTACCCTCCCAATCTATTCCGGCGGCGCCATCGCGGCGCGCACGCGCGAAGCAAAATACCGCCACGTCGCCGCAGAAGCACAAACGCACGTCATTGCGCGTCAGATAAAACAAAACACCCGGGATGCTTTTCTGGGCGTGCTGACCGGCATCGCCAAGGTCAAGGCATTGAAGGAGGCGGTGATTTCCGCCGAGACGGCGCTGCGCGCGACAGAAGCCGGACAGCAAGTCGGTACACGCACGACGGTGGACGTGCTCAACGCGCGCAATCAACTATTGACGGCGCGCACGAACTACGCGCAGGCGCGCTACCAGTACCTGATCGACGGCCTCCTTCTCGAACAGGCTGCCGGCACGCTCGATTCGAAGGACCTCGTGTCGATCAACCAGTACCTGACGCGCAAGCCGACGGTGCCGGGCGAGAATCTGAAGCCGCGGAATCCAAAGAAGATGCCGCCGACTCCGCCGAAAGCGGCGGCGGAGTGACAGCAGATGAGCGATGCAGAAAATCTACGGCGCCTCGATGCGGAAATTACTGCTGTCATCAACCTGCTACCGTTCTGGCGAGACCGCTCTATTATTGCGGATGGTTATCGATCTTCTTAAGCGGATGGATGTCTTTGAACGGATGAATGTGGAAATGGAAGGGTTCATCGCTAGATTTGTCCCACGGGCATTTGATGGCACTTGCTTTAATTGACATCGTGCCCACAAATCGTTGCACGTCCATCGAGAAAGCCTCGGTACCTGCTTGCGAGGCCAGCCTTGGGCCTGTGAAGCATTGTCCATCGCGAATATAAAGACGCGCGTCAACACTTTCCCACTGATGCGATAGCAACTTATGCGGCGTGCTAGTGTGGCGGAACTGACGTGGCATTTCAGGTATTTCGCCACCCATTGGAACATGCTGCGCCTTTTCTTCTGACATGGCCTCAATCACCTGCCGCGCGGTGTCATAAAGTCTTTTTCGCGTCAAAACTGGCTGCCTGTGGTCTGTCACAACCGACTGGGACTTTGATTGACGCTCGACATCTGGCACCTGTTTCGGAATTGGAGCCGTCGGCGATGTCGTCGCGCGTTCTTTTACCGGAGATGGCCGTTGAATCTTTGGGGCAGAGACCTCAGGTATTTTTCGTTTCGCACTTTGCGGGTGCTGTAGCTTTACTTGCAGTGGCTGCGACGCAGAGTGCGGCAAGATCTTCCAGACAGGCAGGCGCAATACTGAAAGCGCAGCCAAATTTACTCCGAGCGCGATAAGCGCCGGTACAGCAAAACGCCGCCATTCGTGGGGTGGACCGAAATTGTCATTCCGCAACGGCCAATCCATTGTCTTCGTCGCTTTCTGCCTTAAAGGTTTATAGTGCCGCTGATGCGCCAGAAACGCAATTCAATCAGTACCTAGGCAGGCCCCCGGTAAGTAGTCATGCGCCGCCCATACAAGCGACTCTGTGACGGGCGCCGCAAAAGAGACTATTGGCGTTCAGATTGTCCAGAAACTGGCGCTCTTGGGGCAGCCTCTTGAGGTTTCCGCCAACTGTCGCGACCGATACCTAGTGCTTGAGTCGTAGCTCATGATACTTCGCGCGAAATTGCGTTGGAATTTCGGGTACGCGCTCCCACTTCTGCTTTTTGCTGCCGCTCATTAAAATGAGGTATTTCTTGGTAATTTTCGCCAAATTAAAATCAATGTTGTCCCCTTTTTTGGCCGAACTGGTGCTGGATTTGTTCACAGCCAAGCGAACGTCATTGCCGGTTAGTTGCCAAGTACAATCTATATAGCCCCACTTATCTTGCCACAGCGCCGAGGCGTGAAATATCTGTAGGCAGTCGCCATTCTTTTGGAATTCCGTATAGATAACGCCGTGACCCAAAATGCCGCTCTGAACATATTGCCAAACGCCAACTAAATCGGCAGGAGTTACGGGTGCCTTAGCTTTGGCAAATACAGCAAAATTTGCAAAGAAAACAGTCGCAGCTAAAACAACCATCCGGGCCCAAGAGATGTTGCTAGAGTTAATCATGTGCTTAGAGCGGGTGACGCAGCAGTAACCTGCGTTGTTTTTACATGAGACGCAAGGGCAATAAGGCCAACCAAGGTTGTATGATAGTTCATCAGGAAGAACTTCCTATCCTTGTCATAAGCTTGATTGACTGGGGCGCGCTTATCCCTTGATGGGCCAGGAAATACGCCACTTTTGCTTTGAACATTAAAGAAATCTGGAACGTATTCCGCATAAGTATTCTCATCGTCAATGAGGCTCGCGACTATAAGTAGTTCTCCATATATGTCCCAGTTGCCCCTCTTTCTAAAGATGTCCAACCACATAGGTAACCAAATCTTCAGGTACCGCCTTGTTGACTGCGGCAATAGTTCTGGGGTGTTCCCCATATCAGTCAAATAGAAAACTTCATGAGTGATGGTATAAGCCACATCTTCCGAAATAATCCAAGGTTCCGGCTCAGAAGCGATCAGCGTGGGCCCGGCAACAGCAGGCGTAAACTTCCTGTTAGTTAGAAATCGCATCGCCATGTCGACTTCAAGCCTTCGATAATAGAGCATGCTGTTGTTGGTGTAGAAACGGGAATTCAAAATATAGCTGACCACCCCCTCTAGCGTCCGATTAACGTACCCAAGCGTTCTGAACCACGCATACAGAACAGAGACATTAAGCAAATCTGGCCTGGCGAGCAGCATTTCAGCAAGCTTGTCCCCTTCTGAAAACTGGCCCCACGCCCATTTAGCATAGTCATCCACGAAATTTGCCGCTATACCATATTTCTTTATATAGCATAGCGCGAATAAAAGTTCGCCTAGCGGCTTTATATGCTTAATAATGTAGCGCCCACCGTCTTTATCTTCCTGGGGCAACGCAAATTGGTTACGTTGTTTTTCGACCCACCTCGATGCCCTAATAAAAGCGGTGCTGCTTCTGCGCACGACTGGATCAATAGCTGTCATCCACCCTCCCGATCAACGATAATACCCAAGCCAAGCGCACATCTTTTGCGATGAGACTGGTTGTCCGCAAATATTCAATCAGTTGACGAGTGTAGTGCCATCCGTAATGGCCGCAATTGGACATGGCGCTGTTCATTACGACGATGGCTAGCGATGCGTCTGCCGCCTTCGCTAGGTCGAGGTCATAGCACGCTTGCCCACTAGAACGGACAATCTCGACGTATAGATTGTCTGCATACGACCCTCTTGGCAAAGAAATTTTATCTGCGAAGAGAAGGGCTCTTGAAAAAGAGAAAGTTTCGGGCTGAAGACCCACTTCCTGGTTAAGCGGTTGCTCAGTCCGCCCTGTTGATTGACGATCGATGCCTACAACATCATTCGCTATGTATTGCGCGATCATGTAGTCAAAAGATGACCCGAAACCCTCGTTTTGCTGTTTGGCTAACGAAACCGCAATCACGGCTTTGGCCGGCGCTGTTAGCTGCGTGTTAAAAACATACGAATGGGCAACGGCGTCGACGCACTCGCTCCAGGTCAAATAATACCGCGCCGCGTGCAACTCATTAAATCGAGATAGGGGCCGGGCGTCGCCGCCCGGACCCCTCTCACACCACCCGGCATGCGGGCCCGCACCGGGCGGTTCGAGAAGTTGAGGTCAGCATAGGCGAGGTGCCCCCAATCGGTCGAAGTAAGCGATGGTGAGGACG
>DASSNE010000005.1:0-12816 GCA_035688265.1 Gammaproteobacteria bacterium
TCCACACTGGGCTGTCGACGAAAATGGTGAGGCCACCGTCACGCCAGGCGGCGCCGCGACAATGCGAGGCAAGTGCCGACGGCAGCAGGGAGCGAACTGCGTCGGTCAACCGGTCGAGAGCCGCGGCTTGTTCGACCAGCCTCGACAGGCGCGAGCCGGATGCCTGCAATAAGTGACGGGGGTGGGGCATATAATGAATATTATCCTGATTTCGAGCGCCGGGCGGCGGCGTCAATTCAACACGGCGCGCTGGCGCTTTACGCTTCCCATGGTCGGGGCCGCGGTGCTTGCGGCGGCCACTCTCTTCGCCGGCGGCTTTTACGCCGCGCATTACCTTGGCGCATCCGCGCCGTTGGCGCAAATCAGCGCCTGGAAAACCCGTCTCGCGGCCGACCAGCGCGAAATCGCCGCGGCGAAAAATCATGCCCAGGCAAACATCGATGCGTTGTCGGGGCGCCTCGGCGAAATGCAGGCGCACATTATCCGGCTCGACGCGCTCGGCCGGCAACTGATCAAGATGGCGGGCATCGATCCGGCCGAGTTCAGTTTCGATGCGCCGCCCGCCGAAGGCGGTCCGACCATCGAGGCGCCGAGCCCGGATGCTTCCAAATCCGACCTGCTGGACGGCTTCTCCCAGCTCTCCGATGCGATCCGCAGTCGCAGCCAGCAGCTCACGGCGCTTGAAAATCTGCTCATGCACCGCAATCTTCAAAAGGCGATGCACCCGGACGGCCGGCCGATCAAGGGTGGCTGGATTTCATCGTACTTCGGCCGTCGCGTGGACCCGATTACCGGCGAGTCCGGTTTCCATCCGGGCATCGATTTCGCCGGCAAGCGCGGCACGAAAGTGCATGCGATTGCGGCGGGCATCGTGACGTGGGCGGGGCCGTGGTATGGCTACGGCAACCTGGTCGAAATTGACGATGGCCACGGGTATGCGACGCGCTACGGGCACAACGAGAAGATTCTGGTGAAGGTCGGTGAGGCGGTTTCGAAGGGCCAGGTGATCTCGCTGATGGGCTCGACGGGCCACTCGACGGGGCCGCACGTCCATTTGGAAGTGCTGTATCATGGACGGGAGATCAATCCGCTGAAGTTTGTTCGCGGCGACGGCTGACGTCGTTGGCTTCGTTTCCGGCGCCCGCTCTGGTAGCTATTTCCAGGGACGCCGTGAATCGGCTGCCCTTAGCCCCGGCAAAGCCGCTCTCAGCGGGATCTCTGCCGGGTCAGATGCAAGGCGCGCTTTCGCAGGAATGGTCGCCCATTTCAAGAAAGCGCAACGCCGCAGATGGCCCGGCACAGACCCGCCCGGAGGGAGCCTCGGAGAAGCCCGCCTGCTGCGTTGCGTCCGCTTGACGTAGATTGCTACGCTGGCGCGAACGCGCCTTGCATGCGACCTTCTCCGAGGCTCTGAGAGCGGCTTTGCCGGGGTTAAGGGCAGCTTGGTAGGCTCTGGGTTCGGCTCCTGCCTCACACAGCCCTGTAAACAGCTACCAGAACGTGCACCTGCGCTGATGTTGCGTCGGGCAAACTCTTTTGATGTTTTTGGTAATTCGATGGCAAGTGTAGTTCAAAAGATTTTCGGCAGTCGCAACGATCGGGTGATCAAGTCCATGCGCCGGCAGGTGGCGCGCATTAATGCGCTGGAGCCGGAGTTCGAGGCGCTGGACGATGCGGCGCTGAAGGCGAAGACGGCGGAGTTTCGCGAGCGTCACGAGGCCGGCGAGAGTCTCGACGATCTGCTGCCGGAGGCTTTTGCGGCGGTGCGCGAGGCGTCGAAGCGCCATCTCGGCATGCGGCATTTCGACGTGCAGTTGATCGGCGGCATGGTGCTGCACCAGGGCAAGATCGCGGAAATGCGCACCGGTGAGGGCAAGACGCTGATGGCGACGCTGGCCGTCTACCTGAATGCGATCCCGGGCAAGGGCGTCCATCTGGTGACAGTTAACGATTACCTCGCGAGCCGCGATGCGGGCTGGATGAAGCCGGTGTACGAGGCGCTCGACATGACGGTGGGCGTGATCCTGACGATGCAGGATCCGGCCGAGAAGAAGGCCGCGTACGCTGCCGATATCACTTACGGCACCAACAACGAGTTCGGCTTCGATTACCTGCGCGACAACATGGCGTTCGACGTCGCGGGCAAGGTGCAGCGCGATCTCCATTACGCGATCGTCGACGAGGTCGATTCGATCCTGATCGACGAGGCGCGTACGCCGCTGATCATTTCCGGCGCCGTCGATGACAACACCGATACTTACGTAAAGGTCGACAAGCTGATTCCGCGCCTGACGCCGCAGGAGGAAGAGGACGGCCCCGGCGATTATTCGGTCGACGAAAAGGCCAAGCAGGTTTATCTCACCGAGGACGGCCACCAGAAGGTCGAGCGGCTGATGATCGAAAGCGGGCTGCTGAATGAGGGCGAGAGCCTGTACGACGCGGCCAACATCGGCCTGATGCATCACATCAACGCGGCGTTGCGCGCGCACGCGCTCTATCAGCGCGAGGTCGATTACATCGTCCAGAACGGCGAGGTCGTGATCGTCGATGAATTTACCGGTCGCACGATGCCGGGCCGGCGCTGGTCGGAGGGCCTGCACCAGGCGGTCGAGGCGAAAGAGCGGGTCAAGATTCAGGCGGAAAACCAGACGCTCGCGTCGATCACGTTCCAGAACTATTTCCGCATGTATGAAAAGCTGTCCGGCATGACCGGTACGGCGGATACGGAAGCGTTCGAGTTCCAGGAAATCTACGGACTCGAAGTCGTCGTCGTGCCGACCAACAAGCCGATGATTCGCGACGATCGCGCGGACCAGGTGTACCTGTCGACGAAGGACAAGTTCGACGCGATCATCGAAGACATCGTCGACTGCCAGCAGCGCGGCCAGCCGGTGCTGGTCGGTACGACGTCGATCGAAACGTCGGAGTATTTGTCCGGGTTGCTGCAAAAGCGCAAGATTCCGCACGACGTGCTGAATGCGAAGCAGCATGAGCGCGAAGCGCAGATCGTGGCCGAGGCAGGTCGTCCCGGCAAGGTGACGATTGCCACCAACATGGCCGGCCGCGGTACGGATATCGTGCTTGGCGGTGCGATGAACACGCCCGAGCAGGCCGAGGAAGTCGAGAACGAGAGCCCGGAAGAACATGCGCGCCGCGAGGCGCAATGGCGCGAGCTTCACCAGCAGGTGCTCGAGGCCGGGGGCCTGCACATCATCGGCACCGAGCGCCACGAGTCGCGCCGCATCGACAACCAGTTGCGCGGTCGTTCCGGCCGCCAGGGCGATCCGGGTTCGAGCCGGTTCTACCTGTCGCTCGAAGACAACCTGATGCGCATTTTCGCGTCGGACAAGGTCAAGTCGCTGATGCAGCGCTTCGGCATGCAGGCGGGCGAGGCGATCGAGCATCCATGGGTGACGAAGGCGATCGAGAACGCGCAGCGCAAGGTGGAAGGCCACAACTTCGATATCCGCAAGCAGCTGCTCGAATACGACGACGTCGCCAACGACCAGCGCAAGGTGATCTACGAGCAGCGCAACGAGTTGATGCAGGCGAAGGACGTCTCCGCCACCATCGAGGCGATTCGCGCGGACGTGGTCAACGACGTAATCAGCGAATACGTTCCGCCGCAGAGCATGGAAGAGCAGTGGGACGTGAAGGGCCTGAGCGATGCGCTGCTGCGCGAGTTCGATTACAAGGCCGATGTCGGACACTGGCTGGAAACCGACAAGGAACTGCACGAGGAAACGCTGCGCGCAAAGATTCTCACCGAGATCGAGGCGATTTACCGGCGCAAGGAAGAGACGGTCGGCGCGCAGACGATGCGCCAGTTCGAGCAGCAGATCATGCTGCAGATTCTCGACCAGCACTGGAAAGAGCATCTCGCCGCGCTCGATTACTTGCGCCAGGGTATTCATCTGCGCGGCTATGCGCAGGTCGATCCGAAGCAGGCGTACAAGACCGAAGCGTTCGAGATGTTTTCGGAAATGCTCGACCAGATTAAGTTCGAGACAATTTCGATTTTGAGCAAGGTACGCGTTGCCGAGGAAGACGTCGAGGCTGTCGAGGCGCAGCGGCGGCGCGAGCAGAAGATGCAGTTTCATCATGCCGATGCGTCGACGGCGGCTGCTGCCGCGGGTGGCGGCGGTGGCGAAGAGGTCGCCATGGCTGAGGGTGAACCGGCGCCGGTTCAGACTTACGTGCGGAGTGAGCGGAAGATTGGGCGGAATGAGCCTTGTCCTTGTGGGTCGGGGCTTAAATATAAGCAGTGCCACGGGCGACTTTAATTTGTTTGTCGCCTGCGGCGACAGGCTGATTGGTGCCGGTATCCGGCCCGGCAGCCGGCCTACTTTTGTTTCGGCAAAAGTAGGCAAAACCATGCGACTGTCGCTTGGTCCAAAGTGCATCCTGCACTTTGGACTTCCCGAAGATCGGACGAAAAATGGGGGCCGGAACATAACTCAGCCGTCCATGGCTTCGGACAATGTTCCTTGTTTCCCCCATTTTTCGCCCGATCTTCGGCTGCGCTCTATGTCGCGGGAGAAGAAGCCGGCCGTCGTGGCCGACTAAGAGATGATGTGGGGCTCACTTCGTTCGCCCTGAGCTTTATTGGGCTCTCTGAGTCATTGAATGTCTGAATCTCCTGTCTCCATAAAGGTTGTTGCCGGCGTACTTGAAAATGCTGCCGGCGATATCCTTTTGGCACAGCGGCCTCTCGGCAAGGCCATGGCCGGACGTTGGGAGTTTCCGGGCGGGAAGCTGCTTGATGGCGAACCGGCTACGCACGCGCTCGTGCGCGAGCTGCGCGAAGAATTGGGCGTCGAAGTCGAAGAGACGCGGCCGCTGATCCAACTGCATCACGATTATCCCGAACTGTCCGTCGACCTGGTCATTTTTGTCGTGGAGCGCTTCCACGGCGAGCCGCGGCCGCTGGAAGATCAGCGGCTGGCGTGGGTGCCGCGTGGCGAGCTGACGCAGTGGGATTTGCTCGCGGCGGATCGGCCGATCGTGGCGGCGCTGCGGTTGCCGGACCGGTGTCTGGTGGCGCCGGCGCCCGAAAGGGATGTCAAAAGTCATTTACGCCGCATCGAAGCGGCGCTTGAACAGGGCGTGTCGATGGTGCAATGCCGGCTGCCGGAGTCGAATGCCTTCGATCGCCTGACGCTCGGGCGTGCGGTGCGGGACTTGTGCCGTGACCACGACGCGTTGTTTGTCTGGAATGGAACAGAGGCTGAAGCCGGGGTGCTGGGTGCGGATGGGCTGCACTTGAGCGCGCGGCGTTTGATGGAGATGGAGGCGCGGCCATGGGCGGCCAATCGCTGGGTCGGCGCGTCCTGTCATACCGAAGATGAGGTTCGGCAGGCGAACCGGCTGGGGCTGGATTACATTTTTATCGGCAGCGTGCAACCGACGCCGAGTCATCCGGTGGGGCCGGTTCTGGGGTGGGACGGGTTTGAGCGGCTGGCGGCGGTGAGTAATCTGCCGGCTTATGCGATCGGGGGGATGACGCCCGAGGATATTGCGCGCGTGCAGGCGCTGGGCGGGCAGGGGATTGCGGCGATTCGCAGTCTTGTTCCCTCTCCCTCCGGGAGAGGGCTAGGGTGAGGGTCGGTGTCACAAAAGCGGTTGTACTACAAAACGCTCTTTAGCTCGGGCACCCTCACCCCAAACCCCTCTCCCGGAGGGCGAGGGGCTTCAAGAGCTTGGGTTATCCGACTCATCCCCGGGAATCGCGTGCCCTTCGTCAAACCATTCCCCCAGGTCAATCAGCCGGCAGCGCTCGCTGCAAAACGGCCGGAACGGCGATTTGTCCGACCATTCGACGAGCTGCCCGCATTGCGGGCACGGCACTTGCTTGGGTACGGTCGCTTCGGCCATATCACAAGTGGCAGAACATCAGCTGGAATTTGACGTCCCGCGTGACCTGTCGCGGGCGCTCGTTGACGTTGGGCCGGTCGAAAAAGCGGATCGTGATGCGGTGGCGGCCGCCGCTGATTTCCGGGAACACTGCCGCATTGCCGGGCAGGATCACGCGAATGAGCTGGCAGTTGGACTCGTTTTGCATGTTGTGTTGAAACACGCCGCCTTCTGCAACCTTGTCGAGCGCGTCCCCGCTCTGACGGTTTAAATCGAGCAGCACCGACACCGCCTCGCGCAGCGGGGCGAGTTCCTTGAGCCACTCCGCCACGTCGGCGGCGCGCGCCGTATTCGGCTTCGACAGCCAGAAGTGGTAGCCGGGCAGGTCGAATTCGCAGGTGCCGCCGGGGATGGCGGTGCGGTTCTTGATCGCGCTCAGGAATTCATTGTTGCGCAGGCCCTGGCCCAGCGGCCCGGTGTGGCTGCCGAGCTGGCGCTTCAGATGTTCGAGCTGGTCGAGCACTTCCAGCAGGCGCGGATTGTCGACGTCCGGGTTGTCGCGCAGCAGCGAGAGAATGCCGATTTGCGAGTCCAGTTCCTTGAGCGCTTCGCCGCGCGCATTGCCGCGCGTCAGCATGTCGGCGATGTCGAGCAGGCTCATGATCGCCATGCGGCTGTCCCAGGAACTCCTGGGCTCGGCGTACTGTTCCGCCTGGCTCAGCAGGAATTGGAGGCGCAGAAAGGTCCGCACCCGCTCCGTCAGCGGCTGTTCATAAATGATGGATTCGGCGGCCGGCGCCGGATCGGGGTTGACGGGCTTCGGTTGCATCACCCGCTATTGTGTCGGAAACGCCGTTCATCCGGCAAATGTACCGTTTCGATTGTTAAATTGAGGCCGCAAAGGGCAAGAACGTGACCGTGCCCTCTCGTCTCTCCCCTTTGCTCGCGTAGCGAGGAAGGGGGAGCTGGAGGGGGATTTCTTACGTTTCGCCGCTCAAGGCCTGATAGCGCGAATGCAGTTGCGCGACCGCGGCTTTCAGGGCATCCAGCGACCCGCTGTTTTCGATGACATCGTCCGCGAGCTTCAGCCGCGTCTCCCGGCTCGCCTGCGCGGCCAGAATCCGGTGCGCGCCGGCTTCCGTTTCGCCGTCCCGCCGCATCAGCCGCTCGACCTGAAGCTCTTCCGGGCAATCGATCACGAGCACGCGATCGACCATTTCCGACGCGCCGCCGGCCTCGGCCAGCAGCGGAATGGCCACGATCACGTATGGCGCGCGCGCCGCGGCAATCTCGGCCCGCATATGCTCAATGATGCGCGGATGGAGGATGCTTTCAACCTGGCGGCGCAGCGCCGGGTCCGCGAACAGCAGCGCGCGCAGCCGCTTGCGATCGAGCTCGCCGTCGACCACCAGCGGCTCGCCGGGCCGCAGCGCCGCAAGTTCGGAAAGGGCAGGGGAACCGGGTGCAGTGACGGCGCGCGCAGCCTCGTCGGCATCGATCACCGGCACCCCGAGCCGTCCGAACTCGGCTGCCGCGGCGGACTTGCCGGAGGCGATGCCGCCTGTGAGTCCTATGCGGAGCATAGGAACTCACGAGGACCAAGGACTAAGGACTCAGGACTGAGTAAAGACAGGAACGCGCCGTTGAATTTCTTCTCCGCTTCCATACTTAGTCCTAAGTCCTGAGCACTAAGTCCTGACCATCCGGCCTGGCCACTAGCCACTAGCCACTAGCCACTAGCCACTAGCCACTAGCCACTCCGCACTAGCGACTTGCCTACCTCGCCATAGTGGCAAGATAGGCATCCATAATCTGATGCCCCCAGATCATCGCGATCCAGCCGGCGGCGGCGAGGTACGGGCCGAACGGAATCGGCGTCTCGCGCTGGAGCCGCTTGGTCAGAATCATGCCGATGCCGACGATCGCGCCGACGCCGGCGGCGAGCAGCACGATCAGCGGCAGCATCTCCCAGCCAAGCCATGCGCCGAGCAGCGCGAGCAGCTTGAAGTCGCCGTAGCCCATGCCTTCCTTGCCGGTCAGCAGCTTGAAGGCGTGAAACACCAGCCACAGGCAGCCATAGCCGGCGATCGCCCCGATGATCGCGGCGCGCGGCTGGGCGAACACGTCGCCGGCCGGCCACAGCAGGCTCAGGCCGAGCCCGACCCAGAGCAGCGGCAGCGTGATGATGTCCGGCAGCAGTTGATGATCGATGTCGATGAACGCCAGCGTGATCAGCGTCCAGGTGAAAATCAGGCCGGCGGCGGTTTCGAGGCTGACGCCGAAATGCCAGGCGACGACGACGGCAAGCGCGCCGCTCAACAATTCGACGATCGGGTAGCGGATCGAGATGTGCGTGCGGCAGCCGTGGCAGCGGCCGCGCAAGAGGGCATAGCTGATGACCGGCACGTTCTCCCACGCGGAGATCAGGTGGCCGCATTGCCGGCATCGCGAGCGCGGCACGGCCAGGTTGAACGGTTCGTCGTCGGCGGGCGTTTCGCCGGCTTCACGCCGCCACGCGCGGTCGAGCATCACCGGCAGCCGGTAAATGACGACGTTCAGAAAACTGCCGACAATCAGGCCGAGGATCGCGACGATCGTCAGGAAGACGGCCGGGGATTGAACGAGGTAATCGGCCAGAAGCATTACACCACCGACCCCATCTTGAAGATCGGCAGGTACATCGCGATCACCAGGCCGCCGATCAGCACGCCGAGCACCACCATGATCACCGGCTCCATCAGGCTGCTCATGCTGTCGACCGCATTGTCGACTTCTTCCTCGTAGAAGTCGGCGACCTTGCCGGCCATCGTTTCGATCGAGCCGGATTCCTCGCCGATGCCGATCATCTGCTCGACCATGTTGGGGAACAGGCTGGTTTCCGACATCGCAACATTGAGCTGCAGGCCCGTCGCGACCTGGTCGCGGATGTGCAGCACGCCTTCCTCGAACAGAATGTTGCCGCAGGCGCCGGCGATTGAATCGAGCGCCTCGACCAGCGGCACGCCGGCCGCGAACATCGTTGACAGCGTGCGCGCGAAGCGCGCGATGATCGCTTTCTTGACGATACCGCCGACCACCGGCAGTTGCAGCGTCACGCGGTCCAGCAGCCGGCGGAATTGCGGCGAACGTTTCTTGAGCCAGAAAAAGGCGGTGAAGAGGGCCACGATGCTGATCAGGATCTCCAGGCCGTTATGGCGCGTGAAATTCGACAGGTTGACCACCATGAGCGTAAAGGCCGGCAGGTTCGCGCCGAAACCCTGGAACAGCTTGGCGAACTGCGGAATCACGTACACCAGCAGAATCGCGGTGACCACGACCGCGACCACCATAATCGCGATCGGGTAAAACATCGCCTTCTTGATTTTCTTCTTGATCGCCTCGGTCTTTTCCTTGTACGTCGCGATCTTGTCGAGAAGCGCTTCGAGCGCACCGGCTTTCTCGCCCGCTTCAACCAGGTTGACGTACAGGTCGTCGAAATACTTCGGCTGCTGCGACAGAGCGTGCGTCAGCGAATTGCCGGCCTCGACGTCGTTCTTGAGGCTCATCACGAGGTTGCGGAAACGCGGATTGCTGTTGCCCTTGCCGACGATGTCGAATGCCTGCACCAGCGGCACGCCGGCCGTCATCATCGTCGCCATCTGGCGTGACAGGATCGCGATGTCGCCGGGGGTGATACGCTTTCCCTGTCCCGAGCCGAACAGCCCCTGGCTTTCCTTGCGCACCCGAAGCGGCGCGATGCCCTGGCGGCGCAGGTGCGCCTTGATCGCCATCGTGTCGGCGCCGCTGGCCTTGCCTTTGACCCGATTGCCCTTGCGATCGGTGCCTTCCCACATGAAGTTGAAGGTCTTTTTTGCCGCTTCGGCCATAGTCGTCCGCCTGTTCGGTTATTCAATCGTGACGCGATTCACTTCTTCCAGACTCGTGACGCCGTCCCTGACCTTCCTCAAACCCGAAGTACGCAAATCGGCGACGCCTTCCTTTTTCGCCTGATCGGCGATCTGCATCGCGTTGCCCTGGGCCATGATGATACGCCCCATCTCTTCGCTGACGGGCATCACCTGGTAGACGCCGGTACGGCCCTTGTAGCCTTCGGTGCACTGGTCGCAGCCGACGGGTCCGTAAATCGTCAGGCCGGCGTCGACGTCGGCCTCGCTGAAGCCTTCCTTCAGCAGCGCCTTTTTGGGCACGTCGACCGGCTGCTTGCACTTCTCGCACAGCCGCCGCACCAGCCGCTGGGCGATGATCAGGTTGACCGCCGTGGCGATCGAGTAGGGCGCAACGCCGATGTCGGCAAGACGCGTCAGCGTCTTCGGCGCGTCGTTGGTGTGCAGCGTCGACAGCACCAGGTGGCCGGTCTGCGCCGCCTTCACCGCGATTTCGGCGGTTTCCAGATCACGGATTTCGCCCACCAGAATCACGTCCGGATCCTGGCGCAGGAACGAACGCAGCGCGCTCGCGAACGTCAACCCGACGCGCGGATTCACATTCACCTGGTTGATGCCGGGGAGCTGGATTTCAATCGGGTCCTCGGCGGTGGAAATGTTGCGGTCCGACGTGTTCAGAATGTTGACGCCGGTATACAGCGACACGGTCTTGCCGCTGCCGGTCGGGCCGGTGACGAGAATCATGCCGTACGGGCGGTTGAGCGCCGACAGGTACAACTCCTTCTGATCCGGCTCATAGCCGAGCGCATCGATGCCGAGCCGGGCGGAACTCGGATCGAGAATACGCAGCACGACCTTTTCGCCGTACAGCGTCGGGCAGGTGCTCACACGGAAGTCGATCGCCTTGTTCTGCGACAGCTTGAGCTTGATGCGCCCGTCCTGCGGAACGCGCCGCTCGGAAATATCCAGCCGCGACATGACCTTGAGGCGCGCGGCGAGCTTGGGCGCGAGCGCGATCGGCGGCTTGGCAATTTCGCGCAGAATGCCGTCGAGCCGCGTGCGCACGCGGTAATACTTTTCGTAGGGCTCGAAGTGAATGTCCGATGCGCCGGCCTTGATCGCATCGACCAGCATCTTGTTGATGAAGCGGACGATCGGCGCATCTTCGACGCCATCGATCTGGCCGCCTTCTTCAGATGGCGTCTCGTCGCCGACTTCCAGATTCTCGAGACCGGCCAGCTCCTCGCCGGCCAGGTTCTGCATCGAGGTGTCCATCGCCTCGAGCGTCTTGTCGATCAGCCGGCCGAGCGGCACCTCGTCGGCCACCACCAGTTCGACCGTCTGGCGCGTGTGGAAGCCGAACTCGTCGATCGTGTCGAGGCGGGTCGGGTCGGACACCGCGACGAACAGCATCGAGCCGCGGCGGAAGATCGGCAGGGCGTGGTGCTGGCGGATCAGCTTTTCGTCGACCAGCTTGGCGACCGCCGGATCGATCTCGACCGCGCCCAGGTCGATCAACGGCGCGCCGAACTCGTGCGACGCCGCGGCCGCGACCGCCGCGCTCGCGAGTGCCCCGTCCTTGACCAGCTGCACGACAAACGGCTGCTTCTCCTGCAGCGCCGCCTGCTGCACGCGTTCGGCATCCTCCTGCGACAGGTGGCCATCGAACACGAGGCGGCGGGCCAGCCCTTTCAGGCGGGTTTTGGTGACAGCAGTATCCATTGGCAAAAAACGCCCTCCCGGCGGGAATAGTAGTGTATCCGCCCGCATTGGCCAACTGCGCTTTGTCACGCTGGTCCAGACAGATCGCGCGTCCGGCGGTATTGAAATATCGAAAATTGTCGATATAATAACAGCTATGGATCAGGTCAGCGTCTTCAAAGCCCTCGGCAACGAGTCGCGGCTGAAAATTCTGATGTGGCTCAAGGAGCCGGAGCGCCACTTCGGCTCGACGGATGCCACCGAATGCAAGCAGCGCCGCGACAAGGGCGTCTGCGTGGGTGCGATCTGCGAAAAGCTCGGGCTGTCGCAGTCCACCGCATCGCATTACCTGGCGCTGCTGGAGCAGGCCGGACTGGTCGTCGCGCGTCGCTGCGGCCAGTGGACCTATTACGAGCGCAACGAAGCCGCCATCCGCTCCCTGAGCGAGTTCCTGCAGCGCGACCTGTGATCGACCGCCCCGGGAGGGGTTATCCGTAACAATTAATCGAGATTACTAGATATGCCGAAACAGCCGCTACTCGAACCCGCCCGCATCGGCCGCTACACGCTCGCCAATCGCGTCGTCATGGCGCCGCTGACGCGCTCGCGCGCCGACAACCCGCAGCTCGCACCGACCGACCTGCACGCCGAGTACTACGCCCAGCGCGCCTCGGCCGGCCTGATCATCAGCGAAGCCACGCAAATCTCGCCGCAGGGCGTCGGCTACATCAACACGCCCGGCATCCATTCGGCCGCCCAGATCGACGGCTGGAACAAGGTCACCCGGGCGGTGCACGCCGCGGGCGGCGTGATGTTCGCGCAGCTCTGGCACGTTGGCCGCGTCTCGCACCCGGACTTTCACAACGGCGAGGCGCCGGTCGCGCCGTCGGCGATCAACCCGGAAGGCAAGGCGTTCACGCAAAACGGCCTGCAGTCGACCGTCACACCGCGCGCGCTCGAGATCGACGAAATCCACGCCATCGTCGGCGACTACGTGCAGGCGGCCAAGAACGCAATCAAGGCCGGCTTCGACGGCGTCGAGATTCACGGCGCCAACGGCTATTTGCCGAACCAGTTCCTGGTCGACAGCGCCAATCTTCGCAGCGACGAATACGGCGGCGAAATCGCCAACCGCGCGCGCTTCCTGTTCGAGATCATCGACGGCATCAGCGACGCGATCGGCGCCGAGCGCATCGGCCTGCGCCTGTCGCCGAGCGGGTTGTCCAACCTCAAGCCCGACAGCAACGCCCGCGCGCTGTACGAATACGTCATCACGCGCCTGAACGACTACAAGCTCGCCTACCTGCACCTGATCGAGCCGACGGAACGGGTCGCGCACATCCCGAACATGGTGGAAAACGTCACCGCGCACTTCCGC
>DASSNE010000007.1:0-24853 GCA_035688265.1 Gammaproteobacteria bacterium
GTTGGCGGCGGTTACGCGGCTTCAAACAACTGGCCGACGTTATTGACGGAATCAAGTTCATCGATGGTGTCGATGAACGCGAGATCAGCGGGAAGGCCGCCTGATCTTGACCTCGTCATACACCAGATTTGACAGTAGCTCGGGCGGGCGTCAATGCGATGTATTCGGCGGGATTCAAGGTGGACGGCCAGGGCGGGGTGACGGATGTGCTGTGGAACGGCCCGGCCTTCAAGGCGGGACTGATACCGGGCATGCGGATTGCGGCGGTGGACGGCAAGGCGTTCTCGGCCGACATGCTGGAGGATGTCATCGAGAGGGCGCGGGATTCCAAGGCTCCGATCACGCTGCTGGTGAAGAACGCCGGGCAGTACGAAACGCTGCACGTCGATTACCACGGCGGCCTCCGGTACCCGCATCTGGAGCGGCGCAAGGGGGCGCCGGATTATATCGATCGGATTATCGCGCCCTTATAGAAATGACTGGCACAGGCGCGTGCTATCCTGCGTTTATGCGCTTAGGTGTATAAGCGCTTACCCGGGATGCTGGAAGTAGCGTTCCAGCCGTCGTAGCGTTCCCGAATGCTTGTTGCAGTCTTTCGCGTTATGGGTTAGTACTATACCGACAATCCCATCGCGTGCTTCTCCATGAGCGCAAAGATCCGGCAGTCTCAACTACGGAAGCCGATTACATCTCCAGACCCGGCGGCTTCAGATCCCCCTGTTGCTGCGGAACGGGTGCTTGACGCGGTCGGGATTACCGAGACGGAAGAGCGCCTCTATGAGGTATTGCTCGATCAGCCGGGCATTTCGCTTTCGGAATTGGTTGAATCCATCGGTCTGTCCCGCCGCAAAGTCCAATCCCTCTTGAAGGCTCTTGAACTCAAGGGGCTGATTACCCATGCGCCGGATTGCGATCAGCGCTATTTTCCGACGCCTCCCGATGTCGCGATCGAAGTTTTGATTGCCAGGCACCAGGAGGCGCTCCAGCAGGTGCGCGTGAAGGCCGCCACTTTGCGTGAAAGAGCGCGCAAGGCCGTATCGCGCAATCCCGATGAACGCCCGATTGAAATTGTCCGCGGCAAGGAAGCCCAGGCCGCGATCTTCAGCCAGATACAGCGCGCTGCCCGCGACGAAGTCATTGCTTTTGACCGCCCGCCCTATGTCGTCGCCACGTCCGAGATGAACCGGCCGGAATTCGAGGCAATGAGTCGCGGTGTCCGTTACCGTGGCATTTATGGCGGCAAATCGGTCGAACTCCCCAATGCTGCCCGGCGAATCCGCGCCTGCGTGCAAGCCGGAGAGGAGGCCCGGGTGTTTCACACCGTGCCCCTGAAGCTGGTGGGCGCCGATCATCGCGTCGCAATGCTCCCGTTGGATTTGCACCACCTGGAAGGTGCGGCGTTGTTGGTCCGGTCGAGTTCTTTGCTGGATGCATTGTATGAGTTATTCGAGGCCACCTGGGTGCGTGCGGCGCCCATTTACTTCGCGCCCTCCGGCGCCCTCGAATTTTCGGAATCGGAGGCACCCGGCGCGGCGTTTGATGTTGAGCGGCTGGTGCCGTTACTCGCCGCCGGCTTGAACGACAAAAGCATCGCCGACCAGCTCGGCATTTCTCCCCGCACACTCGACCGGCGCATGAAGGACTTCATGCAGAGCATGGACGCCCGGACGCGTTTTCAGGCCGGATGGATGGCGGCGCTGCACCTGTCCAGCCAACTGCAACTTGATAAATAAGTAAACGTCTGGCGATATCACGCCATGGCGGAAGTTCGCCGCCAAATCGCATTGCTTTTCGATGCCTGCCAATTAAACTCAGGTAGAACATGTGGGGTAATCCGTGCATGAATTACCCGGGGACCGAAGAGGCAGGAGATCACAATGCACCGTAAAGCACTATTAGTTTTCGTTTCGCTGGCCGCGGTTATCGCCTGCAGCGGAATGATGTCGGCTACTGTGCAAGCCGAGCCATCGGGGGCGACACAGGCGCATAGTCTTCAGCCTCACGCCGCCGAGTCGCTCGTCTGGATTGAGCAGAAGCTGACGGAACAGAACGGCGCCGCGGCGGATGAATTCGGCTACGTGACCGCGATTTCCGGGGACACCGCCGTGGTTGGCGCGCCCGCCGTTACCGTGGGTACCAATGCGCAACAGGGCGTGGCGTACGTGTTTACCAAAACCGACGGCGCGTGGACCCAGTCGGCACAGCTGGTGGCGAGTGACGGTATCGCAGGTGACGAGTTCGGTATGTCCGTGGCCATTTCCGGCAACACGATTGTTGTCGGGTCGCCGTACACGATCAGCGGCCAGGGCGCGGCCTACGTGTTTACCGAGGCGGACGGCGCGTGGACGCAGGTCGCGAAACTGACCGGTAGCGATGGTGCAGGTGGAGACAACTTCGGCTGGGCCGTCGGCATTTCGGGCAATACGATCGTAGCCTCCGCCGTTGCCAAGCATCTGCTTCAGGGCGAGGCCTACGTATTCGAAAGGGCGGAAGACGGCACGTGGTCGGAAACGGCCGCACTGACCGCGAGCGATGGCGCGACGTTCGACAGCTTCGGCGCTTCGGTAGCGATCTCCGGCGACACGATCCTCATTGGCTCGAACGGCGTTCCAGGCAATGGCCAGTACATCGGCGCGGTCTATGTCTTTTCGAATTCCGATACAGGCTGGGCGCAGACCGCAATCCTGACGCCGAACGATTCGGCGGTGGGCGATTTCTTCGGGTATTCCGTTGCACTCGACGGGACCACTGCGATGGTCGGTGCGTACTACAAGAACTTGGGCAGCGGCTATAACCAGGGCGCGGCCTACATTTTCAACCTGACGGACGGCAACTGGACCCAAACCCAGGAATTAACGCTTGACGGCGGCGTGCCGGGCGACCGGTTCGGCATGGCGGTGGCGCTGTCGGGTGATACCGCGTTCGTCAGCGCGCCGTACGTGCAGGTCGGCGATACCGCCAGCCAGGGCGCGGTCTACGTTTACAAGAATTCCGGCGGCACGTGGGTGCAGTCGCAGATGATTACCGCCAGCGACGGGGTATCGAAGGATTACTTCGGCAACCAGATTGCTGCTGACGGCGACACAGTTGCGGTCGGCGCGCTGGATGCGGTGATCGACGGGAACGCCGGCGAGGGCGCCTCCTATTTCTACAGTCGCGGCAACCTCAGCCTGAGCCTGGATGCACCGGCGACGGTGGCGCCGACGCAGAGTTTCACGAACCAGACAATCGTCGCCAATAACGACGACACGTTGTCGCCGCCTGTCGTGGTGACGATGACCGTGCCCGCGGCGGTCAGTTTTGTTTCGGCAACCGTCACGCCGCAGGGCAGTTGCAGCGAAGACGCCGGTACGCTGACTTGCGACTTCGGCCAGATCGCCGGCAATGCCGGTAAGGTGACCGCGCTCGTCAACTTCAAGGCGCCGGCGAAGGTCGGTACACAGATCGACAACCGGGCCACGGTGGCGAAGTCGACACCGTTGCTGACGGCCAGCGCCGCGACCGTCGTCGACAATGCGCCGGCCGCGAGCGACGGTTCGATCGCAGCCGACGAGAACAAGGCTGCCAGCGGCAAGTTGCAGGCAACCGACGCTGACGGCGATACGCTCACGTTCAGCATCGTGAAGCAACCGGCGCACGGCCAGGTCAAGATCGACGACGCCGCGACCGGTGCCTACACCTATACGCCTGCGAAGGACTACTTCGGCGCCGATCAATTCACCTTCAAGGCGAACGATGGCTATGCCGACTCCAACGTCGCGACAGTCAAGGTGACCGTCCAGTCGAGTAACGTGGCGCCGAAGGCGAGCGATGTGTCCGTGAGCACGGAACAGGGTGAGGCCGTCAACGGCACGTTGGCAGCCACCGATTCCGACAAGGGCCAGACGCTGACCTTCAGTATTGTCACGCAGCCGGGTCATGGGACGGTCGAGCTGACCGACGCGCATGCGGGAACGTTTACCTATACGCCGGATTCCGGCTTCAGCGGTAATGACAGCTTCACGTTCAAAGCCAACGACGGCCAGGCGGACTCGAATGTGGCGACCGTCAAGGTTGCGGTGCAGGCTCCGAGCGACGACACGACGCCGCCGGGTGGCACTAACGATAACGGCAGCGGTGGCGGTGGTGCTGTCGGCTTCTTCGGGTTGGCACTGTTGGGACTTGCCGTGCCGCTCGTCTTCATTCGCCGTCGCGAACTGAAACGAGGATAGCCCGGGGTGTGAGGTGGGGCGGAAGTCTGCCGGCTTCCGCTCCGCTCACAGTTACTTTTTTGTTCGTCTTTTTGTTTTCACGGGGGTAGGCATGTTTGTGCGCAAGTCCATCAGGTTCGGCTTCGTTTCCCTTGCTTTTGTTTCGTTTTTCGGGACGCAGGCCGCATTGGCGACACCCCCTTTGCAGGCGGCGACATCTGTCAGCCGGGTCGCCCTGCAGCCGCAGACCAGCTTGCGTCTGCTCGGTCAGGCGACCCGGTTGGGGGCGCACGCGCCATATTCGAACATGCGCCTCACGGTCAGCCTGAAATTGCGCAACGTCGACAAGTTGAAAGCCTTTCTGGATGCGGTGCAGGATCCGCACAGTCCCCAGTTCCGCCAGTTTCTGACGCCCGGTGAATTTACCGCGGAGTATGGCCCGACCCGGGCACAGGTGGATGCCGTCGTGCAATTCCTCAGGCAGAACGGCATTCGCGTCAGAGACGTTTCGCCGAACCGGTTGCTGATTCATACGGAGGCGACCACCCGCGCTTACGAGCACGCGTTCGGCATCATGATCAACGACTACCGGCTGAATGGGCGCCAATTCTTCAGCACTGTCGATCAGCCGAAACTGCCGGCCGCCATCGCAGGTGTCGTGCAGAACGTGATCGGCCTTAACAATGCCGCACAGATGCGGCCACACAACCACATCAGGCCGCTCGGAGCAGCGGGGCCGATGGCCCGCGGTGTGACGCCGCATGCCGTGCCGCCCGTCTCGACCGATTATTACAACCCGTTGCAGATTGCGAACGCCTACGAGTGGCCGTCGATCACGGATACGAGCAATGGCGCTGGTGTCACGATCGCTATCCTGACCGCAAGCAGTTCGGATCTTTCGGCCGACGACTACAACGCCTTCTGGAACGCGTTTGGATTGCCTTCGCATTCAGTCACGATTATTCCCGTGGATGGCGATGAAGGCGGTACCGCCGGGACGGTCGAAACCTTGCTGGACATGGAATGGAGCGGGGCGATGGCACCGGGGGCCCGGCTTTACGTCTACGTTGCCGCGAATCCGGAATTTCCCACCTTCACGGACATGTATAACCAGTTCGTGGTCGACAACGATGCGCAAGTGATGACGACCAGTTGGGGCGCGCCGGAAGTGGCCGGCTCCTCGGCAACCAACGATGCGATCTTCATGCAGGCGGCGGCGCAGGGCATCTCGATGTTTGCCGCCGCGGGCGACAACGGCGCGTCGGACGGCACGGCGCAGTCGAACATGGCGGACTATCCGTCCACGTCGCTGTACGTGGCCTCTGCCAACGGCACCGAACTCCAGGCCGACATCGACGGCAACTACATTTCCGAACGGGCCTGGGAAGGTACCGGCGGCGCGATCAGCGGGATATTTGCGCAGCCGGCCTGGCAGGTCGGTCCGGGCGTGCCGGATAACGGCTGGCGCAACAACTCGGATATGGCGATGAACGCGGGCGGCACGTGGCCCTATCTGCTGGTCTACAACAACACGTGGTACCTGGTCTGGGGCACGAGCGCTGTTGCGCCGGAATTCGGTGGCCTGTTTGCGATCGGCGTATCGCAGCAGGGGCGGATCGGCCAGTCGAACAAAGTGATCTACGATGACGTGGCCGCCGGCAATTACGCCAGCGATTTCCGCGACGTCGTCACCGGCAACAACGGGACCTACGATACGGCGCCGAACTGGGACCACCCGACAGGCTGGGGCAGTCCTCGCGCGACCAGTTTTCTGTCGCACCTGGGCATTCAGGGACCGCACGGCTCGCTGACGGGTACGGTCACCGATGCCGGCAGCGGCGAACCCATTCCCGGGGCGATGGTGACATTGAACCCCGGCCATTATTTCCGCAATGCCGCCGATGACGGTTCCTATTCGCTGGTGCTGCCGGCCGGAACCTACACCGCGACGGTGACCGAGTTTTATCATCAGCCGCAGTCGACAAGCGTCACCGTCAACGATGGAGAAGCGGTGACGCAGGACTTTACGCTTGCGCCCGCGCTTGAGTCGACCGTGTCCGGGCATGTGACCGACGGCTCCGGGCATGGCTACGGGTTGTACGCCGAGATCGAAGTGACGACGCCCGATCTGCACAACCCGGTGGCCCGCCTGTGGACTGACCCCGGCACCGGCGCATACAGCGTCAAACTGCCGCAGGGCCATGACTACAAGTTTGCCGTCACGCCACAATTCCGTGGCTACAACGGCGGCTCCGCGACCGTGTCGCTGAACGGCGATGTCACCCAGGACTTCCAGTTGGCGATCGCCGACTCCTGTACGGCGCCGGGCTATGGATTCGTCCAGGGGTTCGGCGAAGACTTTGACGGCAGTTGGCCGCCCACCGACTGGACGGTGGTGACGCCGGTGGATAACGGCTTTACGGCATGGATGCAGAACACCGGTTATGGCGACGCCAATTACACTGGCGGACCGGGCAGCGCGGCGGAAGCCAGCGGGGACCACCCGGGACTGAGCGCGTTCGACACGCGACTGATCAGTCCGCCGATTCCGGTGAGCAGCCTGCCGCCCAGCCCGGTGCTGGTTTACGACGCCAATTACCAGCAGCCGGTGGGCTCGGCGAGCGCACTGGATCTGGATATCAGTACGGACAACGGCGCGACGTGGACCACCATTTCGCACTGGATGGATTTGCACGGCGACATCTACGCGCTGCCCGGCGAGACGGAGCGCGTGCCGCTGGGTTCGTATCTGCCGGCCAGCGGGGACATCCGCCTGCGCTGGCGCTACTACGACACCGGCACCAATGTATGGGACTGGTATGCGCAGGTGGATGACGTGCACATCGGAACCTGCACGCTCGTTCCGGGCGGGCTGGTTTTCGGCCGCGTGACCGATTCGAACACCGGCAGCGACGTGCACGGGGCCAGGGTGGCCGATGACCAGGGGCACAAGGTTGCGACGATCGTGAATGACGATCCGAATTTGCCGGCCGGCACTTACATGCTGTTTTCGCCGTCGGGCAGCCGCACGCTGACGGCGTCGGGGGCGCATTACCAGGAAGCGTCGGCCCGGGTTTCGATGGCCGACGATGCGGTGGTCAAGAAGGATTTCACCCTGGCTGCCGGGCGGCTTGCGCACGATCCGGCCATGCTGGACGTGCATGTGAAGGTGAACGGCCAGAGCAGCCAGAGCTTTACCTTGCAGAATTCCGGCACGGCGGCGCTGCACTACCAGGTGCTCGAAGCCGATCGACCGCTTCCGCCGGACACCGGTGTTGAGCAGTCGGTCTTGTCGTCGCACGCGGGTGCGGGCGGCGACGTGCATCCGTCGCTTCTCGCTTGCACCGGCATTCGTTGCGGTACCGGGCGACACAATAGCGGCGCGATGGTTGCCGCGGCTGATACCGAACCCGGTTTCGTAGTGAGTTCGTTTGACGCCGGGTTGCACGGTATTTACGGACTCGGTGTCGACAGAAATACCGGATCTCTCTGGATCGGATCGGTTTCCGCCTCGAGCAGCGGCGGCGACAACAGGGATCATGAGTTTTTGCAGAATGGCGTCGCTACCGGCGAAAGCTTTGATGTTGCGAGCCTGTCGCCGGATGGCGTCGAAGGCGATATGGCCTACGACGACAACACCGGCATGTTCTGGCAGATCGGCGTCAGCGCCAATACGTTCTGTATCTATGAGTTGGATCCGATTGCGCGGAAGAGCACGGGCCGCGGCGCGTGCCCGGATGTCGGATCTTTCCAGATGGCGCTGGCGTTCGACCCGACGACCAACACCTGGTTTACCGGCGACTACAACACGCAGCGCGTGTACCACATCGACCAGTCCAAGAACATCCTCGATTCGGCTTCCGTCAAGATTGCCGTGATCGGGCTTGCCTATAACACCGCCACCGGGCACCTGTTTGCGTTGGCGAGCGGCAATACCCACGACGTCTACGTTCTCGACACCCGCAACAATTACAAAGTGCTGAGTTATTTCGACGTCGCCGGATTGGACGGTAAAGCCGGCGCGGGACTCGACTACGACTGCGACGGCCACCTGTGGATTTCCGATTACGTCGACAGCAAGGTGTTTGAAGTCCAGTCGGGAGAGACCGGCTGGTGCGACTTCAAGAAAGTGGCCTGGCTGAGCGAATTGCCCGCGGCGGGCACAATCGACCCCGCCGAATCGGCCACCGTAACGGTGACGTTCGATGGAACGGGTCAGCAGGGATTCACCACGTCCGAATCGCAGCTTGTTGTACAAAGCGATGCGCCGCATGGTGCATTCGTGCTGCCCGTTAAAGTGACCTGGGATCCACAGCCGATCAACCTGATTCTGACCGCCAGCGCGAGCGCCGACTCGGTGGCGAAGCTGGGCGATGTGACCTATACGGTGAATGTCACGAATCAGGCGGCCGATGATTACGGCGTGGCGAGCCAGACAACCTTGACCTATATCCTGCCGGCCGGCGCCAGCCTGGTAAGCACGACCGGCGATGCCGCTTCGTGCGGGCAGGCGGCGAACACCGTGACCTGCGATTTCGGCACGCTCAAGGCCGGCGTGAGCGCCACCGAGGCGATTACGATCAAGCCGTCGAAGGCCGGGCAGTTGTCGAACGCATTCAGCGTGTCGGCGCGGGAGCCCGAAGATCGTGTGGACGACAACAGCGTGGCGATAACGACTACAGTGCGTAACGACGCGAACCTCAGTCTCGTCGGCTTCTCGAATGTCAGTATGCAGTCGGGCCAGACCCATACGTTCGATCTGACGGTTGCCAACGCCGGGCCTGATGCTGCGACCGATGTCGCCCTGAATATCACGGCTGGCGGTCCGGTCAAGGTGGCGTCCATCGACGCAACTGCCGGCCACTGCACGAAAACGGGCAGTGGCGCCAGTTGCGCGATAGGCGACATGGCTGCCGGCGGCAGTACGAAGGTGACGTTGAGCGTTGCCGGCAGCGGCACGGGCACCATCACGCTCAACGGTAAGGTAACGGCCAGCTCGACCGACGCCGATGCCGGCGATAACGTGTCCAGCGCACGTATCGATGTGGTGTCGACGGCGGCAGACGCGCCTTCCGACAGCGATTCATCCGGGGGCGGTGGTGCATTCGGATGGCTCGCGCTGTTGATCCTTGCTTTGATCGGCGCCGCTTCGCGAAGGTCACTTTCTTCACCCCCGCCCAATCCCCCGTGGAGGTAGTGGCCTTGTAGCGCACGGCCCCGTGGGCGATGCCTGCGGGGTCGTGATTTACGCTGAAGCGCGGGAGGGTCGCCGGCGCTTTGTTGACAATAAGTTGGCTTCACTGCTAACTTGAGTCGATTAACTGATGAGGGTAGTGTCGCACGCATGATGGTCGGCTGTCGTTGGGCGAGGATTCGGGTTGCGGGTATGGTGATTTTTGCCGCGCTGCTCGCGGCCTGTGCGACTGCGCCGGTACAGGAAATGAGCGACGCGCGCCAGGCGATCGTCGCGGCGAAGCAGGCCGGGGCGTCGCAGGAGGCGCCGGCCGAGCTGGCCAAGGCGCAGCACTACCTACAGAACGCCGAGCAAGCCTTGCAGCGCCATGACTTCGGCCGCGCCCGCGCGAGCGCCGAAAAGGCCAAGGAAGCCGCCTCCGGAGCGCTGCGCGTCAGCCGTCGTTTTAATGACGACAAGCCTACCAACGAATTGAAATCCCCACCCAAATCTCCTTGAATTTCAAACGCTTGGCGGGAAGCTTGCAAGTTGATCCCGCGAATGCTAGTGTGGAATGCCGTTAAAAGGAGGGACAACAATGTCTAACCATCCCTACAGACAACTGGCGATCGCGGCGATTGCGGCGGCCGCCCTGGCCGGCTGCTCGAGCACGCCGAAACCGCCTCCGACGCCACAACCGAGCGCGGCCACGCAACAGGCCATTCAGGACGCGCAGATGGCGATCAACAACACGCAACAGCCCTGCACCGACACGGGCAATGCGAACGATCTGCTGCAGCAGGCGCACCAGGCGGCTTCGGCCGGCAATGATGCGCGCGCGCAGGATCTTGCCCATCAGGCGACGCAGGCGGTCCAGCAGGCCGTCAACAACTGCTATCTCGACCTGGCGCGCGAGCAGCTCGCGCAGGCGCAGCGTTACACCAACCTGAGCAGTGACCAGATGGACCGGCTCAACCAGGGCCAGCAGGCGATTCAGAATGGCGAAGGCCAGCGCGCTTACGAAACTCTGAGCCAGCTCAACTCCGAGCTGCAGTCCGCGAACACGACGTACGACGTCAAGCGCGGCGACAGCCTGTGGTCGATCGCCGGGCAGTCCGACGTCTACAACAATCCGTGGGAATGGCCGCTGATCTACAAGGCGAACAGCAACAAGATCAACGACGCGGACCTGATCTTCCCGAACCAGCAGTTCTCGATTCCGACGTATCCGAGCCAGCAGGCTGTGAACGCGGCGACGCAGCACGCGAAGACTCGCGGTTCGTGGCAGGTCGGCCAGGTCGAGCAGTCGGACAAGCAGTATCTGCAAAATGCCCCGAGCGATGAGGGCAGCTCCGGCTCCGGTTCGTATTGATCGGATCGCTTTGAAATATATTTGAAGGGCTCCTTCGGGAGCCCTTTTTTTATAGAATCGGATTATGGCTTGCAGGCGATTTCTGATTACCGGCCGGGTGCAGGGCGTGTTTTTCCGCGCGAGCACGCGGGCTGAGGCGGAGCGGCTCGGGATTACCGGGTATGCGGCCAATCTGGCCAATGGCTGCGTAGAAGTGCTGGCGTGCGGGGAAGCGCCTGCGCTGGACGAGCTCGCGGTGTGGCTGCGGCATGGGCCGTCGCGGGCAAAGGTTGATGCAGTCCGCGTCGAAGATATCGAGTGTGATGTTCCGGCAGAGTTTTCGACGCGCTGAACGCTTTGTCGCTAGCGACTATTCCCGATACCAGGTATGGCTCAGCGCCGACAGCACCTTGTCTGAATACGTATACCGATTGACGCTGCCGTTGTAGCGCGCCAGCGCTTCGCGCAAATCCCCGTCAGCCTGGTTCAGGTAGTAGTGCAGAATCGTGCAGCCGATGCGAAGGTTCGTGTCCGGCTCGAACAGGTTGGCGTCGGGCTTGCCGATTTCCCTGAGCCAGAACGGCATCACCTGCATGAAGCCTTCGGCGCCCGCCGAGGAAATCGCGAAGCGATGGAAGTTGCTTTCCACCTGGATGACGGCGAGCACGAGTTCCGGCGGCACGTCGGCGCGCTTGGCTTCGGCGTGCACGAGGCGCAGGAATTTGAGGCGTTTGGCCGCGTCCGGCATTTGCGGCTTGAGGCGCGTGGACATGTCCATCAGCCAGACTTGCGCCGCGAAGCGGTCGTCGAAGCTGGTGCTCGCGGCGACGGCTTTTTTGACGAGGGCGACGAGTTCCGGCGATGGCTTCGCTGTGCCGGCGAAGGCGGGCGACACTGCGGCGATGCCTATCAGGGCCAGAACGAGAAAGCGCATTTTGGCCTTGCGTGCTGCGCACGGATGATCTGACTGGATTCCTGCCTTCGCAGGAATGACGGAGACAAGAGGCACGCTCAAAAGCCCTTCGACCAGCTCAGGGCGAGCGGTTCGCTTTCGCCTCGCCGATCTGCTCCGCGAGGAAATCGACAATCCGGTCGCGGTCGATGTCGCTGCTGTCGGCATCGCGCCGCGCCTTGTATTCGACCTTGCCAGCGGCCAGGCTGCGTTCGCTCAGCACGACGCGGTGCGGGATGCCGAGCAGGTCGACGTCGCCGAACATTACGCCGGCGCGCAGATCGCGGTCGTCGAGGACGGTTTCGATGCCTTTGGCCATGAGGGCATCATAAAGCTGGTCGGCCGCGGCCGAGACTTCGGGCGATTTTTTCCGGTTCAGCGGCAGGATCGCGACCGTGAACGGCGCCAGCGCCTGCGGCCAGATGATGCCGCGCTCGTCGTGGTTCTGCTCGATCGCCGCGGCGACGGCGCGGCCGACGCCGATGCCGTAGCAGCCCATCAGCAGCGTGCGCTCGCGGCCGTCGGCATCGAGCACGGTCGCGTGCATCTTTTCGCTGTACTTGGTGCCGAGCTGAAAGATGTGGCCAACCTCGATGCCGCGCGCGATGCCGAGCTTGCCGCGGCCGTCCGGGCTTGAGTCGCCGGCGACGACTTCGCGAATGTCCGCCGCTTGCGGTTCGGCAAGATCCCGGTTCCAGTTGACGCCGACGTAGTGCTGGCCGGGCTGGTTCGCGCCGCAGATGAAATCGGCGAGCACAAGCGTCTCGCGATCGGCGATGACCGGAATGTTCAGGCCGACGGGGCCGATGTAGCCGGGCTCGGCGCCGAGTTCGCTGCGCACGCGCTCGGGCTTGGCGAGCGTCAGCGGCTTGGCGACCTGGTCGAGCTTCTCCGCCTTGATGTGGCTGATGGTGTGATCGCCGCGCAGCAGCAGCGCGACGAGGCCGCCGTCCGCACCGTCGACGATCAGCGTCTTGACGCACTGTGCCGGCTCGACTTCGAGGTAGCGGCTGACTTCCTCGATCGTGCGGCAGTCGGGCGTATCGACGGCGACCATGGATTGCGTCCCGGCGGGACGCGGACCGGCCGGTGCGAGCGCCTCGGCCATTTCGATATTGGCGGCGTAGTCGCTGCCGTCCGAGAACACGATCGCGTCTTCACCCGAATCCGCCAGCACGTGAAACTCGTGCGAGAAGTTGCCGCCGATGTCGCCGCTGTCGGCGCGCACCGCGCGAAAATCGAGCCCCAGGCGCGTGAAGATGCGGGTGTAGGCTTCATGCATGCGGTCGTAGCTCGCCTGCATCCCGGCCTCGTCGAGGTCGAATGAGTACGCGTCCTTCATGATGAACTCGCGGGCGCGCATCACGCCGAAGCGGGGCCGGATCTCGTCGCGGAACTTGGTCTGGATCTGGTAGAGCGTGATCGGCAGTTCCTTGTAGGAGCGCAGTTCCTGGCGCACGACGTCGGTGATGACTTCCTCGTGCGTCGGACCGAAGCAGTACTCACGCTCGGCGCGGTCGGTGATGCGCAGCAGCAGCGGGCCGTACTTGTCCCAACGGTCGGACTCGCGCCACAGCTCCGCCGGTTGCACCGCCGGCATCAGCACTTCCAGCGCGCCGGCACGATTCATTTCCTCGCGAACGATGGCTTCGACCTTGCGCAGCACACGCAGGCCCCACGGCATCCAGGTATAGAGGCCGGTGGCGAGCCGCCGGATCAGCCCGGCCCGCAGCATCAACTGGTGGCTGACGACTTCCGCGTCGGCGGGCGTTTCCTTGAGGGTGAAGACCGGGAACTGGCTGAGGCGCATGGTGGCGTTGTTGTGTTGGGTGAAGCCGGGCATTTTAGCATTCTTGCTCCTCTTGCCCCCTCTCCCTTCGGGAGAGGGTTGGGGTGAGGGTCGGGACTACGATAACGGTTGGTAGGCCAGGATCTGTTGCTACCGGGAACCCTCACCCCTGGCCCCTCTCCCGGAGGGCGAGGGGAACAAGTCGATGTAGGCCGGCATAAGCGCAGCGTTGCCGGCAATTCAAGACGCCGGCAACGGCCTTCGGCCTTATGCCGGCCTACATTTAATGCCAGAATAGGCGCCATGCTCTATACCCCCGACATCGATATGGCACCGATGCTGGCGCGCAAAGTTGCCATTCTCGGCTACGGCTCGCAGGGCCGCGCCCAGGCGCTGAACTTGCGCGATTCCGGCGTCGACGTAACGGTCGGCCTGCGGCCGGGGTCAGCGAGCCGCGCCCGGGCGGCCGACGACGGCTTTGCCGTGGCCGACATGGCCGACGCCGTGGCGGAAGCCGCCGTGGTCGTCATGCTGACGCCCGACGAGGTTCAGCCGGCGGTCTATCGCGCGATCGAGCCGGCGCTGGAGTCCGGCGCGGCATTGTTGTTCGCGCACGGCTTCAACATTCATTACCGGCGTATCGAGCCGCGCGCGGACCTGGATGTCGTCATGGCGGCACCGTTCGGCATCGGCGACAAGCTGCGCTCGCTGTACGAGGACGGGCGGGGTACGGCGGGCATGGTCGCGGTGGCGGCGGACGTGACCGGCGAGGCGCGGGCTGTCGCGCTAGCGTATGCCGGGGCGATCGGTCTCGGCCACGGCGGCGTCATCGAAACCACGTTCGCCGAGGAAACCGAAACCGACCTGTTCGCCGAGCAGGCGGTATTGTGTGGTGGCCTGACGCACCTCGTCGAGGCGGCGTACGAGACGCTGGCCGCGGCAGGCTACGCATCCGAAATCGCCTATTTTTCGTGCCTGCACGAAGTCAGCCTGATGGCCGACGTGATGCAGCGCAAGGGCATCGCGGGGATGCGCGAGTCGATTTCGAGCACGGCGGCGTATGGCGATGCGACGCGCGGGCCGCGGGTCATCGATGCGCAGTCGCGCGAGGCGATGCGCGCGATGCTGGATGAAATCCGCGACGGGCGCTTTGCCGCCGAGCTGGCGGATGAAATGGCGGCAGGCAAGCCGACGCTTGCTGCCTATCGGCGGGAGTCGCAGGCGCATCCGATAGAAACCGTGGGCCGCCCTTTGCGCGCGGCAATGGGTATGAGTAAATGACAGATAAACGTGTAATACGGCCGGCCTCGTGGCAGGATGGTCGATCAGCGGAACCGGACGAAGCGACGATGTACGACGAGTCCCGGCCCGAGGAGGCCGAAGAAAACGCCCGCCACCGGCGGCGCGGCATTTACCTGCTCCCGAACCTGTTCACGACCGGCGGGTTGTTCGCGGGTTTTTACGCGATCATCGCGGCGATGGCGGGGCATTACGAACTGGCGTCGATTGCGGTCTTCATCGCGATGCTGATGGACGGCCTCGACGGGCGGGTCGCGCGGCTGACGCACACCGAAAGCGCGTTCGGTGAGCAGTACGACAGCATCGCGGACATGGTGTCGTTCGGGCTCGCGCCGGCCCTTGTAATGTACCAGTGGGCGCTGCACGGCCTCAACGAGTACGGCTGGATGTGGGCCAAGGTCGGCTGGCTGGCGGCGTTCGTTTACGCGGCCGCCGGCGGCCTGCGCCTCGCGCGTTTCAACGCACGCGTGCACATCGTCGACAAGCGCTATTTCCAGGGGCTGCCGATTCCGTCCGGCGCGGGGCTGGTCGCCGGCGGTGTCTGGCTCGGCCATAGCTTCGGCATCAACGGCGAGAGCGTGATGTTCCCGGCGCTGGTGCTGACGGTGTGCGCCGGCCTGCTGATGGTCAGCAGCATTCCGTACTACAGCTTCAAGGGCCTGAACTTGCGCGGGCGGGTGCCGTTCACGTACATCCTGGTCGTGCCGCTGATTTTCATTTTCATTGCGCTCAGTCCCCCGAAGACGCTGTTCGGCGTATTCCTTGCCTACAGCCTGTCCGGCCCGATTTTGTGGCTGTGGCGGTTTTATCGCCGGCGCAGGATCGCGCGGCATTTGGATGAGCAACGGGCTGAATGAAGCTCAAGGCCGTCATTCCTGCAGGAAGCAGGAATCCAGTTGCCATGGACGGTACCTTGATGCCGCCGAAAGCTTGCCATCCTTGGCCCCTGGATTCCGGCTTCCAAGCCGGAATGACGAGAGGATGGCTGAAGGGTGAGGGGTATGAATAGAGCCCGACTGGACATGCTGAACGCGATGGGCATCACCGTGTGGGTGCCGCGCGAATCTGCACCGGCGACAGCCGAGCCAGTGATCGAAGCGCCGCCCGCACCTAAGCCGGAGCCGGTCCAGGTCAAACCGGCCCCCGTTGCCACACCGGACTCGGGCGTGGCAACGATGACCTGGCCCGCCCTCGAAGCCGCGGTCGCCCAATGCACCGCCTGCCGCCTCCACGCCACCCGCACCCAAACCGTGTTCGGCGTCGGCAATCGCGACGCCGACTGGATGATAATAGGCGAGGGACCGGGCTTTGAGGAGGACAAGCGCGGCGAACCGTTCGTCGGCCCCGCAGGGAAGCTGTTGAACGCGATGCTGCAAGCGACCGGCCGTGCGCGCGAGGACGTGTACATCGCCAACGTCGTCAAGTGCCGGCCGCCGGAAAACCGCAACCCGCAGCCGGACGAGGCCGCGCAATGCGAGCCGTTCCTGGCGCGCCAGATCGCGCTGATCCGGCCGAAGGTGATTCTCGCGGTCGGCAAGGTCGCCGCCAACAACCTGCTCGGCACCGAATCGAGTCTTGCACGGTTGCGCGGAATGGTGCATCGTCATCCGAAGTTCGATATTCCGATCGTTGTCACGTATCACCCTGCTTACCTGTTGCGCCAGCCGCAGGACAAACGCAAGAGCTGGATGGATTTGAAACTCGCCATGGAGGTGACTGCATGATTGCCTGGCCCGACACGGATGCACCCGACTTCAGGCGCATGATGCGCGACGATCTCGGCGCGGTAATGGCGATCGAGCGCGAAGCCTACCGCTTCGGCTGGACGCGCGGCATTTTCGAAGATTGCCTGCGCATCGGCTACGAGTGCTGGACGCTGATCGAGGACGACGAAATCGTCGGCTACGGCATCATGTCGTTCGCACCCGGCGAGGCGCACATCCTCAACATCTGCGTCGCTCGCGGACGCCAGCGCCAGGGCTACGGGCGGATGATCATGGAGCACCTGATCACCCTGGCGGTCGAGCAGGGCGCGACGCGCATGTGGCTTGAAGTGCGGCCCTCGAACGAAGCGGCCAGGCGGCTGTACAAATCACTGGGGTTCAAGCAGGCCGGCCGGCGGCGCGCGTATTATCCCGAGGAAAAAGGGCGCGAGGATGCACTGGTGCTGTCGCGGCGGTTGAATCGACCGCTTAGATGAATAGTTGCTAGTCGCTAGTTGCTAGTCGCTAGTGTAAAGCGGAAGAATGCTTCATCTTCACTAGCCACTAGCCACTAGCCACTAGCCACTAGCCACTAGCCACTAGCCACTAGCCACTAGCTACTAGCTACTAGCTACTTTGCTAAAATGCGCGTTCCCCTTCGCACCCCCAACACTTTTGATGACACCACTCAATTCCGACGTTTCTCGCCGGCGCACGTTTGCGATCATCTCGCACCCGGACGCCGGCAAGACCACCCTCACCGAAAAACTGCTGCTGTTCGGCGGCGCGATCCAGATGGCCGGCACGGTCAAGGGTCGCAAGGCCGCGCGCCACGCGACGTCCGACTGGATGGCGCTGGAGCAGCAGCGCGGCATTTCGGTGACGTCGTCGGTGATGCAGTTTCCGTACCGCGAGCGCATCGTCAACCTGCTCGATACGCCTGGCCACGAGGATTTTTCCGAGGACACCTACCGCACGCTGACGGCAGTCGATTCGGCACTGATGGTGATCGACTGCGCCAAGGGCGTCGAGCCGCGCACAATCAAGCTGATGGAAGTCTGCCGGCTGCGCGACACGCCGATCTTCACGTTTATCAACAAGCTCGACCGGGAAGGCCGCGAGCCGATGGATCTGCTGGACGAGGTCGAGCGGGTGCTCGGCATTCGTGCCGCGCCGGTAACCTGGCCGCTGGGGATGGGGCGCGCGCTGCGCGGCATTTATCATCTCGCCAACGACACGATCCATGTCTACTCGCCGGAGAAAGGCGGCCGGCTCGGGCAGACCCGGATTATTGAAGGCCTGACGAGCGCCGAAGCCACTGAATTACTTGGCGACCGGGCCGACGAGATGCGCGAGGAGATCGAGCTCGTCCGTGGCGCGGCGCATCCGTTCGAGCTGGATGCGTATCTGGCCGGCGACCTGACGCCGGTGTTTTTCGGCTCGGCGATCAACAACTTCGGCGTACGCGAGCTGCTGGACGCGTTCGTCGAAACGGCACCTGCGCCGCGGCCGCGCGCCGCGATCGAACGCGTTGTCGAGCCTGGCGAAGACAAGCTCACCGGCTTTGTGTTCAAGGTGCAGGCAAACATGGACCCGGCGCACCGCGATCGCATCGCGTTTCTGCGCATTTGTTCCGGGCGCTATACGCCCGGCGTTCGCGTGCGCCACGTCAGGCTCGAACGGGACGTGAAGATTCCCGATGCGCTGACGTTCATGGCGGCCGAGCGTGAACATGTCGAATCCGCCTGTGCCGGCGACATCATCGGCATTCACAATCACGGCACGATCGGCATCGGCGATACGTTCACGCAGGGCGAGGCGTTGCAGTTCAGCGGCATCCCCAATTTCGCGCCGGAGTTGTTCCGCCGCGCGGTGCTCAAGGATCCGCTCCGGAGCAAAGCGCTCAACAAGGGTCTCGACCAGTTGTGCGAGGAGGGCGCGACGCAGGTGTTCCGGCCACTGACGAGCAACGACCTGATCCTGGGCGCGGTCGGCGTGCTGCAGTTCGACGTGGTCGCGTACCGGTTGAAGGAAGAATACGGCGTGCAGGCGCAGTTCGAGGGCGTGCCGGTGGCGACCTGTCGCTGGATCGATTGCGACGATGCGAAGCGGCTCGACGAGTTCGAGCGCAAGAACCAGCAGCACCTCGCGCGCGACCACGGCGGCTTTCTGGTGTACATTGCGCCGAGTATGGTGAACCTGCAGTTGACGATGGAGCGCTGGCCGGAAGTGAAGTTCCGGGCTACGCGGGAGCACCAAACAGAAGTGCCGAGTGCCTAGTACCTGGGACTGAGTAAAGAGACAGATTCTTTCGTTCTTCACTCAGTCCTAGGCACTCAGTCCTAAGCACTTGACCTCCGCTATATCGATCAGCTTCGTTGGAGGAGAGAGTGAATCGAAGCCGTTCCACCTGGCACTGGGCCCTCTACGACTGGGCCAACTCCGCCTTCGCCACTTCGGTCATGGCAGGCTTCTTCCCCGTCTTCCTCAAACAATACTGGAGCAGCGGCGATCCGGCTTTGAGCACGTTCCGGCTTGGCAACGCCAACGGAATCGCCGCACTCGTCATTCTCATCCTCGCGCCGGTGCTCGGCGCCATCGCTGACCGTCGCGGCGGCAACAAGTCGTTTGTCGGCACGTTCGCGGCCCTCGGCGTGCTCGCCACCGCCGGCCTCTACTTCGTGGGTCGCGGTGGCTGGCCCGCCGCGATAAGTCTCTACATTGCCGGAATGATCGGCTTCGCGGGCGCCAACGTCTTCTACAACGCGATGCTGGTGCACATTGCGCCGGCCGAGCGCTGGGATACGCTGTCGGCGCGCGGCTTTGCGCTTGGCTATCTCGGCGGCGGACTGTTGTTTGCGCTTAATGTCGCGATGGCATTGCGGCCGGGCTGGTTCGGTCTCGCCGATACGACCGCTGCGGTGCGGCTGGGCTTTCTGACGACCGCCGCCTGGTGGGCTGTGTTTACGTTGCCGCTGCTGCTGTGGGTGCCGGAGCCGGCGGCGGCGAGAGTCTCGTGGTTCGGCGCCGTGCGCGACAGCTTTCACGAGCTGCGGAAGACGTTTCGCGCGGTGCGGCAGTTGCGGGCCGTGTGGCTGTTTCTGCTCGCATACTGGCTTTACATCGACGGCGTGAATACCGTCATCGCGATGGCGGTCGATTACGGCCTGTCGCGCGGCCTGAATGCCGGCAACCTGATTACCGCGCTCCTGATTACGCAGTTCGTCAGCTTTCCGTCGGCGATCGCGTTCGGCCGCATCGGTGTCGCGCTGGGGCCGCGCCGTGCGATCGGCATCGGCATTGCGGTGTATGTCGCGGCGACGATCTGGGCCGTGTTTCTGCAAACGGCGTTCGATTTTTACACGCTCGCGATCATCGTCGGGCTGGTGCAGGGCGGAGTGCAGAGTTTGAGCCGATCGTATTACGCGCGGCTGATTCCGGCCGGCCGCAGCGCGGAGTTCTTCAGCTTCTACGGTATCGTCGGCAAGGCCTCCGCGGTGATCGGTCCGTTCCTGGTCGGGTGGGTCGGCCTGCTGACGCACAGCCCGCAGTTGTCGATCGCTTCGGTCATCGTCCTGTTCGCGATCGGCGGCGCGCTCCTGGCGGCGATGCCGGCCGCCAAGCCGGACGTGAAACTGGTCCGCGCCTAGCTGTCGCCGCTCGCGGACATTGTCGCGGGTCCCCGACAAGGTCCATTTATTCAGGATATAATTACTAAATAACGACTTGATACATTTTGTCAGGTTGTACCATGAAAACGATAGTTATCAAGTAGTTGTTCTAGCATTTTCAAGTAATTTCTCGTTTGACTCGACTTTCCGGCCTCGAAGTGTGGCCCGGGAAGCTTGTCAATGTTACGGGGATTCACTATGGTTATGCGGTTCGTGCCACGGAGACATGTTAAATCGGCGCGACTCGATCAGGATGATCGTTACGAGAACGCACATGGATGTGATGTTGGCCGCGTTCGCGCGCGGCAGCGTAAATGGATTGGCATCGCTGCCGCACGTGCTGTTGAAGCTGCTCGAGGTATACGACGGCGGCGCGGCCGGCAGCGAGCAACTGGGTCGCATCATCGCCATCGACCCGGCGCTGAGCGCGAAGGTGCTCGCGCTCGCCTGTGCCGAATCGCCCGATCCGGGCGCCCATTATTTCACCCTGCAACGGGCGGTTGATTCGCTCGGCGTCGAGGCCGTCAAGAGCATTGCGGTCGGCGCGTCCGGCCATCATATCCTGCTTCGTTATGGCGCCGACTGGCGCGATCATCTCCACAAGCTTTGGCTGCGCGCGCTGACCTGTGCCCTTGCCGCCAGGGCGCTAGCCGAAATGGTCGAATATCCGGTGCCGGAAGAGGCCTGGCTCGGCGGCCTGCTTCACAACATCGGCCAGCTCGCGCTCGGGGCCTATGCGCCAGAACAGTATCCGAACCTGCTTGCTGTCGCGCAGGAAGGCCCGAAACTCGAGCAGCTCGAACTCAGTCATTTCGATATCCAGCATTACGAAGTTGGTGCGATGCTGATCGAGTCGTGGAACTTGCAGTCGTTTCTGGCCGACGCGGTGCGCTACCAGGCGGAGCCGCCGGACAAGTTGCACGACGCCCATCCGCTGGTGCGGATCGTTTGCGTGGCGCGCGCGTTGAGCATGGCGCCGGCGACGGAGCGCGATGCGGCGCTGGGAACGGCTGACGCCATTTTTCCGCAACTTCACCCGAGCCGGCTGCGCGCGCTGATCGACAAAGCCGAGGAGCAGGCTACCGAAACCGCGCGCCGCCTCCGCATTCCGCTCGATCCGGATGTAGCCGACGCCGACATGGCCGACAAGGCGTTCGAGCTCGCCAATCGGATTCGCAGCATTGCGGTGCTGGACGGCGTCAGCCAACCACTCAGCATCGCGCACGAAATGACGACCCTCGCCCGCGCGGCGCGCTGCGGCGTGGAGATCCTGGTCGGCGAAAACGCCTGTCGGCTGCTGGTTTACGATTCGGCGCAGGACGTGCTGATCGACGCTTGCGAGCCGGACCGGACGCAGGCGGTCGCATTGCGTCTCGCGGTCGAGTCCGGCGACAACCTGCCCGCGCGGGCGCTGAAAGACAACCGGATTCTGAATTCGGCTGACGCCGAAACCGCCGAGGGGCTGGTAGTGGTCGACCGCCAGTTGCTGCGGCAGCTCGGCACCCAGGCGATGCTGTGCGTGCCGCTGGTGGACGAGGGCGCCAAGGCCGGCGTGATCCTGGTTGGGTTTGACAAGCGCTCGCTGCCGTACCCGCGCGACCGGCTGGTGCTGCTGCAACAGTTCGCCTCCCGTGCAGCGGCCGCGGTCGTGAGCGGCCACACGCCGGCGGCGCGCGCATTCCCGGCGCCGGCCGAAATGTTCGAGCAGCATGTGCGCCAGTCGATACACGAGGCGCGCAATCCGCTGACGACGGTCAAGAATTACGTGCAGATTCTGTCCCGGAGGCACAGCGGCGAGCAGTGGGCCGAGCGGGACTTGAAAATCATCAGCGAGGAAATCGAGCGCATCGACAGCATTCTCGACCGGCTGGCGGACATGTCGCGCGGGCAGCGAGGCGAGCCGGGCGCGGCGGGTGTCAACCGCATCGTCACGGATATGATCTGGCTGCTCCAGACTTCCACTCTGGACGCGCGTAATATTAAAGTGAAACTGAATCTTGCCGATTCGATACCGCCGCTGGCGGTGGACGTGGATGGCCTCAAGCAGGTCGTCGGCAACCTCGTCAACAATGCCGCCGATGCAATGCCGAATGGCGGTGAGATCACCGTCAGCACGCGCGCCGGCATTAACGTCAACGGCCGCATGCATGGCGAGCTGAGTGTGCGCGATGGCGGCCACGGCGTCGACCCGGAGATGATGGACAGGCTGTTCCGGCAAGGCACGACCGCCAAGGGTGCCGGGCGCGGCCTGGGGCTCTCGATCGTCGCGCAGTTGGTCGCCGGCTGGGGCGGCTCGATCCGGTGTCGCAGCGCGCCGGGCGAGGGAACGGTATTTGACGTCCTGCTGCCGTACCGCGAGGCGCCCGGTGAATAAAACACACGGAAGACTTGATGCGAAGGAATCGCAGTTTATGGTGACGACAAACACGCCCGCAAAGATTCTGCTCGTCGAGGACGAGGAGCGTGTCGCGGAGAGCCTGCAGACTCTGCTGGAATTATACGACTACAACGTCGAGACGGTCGGGGACGGTCGCGAGGCAATGGCGTGGCTGAAGCGGGAAACCTGCGACATCGTCCTGCTCGACCTGAACCTGCCCGGCATGGACGGCCGCCAGCTGCTGGATTTCATTGTCGCCGGTCAGCCCGATACCGCCGTCATCGTGCTGAGCGGCGAAGCATCCGGCGAGGCCGGGCTGGATGCGTTGCGGCGCGGCGCGCAGGATTACCTGCAAAAGCCTTACGCGCCGGAGCAACTGGTGCGCGCGATCGAAAACGCGGCCCGCAAACGGCAGCTCGAACAGGAAAACGAAGCGGTCGAGTCGCGCCTGGTGGAGTCCGAAAAGCTGCATCGCTACATCGTCGAAAGTTCACCGGACCTGATTTACATGCTCGACCGCGACGGCCGGTTCACGTTCGTCAACAGCCGTATCGAGTCGCTGCTCGGTTATCGCAAGGACGAGCTGCTGGGCGTGCATTATTCGTCGATCGTGCACGAGCCCGATCTTGAATTCGCGCGCTACGTGCTCAACGAGCGCCGCACCGGCGATCGCGCCTCGCACAACATCGAGCTGCGGCTCAAGTGCCGCGACGACGCGATCCTGCGGCACGGTCATGGCAAGCGCTACCTGTCGGTCGAAGTCAACGCGATGGGCATGTATGAGAGCGGCGAAGCCGAGGCTGCGGACCGCTTCCGGGGCACCTACGGCGTCGCGCGCGACATCAGCGACCGCAAGCGGGCCGAGGAGATCATCAACTTTCACGCGTCGCACGATTTGCTGACACGCCTGCCCAATCGCTTTCTGTTCAAGGATCGGCTGACGCTGGCGATCAGCCAGGCGCGGCGCAACCCGCAGACGTTCGCGATCATGTTCCTCGACCTGGACCGCTTCAAGATCATCAACGATACGCTCGGACATCTGATCGGCGACCAGTTATTGCAGAGCGTCAGCAAGCGCATTCTGGGCTGCCTGCGCGAAGGCGACACGCTCGCGCGTGCCGGCGGCGACGAATACATGCTTCTGCTGCCGCAGGCGGGGCGGCGCATCGATGCGGCCGAAGTCGCCAAGAAGATCCTCGACCGGCTGCGCCAGCCATTCGCGATCGACGAGCACGAATTGTTCGTGACGATCAGCATCGGTATCGCGCTGTATCCCGAGCACGGCGAGAATCCGGATACGCTGATCCGCCGCGCCGACATCGCGATGTACGAGGCCAAGTCGCGCGGCAAGGACGCCTACGAGTTCTACCGCGACGATATGAGCGCGGTCATCACCGATTACGTGTCGATCGAAAGCGGCATGCGCCGCGCCCTGCAATCGGACCAGTTCGCAATTTATTACCAGCCGCAGGTGAACGTCTCGACGGGCGAAGTCACCGGCGTCGAAGCGCTGGTACGCTGGCGCCACCCGACGCGCGGTCTGCTCGCGCCCAGCGAGTTCGTGCCGATCGCAGAAGAAAGTGGCCTGATCGTGTCGCTGGGCGAATGGGTGCTGCGCCATGCTTGCGCGGATATTGCCGAGTGGCGCAAGGAAGGGTTGCCGCCGGTGCGGCTTGCGGTGAATTTTTCGATGCTGCAATTCGAGCAGCCCAGCCTGGTCGAAATGATCGTCTCGATTCTGAAGGAGTTCGATCTGCCGGGCGACGCGCTCGAAATAGAGATCACCGAAAACCTGCTGATGAAGGACATGGACAAGACGGTACGCAAGCTGCGCGAGTTGAGCAGTCACGGCATCCGGATTGCCATTGACGATTTCGGTACGGGCTACGCGTCATTGAGCTATCTGCGCCGCCTTCCGATCGACACGCTCAAGCTCGATCATTCGTTCGTGCAGGACATTCACACGGGCAGTTCCGGAACGTCGATTACGGCGGCGATCGCATCGATGGCCGACAGCCTGTCCCTGAACCTGGTGGCGGAAGGCGTGGAAACCGAACTGCAAATGAATTATCTGCGTTCGATCGGCTGCAACGTAATGCAGGGGTTCATGTTGAGCCCGCCGTTGCCGCCGGAGGCGGCCAAGCGTTTCATTCGTCGGGAGCCGGATTCTTTGGCGGGACTCAGATAAAGAGAAGTTGCTAGTTGCTAGTTGCTAGTTGCTAGTGTAGTGCGTCATTCTGTTTGGCGCTTAATCGGCGATTTGCGCGGACGACCTTTTCCAGGATGTCGTTGGCGCTGGCGGTCCAAATGAAAGGCTTGGGTTGTTGGTTGTGTTGATCAATGTAGCG
>DASSNE010000030.1:0-2730 GCA_035688265.1 Gammaproteobacteria bacterium
GTTGCTGGCGATATGCTCAGCGAGTCCGCGCGACAAACCCTGAACCACGATCTGCTCATGCATGCGGTTCGAGCGTATCTGCAGCCACGCCGAGATGCCGCAGCACACCAGCAGCAGCACGGCGAACACCAGCGACAGGCGCTGCGTCAGGGTCAGCTTCACGCCGGTGTCTCCGGCGACGCGAATTTGTAGCCATGCCCCCACACCGTCAGGATGCGTCGCGGCTGCGCGGGATCGGCCTCGATCTTGGCGCGCAGGCGGTTGATATGGGTGTTGACCGTGTGCTCGTAGCCCTCGTGCCGGTAGCCCCACACGGCATTGAGCAGATCGATGCGCGAAAACACCTTGTCCGGCTGGCGCGCAAAAAAATACAGCAGGTCGAATTCGCGCGGCGTCAGGTCGAGCGGCCGCTCGTCGAGCGATGCGGTACGGGCGATCGGGTCGATGAACAGCCCCGCCAGCGACAGGCTGCCCGCGTTCATCCTGGCGTTGCGCGCCAGCGCGTCGGCGCGCCGCAACAGCGCCTTCACGCGCGCGACCAGCTCGAGCACCGAGAACGGCTTCGCGAGGTAGTCGTCGGCGCCCAGCTCCAGTCCCAGGATGCGGTGCATCTCGCTGGCGCGTGCGCTGATGATGATGATCGGCGTATAGCGCGCCATTGCGCGGGCGCGGCGGCAGATTTCGAGACCGTCGACGCCGGGCAGCATGATGTCCAGCACCAGCGCGTCCCAGCCGCCCTGCTCCAGCCGGCGCAGACCCTCGTCGCCGTCGGCGCAATGCACGACGTCCAGGCGCTCGTCGCGCAGGTGCAGCTTCAGCAGGTCGGCGATATGAATATCGTCCTCCACCAGAAGGACGCGTCTGGGCTGGTCCATCGAACAAGTCCTGTAGCAGCGCGCCGCTTGCGCGCCACCCCATTCTACGGAAATCCGCCGCTGTCACGTATCACGAATTGTTTAACATTGCGTGAAGATTTCGCGATCCGCGCGGTCTTACACTGCAGCCACTTCGATCAGTTATGCAACCAGGAGGGCATGATGGCAACCAGACGACAATTCCTGTTTACCGGCGTGGCCGGCGCCGCCGCGCTGGCTTGCGGCCTGTGGGCGCGGGCAGGCACGAAATCCGCCGCCCCGGCCGGCATCTTTGAAGTCACGCACACCGACGCCGAATGGCGCAAGCTGCTGACTCCGGCGCAGTACCGGATACTGCGCGAAGACGGCACCGAACGGCCGTTTTCCAGCCCGCTCAACAACGAGCACCGCGCCGGAACATTCTCGTGCGCCGGCTGCCACCTGGCGCTGTTTTCGTCACGCACCAAGTTCAACAGCCATACCGGCTGGCCCAGCTTCTGGGCGCCGCTGCCGAACGCGGTGGCCACGCGCACCGACACGACATTCGGTATGGCGCGCACCGAGGTTCATTGCCGGCGCTGCGGCGGCCACCTCGGCCACGTGTTTCACGACGGCCCCAAACCCACCGGACTGCGCTATTGCATGGACGGCCTGGCGCTGACCTTCACGCCCGCGTCGGCCTGAGTCCGGCACGCGCCTACAACAACCAATAAAGGCCGAAAATCATGTGGCTTCCCGTTCTTGCCTATCTGGGCGGCGTGCTGACCATCGTCAGTCCCTGCATATTGCCGGTGCTGCCATTCGTTTTTGCCCGCGCCAACCGGCCATTCCTGAAAAACGGACTACCGCTGCTGATCGGCATGGCCGTCACCTTTGCTGTGGTGGCGACGCTCGCCGCCTTCGGTGGCGGATGGGCGGTGCGTGCCAACCAGTACGGCCGCATCGCCGCGCTGATCGTGCTGGCGATCCTGGGCTTGACGCTGATATCGAGGCGCGTGGCCGATTGGATCACGCGCCCGGTCGTCGCGCTCGGCAATCGCCTGTCGCAAGGCATGGACGGGCGCGACTCGATTGGCGGCTCGATCGGCCTGGGCGTTGCCACCGGCTTGCTGTGGGCGCCGTGTGCCGGGCCTATCCTCGGCCTGATCCTCGCCGGCGCGGCCATCAAGGGTGCGAGCGTCGAGACGACATTGCTGCTGTTCGCTTACGCCGCCGGCGCGGCGACTTCGCTGGCATGCGCGCTGCTGATCGGGGGCCGCGTATTCGCCTGGATGAAACGCGCGCTGGGCGCCGGCGAGTGGGTACGCCGCGGCCTCGGCACGCTGGTCATCGCGGCCGTCGCGACGATCGCGCTGGGGCTCGATACGGGGGCGCTTACTCAAGTATCGCTGGCGAGCACCAGCGGCATCGAGCAGCACTTGCTTGACGTGGTGAAACCACAACCCGCCGCGGGTTCGGACGCCGTGAAAAGCGCCGATCCGCCGGCCGATCCTTCGGCGTCGACGCTGACCGCCCCGTTTCCGGTAGAGGGCAGAATGCCGTCGCTGGCCGGCGCTACACACTGGTTCAACGGTGCGCCGCTGACACGTGCCGCACTGCGCGGAAAGGTCGTGCTGGTCGATTTCTGGACCTATTCCTGCATCAACTGCATCCGCACGCTGCCGTACGTCAACGCGTGGTACCAGAAATACAAGGATCATGGTCTGGTTATTGTCGGCGTGCACACACCCGAGTTCGCATTCGAGAAAGACGCGGGCAACGTGGAACACGCGATCAAACGGTTTGGTATTCGCTATCCGGTCGCCATGGACAACCACTATACGATCTGGCGGGCGTTCGACAATGAATACTGGCCGGCGGACTATTTCGTCGATGC
>DASSNE010000035.1:0-3782 GCA_035688265.1 Gammaproteobacteria bacterium
TCGCTTCTACCTTGCGCTATTCGTAGTTCGATTGCTCAAGCTGCACGCCTGAAGAAAGAATTTTCGGCGTCACGAAGATCAGCAGCTCTTTCTTGTTGTTGACGGTGCTCGTGTTGCGGAACAGAAAGCCCAGCAACGGGATGTCGCCCAGCAGCGGCACTTTGTGCACGCTTTGCACACGGCTGGTCTCATAGATGCCGCCGAGCACAACGGTATCGCCGTTGTCGACCAGCACCTGCGTTTTGACTTCGCGCGTATCAATGCTGGGCACGGTTCCGCCGGTGGCGCTTGGCACCGTCGCACCGACGCTGTCCTTGCTCACGTCGAGGTCCATGATGATCTTGTTGTCCGGCGTAATTTGCGGCGTCACCTTCAGACTCAGCACCGCTTCCTTGAACTGGGTATTGGTCGCGCCGCTCGATGAGGCCTGCTGATATGGAATCTCGACGCCCTGCTTGATAGAGGCTTCGTGCTGATTTGATGTTATTACGTGCGGCTGCGAAATGACCTGGCCATGGCCCTCGGCTTGCAGCGCCGACAATTCCAGATCAACCAGATAATTGGAGCTCAGGATGGCGACGGCCAATCGGCCGACGGGGCCTGCGGCCGGGGCATTGACCACCAAACGGTTATCCAGCGGCCCTGAAGAACCGGTCATCAGATCATTCGTTCCGGAAACGACTATGTTATCGGCCGCCTCCGCGCTTCCGCTGACGGCAACCAGTCCTCTGCCATTCGTGTTGACGCCGGTCGCACCGAAGCGCACACCCAATTGCCGGGTGAAGTCCTTGTTGACGATGACGATGCGCGACTCGATCAGCACCTGGCGAACCGGGACGTCGAGTTTGTGGACCATTTCGCGGATGTCCGCGAGGCGGTCGGCGGTATCCTGCACCAGCAGCACGTTGGTGCGCTGATCGACGCTGACGGTGCCGCGTGGTGACAGCAGGGAGTTGCCCTGCGATTTGATCAGGTTGGCGAGGTCGGCGGCTTTTGCGTAATTGACCTGAATGAAAGCCGATTCCAGCGGCAGCAGCGCCTGGATCTGCTGCTTGGCCTGTAGCTGCTGCTTCTCGCGCTGAGAGATTTCGTCGGCCGGCGCAACCAGCACGACATTGCCGTTCTTGCGCATCGCCAGGCCCTTGGTCTTGAGAATGATGTCGAGCGCCTGATCCCACGGCACGTTCTGTAGTCGCAGCGTGATGCTGCCGCCGACACTGTCGCTGACGACCATGTTCAAGCCGGTGAAGTCGGCGAGAATCTGCAGTACCGCGCGCACTTCGATGTCCTGGAAATTCAGCGTCAGGCGCTTGCCGTTGTACTGCTTCTTCTCCAGCCGCGCCTGCTGGGCCTTCGTCAGCGGCTTGATTTCAACCGCCAGCAGACTGTCGGATTGATACGCGAGCTGCTCGTAGGTGCCCTGCGTATGGATGACCAGGCGGGTATCGTCGCCGCGCCGGACGGCGTCAATTGCGGTCACCGGCGTCGCGAAGTCGCTGACGTCCAGGCGCCGCATCAGATCCTTGGGCAGATCGGTGTTCTTGAGCGATACGACAACCTGGTCGCCCTGTCGTTCGACGTTCGCCTGCGTATGCGGGTCGCTGAGGTGCACCAGCACGCGACCAGCGTCGTTCTCGCCGCGGCGAAAATCGATGCTCGTGACTTTAGTCTGTTGCGAAGCTGGCGCGTTCGTGCCGCCGCTTGCCGGGCCGAAGCCGGACCCGGCCGTCGCGGCCGAACCGCCGACGGTGATGTAGACATGCCGGCCCGACACGCGCGTGCTGTAGGGCATCGGGTAGCTCAAATCTACGACTACGCGCGTGCGGCCGCCGGCCGCGGCGGTGAGCACCTGGCGCACGGCGCCGACATCCACCAGGTGGCGCGTTTTGTCCAGCACCGGCTCGGTGCCGGGCAGGTCGATCGCGATGCGCGCCGGCTTGTCGATGCTGAACGAGCGCGGTTTGGGCGCCGGGTCCGCCAGCGTAAGGTCGATCTGTACCCGGTCGCCGCCCAGCGGCGTCGCATCAATCGACGTCAACTGGTTGGCGGACGCGGTGCCCGCCGCCAGCGCCAGTGGCGCCAGCAAGGCAATGCCGAACGCCGCGCCGGCCCAGCGGCGGAGCGGGGAAATAGGAATGTTTTTATTCATGGCTTACCTGCTTTCGAGCTGTCGGTAGCGAGGGTGACCGGCGTCTTCCGTTTCACGTAGCCTCCCAGCCCGTTGGGAACGATTTCGCGCAAAGTCAGGCCGGTCGAGGATATTTCAAGGATGCGGCCGTCGTTTTGGCCTATGTAGTTGCCCGCCTTGACCCGATGCACCAGACCCTCGCTGTCCCGGATCAGGGCATAGCGCGTGCCGTCCATGTCGATCGTGCCAACCATCGTCAGACTGTCGAGCGGAAATTGTTCGAGGTATTCCTTGTTGCGGTCCGCATCCGGCCGCACCGCACTGGTCGGCTTCTCCTCGACCTGCGGTTGGAATGGCGAGCGCAGTGTCTGGGCCGTGTAGGTGTAGGTTTCGTACGGCTTCATCTGCGGAATCGGCTTGAGCGGCGGCCCCGGTTGCGCCTGAACCTTCTGCACGTACTGTGTCAGGTCGTTCATGCTACGGGCGCCGCAACCGGCAAGCGCCGCGACCGCGACCAGCAGGCCGGCGCGTGGCAGAAGCCTGTGTATGATTGACTCGCGCATCATTTCTTCCCACCATCCTGCTCAAGATAGCGATAAATCTTAGCAGTCAGGCTCATGCTCAATTGGCCCGACTCATTCTTGCCGGCCGGCTTGATGCTGATGTCGTGCAAGGTCACGATGCGCGGCAGCGCCGCTACGTCCGACACGAACTTGGCGAGGTCGTGAAAACCGCCGGTGACGATCATGTGGATCGGCTTTTCGGCGTAAAAGTCCTTCTTGTTCTCGGACTGCGGCTGGAACAGCTTCTGCTCCAGGCCATCGACTGCCGCGGTCTGAGAGATGTCGCGCAGCAGGCTGTCCACCTCGGTTTCACTCGGCAGTTGGCGCAGCAGGGTCCCGAAGCTCGTCTGCATCTCCTGCAGTTGCGCTTTCAGCGCATCGAGATTGGCCGCCTTGTGCGCCTTGCCTTCAAACTGTTTCTTGAGCGAGATTTCCTGCTGGCGCGACGTGTGTAGCTGGTCGATCTGGTCGCGGATCATGAACCAGTAGCCGGCGCCGACGATCACCGCGAAGATCAGCGCGATCAGCGCGGCCTTGCCTGCGACGGGCCAATTGCCGGCTTCGCGGAAGTCGAGGTCGTTGATCGATTGCAGGTCGAAATTCAGGTTGTTCAGGTCGACGTTCACGAGCCTTGGCCCTCTTTTGCGGCTGCCGGGCCGGTCACCTTCGCCGTCAGCGAAAACTGTTTGCGGTGCAGCTTGCCGTCGCCCCTTGCCTTGATAACCGTCAGGTTCGGATCGGCGAGCCAGTCCGACTCGGCGATGCTGCGCATGTAGGTCGAAATCCGCGCGCTCGACTGGGCGATGCCGTTGAGGTGCAGCGTGGTGCCGGTCTGGGCGACGCTGGTGAGATAGATGCCGTCCGGCAGAGTGCGGACGAGCTGGTCGAACAGGTGCACGATTTGCGGCCGCGACTGCTGTAGCTGCTCGATGATGTGCATGCGCGCGAGCAGTTCCTTGCGCGTCTTCTGCATGTCCTTGATGTCGGCAATGCGTTTGTCGACCCGCGAAATCTGCGTCTTGAGGAAATTGTTGCGCTGGTTCTGGTAGTCGATGCTGGCGCTCATCGCGTGGTTCCAGTAGCCGACAACC
>DASSNE010000050.1:0-5333 GCA_035688265.1 Gammaproteobacteria bacterium
CGTCGAGACCCTCCGCATCGCGACCGGTGACGATCGCAAGCTGGGCGTCGTTTTCGATTTGGTACGAAGTATCGACCAGCTTGCCATCGACCTTGCCGGCCAGCGCCGCCTTGGCGAGGCCTGGACCGATGTCGGCCGCGACCTCCGCGACGGTCACCGGATGATCATATTTCCGCTGGGAATTATCGGGGAGAGTGATTGAAATCATCTTTACTCACAGTGGCGATCTATACGAGGGACCGCATGTCTTCGCATTTCAGGAAAATTGGTAGGCGCGATTGGACTCGAACCAACGACCCCCACCATGTCAAGGTGGTGCTCTAACCAGCTGAGCTACGCGCCTGAAAGGCAGGGAAAGATACCTTAACGCGGCGCGGGCTGCAAGCCGTTCGGGCGGGCGGCTTCCGTCCCCGCAAATGTCTTGACAGATTCAAAGCCAGGGCCGACGATTCCGGAATCACAAATGGCTGCGAGGCTACGGATGGCCCGCCTTGCTTCGATCTTGAGCAGCAACCGTCGGCGCCTGTTCGTCGGCCGCAAACGCGAACTGGCGCAGGCACAAGCCCTGCTCCAGCCGAACGCGCCCTTGAGATTGCTCTTCATTGCCGCCCCGGGCGGCGCCGGCAAATCGACTTTGCTGGCGGAAATCGGCGCGCGTGCGTTGGACGCGGGCCTGGGCGTCGCCCATATCGACGCCCGTCACCATGAACCTTCCCCCGCCGTCGCACGGTCAGCCATCGAAGCCGAACTGCGAACGCAAAAAAACCGCGCCCTGCTATGCGTCGATACCTTCGAAAGCTGGGCGGCACTGGAAGGCTGGTTTCAGCATGAGCTGTTGCCGGCCCTCGACCGCGATATTCGAATCGTGCTGGCCGGCCGGCGCAAACCGGCGGCCGAATGGCGCGCCGATCCGTCCTGGGCGGATATCATGCGGGTGCTTGAGTTACCGAACTTCACCGTAGCCGAGGCGCGTGAATGCCTGCGGCGACGTGGAATCAAACGCGGCATCGCAGCCGTCATCCATTATGCTCACGGCAATCCGCTGGCGTTGTCACTGGCTGCCGAGCTCTGCGCCGCCCGCCGCGCCGCGGTGCTGGCAGCGCAGCCGGGCCATGACCTGCTGCGCGAACTGGCCGGAATACTGGTGCGCGTTGCGGTGAGCGATGAGCAGGCGCAGGCGCTGCACGCCGCCGCAATCGCCCGCAATCTCGATCGGCCGCTGCTGAAGGCCATGTTGCCGGCGACCGATACCAATTCACTGTACGACTGGCTGAACGGCCTCAGCTTCATGAGCGCAGGGCCGCACGGCCTGTTTCCGCACGACCTGGTTCGCGCAGCAGTACGCGAGGACCTGTCGACTCGCGAACCGGAACGGCACGAGCAGTTGCACCGTCGGCTTGAAGAGCGGTTGAGCCAGCAAATGCGGCACGGCGCCCGCGCGACCTACGAGGCGGTTCAGGACATCCTGTTCCTGTCCCAGGACAGCGCGCGCGGCGCCAACATTCACCAGATCGATCCCAACCGGCCCGTCTATATCGACTCGCCCGGCAAGAATGACCCGGCGGCCGTCGCGGCGCTCATCGAGCGCTGGCAGGGCGCGGAGCAGCGCCGCCTGTTTCAATACTGGCACGCCCGCCAGCCCGAGGGCCTGCAGATCATCCGCGACCAGCGCCAGGGGCTGGCGGGATTTCTGTTCAGCCTCGCACTCGAACGCGTGTCGGCGCAGGCGGCGCGGCGCGATTCGATCGTCGTCGAGGTGCGCCGCGAGCTGCAGCGGCGGGGTCACATCGCCGATCGTCCCGCCGGCCTTTGCCGATTCTGGCTCGATCGCCGCCGGCACCTGGCAGTATCGGCCGTCCAATCGGCGGTCTGGGCCGCCTCGATCGCTGCCGATCTCGCCATCCCCGGGCTGCAGTTCTTCGCCGGAATCATGGCCGACGATCAGGGCCGAATCCATGCCCGGGTCGCCGGTCATGAGCGGCTGCCGCAAACCGCGCATCGGCTTGGGGGCGTAGCCGTTGCCATCTACTTGCACGACTTTCGCGACGAAAGCGTCCCCGACTGGGTCATGCGCGTCAGCCGGGAACTTCGCGGCGCCGCCGTTTCCGGTGCGGCGCAGCTGCAACTGGACCGCTGCCAGTTTCGCGACGCCGTCAAGCAGGTGCTGAGGCATTACACCAACGCGAGCCGCCTCGGCGACAATCCGCTGCTTCGGACCTCGCTGATCGAGGCGGCAGTCCCCGCCGGCGCCGACATCAGCGTGCGGGTTCACGCGCTGCGCGCGTTGCTGTGGCAGGCCAGCAGCGAACTCGAGCGCGTGCCCAAAACACGCCGTTATCACAAGGTGCTGCTGCACAGTTATTTCCGCCCGGCCGTCGATCGGTTGGCTGCGGCCGACGCGGCACACCTGGCGCCGAGCACTTATTACCGCTACCTCGCTACCGCCATCGACATGGTCAGCGAACGTCTGTGGTGCCGGCTTCAGGGCGTGGAGCCGCCGGACCCGTTATCCACGCCCGGCCGGAAACAGGTCGGGGAGTCCGCGCAGATATTGTGAGAGTAAATCGGTATGGAATCCGGAAGTCGTCACCGCCTACTTTTCGCCATCGGGCGCATCGGGCGGCCGCCAGATTGACCTGGAGAAATCACGATGAACATTCGATGGATTCCTGTTCTTGCCGGCGCGGTTGCAGTTGCGGCCGTGCTGTGGACGCCGGGCGCGGCGGCATCGGCCCATGCGCATCATAATGCGACCGGATTAATCGCGGCGGCTCACGACGCGACCGGTCAGTACCGGAACCTGGCGGAGGCCGAGGCGGACGGCTATGCCCTTTTACTCGGCTGCGTCACTGGGCCGGACCACGGCGCGATGGGCGTCCACTACGTCAACCAAGGCCTGGTCGGCGACGGCGTGCTCGATGCTCAGCACCCGGAGGCGCTTGTGTATGAGCCGACTGGCAACGGCGGACTGCGTCTGGTCGCGGTGGAATACGTCACCATCGCGTCGGTCTGGGATGCCGCCCATCCAGAGTCGACGCCGGTGCTGATGGGACAGTTGTTCGACTACGTCGGGGCACCGAACCGCTTCGGGCTGCCGGCATTTTATGCGCTGCACGTCTGGGCATGGGCGCATAACCCGCTGGGCGCTTTCACGATGTGGAATCCTCACGTGTCGTGCAACAAATACACGGCATCATAGCTTTGGCGCCGCTTTAATGCCCGAGGCGCCAACCATGAGGACGAAGACCCGGCTTGTTTTGATTGCAGGTGCGCTGCTGTGGGCGACGGCCTACGGCAGCGCCGTCGCGAAGACCGGTCACGGCGACGACCCGCTGACCACGCCGGATCCGAGCGGCTGGGTGCGAACGTTTACGCCGAACGGCAGCATTGATACGTCGAACCCGTTCTTCCAGAGCCTCGGCACCAATGGCCGCAGCTGCGCGAGTTGTCACGTGCAGCGTGACGGCTGGACAATCAGCGCCGCGGACGTCCAGGCCCGGTTCGACGCCAGCGGCGGCCTCGACCCGATCTTCCACCCGAACGACGGCACGAATTCACCGCTCGCCGATGTGTCGACGGAGGCAGCCCGCCGCCAGGCGTCCAGCATGTTGCTCAAGTACGGCGACATCCGCGTCGGATTGCCGATACCGGATCACGCCGAGTTCGCCTTGAGCGCGGTCGACGACCCCTATCACTACGCGAGCGCGGCCGAGCTGTCGCTGTTCCGACGGCCACTGCCGGCCACCAACCTCGGCTTCCTCACCGCGGTGATGTGGGACGGCCGGGAAACCTCGGCCCCGTTCCAACCGCCGATGGATCCCGGCACGGCACACACCCAATTAATCGCCAGCCTGACGTCCCAGGCCCGCAACGCAACGCTCGGCCATGCGCAGGCGACGAACCCGCCGAGCGCCGAACAGCTCGCCCGGATCGTCGCGTTCGAGACAGGCCTCACGACCGCCCAGGTGCGCGATCGAACTGCCGGACCGCTTAACGCGGACGACGCGATCGGCGGGCCGGTTGTACTCGCCAACCAGCGCTTCTACGTGGGCATCAACGATCCGCTGGGAGCAGACCCGACCGGCACCGCTTTCAATTCCCGGGTGATCAGGCTGTTCGAAGCCTGGGCAAGCACCCGCGACCACAGCCGTCGCGGCCGGGCGCGCGCTGCCATTGCACGCGGCGAAGTCCTGTTCAACACTTTGCCGCTGACCATCACCGGCGTCGCGGGTCTCAATGACACGCCGGGACAGGAAACGATTCAAGGGCACTGCACCACCTGTCACAACGACCCCAACGTCGGCGGCCACTCGGTCGGCGCGCCGCTCAACCTCGGCGTCAGCGACGCCAGCCGGCGCACGCCGGACTTCCCCTTGTACACCCTGACCAACATCTATACCGGCGAAACGGTCCAGACCACCGACCCCGGCCTGGCAATGGTGACCGGCAAGTGGAATGACATCGGTAAATTCAAGGGACCGATTCTGCGGGGACTCGCGGCGCGAGCGCCGTATTTTCACAACGGCTCGGCGGCAACGCTGGAGGACGTGATCGACTTTTACAACACCCGCTTCAACATCGGCATGACGGAACAGCAGAAACACGATCTCGCCGCTTTCCTGGCGGCGCTCTGAGCGCGGGTTCAAGTCCCCGTCTGTTCTTCCAGGCCGAAGCTTTGACGCCGCATCGCCTCGATCTGGTCGCGCAACCGCGCCGCTTCCTCGAATTCCAGATTGCGGGCGTGGTTGTACATCTGCTGCTCCAGCACCTTCACTTCACGCAGCAGTTTCTCCGGACTCATCGCCCGGTATTCAACCTGCTTCTCGGCGACCGCCGCCGCGCGCAGCTTCGGCTTGACCTCGCCGACGTTGCGGCGGGCGCCTTCCATGACGTCGGCCACTGCCTTGCGGATGCCCTGCGGGGAGATGCCGTGCTCGGCGTTGAAGGCCATTTGCTTCTCACGCCGGCGGTCGGTCTCGGCAATGGCGCGATCCATCGAGCCGGTCACCCGTTCCGCGTAAAGGATCGTCTTGCCGTTGACGTTGCGCGCCGCGCGGCCGATGGTCTGAATCAGCGAGCCCTCGGATCGCAGGAAGCCTTCCTTGTCTGCATCGAGGATCGCAACTAACGCAACTTCAGGTAAATCAAGGCCTTCCCGCAACAAGTTAATGCCAACTAGAACATCGAATTCGCCCAGGCGCAGGTCGCGAATGATCTCGCTGCGCTCGACCGTGTCGATGTCCGAATGCAGATAACGAACCCGGACCCCGTGTTCGTCGAGGTACTCGGTCAGGTCTTCGGCCATGCGCTTGGTCAGGGTCGTGACCAGCACC
>DASSNE010000027.1:0-24293 GCA_035688265.1 Gammaproteobacteria bacterium
CCCCTTGCAGAATTCGATGTAGCGACCGGAGGCGTCGTCCACACGCTTCGCGCTGCCGAGTTCATGCGGCGCGACCGTTTCGAACGGACGCTCGATTTCGGCCTCGATCGCTGCCTCGACCGCATCGTCCAGTTTCTGGCCGTGGGTCGAAAAGAATTTGATGCCGTTGTCCTCGAACGGATTGTGCGAGGCGCTGATGACGATGCCGGCGTTGGCGCGGAACGTGCGCGTGAGGTACGCGATGCCGGGCGTCGGCATCGGCCCGAGCAGGCGGATGTTGCAACCGGCCGCCGACAGGCCGGCTTCGAGCGCGGACTCGAACATGTAGCCGGAGCTGCGCGTATCCTTGCCGATCACTACCATCCCGCCGCCGGTGGGCGCCAGCACGCGCCCGACGGCACGCCCCAGCCGGAGCACGAATTCGGCGCTCATCGCGCCCTCGCCGACGCGCCCGCGAATGCCGTCCGTGCCGAAGTATTTTCTGGTCATCGTCATCCCCTCCGAATTTCTACAGTCTAGCAGGCGCCTGCATCGCCGTCGCAACCGCCAGCGCGGCGACGGTCGCCGCCACGTCGTGCACCCGCACCAGGCTCGCACCCTGCCAGACCGCGAGCGCCGCGGCGGTTGCGCTCGCGATCGTGCGCTGGCGCGGTTCGGGCGCCACGCCGCGAATCATCGACTTGCGCGAGATGCCGGCGAGGATCGGCAGCCCCGACTTTGCCAGTTCCGGCAGGCCGGCCAGCAATTCGTAGTTGTGCCGCAGCGTCTTGCCGAAGCCGAAGCCGGGGTCGATCACGATGCCCTCGCGGTCGATGCCGGCGGCGACGCAGGCGGCGGCGCGCTCTTCCAGAAACGCCGCCACCTCCGCGACGACATCGTCGTAATGCGGATTCTGCTGCATCGTGCGCGGCTCGCCCTGCATGTGCATGATGCAGACCGGCAGGCCCGTTGCCGCCGCGGCCTGGAGCGCGCCCGGCGTACGCAGCGCGTACACGTCATTGATCATGCCGGCGCCTGCTGCGGCAGCGGCGCGCATGACCTCCGGTTTGCCGGTATCGACCGAGACCGGCACCGCCAGCTCGGCGGCCAGGCATTCGACGATCGGCACCACGCGGCGAATTTCCTCGGCCGCATCGACCGGCGCCGCGCCCGGCCGCGTCGACTCGCCACCCACGTCGATGATGTCCGCGCCTTCGGCGACCATCGTCCGCGCGTGGTCGATCGCGACATCGGGATCGACAAACCTGCCCCCGTCGGAAAACGAGTCCGGCGTCACATTGAGTATGCCCATGATGCGCGGGCGGCTGAGATCGACGATTTTGCCGGCGCAATTCAGACGGCTGCCAGGAGTTTCGTTCATGCGGCTTCTTTTGGCGACAATCGGTAGCGGAATGGGGCAATTATAGGCAAAGCGCGTTGGCGCAAGCGCGCGCACGCCGGTATCATCGACGGCAAAGGACATTCCACCCATTTCTTCCACCTGAATCAGATGGTACAAACCCCTGCTTCGACGCGAGCCGCGCCTGCCGCGGCCAACCCGCCGGCGTTCGCGACCGGCTGGGCATTCTTCCTCGACATCGACGGCACCCTTGCCCGCCTCGCGCATGCGCCCGACGCGGTGACGATCGAGCCGGCGGTGATCGACGTGTTGCGCCGGCTCGGCAAGGCCACCGGCGGCGCGATCGCGCTGATCACCGGCCGCGCGATTACAGATGTCGACCGCCTGTTCGCGCCACTCAAACTGCCGGTCGCCGGGCAGCACGGCATCGAGCGCCGCAGCGCCGATGGCCGCCTTGCCCGGCACGCCGAAGCGGCGCGCAAACTGGACACGGCGCGCCGCGCACTGACCGAATTCGCGAACAGCTATGCGGGGCTCATCTTCGAGGACAAGGGCGAAACGCTGGCACTGCATTATCGCGGCGCGCCGGCGTGTCGCGGCGCGGCCAAGTGGCTGATGACGCAGCAACTCGAACAGCTTGGGCCGGAATTCATGCTGCAGCACGGCAAGATGATCTTCGAGTTGCGCCCCAGCGGTCGCGACAAGGGCACCGCGATCGCGGAGTTCATGCACGAACCGCCGTTCGAGAATCGCACGCCCGTGTTCATCGGCGACGACAAGACCGACGAGGACGGCTTCAAGGTCGTCAACCAGCTCGGCGGCCACGCGATCAAGGTCGGTCCCGGCAAGACCATCGCCAACTTCCGCCTCGAGAGCGCCGCCGACGTGCTCCGCTGGCTCCAAAACTATGCTGATTTTCTCACCAAGAGGTTGTAATGGATTTGAATCTGGCCGTCATCGGCAACGGCAGCTTCAGCGCGCTGCTCAACGAGCGCGCCGATATCGTCTGGGCCTGCCTGCCCCGATTCGACAGCGAACCGGTTTTTAGCTCATTATTGCAAAACGGAAATCAGGGCATCGCCGCCGGCCAGATCGGCGTGTATGCCATTGAACTCATGGACATCGAGCGCACGGAACAGCGTTACCTTCCCAACACTGCCATCGTCGTGACCTGCCTGTACGACCGGTTCGGCGGCGCGGTGGAAATTCGTGATTTCGCCCCGCGCTTCGGGCAATACGGCCGGTTCTTCCGGCCGATTATGCTGGTGCGGCAAATCCGGCCGATCGCCGGCAATCCGCGTATCCGGATCGTGCTCCGGCCGTCGTTCGACTACGGCGACCCGCCCGTCGAGATCACCCACGGCAGCAACCACGTGCGCTACGTCGGCGCGTCCCAGGTGCTGCGGCTGACTACCAACGCGCCGATCACGACGGTACTCGAGGAACCACCCTTCATCCTCAACCGCGAATTGACGCTGCTGCTTGGTCCCGATGAAACGATCGCCCAGCCGATCGCCGACGTCGGCAACCGTTTTTTCGAGCAAACCCGCGAGCACTGGCACCGGTGGGTGCGCTCGCTGGGAATCCCGTTCGAGTGGCAAAAGGAAGTGATTCGCGCCGCCATCACGCTCAAGCTGAGCGGCTTCGAGGACACCGGCGCCATCATCGCGGCCCCCACTACCTCGCTGCCGGAAGCGCCGCACAGCGGCCGTAACTGGGACTACCGCTACTGCTGGATGCGCGACGCCTACTTCGTCGTCAACAGCCTCAACCGGCTCGGCGCGACGCGGATGATGGAGCATTACCTCGGCTACATCACGAACATTGCCGCCAACGCCGCCGACGAGCGACTCCAACCGGTGTATTCGATCAGCGGCGAGGCCAATCTCGACGAGTGGATCGCGGACAAGCTGCCCGGCTACCGAGGCCACGGCCCGGTGCGAGTCGGCAACCAGGCGTATGCGCAGGTTCAGAACGACGTCTATGGCGCAGCCATTGTGGCGGCCACGCACCTGTTTTTCGACGAGCGGCTCGCGCATCCCGGCGACGAAGCGCTGTTCCATCGGCTGGAAAAGCTGGGCGAAACGGCGGCGCGGCTTTACTGCGAGCCGGATGCGGGCCCGTGGGAACTGCGCAAGTCGGTGCGCGTGCATACCTTCTCCAGCGTGATGTGCTGGGTCGCCTGCGACCGGCTGGCCAAGATCGCCGCGCGCCTCGCCCTCGCCGATCGCTGCGATTACTGGCGCGAGCACGCCGACCGACTGCACGCCGACATCTGCCGGCAGGCTTGGAACGCGGACGAAAACTCGTTCGTCGAAAGCTTCGGCGGAAAAGATCTCGATGCCAGCCTGTTGCTGTTGCACGAGCTCGGGTTCCTCAAGGCCGACGACCCGCGCTTCGCGGCGACGGTCGCCGCGGTGGAGCGGCATCTCAAGCGCGGCGACTTCGTGTTCCGCTATATCCGCGAAGACGATTTCGGGCCGCCGGAAACGGCGTTTTTGATCTGCACGTTCTGGTACGTCGACGCGCTCGCGGCGCTCGGCCGCACCGACGAGGCGCGCGCGCTGTTCGAGCGCCTGCTGGCGTGCCGCAACACCCACGGCCTGCTGTCGGAAGACATCAACCCGACGACCGGCGAACTGTGGGGCAATATCCCGCAAACCTACAGCATGGTCGGCCTGATCAACTCGGCCATGCGGCTGTCGAAATCCTGGGAGGATGCCTTTTGAGTCGCCTGATCGTCGTCTCGAACCGCGTGGCGGTGCCGCGGGCGACGCAGCCGGCGCCCGGCGGCCTCGCGACCGGCATACTGAGCGCACTGCGCGAATCGGGCGGCGGCGTCTGGCTCGGCTGGAACGGCCGGCACACCCGACAGCCTTCCGACGAGATCGATATCTACCGCGACGGCGACATCAGCTTTGCGACCGTGACGCTGTCGACGGAAGACTATCGCGACTATTACCAGGGCTTCGCCAACCGCGTGCTCTGGCCGCTGCTGCATTACCGCATGCACCTGCTGCATTACGAGCGGCGTTTCGCGCAAGGGTACCGGCGCGTCAACGCGTGGTTCGCCGACAAGTTGATGCACATGCTCGGCGACGACGACTTGATCTGGGTCCACGATTACCACCTGATTCCGCTGGCGGCCGAGCTGCGCGCACGCGGCGCGCGGCACAAGATCGGCTTTTTCCTGCACACGCCGTTTCCGCCGTTCGACGTGTTCCGCGCGCTGCCGGATTACGGCGACTTTCTCCAGTGGCTGTCCGAGTACAACCTGGTCGGCTTCCAGACCTCGCTGGACCTCGAGAACTTTCTCGACAGCATGAAAATCGGCCTGCGCGCGAAGGTCACGCCGCAACTGGTGGCAACGGTCGATCATCGCCCGGTGCATACCGGCGTGTTCCCGGTCGGCATCGACGTCGACCAGGTCATGGAGCAGGCGGCGACCGGGCGCGAATCGCGGCGCGGGCAGCGGCTGCTCGAAAGCCTGGAGAGCCGCAAGCAGATCATCGGCGTCGATCGGCTCGACTACAGCAAGGGCCTGGTGCAGCGCTTTCACGCCTACCGGCGGATGCTCGAAACGTACCCCGACCTGCGCGGCAATGTCGTGCTGACGCAGATCGCCCAGCCGTCGCGCAGCGACGTGCCCGAATACCAGGAAATCCGCCAGCAGCTCGACGCGACGGCCGGCGAAATCATCGGCCGCTTCGCCAACTACAACTGGACGCCGATCCGCTATCTCGGCCGCAGTTTCGCGCGCCCGCGCGTGCTCGGCTTCCTGGCGATCAGCCGCGTCGGGCTGGTCACGCCGCTGCGCGACGGCATGAACCTGGTCGCGAAGGAATATATCGCCGCACAGAACCCGGAAGACCCGGGCGTGCTGGTGCTGTCGCGCTTGGCCGGCGCGGCCGAAGAACTCGACGGCGCGGTGCTGGTGGATCCGTACGACATCGACGGCATCGCCGATACGCTCGCCTGGGCGCTCGCGATGCCGCTCGACGAGCGCCGCGACCGCTGGCAGCGGATGATAAAACGCATCCGCGAGCACGACATCGCGGCCTGGCGCGAGTCGTACCTTGGCCGCCTGCGCGAGAGCCCCACCTATGCCTGAGTGGCTGCTGGCGGACATCGGCGGCACCCATACCCGCGCCGCCTGCAAGCGGCCTGGTATGCCGGCGGCGCAAGTGCAGGTCTTCCGCAACCGCGACTATGGCGCCCTGGGCAAGCTGCTGCGCCACTATCTCGACAGCACCGGCCTCAAGCCGCAGGCGGCGGCACTGGCGGTGGCGAGCCCGGTCGAAGGCGACGAGATCAGCCTGACCAACCTCAACTGGACGTTTTCGATCGAGTCCCTGCGCGCGCAACTCGGGCTCGACGCGCTGCACGTCTTCAACGACTTCACCGCGACCGCGCTGTCGCTGCCCTACCTCGACGCCGAAGTGTGTACGCAGATCGGCGCCGGCCAGCCGGCCGCCGGCGCGGCGGTCGCGGTTCTCGGCCCCGGCACCGGCCTCGGCGTTTCCGGCCTGATCCCGTGCGGCGACGCGTGGGCGCCGATTGCCGGCGAAGGCGGCCACGTCACGCTCGCCGCGGCGACCGAGGAGGAAAGCCGCCTGTTTCACCTGCTGCAACCAACGCTGGGCCACGTGTCGGCGGAAAAGCTGCTCTCGGGTCCCGGGCTTTTGCAACTCTATCGCGGGCTCGCCGAACTGCGCGGCGAGACCGCCGTGCACGCTGCGCCCGAAGCGGTGACCGGTCACGCGGTCGATGGTAACGATCCGCTCGCCGCCGCCGGCCTCGCGATGTTCTTCGCACTGCTGGGCGGCTTTGCCGGCGACGTGGCATTGACTCTCGGCGCACGCGGCGGTGTCTGGCTCGCGGGCGGCATATTGCCCGGCTTGGTCGAAGCGCTGCGGCAATCGGAATTCAGGCGCCGCTTCGCCGCCAAGGGCCGTTTCAACGCCTACCTCGAAGCGATCCCGACCTATGTAATAACCGATTTGCACCCGGCACTGGTCGGCCTCGGCCAATGGCTGGAGGAACATCAGTACGGGGAAAGCCCCGTTGGCACGCGCTGACCGCGGTTATAGAGTAAAGATTTGCAGGAGGCAGCCATGGCCATGCAGCAAGGATCGCAAACCATCGAACGCTGGCCGGAAGCATCGCGCGAAGCCGCGCAACTGGTCATCGAGAAATACGGCGAGCCGGACGAGGCGACCGACAGCGAACTCAAGTGGCTCAATCGCGGCCAATGGAAACGCATCGTCGCGTCGAAGGCGTTTTACGAACACGACTTTCCGGCGCCGCACATCGACGCGGTCGAGAGCGTGATCAACTACCACGTGCCGGTGGACAAGTTCTCCGCGCTGGCCGAATTCGACGGCAGCGTCGTCGTGGAACGCACCACCGGCGAAGTGTCCGCCCGCTGCCACGACGAAGAAGCCAACTTCCTCGCCCTCAACCTGATGCACGACATCGTCACCGGCACAAAAACCGTCGAGCAGGCGCGCGACTACTACGCGAAGGAATTCGCCGACGCGCGGCGCAAGAAGCCGACGCCGTACATGGAAGGGCTGAAGTTTTCGCCGGCCGACGGCAGCGCCGCCGATCCCGACACGCGGATGCTGTCGGATGACGATCTCAAGCGGGCGGCCCAGGAAGGCAAGAAAAACCGCCGCTGATCCGGCTACATCGCCTCCTTGAGCCCCCGCTTCAGCAGCCAGCCGTTGACGGGGAAAGCGGTAGCGAAACCGAGCACCATGCCGATCTGCATCAGGAACCAGTACGCGGCATGATCGGGACGCAGGTGCTCGACCGGAAAGAACACGAACTGGATCAGCGCCATCCAGCCGAACAGGCCGACTTCGAAGGCCGTCAGCGACAGCGTATCGGCCTTGAGCGCGGCAATGATGCCGTCGCGCAGACCGAGGCCGCGCATCGGAGCGATCGAGAAGTACTGAAAGACGATGCCGAGCATGAACGCCAGCGCGTAATCGGCGATGTACTCCGCCCACAGCGCAAGGCCGGCAATTTCAAACGCACCGGCAAAGATAATCCAGCCGCCCGCAATGTCGCCCAGCGTGCAGCCCGCGCCACAGTGACTGACACCGACGGCCACCGTCGCGGAAAACGCCTTGTGCGGCGCGTCGCCGTGCGCCGCCTGCCATCGATCCGTCTGCGGGCGGCCCCAGCGCCGGTACCCCCACCACGCGAGCGGCCCGAAGTACAGCGCCGTCACCGGCCAGACGATCTCCATGATCCACATCTTCTGGCGGAAGCCGCGGCCGAAGACGTCATACAGAATGGCGGCCGCGACCAGGAAGGCGAGACCGAGTGAAAACCAGGCAAGTGCGGTAAGCCAGAGCGGCGGCATACGGAAAGTGTACCGCAGCCGCCCGAATAGCCGCGGCGCGGGCGTCTTGCTAGACTGGCATCGCGCACAAGGAGGTTCGCGATGTGATTTTGTCCCCCCGGCTCGGGCGTTGCCTGCACCCGTCGATAGCACCGCTGGCGGTGGCTGTTCTGATTCTGCCGCTCGCCGGCTGCGGCCCGGTTCGTCAACTGCTCGCACCCGCATCCGTACCGCCAGTTGGCGAAAGCCGCACGATCCGCGGACCGGCCTATGCGCCGAATGCCGTTACGCGCGGTGCGCCTGATCTGTCGTCCGACTGGGCGACCTACAACCGCACGTTGACTGGCGATCGCTATTCGCCGCTCACACAGATCAACGCGTCGAACGTGAAGTCGCTGCGCCGGGTGTGCGCTTTCCAGATATCGAAGCCGGTCAACATGCAGTCCGGCCCGCTGGAAATCGGCGGGACGATTTACTTCACCACGCTCGAACATACCTACGCGATCGATGCGACCGACTGTCGCTTGCGCTGGAATCACGTCTATCACCTGGCGCGCCGGCCGCCATTCGACCCGAATAAAGTGAATCGCGGACTCGCATGGCTGGACGGTCGCCTGTTCCGCGGCTCCAACGACGGCCGCCTGTACGCGCTCGACGCGGGCACCGGCGAGCAGCTGTGGAACGTCGTGATCGGCGATCCGGAGACCGGCGAAACTTTTCCGGCCGCACCGGTTGCCTGGCACGGGCGGGTCTTCATCGGCAATGCCGGCGGCGATTACTTCGGCGTCACCGGCCGGATGATGGCGTTCGATGCCGCCACCGGCGGTCGCCTGTGGAGCGCCGATCTCGTCCCCACCGCCGGACGCGCCAATCAGACCTGGCCGCCGGCCACTGCAACGCAGCCGAAGTCCGGCGCCACGACCTGGACGTCGTACGCAATCGACCCGCGGCGCGGCTGGCTCTACGTGCCGACCGGCAACGCCGCGCCCGATTTTCTCAAGGCGGTGCGTCCCGGCCGCAACTTGTACACCTATTCGATCGTGGCGCTCGACGTGCACACCGGCGCGCTGCGCTGGTACCGCCAACTGCTGCGCGGCGATGACTTTCACGACTGGGATATTGCCGCGCCGCCCGAACTCATCAACACGCCGGACGGCCGCCATCTGCTCGTCGCCGCCGGCAAGGACGGTTACCTGTACGTGCTCGACCGCAGCACCGGCAAATTGTTGTTCAAAACGGCGGTGACGACGATCAAAAACGTCAACGAACCACTGACGTCCGACGGCACGCACTTCTGCCCGGGCATCGACGGCGGCGTCGAGTGGAACGGCCCGGCGTGGTCGCCGCAGACGAATACGTTCTACGTCAACTCGATCGACTGGTGCACCACGGTCAAAATCCGTTCGCCCAAAGAAACGGAGGGCCGTAAAGGATTGTTCTGGACCGGCTCGAAAAGCCGGCTGCACCCGTTCGGCATTCGCGACAAAAAACGCAGCGGCTGGGTGACGGCCGTGAACGCGGCCGACGGCTCCGTGCGCTGGCGCTATCATTCGCCGGCGCCGATGGTGGCCGGCATCACCGCGACTGCCGGCGGCCTCGTATTCACCGGCAGCATCGCCGGCGACTTCATGGCCTTCGACGCCCGCAGCGGCAGGATTTTGTGGCGCCATAACACCGGCCAGCCGATCGGCGGCGGCGTGATCTCCTACTCGGTCGACGGCAAGCAATACATCGCCGTCGCGTCCGGCATGGCCTCGGAGCGCGGCTGGCAGACCGACAGCACACCGGCCAGGATCGTCATCTTTGCGTTGCCGACTTCATCGGCCGCTCGCCATTAACTGCAGTCTCTTTGCGCTCAAAACCAGGCTCGTATACCGACCACGAACCGTAACTGGTGAACCGGATCGCCGTCCGCATGCGCGTAGTCGGCGGTGACGCCATATTTGTGCTCGTAGGCCAGACCGACGTAAGGCGCGAACTTGCGGCTGATTTCATAGCGCAGGCGCAAGCCAACGTCCAGGTCCGACAGGCCGGCGCCGACGCGGCGGCGCGGATCGCTTTTGCTGTACAGGTTCGCTTCGATCTCCGGCTGCAGGATCAGCCGCTGCGTGAACAGCCAGTCGTATTCGGCAATGAAGCGCGCCGCAGAGTAGCCGTCATTGCTGACAAATGCGGTCGCCTCGATGTCGAAGAAATACGGCGCGAGACCTTGAATACCGAACGCCGCCCAGCCGCGCGAGGGCGACGGGTCAAAGTCGTAGCGCACGCCGGCCTGGACATCGAAATAGCGCGAAACCGGATGATCGTACAGTGCCTGCAGCTCGGCTTCCTCGGTCAGGGAGCCGTTGGTTTCGCCTTCGGTCTTGTACCAGAACTTGTGCTTGTTGTTGCCGACCCAGCCTTGCGCGTCCCAGCGAAGACTGGACGCGCCGTCGCCGAGGCGCTCTTCCAGTTGGTCGATCAAGTTGTAAGACAAAACCGGGTTGCTGTTGATCGGTTGCGGCCAGCCCGGTTGAGTGGGTTGTTGGCCGGCGGAAGCCACGCCCGGCACAAAAGCAATCGCGATCGAAAGAACCGGTAGTATCAGTCGTTGCATCATTAACTTCCTTGCAAATCGATTGTAGAAGCGAGCGCTGCTCGCGATGCCAATTAATCGCGGCCGGCGGCCGCTCCTACAGATGTTCTCAAGCCACGATGGCCGTCGTGAACATCCCTGCCTCCATGTGATACAGCAGGTGGCAGTGATAAGCCCAGCGGCCCAGCGCGTCCGCCTGCACGAAGTAATACAGCTTCTCGCCCGGCTTGACGCTGATGGTGAATTTGAGCGGCCGCAGCCGGCCATGGCCGTTGTCGAGTTCGCTCCACAAACCGTGCAGATGAATCGGGTGCTCCATCATCGTGTCGTTGATCAGCATCACGCGGATGCGCTGCCCGTGCGGGAATCGCACCGGCTGGCTTTGCTCATAGGTCTTGCCGTTGAAGCCGAAGACGTAGCGCTCCATGTTCCCGGTGCAATGCAGCACCACCTCGGCGTCGTAGTGGTCCGGGTAGAACGGCGCGTTCTGCGGCCCGTTGTCGAGGCGCACGAGATCGGCGTAAGTCAGCACGCGGCGGCCGTTGTGGTTCAAGCCATCTCCCGGCTTGTCGAGCCGCTCGGTCGGGTTCGGCGCGATGTGCGCGACTTCCGGCCCCAGCGCCAGATGCACGTCGCCGGGTTGCGGCCAGGCCGTGTTCGGCATGTTGGCAAGCTGATGCGGCTGGCCCGAGACGGGGCTGAAGCCGTGCATGCCGGACATTTTTGTCGTCTGTTTCGTCTCCGGCATGTTCATGTTCGACATCCCGGGCATGCCGGCCATGCCCTTCATGCCGCTCATGTCGTGGCTGCCTTTCTTCTTCTCGTGCATCTTCATGCCGCCGAGCATTTGCATGTCGCCCATTTCCGTTCGGTTGCCGCGGCTGCCGCGCGTATTCATATTGCCCTGCGCCATGCCCGGCATGTTCATATGGCCCATGCCCATGTCGAGCATCGTCCGCTCGAAGCGCGGATCCATCGGCGGCACCGGCGCTTCCATGCCGGCCTGCGTCGCGAGCGTCGCGCGCGCATAGCCGCTGCGATCCATCGCCTCGGCAAAGATCGTGTACGCCCCCTTCTCCGGCTCGACAAGCACGTCGTAGGTTTCGGAGACGGCGATGCGGAATTCATCGACGCTGACAGGTTTGACGTTGTTGCCGTCGGCGGCCACGACCGTCATCTTCAGCCCCGGAATGCGGACATCGAAATATGTCATCGACGAGCCGTTGATGAAGCGCAACCGCACGCGCTCGCCGGGCTTGAACAGGCCGGTCCAGTTGCCGTTCGGCGGCTGACCGTTGATGAGGAATGTGTAGGCAAAGCCGGTGACATCGCTGATATCGCGCGGGCTCATGCGCATCTTGCCCCACGCGAGGCGATCCTGAATCGCCGCCTCCAGGCCGTGCTTGCGAATGTCGTCGAAGAAGTCGCCGACCGTGCGCTGGTTGTAGTTGTAGTAATCGCTCATCTTTTTCAGATTCGCGAACACGACGGAGGGATCTTCGTCCGTCCAGTCGTTCAGCATCACCACGTAATCGCGGTCGTACTTGAAAGGCTCCGGCTCGCGCGGCTTGATGATCAGCGGCCCGGTCAAGCCGGTTTGTTCCTGGAATTTCGAGTGACTGTGATACCAGTAGGTGCCGCTCTGCTTGACCGGAAAGCGATAGACGAAGGTTTTGCCCGGCTCGATGCCGGCGTAGGTAACCCCCGGCACGCCATCCATCGAATTCGGTACCAGAATGCCGTGCCAGTGCATCGAACTTCGATCCGGCAGGTTGTTGGTGACCCTGAGCGTCACTGTGTCGCCCTCGCGCCAATGCAACACCGGCCCCGGCACGCTGCCGTTGATCGTGGTCGCCACCGCCGTCCGGCCGGTGAAGTTCACTGCGCCCGGTTCCAGAACGAGGTGGTAATTGTCCTCGACCGGCACGCGGCCGGTGGCGGCCGCGTAGCACGCGCCGGCATGGGCGTCGGCCAGCGCCCACGCCGATTTTTTCCAAAGTCCGAGCCCGGCGACCACGCCGCCGACGGCCAGTCCCTTGACGAACTGGCGGCGGCTCAATCCACTTGCGCCAGTTGGCGCAATAATCCGTTTGTCGTTCATGGCGTTACCTCTTCCTGATGCTCGTGTCCGTGCGCGCCGTGCCTATGTTCGTGCGCGTTCTCGCCTTCCTCCTCGGGCATGATCCTGTCAAACTCGGCCGGCGTCATCGTCGGCAATTCGTTCTTGATGAAGGCCGTCATCGCCCAGATCGCTTCGTCGTCATGGCTCTTGCCCCACGCCGGCATCGCCGTCATGCGCACGCCGTGCTTGATAACCCAAAATATGAAGCGGGGATCGAGGTTGTCGGCTATTGCCGCAAGCTTCGGCGGCTTTGGGTTCAAACCCATGCGCATTTCGGACGAATCAACGCCGGGGGCGAGATGGCAGGCGACGCACATCGACTTGTAGTGCATCGCGCCCATCGCAGCCATGGCCGGGTCGTTAAAATCCTTGGGGACGGCGACATCGTCCGTCCGCGCTGCGACGGAACGCATCATGGTTTGGTGCACCATCGTTGTCATCATTGCCGCGTCGTCTCTGTCCGCGCCGACATAATAGACGCCGGAGTAGATAAACGCGCCCAATGCCAGCAGCACCACGACCAGTGTCGCAACCAGTGTTTTTACAACCGTCATCATCGTGTGTTTCGTCATCGTCATGTTTTGTCCTTGCCAAAATGGTGGTCTTGAATCGGGTCGGGCAACGGCGCCAATCGTCGAGACGTGGCGGCCTGCGAACGGGTAGCGAGGCACGCGCAGGCGACACAACGTCGCAAGCGGCAACCGCGCCGACAGCAAGGACTTAGACGGGAGGGGCGTTAGGCCAGGAAAGATGCGCAATGAGCGCGGGTTTTCGAGGAGGCGGTGCGCGCGGGTTACGCCACGATGAAACGACGAGATTGTGAACCGGCTCCGCGATGGCCATCGACGGCGACATCATGGCGATGAGTTGCAGCGGCGCGTGCGCCACCTTGACGATGGCAGCAGTGGCGCCGGCGAGCTTGGCCAATTGGTTGCAGCACTGATCGGGCTTATGCTGTTGGCCTGGGCGATGCGAATGGGCGGCGGCGGCATGGCCGGCCGCATGCATCGGACCTCCGATGTCGACCACGGCGCCCGAACAACTGATCACCCACAACAGAAAGGTTGCCGCTGCCACACCGCCGATTAAACGACGGCGCGACCTCAGACCGGATGCTGCGAGCGACGAACTCATCGCGCTAGTGTCGGTGAACGTCGCCGCGAAGTCCAGCGGGTGGAAGCCCGTATTGCGGACGCGATGTCGGCTCCGTGCGTTCGACAACAGCGAGTCAGGCGCTTTATACTATTTTGTAAAGCAACTTCGCCTGGAGGAACATTCCGATGCGTACATTCAATTTGAAACTGACGAGCATTGCCCTTGCATCACTTCTTGCCGCAAGTACGGCAGCCTTTGCCGGCACGCCCGCACAGAATCAGCCGCCGGCAAACCAGACCGAACATGGCATGACGATGCACGGGAATATGATGCGGAACGGCAACATGGGCAATATGAATAACATGGGCAACATGATGCCGATGATGATGAAAATGATGGGTCAGATGAACGATATGATGGCCCGGATGAAGGACATGATGGCGAAGTGCAACAAGATGATGCAGCAGATGGACGCCCAGGGTATGAAGGGCATGGGAGGCATGAAGGGGATGCACCATCAACCACAGAGCAAATCGCATAACGGCTGATCAACCACTGTTCGGCAAACCGGAAGGCAGCAGGCCGCATTTTCGGCTAAACTGCGCATCGGTTATGGCGATTTCTCATTTCAGAAACTGGATCGGACGGCGCCGGCCTGTCTGGGCGGCGGCGGTGCTGTTCGCCGCAACGCTGACGGTCGGCACCTGCGTCATGACGCCCGCCCTGGCCAGAATCGCAACAGCCGGACCCGTCGACCATTGCCCGATGCTCCGGCACGGCATGCCAGCCGCTTGCTGTCTGAAGTTCAGTGCCGCCGCGCATGCGATTGCGATTCCCACCCATGATGCAACGCCGCATTTGTCCATCCCGCCCACCGGTTACGCGGCGCTTGCAACGACAGTTTTTACTGTTCCGACTATCCAGGTAAACCGGTCGCTGCGACCGCCGATTCGCGCGCCGGCCGCGCGCCACCGCCCGCTCTTCCTGCTGAACTGCACCCTGTTGAATTAGGCCTCCTGCTGCGCGTCGGATTCGTCCGATTGTTTTTCAGCGGTAGGAGGTTTTGTCGTGTTTCATTTTTATTTGCGCGCCTGCGTGCGCGCCACACTTGTCGCAAGCACGCTGCTTGCAGCGGCGGCTTATGCCGCGCCCGGGCCCAGCCCGGTGAGCGAAAAGCTGTCGCCGCGCGAACTGGTGCGCGAGGTGTTGCGGCACAATCAAGGCATTGCGGCGATGCAAGCGGCGGTGGACGCCGCAAGAGCGCAGATCGAGTCGGCGGGCGCGCTCGGCGATCCGATGTTGAGCTATTCGATGGCGCCGGGGACGTTGGGGCCGCAGGCCGAAGCCTTCGGGCAGAGCATCAAGATCAGCCAGTCGTTTCCGTGGCCCGGCACGCTCGACCTGCGCACCGGCGCGGCCAAAGCCGAAGCGCGCTCCGCTACGCAGCAACTGGCGGACCTGCGCCTGCAGCTCGCGGCCCAGGCCCGCGCAGCCTATGCGCAATGGTATTACGTACATCGGGCGCTGGCGGTCAATAAACAAAATCAGGCGCTCATTCAGCATTTGCGAAAGATCGCCGGATCCGCCTATGCCAACGGCAAAGGCTCGCAGCAGGATGTCCTGCAGGCTGAAGTCGAGCTGACGCGGCTGAAAAACCAGGCGCTGGAGCTCGAACGTCGCCGGCACACGGTGCGGGCAAAGATCAACCGGCTTGTGGATCAGCCGCCTCGGCGATCGCTGCCGCCGCCCGCGGACTTGCCGCCGCCGCGCGACTTGCCGGCTTTTGCCGGTTTGCGGGCGACCGCGCTTGATCGTTATCCCGTGCTCAAGAGCCTCGACGCGCAGATTGCGGCCAGCCACGCGCGCGTGGATCTCGCCGAAAAAGACTCTTATCCAACCTTCACGGTCATGGCCGGCTACAACTCGATGTGGGCGCAGCCGGCAATGCGCCCGATGGTCGGCGTCGGCATCAACATTCCCTTCGGCGGCAACCATGAAGGTGAAATCGACGCCGCTCACGCGAAGCTGCGCCAGAGCCGGGCGAAGCTGGCCGATGCACGTTCGCAACTGTTGAGCCGGCTGGATCAGGCGTATGCGATGGCCACGCAGGCTCGCCACACCATTCGTTTGTACAGCAAAAAACTGTTACCGCTGGCGAAACAGAACCTTCAAGCCGCCGAAAACGACTACCGCAACGGCAGCGGCGACTTTCTGACGCTGGTGAACGCCGAGCGGCAATACCTGATGGCGAAGCTCGAACGTGCCCAGGCGCGCGCGAATTTCTTTACCCAGCTTGCCGCGTTGAATTACCGGACCGGCGGCGCACTCTTTCCCGAAGCGCCGGCGGCACGCGTACAGGATCCATTGCCATGAACAAGCCCAAAATACTTATCCCGTTATTCGTGCTTGCAATCTTTGCAGCCGGCGCGGCCGGTTACTATTTCGCCGCCGGCGGCGCCGAATCCGGCCAATCGATGGCGGGCATGGCGAACATGCAAAACATGTCCGGCAAAAGCGCCGGCAAGCGCCGGAAAAAGCAGCGAAAGATTCTTTATTACCGCAGCCCGATGGATCCGGGCGTCACCTCCGACCATCCCAAAAAAGACGCGATGGGGATGGCGTACATCCCTGTCTACGCGGGTGAGAACGCCGGTGCCGCAACGGTCGAAATCTCGCCGAACATCATGAACAACCTCGGTGTACGCACCGCGACCGTCAGGCGCGGCACACTGCCGCGCATCATTCGCACGGTCGGCTACGTGAGCTACGACAAGGCGCTCACCACGCACGTGCATGTGCGCGCGTCCGGCTGGATCACGAAGGCGCCCATCAAGTCGACCGGCGAACGGCTGCAAAAGGGCGATCCGCTCTTTACGCTGTATTCCCCCGACCTGGTCACCGCCGAGCAGGAGTACGTCACAGCCCTCGGCAGCGGCAACAAGCGACTGATTCAAGCCTCGCGTGAGCGGCTGGTTGCCCTCGGTATCTCCGACGAACAAATCGCGAGGATCAAGCGCACCCGCAAGCCCATTCGATATCTGCAATTCAGGGCGCCTCACGATGGGCTGGTGGACAAGCTCAATGTGCGCGAGGGCCAGTACGTGACGCCATCCACCGAGCTGATGCAGCTTGGCAGTCTGTCGCGCGTCTGGGTCGTCGTGAACGTGTTCGAGCAGCAGGCGAACTGGGTCCGGGTCGGCGATCCGGCCCGCATCGAGCTGCCGTCACTGCCGGGGCAAACGCTCAAGGGCAAGGTGCAATTCGTTTACCCGAGCCTCGATCCGGCGACGCGCACGCTCCGGGTGCGGCTCGCGTTCGACAACCCGGGCCTCAAGCTCAAGCCGAACATGTACGTGGACGCGCGCGTGCTGAGCGCGCCGGAACAAAACGCGCTGTATGTGCCGCGCGAGGCGCTGATTCGCGAAGGCGACGGCGCGCATGTGATCGTCGCGCTGGGCGGCGGCCGCTTCGCGCCGCGCGACGTGACGCTCGGTATCGAATCCGGCAACCGGGTGCAGATTCTCAAGGGCCTCAAGGCCGGCGAGCGCGTCGTCACGTCCGGCGAGTTCCTGATCGATTCCGAAGCGAGCCTCAAGGCCGCGTTGCAGCGCCTCGCCAGCCCGGAGAGCGGAGAATGATTGCCAGGCTGATCCGGGCCTCGCTGTCCAATCGCGGGTTGGTGCTGCTGTTCGCGTGCATGCTGGCCGGCGCCGGCGTGTATGCGATCAAGCACATCCCGCTCGATGCGCTGCCGGATTTGTCCGACGTGCAGGTCATTATCCACACGTCCTACCCCGGCCAGGCACCGCAGGTGGTCGAGGACCAGGTGACGTACCCGCTGTCGACCGCGATGCTGTCGGTGCCGGGCAGCGTCAACGTGCGCGGTTATTCGTACTTCGGCGATTCGTATGTGTACGTAATCTTCAAGGACGGCACCGACCCGTACTGGGCGCGCAGCCGGGTGCTGGAATACCTGAGCCAGGCCGAGGCGCAGTTGCCGGCCGGCGTGAAGCCGGCGCTCGGGCCGGATGCGACCGGCGTCGGCTGGGTCTATCAGTACGCGCTGGTCGACAAGACCGGCAAACACGATCTGGCCCAGCTCACCAGTCTGCAGAACTGGTACCTGAAATACGCCCTGCAAACGGTGCCGGGCGTGGCCGAGGTCGCGACGATGGGCGGCATGGTGAAGCAGTACCAGGTGGTGCTCGACCCGCAAAAGCTGCGCGCCTACGGCATTCCGCTCGCCAGGGTCAAAAGCGCGATCGACAACGGCAACCGGGAGATCAGCGGCTCGGTAATCGAGATGGGCGAAGCCGAGTACATGGTGCGCGCGACCGGCTACATCCAGAACATTCACGACCTGCAAAACATTCCGTTGATGGTGGACGACAACGGCACGCCGGTACTGCTGAAAGACGTTGCGGACATCCGCCTGGGCCCGGCGCCGCGCCGCGGCGTGGCCGATTTGAACGGCAACGGCGAAGTCGTCGGCGGCATCGTCATCATGCGCTACGGCGAAAACGCGCTCAAGGTGATCGAGGGCGTCAAGGCGAAGCTCGCGCAGTTGAGCAAGAGCCTGCCCGCCGGCGTCGAGATCGTGCCGACCTACGACCGCTCGAAGCTGATCCACCGCGCTGTGCACACCCTCGACCAGCGGCTGATCGAGGAAATCGTGATCGTGCTGCTGGTCTGCGCGCTGTTCCTGTTTCATCTGCGCTCGGCGCTGGTGGTGCTGGTCAGTCTGCCGCTGGGGGTGCTGGCCGCATTTCTGATCATGTATTGGCAAGGCGTCAACGCCAACATCATGTCGCTCGGCGGCCTGGCGCTTGCAATCGGTGCGATGGTCGATCCGGCGGTCGTGATGATCGAAAACCTGCACAAGCATTTCGAGCGCGAGACGCCGAGCGCCGATAACCGCTGGCGCATCGTCGCGCAGGCGGCGGTCGAAGTCGGCCCGTCGCTGTTCTTCTCGCTCGTGATCATCGCGCTGTCGTTCCTGCCGATTTTTGCGCTGCAGGCGCAGGAAGGCCGGATGTTCGCGCCGCTCGCCTACACCAAGACGTACGCGATGGCGGCGGCGGCCGGCCTCGCCGTGACGCTGGTACCGGTGCTGATGGGCTACTTCGTGCGCGGGCGGATCGTGCCGGAGCACAAGAACCCGATTAACCGGATGCTGATAGCGGCGTACCGGCCCGCGATCCGGCTGGTACTGAGGTGGCCGTGGGCGGTGATCGGCATCGCCGTCGTCATCGTCGTATTGGCGGCGATCCCGGCGACTCGCCTCGGCTCGGAGTTCATGCCGACGCTCAACGAAGGCACGCTGCTTTACATGCCGACGACTTACCCCGCGGTGTCGATCGGCGAGGCGCGCCGGATCCTGCAGCAGACCGACCGGCTGATCAAAAGCGTGCCGGAAGTGAAGCGGGTGTTCGGCAAGGTGGGCCGTGCACGGACGGCGACGGATACCGCCCCGATCACGATGTTCGACACGGTCGTGCAGTTGCAGCCGAAGTCGGAATGGCGGCCCGGCATGACCATCGGCAAGCTCAAGCGGCAACTCAACGCGCTGGTCCATTTCCCGGGGCTGAGCAACGCGTGGGTCTATCCGATCCAGACCCGCGAGAGCATGCAGTCCACGGGCATCAAGACGCCGGTCGGCATCAAGATCGCCGGGCCGGATCTGAAAACGATCGAGCGCATCGGCAAGCAGGTACAGGCCGCGGTGCGCAAGGTGCCGGGTACGGTATCGGTCTATGCCGACCGCACCGCGAGCGGACGTTACATCGTGGTCCATATCAAGCGCGATGCGGCGGCGCGCTTCGGGCTCAACATTGCCGACGTGCAGCGCGTGGTCGCGACCGCCGTCGGCGGCATGAACGTGACGACGACGGTCGAAGGCCGCGAACGTTTTCCGGTCAACATGCGCTATCCGCAAAGCTACCGTGATTCTCCCGACTCGCTGCGCCTGCTGCCGATCGTCACACCGCGCGGTGCGACGATCCCGCTCGGGCAGGTCGCGGACATCCGGATCGAAAACGGGCCCGGCATGATCAAGACGGAGAACGCGCGGCCATCCGGCTGGGTGTACATCGACATCGCCGGCCGCGACCTCGGCTCCTACGTCGCCGACGCGCAACAGGCGGTCGCCGCGCACGTGAAACTCCCGCCCGGCTACACGATCAGTTGGGCCGGCAAGTATCAATACATGCAACGTGCCGAGCAGCGGCTGATGCTGGTGGTGCCGGTAACGCTGCTGATTATTTTGCTGCTGCTCTACCTCAACTTCCGCCGTTTTGCCGAAGTCTGGATGATCATGGGCACGCTGCCGCTCGCGCTCGTCGGCGGGTTCGTGCTGCTCTGGCTGCTCGGCTACAACCTGTCCGTCGCGGTCTGGGTCGGCTTTATTGCCCTGGGCGGCGTGAGCGCCGAACTGGGCGTGGTGATGCTGCTGTATCTGAACCAGGCATGGCAGGCGCGGGTGAAGACGGCACGCGAAAGCGGCGCGCACCTGGCCCTGCAGGATCTGCGCGACGCCGTCATGGAAGGCACAGCCCTGCGCATCCGCCCGATCGCAATGACCGTCGCCGCGATCATCGTCGGCCTGCTCCCGATCATGGTCGGCGGCGGCACCGGTGCGGCGATCATGAGCCGTATCGCCGCACCGATGGTCGGCGGCATGGTGACAGCGACGCTATTGTCGCTACTGGTGCTTCCGGCGGTGTATTACCTGTGGCAGCGGCGGCGGTTGTAATAGCCAAGGCTCCTTGACTAATTCTTCAGCCGTAAAAACAGCGGCACAGCTGCGATCTGCATCAGCGCCGAAAATGCAACCAGCGCGACGATCGACTGGTCGTACAGGAATCCCATCAGAAAGCTGCCGCAAAACCAGGCGATGCCGAAGCCGGTGTTGAAGAGGCCATAGGCGCTGCCACGGCGCTCGGGCGGCGCCATGTCGGCGATCGCCGCACGCATGATCGACTCCTGCGCGCTCATGCCGACGCCCCACAGCACCATGCCGGCGACGGCGGCGTAAAAGCCGCCGAGAAAGACCAGCGGCGCGAACAGCCACGCAACCGCGGTAATGGCCGCGAGCAGCGGGAGGCCGACGCGGTCGAACAATCGGCCGAAGAACAGCGCCGCAACGCCGTCGACCGCCATCGCGATCGCGAACAGCACCGGTATCCAGGCCTCCGGCATCAGGTTTGCTTTCTGGAAGTGATAGGCGATCAGCGAAAAGTCGGCAAAGCCGAGCGCGACCAGCGCGGCGGCGGCAAGATACAGCCAGTACGCGCGCGCGGCGCTTTGCGCGTTCGGCCGCGGCAGGCTCACTTCGAGGTCGCGCGGGCGCGGATAAAAGCGCGAAGCGGTGAACAACACGATCAGCGCCAGCACCGCGGGAATCAACAGCACGCCATAGCTCTCGGCGAAACCGTGGCGGTAATACAGCACGGCGCTGACGATCAGCGGGCCGACCGTCGCGCCCAACTGATCCATCGCCTCGTGCAGGCCGAAGCCCCAGCCGCGGCCCATTTGTTGCGTCGCGTGCGACAACATCGCATCGCTCGCCGGCTTGCGGATGCCCTTGCCCACACGCTCGAGAATCATCAGCGCGGCGGCGAGCGGCCAATGCCCGGCGAGCGCCAATGCGGGCACCGCGAGCAAGTTGATCCCATAGCCGACGAATACGACCGGCCAATAGCGCCCGGTTCGATCGCACAGGACGCCGGATGCGTAGCGAATCGCGTAGCCGGCCAGCTCGCCGAAGCCGGCGACGAATCCGACCACCGTCGCGCTCGCGCCGAGCGTCGCGAGGAACGGGCCATTGATGCTGCGCGCGCCCTCGTAAGTCATGTCCGCGAACAGGCTCACCAGACCGATGAAGACGACAAAACCGATCGCGCTGCGGGTCGTGTTGACGGATTTCTTCACCGCGGCAATCTAGCACGATCGGCCCCGGTACTGGCATTACCGGCCGATCAGGTCCAAAATCGCGCCTGTCCCCCGATGACTTACCACGTGGTTTCGCCATGACTGAAAACCTGCAAGCCGGCGTCAGCGGCATGAGCCTTTATGTGCCGCGGCTGCGCGTCCCGCTCGAATCCTGGTGCGACTGGACCGGCAACGCCTGGGGCAAGATTCAGGCCGTCGTCGGCCACGGCTTTCGCATGCCGGCCGGCCATGAAAACGTCTATACGATGGCGGCCGAGGCCGTCTTGCGGCTGATCCGGAACTACGACATCGACCCGCGCCGCGTCGGGCTGCTCGCACTCGGCACCGAATCGAGCCGCGACAATTCGGCGGGTGCGGTGATCGTACGCGGGCTGCTCGATCAGGCGCTCGCCAAACTCGGCTTGCCGACGCTGGCGCGCGATTGCGAAGTGCCTGAATTCAAGCACGCGTGCCTCGGCGGCGTCTATGGCCTCAAGGCCGCGCTGCGCTACGTGCGCGGCGATGGCGCCGACCGTGTCGGCATCGTGGTGGCGAGCGACATTGCCGAATACGCGCGCGGCAGCAGTGGGGAGCAGACGCAGGGCGCGGGCGCCGTTGCGATGCTGGTCGAGCGTGAACCGAAGCTGTTCGAGGTGGATCTCGACCATAGCGGCAGCGCGTCGGCCTACCGCGGCCCCGATTTCAGAAAACCCGTCGCGCGGCATTTCGATGCAGCGTACGCCGCGCAACTGCCGCCGGGCCGCGACTTCCCGATCTTCAGCGGTCGCTATTCGACCTACGCGTATCTGGACGAAATCGCCCAGGCCTTCGACGCGATGCTCGGCCGCCTGCGCACATCGGCAAGCGAGTTTCTCGATTCAGCCAGGGCAGCGTTTTTCCATCGCCCGTATCACTACATGCCGATCCAGGGGCTCGCGTTCCTGTACGTGCGCGCGCTCGCCGTCTCCGCACGCGCCGGCGATCTGCTCGCCGACTGCTGCCGCGACGCCGAGGTCTCGCTGCCGGCGCTGCAAGCCGAAGCGGCGGCGCGGCCCGATCTGTACGCCGATTTCGCCGCTGCCGGCGAACCGGTCGACGGTAACCCGCTGACGGCGGCGGTGGCGCAGGTGCTGCGCAAGCGGCAGTGGTTCCGCGATCGGGTGGAAGCCTTGATGTCGCTCGGCAAGAATAGCGTGCTCGAACTCGGCAATCTCTATACCGCCGCCCTGCCCGCATGGGTTGCCGCCGGTTTCGCCGACGCCGCCGCGCGCGGACTCGAACTCGCCGGCGCGCCGCTGCTCGCCCTCGGCTACGGCAGCGGCGACGCCGCCGAATCGATTCCGATCCAGGCGGTGCCGGGCTGGCAGAGCGCCGCAGCGAAACTGGGCGTCGAAGAAGCGCTGGCCAATAAGCCGATCGATCTCGACCGCTCAAAATACGAAGCGCTGCACGATGGGCGTCGCGAGGCGGCGCCGACGGTAGCCGCGACCGGCTTCGCGATCAGCCGCGTGGGGCACGACTACGGCGCCGATTTCCAGGATCTCGGCATCGAGTACTACGCCTACACCGCCGGCTGACAATATTGACAAGCCGCGCGCGAGCGGCAATGCTGCGCCAACGGCGATGGAGTTCGCCCTGAACCGCTTCGTTCGAAGCTGATGACTCCTACTGCGCCTGGTTCAAGATCAGACCGGAAGGAGTTTCTTTTATGGGTTGGAGTTACTTGGCCGTCGCCATCGGCGGCGCCGTCGGCTGCTGTGCCCGCTATGGTTTGTCGCAGCTCATTCACCTCTTTTACGGCAGAAGCTTTCCCGTCGCGACGCTGACGATCAATGTCCTCGGCAGCTTCGCGCTCGGTTTCCTGTTCTTCTGGACGCTGGAACGGCTGACGATCGGCCCCACCTTACGCCTCGCGATTCTCACCGGCGGACTCGGCGGATTCACGACGTTCTCGACGTTCATGGTCGAAACGCTGATACTCGTCGAGGAAGGTGCCTTCGGTCGTGCGGCACTGTACGTGCTACTGTCGGTGGTGCTGGGTTTTGCCGCCGCCTTTGCCGGCGGCTACCTGTCGCGCGTTATCTGATAGGTGTGACTGCCGATGAGCCAAACAATGACCTTCGTCCGCATCTACATCAGCGAGTCGGATCCCGGCCGCAAAGGCAGCCTGATGGACAACATTCTGGATATCCTGCACGAGCGACACCAGGTACGCGGCGTCACCGTCTTTCGCGGCATTGCCGGCTTCGGCTCGACGGGCGTGGTTCACGCCGGCGATCTGCTGCGCCTGAGCCCGCATCTTCCCGAAGTGATTGAATTCTTCGACGAACCCGACGCCGTGGCGGCGGCGATCGAGTCCATCAAAGATCTCATTCCACCCGGCCACATGATCTCGTGGCCGGTGGAATGTCATTAGCCGCGTGGCGCTAGACTTCCATCTCCTGCATCGTCTGCGCTTCCAGGGCGGCTTCTTCGTAGCCTTCTGCCACGTGCGTCTCAGCCCGATCCGCCGGCAGGCGCGTGGCGTACGCAAGCCACAGGATCAGTGCAGAGAACACCGCCAGCACGATAATCGACACGTCCGGCCCCAGCACGCCGGTATTGCCGGCCCCGGCGGACACTTTCGGGTAGGAGCCGAGCCAGCTGATCAGCGCTTCGCCGCCGAGCCACGGCAGCACCCAGAAGCCATGGCGGAAGTCCAGGCGCGGTGTGTGGCGGTGGTAGAACAATTCGTGAATTCCCAGTACCACGAACCCGAGCACCACGGCGAGCATCAGTTTCCAGACGATGTCCCAGCCCGCCCAATACACGATCAGGTTCGACGACAGGAATGCGAGGAACGGGAAAATCAGCCCACCGCCCAGGCGGAACGGCCGATTCT
>DASSNE010000039.1:0-19538 GCA_035688265.1 Gammaproteobacteria bacterium
TAAACGGCCCCCTTTAGGGGGCGCAAGGGGCCGCGTAGCGGTCCCGTCCATGCCGCTTTGAGCGGCTCACAATTAAAGCCCCCGGCTTTGCCGGGGGATGGTTACTGGCTAGTGGTCAGAGGTAAGTGGTACGGGGTGAGAGGTGAGCGGCGATTCATTTTCACCCGAACGATTGCTTGACGCTCTGGGCGATAAGGGCACGGCAACCGGGTTCATCGTCGGTTTCAGCGGCGGCCGTGACTCAAGCGTCCTGCTCCATGCCCTTGCGATGCTGCGCGACCGGCTGCCGCCGTCGCTGCGCGCGATCCACGTCAACCATGGCCTGCATGCTGACGCCGCAGATTGGGAACGCCATTGTCGGAGATTCGCAGCGGCGCTCAACGTCGAATACGTCAGCAAAACGGTTACAGTCGATCCCTCTGATTCACGCGGTCTTGAAGCTGCCGCACGCGCCGCGCGCTATGCCGCGCTCAAGTCTGAAATGCGGCCCGGCGAATGGCTGCTGACCGCCCATCACGCCGACGATCAACTGGAAACCGTCCTGTTGCAAATGCTGCGCGGTGGCGGCCCGGCGGGCATTGCCGCCATGCCGGCGCGAGCGCCGTTCGGGTCCGGCTTCCTGGTGCGGCCGCTGCTCGCTTTCGAGCGACAAACGCTGATCGCCTACGCGGAAGCTAACGACCTCAATTGCGTTGAGGATCCGGGCAACATCGACCCGCATCGCGACAGGAACTACCTGCGCCACGAAATCGTGCCGCGCCTGAAGCAGCGCTGGCCGAGCGCCACAACCACCATCGGCCGTGCTGCCCGCCACGCCGCACAGGCAAAGTCACTGTTGCGTGATTTGGCAGCGCTCGACCTCGACCGGATTGCAGAACCCGGCTCGCCGACCTTGCCAATCGGCGCTGTCGTGGCACTGGGCCGGGCGCGGGCGGAAAACCTGCTGCGCCACTGGCTGATGCAGCGCAATCTGCCGGTCCCCGACGCGCGTCGCCTCGACACGCTGCTCGAGCAGGCCGCCGAGGCAGCGGGAGACAAGGCGCCGCAAGTTACCTGGCCGGGTGTCGAAGCGCGCTGCTGGCAAGGCAGAATTTATGCGTTCAAGCCGCTGGACGAGCCGGCGGAATTGCCGACGCGCTGGCATGGCGAACCGCTGGAGCTGGGGCCGGGCCTGGGTGAATTACACGCAGTCGAAGGCACGGGCGGACTGCGAACGAACGTTATTGCCGAAGGATTGGAACTCCGCTGGCGCCAGGGCGGCGAGCGCATTCGACCGCCCGGGCAGTCACACCACCGCAGCGTCAAAGACTTGCTGCGCGAGGCTCGCATCGTTCCGTGGATGCGCAACCGAATTCCATTGCTGTGGTTCGAGGATGAAGTGGTCGCAGTAGCCGATCTCTGGATCGCCGACGAATTCGCCGCGCCGGCAAATAAAACAGGCACACGGATCGAATGGCGAGAGCGCCCAGATGCCGAGTTTGGGACGCAATAACGCGCCGAGGCGGGGGTGCGGTGCCTTCTCCCAGAGCCCCCATGGATGGGTTTACGGCGTCCCTGGGAGAAGGCACCGTGCCACCGCCCCTCACGAGCTGCATTCGGGACTTGCTGCCAGCCGTTTCGGCCTCACTTCCATTGCGCCACCGCGGATAACTGCGTTATCATGCGCGGCTCGGCGGCTACCGGTAAGCCACGGCCGCCTTCCTTGCTCCACCGCAACGCGGGGAGCCGTCAGACCGAAAGGAAACACAATGCGACACTACGAAATCGTGTTTCTGGTCCATCCGGACCAGAGCGAACAAGTTCCCGCCATGATCGAGCGTTACCGCTCGATGATCGAATCCGGCGAAGGCAGCATTCATCGCCTCGAAGACTGGGGCCGGCGCCAGCTCGCCTACCCGATCAATAAAGTCGTCAAGGCGCACTACGTCCTGATGAACATCGAATGCAGTCAGGAAACGCTCGACGAAATCATCGGCGCGTTCCGGTTCAACGATGCCGTGCTGCGCCACCTGGTCATCAGCCGCCAGAAGGCCGTGACCGAGCCGTCGCCGCTCGCCAAGTCCGACGAGAAGGAAGATCGGGACGACGAGCGCGGCAGCCGCCGCTCCGATAACGAGAACGATGACGACGGCGACGGCGACGATAACGACAGCAACGACGACTACGACGGTGATGAGGACGAAGAGGACTCTGCCGACGAAGTGGCCGAGTCGGAGAGGAGTTAAGCGATGTCACGTTATTTCCGCCGCAGAAAGTATTGCCGTTTCACCGCCGAAGGCGTCGAAGAGATCGACTACAAGGATCTCGCAACGCTGAAGAACTACATCACCGAAACCGGCAAGATCGTACCCAGCCGGATCACCGGCACGCGTTCGTTCTATCAGCGCCAGCTTTCGACCGCCGTCAAGCGCGCGCGGTTTCTGGCCCTGCTGCCGTACACGGATCGTCATTGATCACAGCCTGTCGCGGCGTCGCGCCGTGACGAATGGATAGATGAAGGAGTTCCTGGCGTGGCTGATGCGCAGCCGGGCGGCGCGCGTCGGCATGGCCGCGTTGCTTGGGCTGGTGCGCATTTTCGGCCCGTTCAGCGGCGGCGTGATTGCCCTTGTAGTTCTGCGCCATGGCTGGCTTGAAGGGCTGCTGACGACCCTGGCGGCAAGCCTGGTGCTGGGCGCGGTCGAGATCGGCCTGATACACAGCGGCCTGTTCCTGCTGACGCTACCGACGCTGCTGCTGTGGTGGATGATCATCGGGCTGGCGCTGGTACTGCGGCGCACCGCCTCGCTGGCACTGATGGTGCAGGTGGCGACCGTGCTGGGTTGCCTCGGCGTGACGGCATTTTTTTTGGTGAACCCGGACCCGCTCGAGTTCTGGGTGCCGTTGTTGAAGGTGGTGCTGCAGCCGGCCATCAAGGCTCTTCCGGCGATACCGCCGGAGCAGTGGGCGTTCACCATCAGCGACATGGCGATGCGCATGACCGGCATGCTGGCGGCATCGCTCGTAATGACCACTTCGCTCGCGGTATTGTGCGGACGCTGGGGACAGGCGGTACTGTATAATCCGGGCGGCTTTCGCGAGTCGTTTTACCGCTTGCGGATGGGGTGGCCGGCGACGATCGCGGCCTCGGCCATCTTCGTGCTGAGCGCGCTGGTCGGCAACGGACTGTTCGGAAATCTGTCGATCGTGCTGCTGATCATGTTCGCCTACCAGGGGCTGGCCGTGATCCACTCGGTCGTCGCTTACAAGCGATTGAACGTCGGCTGGCTGGTGGTGCTTTACGTGCTGCTGCTGTCGATGGTGATGACTCTGTACGTACTCGCGATCGTGGCCGGACTCGGCCTGATCGACAACTGGTTTGATATACGCGCGCGCATGGCGCGCCAAAGGGCCTGATAGGTGACAAGATGGAAGTAATTCTGCTCAAGAAAGTCGACAACCTGGGTGATCTCGGCGACAAGGTCGGCGTGCGGCCGGGCTACGGGCGCAACTACCTGATCCCGCAGGGCTTTGCGGCACCGGCGACGGCCGAGAATGTGGCCGCCTTCGAGGCCCGCCGCGCGGAGCTCGAGCGCGAGGCTGCCGAGGCGCTGACGGCGGCCGAGGCGCGTCGCGCGGAACTGGAAAGCATCACCATCGAGATTCGCGTCAAGGCGGGCGGCGAAGGCAAGCTGTTCGGCTCGGTCGGGACGGCCGATATCGCCGATGCGATCACCGCCGCCGGCGCGCCGGTCGAGCGCAAGGAAGTGCGTCTGCCCGAGGGTCCGATCCGTACCGCGGGCGAACACGAGATCGAGTTACACCTGCACACCGACGTCAATTTGCGCAAAACCGTCACCGTCATCGGCGAAGACTGACCGGCTTTCGCGGGCTCGCGGGCGGCTGCTTGCGGACCCGCTTGCGCTTAACTAGAGTAGCTTCCTGATAGCATCGGGGCGGGAGCAGCATGCCGGGGGCAGTCACCAAAATTGACGACAACGCGCGCGGCGACCGGCTGCGCGTGCCGCCGCATTCCGAGGAAGCCGAGCAAGCCGTGATCGGCGGCCTGATGCTCGACAACTCCGCCTGGGACCAGATCGCCGACCGCCTCGATGCGGAAGACTTCTACCGCCACGATCACCGCCTCATCTTCGAGGCCATTCACGCGCTGTCTGAAGCCAGTTCGCCCTCGGACGTGGTGACGCTCGCCGAGTGGCTCGACAAGAACAATCGCCTGGAACAGGCCGGCGGCCTGGCTTATCTCGCCGGCCTCGCCAAGGACACGCCCACGGCCGCCAACGTGCGCGCTTACGCCGATATCGTCCGTGAGCGCTCGGTGTTGCGCCAGCTCATCCGGATCGGCGGCGAAATCGCCGACAGCGCGTTCAACCCCGGCGGTCGCAGCGTCATCGAGCTGCTCGACAACGCCGAGCAGCACGTCTTCCGGATTGCCGAGCAGGGGTCGCGCTCGCGGCAGAGCTACCGGCCGATCAAGCAGCTGCTGCGCGAGGCGGTTGACCGTATCGACACGCTCTCGCACGCCGACTCGACCATTACCGGCGTCGCCACGGGCCTCAAGGAATTCGACGAAATGACCGCCGGCCTGCAGGCGGGCGACCTGGTCATCGTCGCCGGCCGCCCATCGATGGGCAAGACCTCGTACGCGATGAACATTGTCGAAAACGCGGCGATCCGCGACAAGATTCCGACCGCCGTGTTCAGCATGGAAATGTCCGGTGAGCAGCTCGCGCTGCGCATGATTTCGTCGCTCGGCCGCATCGACCAGACGCGGGTGCGCACCGGGAAGTTGCAGGAAGAAGACTGGCCGCGGATCAGCTCGTCGATCGCGCTGATGTCGGACGCGCCGATGTTCATCGACGACACGCCGGCGCTGACGCCGACCGAAATTCGCGCCCGCGCCCGGCGCCTCAAACGCGAGCACGACATCGGCCTGATCGTCATCGACTACATGCAGCTGATGCAGATTCCCGGCACGCGCGAGAATCGGGCGACCGAAATCTCCGAGATTTCACGCAGCCTGAAGGCGCTCGCCAAGGAGTTGCGCGTCCCGGTCATCACGCTGTCGCAGCTCAATCGTAACCTCGAACAGCGCCCCAACAAGCGGCCTGTCATGTCCGACTTGCGCGAGTCAGGTTCCATCGAGCAGGACGCCGACCTGATCGTGTTCATCTATCGCGACGAAGTCTACAACGAAGACAGCCCGGACAAGGGCACGGCCGAAATCATTATCGGCAAGCAGCGTAACGGCCCGACCGGCATGGTGCGCGCGACCTTCCTGGGTCGCTACACGCGCTTCGAAAACTATATTCCCGACAACTTCGACGAGGGTTATTAGTGTCGCGCGACTGTTGCGCGCTGATCGACCTCGGCGCGCTGCGGCACAACCTCGCCGCGGTGCGCGCGCTTGCGCCCAACAGCCGGGTGATGGCCGTCATCAAGGCCAATGCCTACGGCCACGGTTTGCCGGTCGTCGCGCGGGCGCTCGTCGATGCCGATGCCTTCGCGGTGGCCTGTATTGAAGAAGCGTTGGCCGTGCGCGAGGCGGGCCTGACGCAGCCGGTGGTGCTGCTCGAGGGCGTGAGCAGTGCAGACGCGCTCGATGCCGCGCTGGCCCATCGTTTTGAAGTCGTGATTCATGATCCGAGCCAGCTACCGTTGCTGGCGCGGCTGCAAGAGGCCGATCCATTGACGGTCTGGCTCAAGGTCGATACCGGTATGAACCGGCTCGGCTTTCCGGTCGCCGCGGCACGCGCTGTCTGGCGGCAGCTGAGCGCGTTGCCCGGCGTGCGCCAGCCGATCGGCCTGATCACGCACCTGGCCAATGCCGACGATCCTGCCGACGATTTCAGCCGTGTGCAGATTGAACGCTTCAACAGTTTTGCCGCGGGCTTGCCGGGTGCGCGCAGCATCGCCAATTCCGCCGGCGTCGCCGCGTGGCCTGCCAGCCATGCCGGCTGGGTGCGCCCCGGGATCATGCTGTACGGTGCCTCTCCCTTGCTTGAAAGCGTCGGCCCGGACTTTGGCCTGCGCCCGGTGATGACCGTGTCAACGCGACTGATCGCGGTCAAGCAACTGCAGGCCGGCGATCGCGTCGGCTACGGCGGCAGTTGGGTGGCGCCGGAGGCCATGCCGATCGGTATCGCCGCGATCGGTTATGGCGACGGCTACCCGCGCCATGCGCCCAGCGGCACGCCGATGCTGGTCAACGGCCGGCGCCAGCAACTCGTCGGCCGCGTGTCGATGGACATGATTGCCGTCGACCTGCGCGGCAACGATGCGGCGGTGGGCGATCCGGTCACGTTGTGGGGCCGGGGGCTACCGGTCGAGGAGATCGCGCGCGCTGCGGGGACGATTCCCTATGAACTCCTTTGCGGCGTCACGCAGCGGGTTAAATTCAGCGTCGAGGAAGAAGTAGCTAGTTCTCAGTCGCTAGTCGCTAGTGAAAATGGTAACCAGCCACTAGCCACTAGCCACTAGCCACTTATTGACAATGCCGAAAGCCAAAACAATCTATGTTTGCCAGTCCTGCGGCGGCCAAAGCGTCCGCTGGGCCGGGCAGTGCGCGGAATGCGGCGATTGGAACACGCTGGTCGAATCAGTGGTGGCGCCAGCACCCGCCAAGGCGGCCCGCGCGCCGCAAGGCTATGCCGGCGAGACGCGCGTGCGGTTGCTGGGTGAGGTCGGGGCGGAAACGCTGTCGCGCACGCCGACCGGCATTGGCGAACTGGATCGCGTATTCGGCGGCGGGCTGGTGCTCGGCTCGGTGGCGCTGATCGGCGGCGACCCCGGCATCGGCAAATCAACGCTGCTGATGCAGGCGGCGGCGCACCTGAGCGGCGAGCATGACGTGTTGTACGTCACCGGCGAGGAGTCGCTGACGCAGATCGGCTTGCGCGCGCATCGCCTGGGCGTCGCGGTGGAGCGCCTGGGCGTGGTCGCGGAAACCTGCGTCGAACGCATCGTCGCGCTGGCCGAAACCGAAAAGCCGCGCGTCCTGGTGGTCGACTCGATCCAGACCATCTTTACCGAAACCTTGAATTCTGCGCCGGGCGCCGTGGCGCAACTACGCGAGTCGGCCGCGCAACTGGTTCGCTTCGCCAAGCGCACCGGCACTGCCGTGCTGCTGGTGGGACACGTCACCAAGGAGGGCGCGATCGCCGGGCCGCGCGTGCTCGAGCACATGGTCGATACGGTACTGTACTTCGAGAATGATGCCGGCAGCCGCTACCGCGTGGTGCGCGCGGTCAAGAATCGCTTCGGCGCGGCCAATGAACTGGGCGTGTTCGCGATGACCGAGACGGGCCTCAAGGAAGTCAAAAATCCATCGGCGATTTTTCTGGCCCGCCATCCCGAGCCCGTCAGCGGCAGTTGCGTAACCGTGATCCGCGAGGGGAGCCGGCCGCTGTTGATCGAGGTGCAGGCGCTGGTTGACGAAAGCTCGCTGTCGAATCCGCGGCGCGTCGCCGTCGGCTTCGATACGAACCGGCTGGGCATGCTCCTCGCGGTGTTGCACCGTCACGGCGGCATCGCCGCCGGCGGCCTCGACGTTTTCGTCAACGCGGTCGGCGGCCTGCGAATCAACGAAACCGCCGCCGATCTTCCGATCGTGCTGGCCGTTTTGTCGAGCCTGCGCGACAAGCCGCTCCCGACGGAGATGATCGCCTTCGGCGAGATCGGTCTGGCCGGCGAGATCCGCCCGGTTTACAACGGCGAAGAGCGGCTTGCCGAAGCGGCCAAGCAGGGCGTCAAACAGGCCGTCGTACCGGCCGCCAACGCACCGCGCAAGCCGCTTCCCGGCCTCAAGGTGATCGCGGTGAAGCGGCTGGCGGAAGCGATCGACCAGGACTGACGAGCGCTATCGGCAAACCGGTGACGTCACGAGCCGGCGGCCAGCTTCGGGATCGGCCGTATGCGCACGGTTTTGACGGCGTTCTCGCCGGTCTGCACGATCTCGATGCCGTAGTCGCCGAGTCGGACGCTGGTTCGCGGCTCCGGAATGTCTTCCAGGTATTCGAGAATCAGGCCGTTCAGTGTTCTGGGGCCATCGGTCGGTAGTTGCCAGTTGAGCGCGCGATTCAATGACCGAATCGCGATGCTCGCATTGATGAGGTAGCCGCCGTCAGGCTCGGGGAAAATATCCTTGTGGCTGGCCGCCGGGTCGGTCGTGAATTCCCCGACGATTTCCTCAAGGATATCTTCCAGCGTCACCAGCCCCTGAATGTCGCCGTACTCGTCCACGACCAGGCCGATGCGCCGGCGCACGTTCTGGAAGTTGATCAACTGGCGGTGCAGCGACGTACCTTCCGGCACGAAGTAGGGCTGGCTGGCGAGCTGCCGCAGCGACTCGCGATCCAGCGCGCCGCGCGCGAGCGGCCTGAGCACCTGGCGCAGGTGAATCATGCCGATGATCTCGTCGATACTGTCGGCGAACAGCGGCAACTTGGTGTGCTGCGATTGGGTCAGCTGACTGACGATGTCGTCCCAGTCGTCGTTCATGTCGATGCCGGCGATCTCGTTGCGCGGCACCATGATGTCCTCGACCGTCGCTTCTTCCAGATCCAGGATGTTGAGCAACATGCGCTGGTGGCGTTTCGGAATGATCACCCCGGCCTCGACCACCACGGTGCGCAATTCTTCGCGGCTGAGTGGCTGGCCCTCGGCCTCGTTCCGGCGCACGCCGGCGAGAAACAGCAGCCCGTTGGCGATCGCGTTGACGACCCAGACGATCGGATACAGGATCTTCAGCAGCGGCACGTAAACGTATGCCGCGGGGTAAGACACCTGCTCGGGGCGAAGCGCCGCCAGCGTCTTGGGCGCGACTTCGACGAACACCAGCACCACCAGCACCAGCAGGCCTTCTGCGAGCGCCAGCGTCGCCTCACCGCCGACCCGAATTGCGATCACCGTCACCAGCGAGGATGCGACGATGTTGGCGACGTTGTTGCCCAACAGGATCAGGCCGATCAACCGATCCGGCTGGCGCAGCAGCCGTTCGGCGAGCTGCGCGCCACGAAGCCCGGCGCGCGCGCGGTGGCGCATCCGGTAGCGGTTGATGCTCATCAGCGCCGTCTCCGTGCCGGCGAAGAACGCCGACGCGATCAACAGGAAGATCAGGATGCCGATCAGCAGGCTTAAGGGGACGTTCTGCAAACCGATCGCTCCGTTAACCAATGGCCCGTTATGTAGGAGCGATCGCCGATCGCGATTTTTAATAATCGCGGCCAGCGGCCGCTCCTACAGTGGATCTTGATCATTTCTATGTCGGCAGGCGATGCTGCCCGAAGACCAGTTCCAGTACCAGCTTGCTGCCGAAATAGGCCAGCACCAGCGCGACGAAGCCGCCGACTGTCCACGCCGTCGCAGTGCGGCCGCGCCAGCCGAACCGCCAGCGACCCCACAGCAGCAGTGCGAAGACGAACCACGCGACGATCGACAGCAGCGTCTTCTCGGCCAGCTTCTGCGCGAACAGGTTGTGCAGAAACAGAAAACCGCTGAAGAGCGCCAGACTGAGCAGCGCGAAGCCCGCGCCGATCGTCTGGAACATGAACTGTTCCATCACCTCGAGCGGCGGCAGGATGCCGATCAGCCGCTCGGTCTGGCGGTGGCGCAGGCGGTAATCCTGCGCCGCGAGCAGCAGCGCCTGCACCGCGGCGATCGCAAGCAGGCTGTAGGCGGACAGCGACACGATGATGTGCGCATTGAGCCCCCAGCCGGCATCCGGAATCAGCAGCGCGTCCCGCGGCGTCAGCCACATGCCGAGTACGCTTGCGCCGACGACCGGAAAGATGATCAGGCCGAGGTTGATGACCGGCTGGCGCAGGCTCGCAACCAGCGTGATCAGCACGATTTCGAGGCCGATCAGCGAAGCGCTGTTGAAGAAACTGAAGTCGACGCCGTGCGCGGTAAACATCAGCCGGTAAAGCGCATACGCCTGCAGCGCGGCGGCGCCGAGAGCGGCGGCGCGAATCGTAAACGCGCCCTGCGCCTGTACCGGCAGACGCCGGCGGGACTGCAACAGGACGCCCCCGCAGGCGGCGAAATACAACGCGGCGCTGATTCCCGCGGTAATCGAGACGAGGCTAGACAATGAGGCAATGAATCCCAATTCAATCCGGCGAATGATAACCGCGATTTGCATCGGCGCGAAAGCAGCCATCCCCGCTTGTTATAATGGGGCTTTTCCGCCAGCCCCATTTCCCTGCCATGTTCGACCAACTCAGCGACCGCCTGTCGCAGACTCTCAACAAGGTGCGCGGCCGCGGCCGCCTGACCGACGACAATATCGCCGACGCGCTGCGCGACGTGCGCCGCGCGCTGCTCGAAGCCGACGTAGCGCTGCCGGTCGTCAAGACGTTGCTCGACCGGATCCGGGTGCGCGCGCTCGGCCGCGAAGTCGTCAAGAGCCTCAATCCGGGGCAGGTGTTCGTCAAGGCGGTGCACGAGGAGTTGACCGCGGTGCTGGGCGGCGACAGCGCCGAGTTCCCCGTGCGTACCGCGCCGCCGACGGTGATTCTGATGGCCGGCCTGCAGGGCGCCGGCAAGACGACGACGGCGGCCAAGCTGGCCGGCTGGCTGGCGCGCGAGCAGAACAAGAAGTCGCTGCTGGTCAGCGCCGACGTCTATCGACCGGCGGCGATCGATCAGCTTGAGCGCGTCGCCGCGCAGGTGGGGGCCGAGAGCATCCGTCCGGCGAGCGACAACCCGGTCAAGATCGTCAAGGCCGCGCTCGACGACGCGCGTCGCCGGATGGTGGACGTGCTGATCGTCGATACCGCGGGCCGTTTACATATCGATGCCGAGTTGATGGATGAGATCAAGCGCATCCATGCGGCGATCGAGCCGGCCGAGACGATCTTCGTGGCCGACGCCATGGCTGGCCAGGATGCGGTGAATGTCGCGCGGACGTTTGACGAAGCGCTGCCGCTGACGGGCGTGGTGCTGACCAAGGCGGACGGCGATGCGCGCGGCGGCGCGGCGCTGTCGATTCGCGAGGTCACCGGCAAGCCGATCAAGTTCCTCGGCGTCGGTGAGAAGCTCGATGCGCTGGAGCGGTTTCACCCGGAGCGCATCGCATCGCGCATCCTGGGCAAGGGCGACGTGCTGACGCTGGTCGAGGAGGCCGAGCGCAACGTCGACAAGGCGCAGGCGGAAAAGCTGGCCAACAAGCTGCGCAAGGGCAAGGGCTTCGACCTCGCCGATTTCCGCGACCAGTTGAAGCAGATGCAGTCAATGGGCGGCATGGCGGCGATGCTGGACAAGCTGCCGGGCGCGAACAAGCTGCAGGCCGGCGTCAAGAACCAGATGAACGACCAGATGGTCAAGCGCCAGATCGCGATGATCGATTCGATGACGCCGAACGAGCGCCGCCACCCGGCGATTATCAAGGGCTCGCGGCGGCGGCGTATCGCCCTCGGGTCCGGCACGCAGGTCCAGGAGCTGAACCGGCTGCTGAAGCAGTTCACCCAGGCGCAGAAGATGATGAAGAAGATGTCGCGCGGCGGCATGGCGAAGATGATGCGCGGTATGGGCGGCCAAAGGCCCTTCTGAATCAGTTAATCCTTCACTTTTCCGCCAATTCCAGTACAATACGCCGTTTGATTTCGCGCCGCCCTTCAGGCGGTGTTCACACGAGGTATCGATCGAATGGTGACGATCCGGTTGGCCCGCGGCGGCGCCAAGAAGCGTCCTTTTTATCACGTGGTCGTGACTGACAGCCGCAATGCACGCGACGGGCGCTACATCGAGCGGCTCGGGTTCTTCAACCCGATCGCGGTCGGCGGCGAGGAGAAGCTGCGCGTGGATACGGAGCGCGCGCAGTACTGGCTCGGCCAGGGCGCGCAGGCGTCCGAGCGCGTGTCGAAGCTGCTGAAGCAGGCCGCTGCCAGCGCCTGATTCGATCGAGATGGCCGGCCAGCCGGTGGTTCTCGGCCGGTTGAGCGGCTTGTACGGCGTGCGCGGCGCCTTCAAGGTGTTTTCGTACACCGACCCGCGCGAGGCGATTTGCGATTATGCCGACTGGCTGGTGCGCCGCGATGACGAATGGCGCCCGCATCGGCTGATCGAGGGCCGCCGCCACGGCCGCACGGTGGTGGCGCGGCTGGAGGGTGTCGAGAACCGTGATGCGGCAGCGGCCCTGCTGGGCGCGGAGGTCGGCGTACTCCGCGAGGCGCTGCCGACACCGGCGCCGGGGGAATATTACTGGGCCGATCTGGTCGGCCTGGACGTGGTGACGACCGGCGGCACCAGTCTGGGTCGTGTGGAACGGCTGTTCGATACCGGCGCGAACGATGTGATGGTCGTCGCCGGCGAGCGGGAGCGCTGGCTGCCGTTTTTGGCGGATGCGGTGGTCCGCAACGTCGATTTTGCCGCCGGGGTAATCGAAGTCGACTGGGATCCGGAGTGGTAGATGCGTTTCGACGTCATCACGATTTTTCCGGAACTGGTGGCAATGGTCGGCCGCTGCGGCGTTGTCGGCCGCGCGGTCGATGCGCACCTGGCGGAGATCGCGACGTGGAATCCGCGCGATTTCACCGAAGACCGGCATCGCCGGGTGGACGACCGGCCTTATGGCGGCGGCCCCGGCATGGTGATGCAGGCGCAGCCGCTGACCGCAGCCGTCGAGGCGGCGCGCGGCGCGGATGACAGGCCGGCGGAGGTCATTTACCTGACGCCGCAGGGCAAGCGCTTCGACCAGGCGTGGGCCGAGGATTTTGCGCGTCGCGGGCGGCTGATTTTGATCGCCGGCCGCTATGAGGGCGTGGATGAACGCTTCGTCGAAGGTCAGGTCGACATCGAGTTGTCGCTGGGCGACTTCGTGCTGAGCGGCGGCGAACTGGCGGCGATGGCGGTGATCGATGCGGTGACGCGGCTGTTGCCGGGCGCGCTTGGCGACGAACGCTCGGCGGCCGAGGATTCGTTCGCGGACGTGCTGCTGGATTATCCGCATTACACGCGGCCGGAGCGTTTTGCGCAGCGCGACGTGCCGGCGGTGCTGATGAGCGGGGATCACGAGGCGATCCGCCGCTGGCGCCTGAAACAGGCGCTGGGCCGGACGTGGCTGCGCCGGCCGGAGTTGCTCGAAGGCGAGCAGTTGGACGCAGCGCGGCAGGCGTTGCTGGAAGAATTTATCGCCGAGCGAGGCGGTGCGGGCAAAGATTGATAATTGAGGACAGGGCCATGAGCAACATCATTCAACAGCTTGAAGCCGAGCAGATGACGCGCGACGTGCCGGACTTTGCGGCGGGCGACACAGTCGTCGTGCAGGTTCGGGTCAAGGAAGGCGACCGCGAACGTATGCAGGCATTCGAGGGCATCGTGATCGCCAAGCGCAACCGCGGCCTGAACTCGACGTTCACGGTGCGCAAGATTTCGCACGGTGAAGGCGTCGAGCGCGTCTTCCAGACCTACAGCCCGAGCCTCGGCGACATCACCGTCAAGCGCCGTGGCGCGGTACGCCGCGCGAAGCTGTACTACCTGCGCGACCTGCGCGGCAAGGCGGCGCGTATCAAGGAAAAAATCTGAACCGCATGGCGCGGAACAGCGATTGCAGAAACGGGCGCCTTCGAGCGCCCGTTTTTGTCGCGCTGCTGTGCACGTTGGCGCTGGCGGCCCCGACAACATTCGCAGCCGGAATTTCGCCTCACTCTGCGCTCGCCATTGCGCGAACGGGCGCGGCCGATCTGGCGTTACGACAAGTCGCCGCCGGCGAAGCCGCGGCGCAAGATAATCCTGCCGACTGGGCGCAATGGGAACGCGTCCGCATCGAAATCTATCAATCGCAGGGCGATTGGCAGGCGGTAGTGAAGCGCGTCGCCACGCTGCCCGAGTCGGCACCGGTTGCGCTGCGCGCCTGGGCGCTGGTGCAGGCGGCTGAAGCGCAACTCGCGCTCGGGAACGGCGCCGGCGCCCGCCGCGCCCTGCAGGCGCGGCTGACGATGACGAACGCGGACGGACAGTCGGCCTGGACGCAGGTCGATCGCCTGATGGTTCGCAGCTTTATCCTTGACGGCCGTTTGGGCCAGGCGATGTCCATGCTCAAGGCGCGCCGGCGGCAGTATCCGAACGCACCGCACGGACGGCTGGACCGGCTGCAGGCGCGCCTCGCGATCCTTCAGCATGATCCGGCGCAGGCTTATGCGCTGCTCGCGGATACGCAGGACGACGCGTCCCGGCCGCTCGAATGGCTGGGCGGCTTGCGCGCCGGCAAGCTGGCGCCCGCTGCCGTCATCAAACAAACTAAAGCGTTCGCCGCTGGCAGTCACGCGCCGGCGGCACGCCGTGCGGCGCTGATCGTCGGCGCCGAAGCGGCGCTGGACGACCAGAAGCCGGCCGAGCGCATCGACCTGCTGGAGCAGGCGGTGACGATGCCGGCGACGGCATACGATCGCCGGCCGCCGTTCGCGCTCAAGGCCGATGATATCTGGCAGGCGCTGCTCGGGCTGGGCCAGACGCTCGGCCATCAGCAGGGGCTGACGGATCAGGCCGATCTGGTTGCGGCAGCCGGCAAGGCTCAGCCAGTCGCTGCCCAGGGGTTGCTGGCCGCGGCCGCGTTGAATGCAACGGATGCAGCCCTCCGCGTTCAGGCGCAGGCACAATTGGCGTCCTTGCTCGCAACGCGGCCTAACGGACACGAGTTGCTGCGACAAATGTACCTGCACTCGCAGCATTTCACGTCGCCGACGGCGGTGCCGGCGCCGGTTCGATATCAACTCGCGGAGGATGCGCTAGCCGACGGGCAGATGCGGCTGGCAGCGACGCTGCTCGCGACGCTGGACGAGCCGCCGCCGGATGGCGATGCGACCGAATGGCAGCTGGAACGTGCGCGCGCGTTCATCCTGGGCGGCAAATCCGATGCCGGCGTCGCGGCCATTGATGCACTGCTCGCCAGCGGCACGACGTTTTCATTTGACGATCTGCAGCCGAGCCTGTTTGCGCTGCAGGCAATCGGCCGCGACCGTGATGCCATCCTCATTTTCCATGAGTTGCTGAAACGTCGTCCGCCGCCGGCGGTACGGCAGAAATTGCTGTTCTGGCTGGCGGACTCGTACGCGGCGCAGGGCAAGCAGGCGACAGCGGCGAAGCTGTATTTGCAGTCGGCGACAGCACTGGATTCCGCGTCGATGAATCGATGGGCGCGCACCGCGCGCTACAACGCCGCCGGCGCGCTGGCCAAGGCCGGACTCACGGCGGACGCACGCCGGGTCTATCAGCGCCTGCTCAATGCTTCCAGCGACCCTGCGCGGCGCGCGGCACTGCGTCAGAAGATCGCGACGCTCGACACCGCCGGTGACTGACTAGGACGCGTTCGGCTGCCCGCCATCAGCGGGCACCCACTGCAATGCCGTGACTGCATCCAGCGGCTTCCAGTCGCCGTCCTTTTTGATCATCGGCGTCGTGCGGCCGGTGTATTGGATGATCTCGCCGGTATTCTTGTCGAACGTGAAATAGACCGGATCGACAAGCAGGCCGATAAAGAAGCTCGACGGATCCATCTTGACGTTCACCACCTGCCGGCCGTTCCAGTTGTCTTCCCCGGATTTGCTCAGGCTGAAGCCGACCGTCTCCTGGCGCGGAATGACGAGGTAGCGCACGTTCAGCGTCTTGCCCGCCATCAACTCGTTCCAGTGTGCCTGCATGTAGGCCGTGATGTCATCGTTGATGACGGTCGGTCCGCTGAGCTGCTCGTTACCGGTCTTGGTGTTGCCCTTGTCGGTATAGCTGAAGTGGACCGTTCCCTTGCCGGCTAATGCATTACCGTCGATCTTGAGGCTGCCGTGCGCGTTGATCTGCTTCTCGTCCAGCGTATAGCTGACAAGGTTGCCGTCGCGGTAGGTTGCCTTTTCGACTGCCGCGACCCGCCCGTCCGGATAGCTGTAGGTGCGCACCACGTTGAGCAACGGCCCGTCGCGATGCGCCGTCCGTTTGAAGGTATACAGAAGCTGCGGCTTTTTCGAATCCTTGCTGTACACCCGGCCGACGAGAGTCTTGTCGGCATGGTGTTCGATGATCGAGCTGGCGTTGACGTCAGGCTGCGCGGCGAACGCCGCCTGGGCCAGCAACAGCATCCCGCATGACAGGATGACGGGGAAAGCGATCTGCTTGCGCATGGGAGCCTCTCCTTCAGGCGAAACCGACTGTTCCGTCTGAAAGCATAGTACACGAAAGGCGTCCGCGCGCTAGGCCGTCTTGAGCCGCCGGTACTTGATCCGGTGCGGCGTCTCCGCATCGGCGCCCAAGCGCCGCTTGCGGTCGGCCTCGTAGTCGGCATAGTTGCCCTCGAACCAGACGGTCCGGCTGTCGCCTTCGAACGCGAGGATGTGCGTCGCGATCCGGTCGAGGAACCAGCGATCATGCGAGATCACCACCGCACAGCCGGGGAAGGTCAGCAGGGCTTCTTCCAATGCCCGCAGCGTTTCGACATCGAGATCGTTGGTCGGCTCGTCGAGCAGCAGCACATTGCCGCCGCTCTTCAGCAGCTTGGCGAGGTGGACGCGGTTGCGCTCGCCGCCGGACAGGCTGCCGACATGCTTCTGCTGGTCCGGTCCCTTGAAGTTGAAACGCCCGACATAGGCGCGCGAGGGCGTTTCGTAGCTGCCGACGGTGATGATGTCGTTGCCGTCGGAAATCTCTTCCCAGACCGTCTTTTCCGCATCCAGCGCGTCGCGGCTTTGATCGACGTAGGCGATCTTGACCGTCTCGCCGACCCGCAGCTCGCCGGCATCCGGCTGCTCCTGCCCGGCGATCATCCGGAACAGCGTCGTCTTGCCGGCGCCGTTCGGGCCGATCACACCGACGATACCGCCGGGCGGCAGATTGAAATTGAGATCGTCGACCAGCAGCCGGTCGCCGAACTGCTTGCGCACACCCTTGGCCTCGACGACCACGTCGCCGAGCCGTGGACCCGGCGGTATATAAAGCTCCTGCGTCTCGTTGCGCTTCTGGAATTCCATCGACGACAATTCCTCGAAGCGCGCGAGGCGCGACTTGCTTTTGGCATGCCGCCCCTTCGGATTCTGCCGCACCCATTCCAATTCCGCCTGCATCGCCTTGCGCCGCGACGACTCCTGCTTCTCCTCGATTTCGAGCCGCTTTTCCTTCTGCTCCAGCCAGGACGAATAATTACCTTCCCACGGAATGCCGTGGCCGCGGTCGAGCTCGAGGATCCAGCCGGCAACGTTGTCGAGGAAATAGCGATCGTGGGTGACGGCAACGACCGTACCCTTGTATTCACCCAGGAAATGCTCCAGCCACGCCACCGATTCCGCGTCCAGGTGGTTGGTGGGCTCGTCGAGCAGCAGCATGTCCGGCGACGACAGCAGCAGCCGGCACAGCGCGACGCGGCGGCGCTCGCCACCGGACAGCTTGGTGACATCCGCGTCCCACGGCGGCAGCCGCAGCGCCTCGGCGGCGACTTCGAGTTGATGTTCGAGGCTGTGGCCGCCGGCGGCCTGCAGGATATTTTCAAGCCGCGCCTGCTCGGCCGCGAGCGCGTCGAAATCCGCGTCCGGCTCGGCATAGGCAGCATAGACCGCATCGAGCTGTTCCTGCGCTTCCTTGACGCTGCCGAGGCCTTCCTCGACATTGCCGCGCACGTCCTTGGCGGGGTCGAGCTGTGGTTCCTGCGGCAGATAGCCGATGTTGATACCGGGCTGCGGGCGCGCCTCGCCGTTAATCTCGGTATCGATACCGGCCATGATACGCAGCAAGGTGGACTTGCCGGCGCCATTCAGGCCCAGCACACCGATCTTGGCGCCGGGGAAAAAGGACAGCGAAATGTCTTTGAGGATTTCGCGCTTGGGGGGCACAACCTTGCCCACCCGATTCATGGTGTAAATGTATTGCGGCATCGGAAATCGGTATGCGATGAGATAAGAAGGCACCATTATCCGGAAAAGCAGCGGCGGTTGCCACGGTAGCTGGATTTGCATTTTCGAAAAAAGTCATTAAAGTTTTCTTTGACAATACGTAACATAATGGGAACTTTGGGGAATGGCAAAGAACCGTACGGTTGGTTGTGTCGCGGCCCTTTTGATCGCACTTGCAGGTGTCAGCTTGCTACCCGCTGCGCTCGCCGACACCGTTGGCGCTATTCCTGCCCAATTTAGCGTCACGCCGGCAGGCGCGGCAACTTATGCGATTCCGATCGCGTTACCAACTGGCATCAATGGGTTGACGCCTCACTTGGGGCTCGCCTACAGCAGCGCGTCGGGTAGCGGTCTGGCGGGCTTTGGCTGGACACTAACTGGTTTTTCAGCAATCACCCGCTGTGCGAAGACAATTGTGGAAGACGGAGAGGCCGCGGCAGTTACGCTGGGTGCGCAAGACAGCTTCTGTCTCGATGGTAACAAGCTGCGCCTCGTAAGCGGCACATATGGTGCGGAAGGTGCCACATATCGAACAGAGCGTGAGCAGTTCTTCCGGATCACGTCACACACCTCAGGCGGCGCAGGACCGCAGCCCACCACCGGACCCCAATGGTTCACTGTCGAAACCCCATCCGGGCTCACCTACGAGTACGGCAAGACTGCCGATTCGGAGATAATGGGCGTCTATGGCGTGCGCGTCTGGGCGCTCGACAAAATTACCGATACCAACGGGAACTTCATCCTGTTCCAGTACGTCAACGACAACGCCAGTCATAGCTATCGGCCTTCAAAGGTAACTTACACCGGCCATGGCTCATTGACGCCAGCGCACACGATCATTTTTGGCTACGAACCGCTACCGAGCGGCGCGGATCCCATTGATCGCTATGTGGGCGGGATATTTATTCGCCGCACCCAGCGGCTGCAAACCATCACGGTGAACTACGGTGACAGCCCCGTTCATACCTATACGCTAGCGTATGAGATTAGCGAACCGACTCATCGGAGTCGATTGATCAGCATCAGCGAGTGCGGTCCGCACAGCTGTCTGCCTGCCACGACGATCGACTGGCAAAATGGCACGGCCGGCTTCGCGAGTGCGGTATCGAGCGGCCAACCGAGTTACGCCGCAGCATATGCGCACATCATGGACGTCAACGGGGACGGCTATACGGATGTGGTTTATCCCGAGGATGGCGGGGATTGGTACGTCATGTTCGGCAACAGCGGCGGCCTTGCCGGCACCCGGTCCACCGGCATTTCGGCAAGCGGTTATCAGAACGCACTGGTGCTGGATTACAACGGCGACAATCGCGCCGACCTGGTTGTGCCGTATGGCGGCCACTGGCGTATTTTAGAGGGTACCGCCAGTGGCTTTGCTGTCAAAGATCTCTCTACCCCGGATACCGGCTACAACGGTCAATACGACGTTGTGGATCTGAACGGCGACGGCCTTGACGACCTAATCTACAAGGGCAGCGACGGCAAGCTGTACCAACGCCTGAATACGGGCAGCGGTTTCGGAGGCCAAACGCTTAGGGAAGCTCTGAACTATGCCGATTTACAACACTGGCGAGTTTGATCGACATATCGAGCCTCTTGCTTGGCCGGATCCGATTGATCCGGCCTTTGTTTCTGGTCTTTTTCATCCATCAGCATGGCCTTTGGCCGCTGACG
>DASSNE010000018.1:0-28582 GCA_035688265.1 Gammaproteobacteria bacterium
GCGGTACTTTGATCAACTTGGACTGGTGTCGCTGCTGACACAACACCGTCGTCTGCAGTGTGCTTTATGAACCGCCGGATGCGGAACCGCATGTCCGGTGGTGTGGGAGGACGGCGGGGGTAACCCCGCCTCCTACCCAATGCCATGGAGGGTGGTATGACGCAGTCGAGTCCCGAGGAACGCCAGCAGAACCGGCCGGCACAGTCGCAGCCGGGCCAGCCCGGCCGCGAGCACCAGATGGCGCCGGAACCGATCGTGATACGCGACGACTATCGCGGCAGCGGCAAGCTGGCCGGCAAGGCCGCCCTGATTACCGGCGGCGACAGCGGCATCGGTCGGGCGGTGGCGGTGCATTTCGCCCGCGAGGGCGCGGATGTGGCGATCGTTTACCTCGACGAGCACGACGATGCGCGCGAAACGCAGCGGATGGTCGAGGCGGAAGGGCGCCAGTGCCTGCTGATCGCCGGCGACCTCGCCGACCGGGCGTTTTGCGAGGAGGCGGTCGGCAAGACGCTCAAAACCTTCGGGCGTCTGAACATTGTCGTCAACAACGCCGCGCAGCAGTTCGCCGAGCAGGATTTCGAGGACGTGACGCCGGAGCAGGTCGAACATACCTTTCGCACCAACATCTTTCCGTACTTCTACCTGCTGAAGCCCGCACTGCCGCACCTGGAGAACGGCGGCACGATCATCAACACAACGTCCGTGACGGCGTACCGCGGCAGCGGTCACCTGTTCGACTATTCCGCCACCAAAGGCGCTGTTCTCGCACTGACGCGGTCAATGGCGCGGGCCTTCGCGGAGCGCGGTATTCGCGTCAATGGCGTCGCGCCGGGACCGATCTGGACCCCGCTGATCCCGGCGACGTTCTCAGCCGAGCATGTCGAGAAGTTCGGTTCGAACACGCTGATGAAGCGGGCGGGGCAGCCGTCTGAAGTTGCGCCGGCATACGTGTTTCTCGCCAGCGACGACGCCTCGTACTTCACCGGGCAGGTGCTGCATCCGAACGGCGGTGACGTGATGATGTGAATCTAATGATTTCGCAATGCGTTAATCAACTCGCCTTTGTCCATCTTGGAGCGGCCGTCGATACCGACCTGCTTCGCCTTCTCGTACAGATCGTGCTTGTTCCAGCTTTCGTACTTGCGGCTGTGGCCGCCACGCTGGGCGGCTGCGTGGCGGTCGGTATTGGCAATGCGCGCCGCCTTCTCCTTGCTCGCGCCTTCGCGGCGCAGCGCCTCGTATTGCTCGTCGTCCTTGATTTGCGCGCCGTGATCCTTGCCTGGCATGGTTCGCCTCCTGCTGCTCTACACCAACAAAGATATTCGATTGCCGACTGATGCAACAGTAGCGTTAACCCTTTTTCGGGGCGGCGTCGTAGGGAATGCATGAACAGCGTAATGATGCAATACTCTACGCTTTTGCATTTTGTTCAATATGGCTGAGCAACAGGCGGGACGAGCCGAGACGCAGTCCCTGGAGATTTTGGGGATCAGCGAACCCGAAGAGCGTGTTTATCGGTGGCTTCTGACTCATGCGGGCGCCACTCCGGATGATCTCGCGCGCGCTTTATCAATGACGCCCCGCAAGGCTCGACAATTGCTCGACGTCGTCGAAGCCAAGGGTTTGGCTACACATTCGCCGGAGAGGCCACGACGTTACCTGCCCTCCGCGCCGGATATCGCCCTGGGTGCACTTTTTCATCAGCAGCAAAAAGCATTGCTTGGGACGCAACAGACCATCCAGAACCTGCAGGAGCAGGCGAGCTCCGCGCAGCGCGCCGATGAGCAGGAGCAAATGGTCGAGTTGATTACCAGCAACGAGGCCGAGCGCCAGATACTCGAGCAAATGGAACTTACCGTCGAGCATGAATTCATCACGTTGATGCGTATGCCGATGCGTATTACTCAATATGATGTGTCTGCAGAGACGTACAACAATCGCACTCAAAGGGATGCCCAGGCCCGTGGCGTGCGCTACCGCAGCGTCATTGATTCCGAGCTTCTGGGATTATCCGGCTACCTGGAAGGCGTTCGTTCCGATATGAAAGCGGGGGAAGAGGTCAGGGTCATATCGAATCTGCCGCTGAAACTGGTTCTCGCCGATCGTCGCCTTGCGCTTATTCCGCTGAATTTGGGGAAGCTGGACAGTCCGGCTCTACTGGTCCGTTCTTCGACGTTACTGGACGCACTCTACGAGTTGTTCGAAATGTTCTGGGAACGGGCGGCCCCCATTTCCTTCGCTCAAGGCGAACTGCAAGTTGAGGCATCGGAATCGCAACTCAGCGAGGAGATCAAAGGGCTGATTTCATTGCTGGCAGCCGGCTTGAATGACAAGACCATTGCCTATGACTTGGACATATCGAAGCGCACCTTTGAGCGACGGATAGCGGAGTTGATGCGGATACTGGAAGCGCGCACCCGCTTTCAAACAGGCTGGCTTGCCGCCCTTCGGCTGGTTGGCGCCGAATCGGTCCCTGCTTTCAGAGATGACAAGAAACCAGCGAAGACCGGCTGACGGAATGGCGGTTTTCCGTCATGGCACAAAACCGCCCGAAAATAAGGTAGATAGCACAAGATCAAGCTGAAATACTGACGCGGCTTCAAAATCGTTTCGGGGAGATTACCGATGAGCCGCAAACTGCTCAAGGCCGCGCTTGGTATGTTCGCGCTGGCCACCGTTGCCGGGATGGCCTTCGTATCCACGTCTTCAGCCTTGCCCGCCCATGTGGCGCAAGCGATGGATCAAAAGGATTCCGGGCTTACCGCGCAGGGAGTCGCCAATGCCGGCAAGAGTGGTCTGCCGGGCAGTTTGGCCACGATGGCACCGCAGAGCAACCTGAAGTTGCTCTCGCGGGCGACCCGGATTGGTCCACATGCGGCCGAATCGAATATCAGTCTTACCGTAGGTCTGAAACTCCGTAACGAGGCGAAGCTCAAGAGCTTTCTGCAGCAGGTTCAGAATCCGGCGAGCCCCGAATATCACCAGTGGTTGACGCCGAGAGAATTTACCGCGCGGTTCGGACCGAGCAAAGATCAGGTTGCGCAGGTGGTCAGTTATCTGCAAGCCCGTGGCATCAAGGTGAAGGCCGTTTCGCCCAATCGGATCCTGATTCACACTGAGGCGACTGCGCAAGCTTACAACCACGCTTTCGGCATCGAGATCAGCGACTACAAGCTGAATGGTCGCCGCTTTTACAGCACGGCGGACCGGCCGAAATTGCCGCAGGCCATTGCACCCCTCGTGACCAATATCCTGGGTCTCAACCATGGCGTGCAGATGCAACCGCATCACTTCATGAAGCCCCTGGGGGGAGCGGCGGCAAGAGGCATGTCGTCAAACGAGGTAGCGCCACCCGCTTCCCTTACGAATCTCAACCCGCTGCAGATCGCCCACGCCTACGACTGGCCGGACATCACTGATGCTGCGAACGGAACCGGCGTATCGGTCGCGATCCTGACGGCAGTGAGTTCGGGGCTGGCTTCGAACAACTCGCCCCATGTCTTCTGGGGCGCCTTTGGGCTTCCGGATCACACCATCAATGTGATTCCGGTGGACGGTAACTATGGCAATACCAGCGGCATGGGCGAGACGCTCCTCGATGTCGAGATGGGCGGTGCGATGGGGCCGGGCGCCGCACTGCAGGTGTACGTGGCTGCCGACACGTACCTCGCGACTTTTACGGACATGTATAACCAGTTCGTGAACGACAACAGCGCCGCTGTGATGACCACGAGTTGGGGCGCGCCCGAGACTCTTGCTCCCGAGCTGGACGCGACGGACAACCAGATTTTCATGCAGGCTGCCGCCCAGGGAATATCCATGTTCGCCGCAGCCGGCGATAATGGCTCTGGAGATGGCACCGGTCAAAGTGCTGTCGCCGACTTCCCTTCTTCGTCGCCCTACATTACGGCCGCGAACGGCACGCAACTCACGATCGCCGACTTGAATGGCACTTACGGCAGCGAGGTCGCGTGGAACGACGCCCTCTGCTTCAACCAAGGTCCGGCCTCGACCGGCGGTGCGATCAGTCAACAGTTTGCCAAGCCCGGCTGGCAAAGAGGACCCGGAGTGCCCGCTGACGTCGATATGCGCATGAATTCGGGAATTGCGCTCACGGCCAGCTGCAGCCATCCGATGATGATTTATCAGGCGGGCGGGTGGTACCTGACCGCCGGCACCAGCGGAGTGGCACCACAGCTTGCGGGCCTGTTTGCCATTGCGGTGAGCAAAAACGGTGGTCGGCTGGGTCAGTCCAATTCGCTGATCTACGACCATGCGAACGTGAACTACGCCGGCGACTTCCACGATATCACCAGTGGCAATAATGGTGCGTTCACGGCGGGCCCCGGCTGGGATCATCCCACCGGCTGGGGAAGCGTGGATGCGGCGAATCTGATCTCGCACATTACGGTTACGGGCCCCAAGGGCACGCTGGAAGGCAAGGTGACTGATGCCGCGAATGGCGAGCCGGTGGCAGGAGCCATGATAAAAGTCGGTGACCAGAAAATTGTGAGCGCCGACGATGGCAGCTACTCGGCGGTATTGCCGGCCGGTGACGTCACCGTCACGGTCAGCGCCTTCGGATACGACGGAACCTCTGCTACGGTAGACATCGTCGACGGCGGGACCATCACTCAGGACTTCGCGCTGGCTACCGCACCGAAGGTCGTACTGTCCGGCACGGTCACGGACGGCTCGGGCCACGGCTATGGGCTATACGCCGACATCAAGGTAACGACCGGGGACTATCGGCAGGTCGCCGACGTCTGGACCGATCCGCAGACCGGCAAATATAGCGTCGAACTGGCGGACGGCAACGACTATTCAATTCATGTAGCCGCTGCACTCGACGGCTACAATCCCGTTTCAACCTCGGTGACGCTGTCGGGCGACAAGACGCAGAATTTCGCCCTGACGGCCGCCAGCACCTGCCAGGCTCCCGGCTACACCTTCAGCGCCGGCGGTTTCAGCGAGGACTTCAACGGCGGCGCGGTGCCGCCGGCCGGCTGGACGGAAACCAATCCGGTCAGCGGGCACGTCGTATGGCTGCTGAGCAGCCAGCAGGCGTTCGATAACGGGAACTACACCGGGGGGACGGGTGACGCGGCGTCCGCCTCCAGCAATTCCAACAACCAGGATGGCTCACCCTATGATACGTCACTGGTAACGCCGCCGATTCCAGTGAGCAGTCTTCCCGCCGTTCCGATCCTGAGGTACAAGGCCAATTACCAAACGAATGCATGGACGGTAGGGGATAATTTTGATCTCGACATTTCCACGGACGGCGGTGCCACCTGGACCGGCATTCTCCACTGGAACACCGCCCACGGTACCTTCTGGGGTACGGGGGCAAACGTGCAGGTGGGGCTGGCGCAGTACCTTCCCGCGACAGGAGATTTTCAGCTTCGCTGGCGCTATTACGGCGGCGGCTGGAACCAATACGCGCAGTTGGATGACGTCGTCATTGGTTCCTGCGCCCCGTTGCCCGGCAGCCTGATCGTGGGTCGGGTTACGGACGCCAATAACGATGCAGGAGCCGTCGGCACGCACGTTGAGGATGACCAGGGGGCGGGTGCCGACACGGTAGCCAATCCGGCGGACCAGGATCCCGATCATCCAAACCCCTTGTACATGTTCTTCGCCTCCCAGGGGACGCGCACGCTGACGGCTACTTCCAGCAATTACTCGACGGCGACAGCCGAGGTGCAGGTGCCGAACAACCAGGTGGTACGCCAGGATTTCACGCTCCAGGCGGCGCAACTCGAGGCTGCCCCGGGAACACTCACTGTGCATGTTCCAGTGGGCGGCACGACGACAGCCTCCTTCGCGCTCAAGAACATGGGCGGGGGCACCGGTACCTTCCGGATTTTCCCCATCGATGCGCCGCCGGCGGCTTCGGGCGAAACTCGGGCGGTGGTTCACGTTCCGGTCAAGCATTCGGCCTGGATGATGGCGGGTCCGCTAGCGTATGAGGCCCATGCCAAAGCCCGCGGACAGACTGCCGGCGCGGTCATGCCGAAGGCCGAGGACGTTACTGCCCATTCAGATCAGGTCGGCCAGGCCTGGCGGGGGATAGCCTCCTACCCCCCGATATTTGCAGGTCAGTGCGCCAGCTCAGGACCTTGTGTGGGTATCGCAGAAAACACCGCCGCGCGCGATCCCGCCACCGGCAAAATCTACAGCATGGGTGGATTCAGCCAGGTGAACGGCACCAACATTAACGTTCTCGGCCTGAAGCAGGCCTATGTTTTTGATATCGGGAGCGCGGATCCCGTCTGGACACGTATCGCGGATGCGCCGGTCGCCCGCATGTCGCCGGTCTCGGCATTCGTCAACGGCAAGTTCTACGTGTTCAACGGCTGGGACGGGACGGTTGGCGGCAGTCCGACGACCGAAGTGGATATTTACGATCCCGCGACCGACACCTGGAGTCAGGGGAGGCCAAATCCCGTTCCCGCCGCAAGCAGTAGCGCAGCCGCGGTGCTGAATGGTCTGGTGTACATTGTCGGAGGCTGTAATGATGGCTCCTGTAGCAAAATACTGAGTGCAGTACAGGTTTATAACCCCGCCGCGGACAGCTGGAGCTCGGCGGCCAATTATCCCGTTCCGGTCGACGATGAGGCCTGTGGCGGCATCGACGGCAAGCTCTATTGTGCAGGCGGTGTGGACGGTACCGCCGTGGTCACGTCCGGTTACGTTTACGACCCCGTATCGAACACTTGGTCACCGATCGCCAGTATGCCCGTCGCAGGGCTCGGAGGATCGGCCTATACTGCCGCCAACGGCATGTTGTTAATGGCAGGCGGAATTATGACCGCAGGAGGGGGTATAAGTCTCACCAACCGCGCCGTAGCTTACGATCCGGGCACGGATACGTGGATGGCGTTGCCGCCGCTCAATGAGCCGGCGTGGGAAGCCGCCGGCGCCTGCGGACTCTACGCGATCGGCGGCGTCGTCGGCGTCTCGGACTACTTTGGTGACATACTGACGCCGGACGCCGAAGTGCTGCCGGGTTACGACCAGTTGTGTGGCAAGGCGTCGCCTATCCAATGGCTTACCGTAACGTCGACGACCAACACGCTGAAGGCAGGCGCTTCAACGACTGTGGCGCTAACCTTCGACGGCACGGGCCGACAAGCGTTCACTACTTCCAATACGTACCTCTCTGTCGTGAACAACACGCCGTATGGGCCGCTGACCGTACCGGTGACGGTGCATTGGGATCCACAGCCGGTGGATCTGGCACTCAGCATCGACCAGAGTCCGAAATCGGTTCAGAAGGATGGCAATCTCGCTTACATCGTGACGGTGACGAACCGGAAAACGGATAATCATGGTGCGGCGACTCAGACAACCCTGACCTACCAGTTGCCGGACGGCGTGAGCTACGTTGCCGCCAGCGGTGACGCCAGTTGCACGGCGCTATCGGCGAGCCTGCTGAGTTGCGACTTCGGGACTGTGAGCCAGGGGGCGTCGAAGACCGCAACGGTCGCGGTGAAGGTCAGTAAGGCGGGTGTCCTCAAGAGTACCTTCAACGTGAACGCTCGCGAGTCCGACAGCGACGTCTCAAATAACACGGTCAGCGTCGATACCGTCGTTATCGGGAATGCCGATATAATCGTGAACGCATCCAACAGCACGACGCCCTCGGGCGGTAAGGGCACGATTCAGTTCGACGTCTCCAATACAGGGCCGGACGCCGCGACCGGGGTCAAGCTGAAAATGGACGCCGAGGGAGGTGCGCAGCTGCTCGACGCGACGACCGGCAAGGGAAGCTGCACCGCCTCAAATGGCAACTTCAACTGTGACATCGGCGAGATTGAAGCCGGGGGCAAGGTAACGGTCATGATCACGGCCGCCATGGCCCATGCGGGGACGGCGACTGTGCAGGGACAGGCAATCACCAGTTCGGACGATCCGGACCTAGCCAACAATGTAGCGACGGCCACGGTCAAAGGAGCACCGGCAACCGCCGGCGATACGGCCGATGACGGCAACAGTGACGGGGGCGGCGGTGCCTTTGGCTGGCTGGCGCTGATCGCGCTACTCGGCTTTACCTGCGCGAGCTGCTATGCGAGAAGCCGCCGGGTATTGCGGCGATAAGTAAGGACAATCCCCTAAGTAATCATACTGATTGCAACATAACAACGAGACGCTACACTCATAACCACTGCCAAATGGAATTGTGCCAGCAGCTAGAAGACCGGCACAGGGATGTGCCGGCGACCCTGATTCTCAAAAGAACGGAAAACGGGTTGTGCTGATGCCCCCAACGCACAATGCCAGACGAAAAAAGCGGCTTAAAAGAAAAACGAACAGCCGACAACAACAAGAAAGCCCCCAACGGCCGGTGCCCCAAGCCCGGCCGTTTTTTATGGGCGGATCAACGTAAATCGCCCCATTGATACTGGACGACGGCGAGCGCCGCGACCGCGGCCGTTTCGGTACGCAGCACGCGCGGACCGAAGCGCATCGGCCGGAAGCCTTGTGCCAGCGCCGCGGCGCGTTCGGCCTCGGTCAAGCCGCCCTCGGCGCCGATCAGCAGGCGGATTCGCGTCGGCGGCGGTGCTGTCGGCAGGCTCGTGTCCGCCTCCGGGTCGAGCAGCAGTTGCAGTGCTGCATCGTCCGCCGCCAGCGCTTCGTCCAGCGCGACAGGCGCATGAACCGTCGGCAACCGGTTACGGCCGCACTGCTCGCAGGCACTGATCGCGACGCTTTCCCAATGCACGCGCTTCTTTTCGGCGCCGGCGGCGTCGAGGCGCATCACGCTGCGTTCAGTAATGACCGGCACGACCGACTCGACGCCCAGTTCCACCGCCTTCTGCACCACCAGGTCCATCTTCGCGCTCCGCGACAGAGCCTGCAGAAGCTCGATCCGCAGCGGCGGTCCCGTGTCCAGTTCGAGCGCCTCGTCGAGCCTCGCCACCGCCGGTTTGCAGCTCCCAAGGCGCGCCGAGAATGCACGCCCGCGACCGTCGAACAGGATCAGCGGCGCGCCTGGCGCAAGCCGCAGCACCTTGACCACGTGCCGCGCGGCGGCAGGATTCAGATCGACCGCCTGGCCGGGTGAGGTGGCGGCGGGTGCGTAGATTCGCGGGATGCGCATCAGTCCCGTGTCGCCACGTCGAGCGCTTCGGCGGCGACTCGCCCCAGCAGCGCGATCTCATCGTCGTTAATCACGTACGGCGGCATGAAGTACATCACGTTGCCGAGCGGGCGCAGCAGCACGCCCCGCGTCAGCGCGTGCTGGTAGGCCTTGAGTCCGCGCCGCTCCTGCCACGGGTACGGCTTGCGCGCCGCCTTGTCCTTGACCATCTCGATCGCGACGATCATGCCGTGCTGGCGTACCTCGCCGACGTGCGGATGATCGGCCAGCGGCGCGGCCGCGGCGGCGAGCTTCTTTGCCTTGTCTCGATTGGCTTCGATCACGTTGTCTTCGGCGAAAATATCCAGCGTCGCCAGCGCGGCGCTGCAGCCGAGCGGGTTGCCGGTGTAGCTGTGCGAATGCAGAAACGCCCGCAGCGTCGCGTAATCGTCGTAAAACGCCGCGTAAATTTCGTCGGTCGTCAGCGTCACCGACAGCGGCAGGTAACCGCCGGTCAGCCCCTTCGACAGGCACATGAAGTCCGGCGCGATGCCGGCCTGCTCGCAGGCGAACAGTGTGCCGGTGCGGCCGAAGCCGACGGCGATTTCGTCAGCGATCAGGTGCACGCTGTGGCGGTCGCACGCCTCGCGCGCGAGCTTGAGATACACCGGGTGGTACATGCGCATGTTGCCTGCGCATTGCACCAGCGGCTCGAGAATCAGCGCCGCGATTTCGTCGTGGCGCTCCGCGAGCAGCGCCTCCAGCGCCGCGGCCTGTCGGCGCGAGTGCGTCTCCCAGTCGTCACCCGGTTCGCGTTCGAAGCAGTCGGGGCTGGGCACGGTGAGCGTTTCCATCAGCAGCGGTTTATAGGTTTCCTTGTACAGCGGCACGTTGCCGACCGCGAGGGCGCCGAGCGTTTCGCCGTGATAGCCGTTCTCCAGCGTGACGAACTTGGTCTTGTTCGGCTTGCCGCTGTTCAGCCAGTAGTGAAAGCTCATCTTGAGCGCGATCTCGATCGCCGACGAGCCATTGTCGGCGTAGAAGCAGTGGCCGAGCTTGCCGGGGGTGATCTCCGCCAACCGCTCCGATAACTCGATGACCGGCTCGTGCGAAAAGCCCGCCAGCATCACGTGCTCGATCTGCTCGGCCTGGCGGGCGATCGCGCCGCCGATGCGCGGGTTGGCGTGGCCGAACAGGTTCACCCACCAGGAACTGACGACATCGAGGTAGCGGTTGCCGTCGAAATCCTCCAGCCACACGCCCTTGCCGCGCCGCATCGGAATGACCGGCAGCCATTCGTGATCCTTCATTTGCGTGCAGGGGTGCCACAGGGCGCGAAGGTCGCGCTTCATCAGCGCAGCATTGTTACTCATTTCAAGCAAAATTCTTCGATCAGTCGTTTAAAGGTATTGCGTGCCGGCTCGATCATGTCCAGCCCCAGGTATTCGTCCGGCTGGTGCGCCTGGGCGATGTCGCCGGGGCCGAGCACGATCGTGTCGAGTCCGAGTTCGCGAAAGAAGGGCGCTTCCGTGCCGAACGAGACGGCCTCCGATTCCGCTCCGGTCAGCCGTTCCGCCGCCGCCACCAGCGCCGATTCCGCCGGCGTTTCCATGGCATCAATGCCTTCGAACAGTCGCCGGAATTCGAGTCGGAATGGCGTGCCGGCCAGCGCATCGCGGCAGCGCTGCTGGAATGCTTCGCGTACCGCATCCGTCGTCATGCCCGGCAGCGTGCGAAGGTCAATGTGCAACTCGCACTCGCCGCAAATGCGGTTCGGATTGTCGCCGCCGCGAATCGCGCCGAAGTTCAATGTCGGCAGCGGCACCGCGAAATGCTCGTCGCGGTGCGCCTGCTGCATCGCGGTGCGGTAATCGAGCAGCGCCGCGATGATCGCATGCATCCCTTCCACCGCGTTGGCGCCAAGGGCAGGGTCGCTCGAATGCCCGCTCTGGCCGAGCACGCGAATGCTCTCCATCAGGATGCCCTTGTGCATCCGGACCGGCCGCATGCGCGTCGGCTCGCCGATGACCACGCGGCTCACGCCGGGCAGCCCGGATCCGGCCAGCGCGCGCCCGCCGAACATATCGCTTTCTTCGTCGGCCGTCGCGACCAGCACCAGCGGCCGCCGGAATGCAGCGGCATCAAATTGTGTAGCTGCTTCCAGCGCAAACGCGAAGAAAGATTTCATGTCGGCGCTGCCGAGGCCGTACAGGCGATCGTCGGCCGCGCGCAGCTTGAACGGGTCGCTGCTCCACAGCGCTTTGTCGTACGGTACGGTATCGGTATGGCCGGCAAGGGCGAGGCCACCGTCGCCACGGCCAAGCGAGGCGATCAGGTTGACTTTGCCGGGAGCCGCGTCGAGTTTCTGCAACTCCACGCGAAAGCCCGCGTCCTCGCACCAGTTCGCGAGCAGATCGGCCACCGGCCGGTTGCTCATGTCGAATTCGGGGGACACGCTGCTGACTGACGGAGTCGCGATCAGTGCGCGAATCATCTCGATCAGCGGGGGGATGGGTCGGTGTGACATGGCGCGTGCATTATACTCGGCGGGGGTCGACGCTCGTTCAGGTTGTCGCGAAGGATCTTAATGAGATGAATCTTGAAAATGGCATCGTGACGGATGCGCGGCAGGTCCCTTCGCCGAACTGCGATGCGCGGCCGGCGGATGGGCAGATCAACCTGCTCGTTATCCACGGCATCTCGTTGCCGCCGGGCGAGTTCGGCGGCCCGCATATCCATGAATTGTTTACTAACAACCTCGATCCCGGTGCGCATCCCTACTTTGCTGAAATCAACGACCTGCGCGTCTCGTCGCATCTGTTGATCCGCCGCGACGGCGAACTGGTGCAGTTCGTCAACCTGAACGACCGTGCCTGGCACGCGGGCGTGTCCCGCTTCGACGGCCGCAGCGCGTGCAACGATTTCTCCATCGGCATCGAGCTTGAAGGGACTGACGATCTACCTTACACCGATGCGCAATATGATCGATTGGCGGAAACGGCGCGCGCCATCATGCGCGAGTGGCCCGCGATCGAGCGCAACCGGATTTGCGGGCACAGCGACATCGCTCCCGGGCGCAAGACCGATCCGGGCCCCGCATTCGATTGGCCGCGGTTTCGGGCGCTGCTTGAGGAATGCCATGCCGAAATGGATTAAATTCATCGCGGCCGTCGCCTTGGCAGCAGGCTCATCTGTGGCCACCGCCGCGCCGGCGCATCGCATCGTCAGCCTGTCGCCCGGCCTGACCGAACTCGCCTATGCGGCCGGTGCCGGCCGCTATGTCGTCGGCACGACCGCCTACACCGATTATCCGGCCGCGGCGACGAAGCTGCCGCAAGTCGGCGATGCATTCCACATCGATGTCGAGCGGCTGGTCGCGCTCAAGCCGGACCTGGTGCTGGCGTGGGCGAGCGCCGACCCACCGGCGCTGCTGGGGCGGCTGAAGAGCCTTGGCTTTAAAATCGCGGTGTTCAAGCCGCGCACGCTCGACGACATTGCCGCGAACTTGCGCCGCATCGGCAGGCTCGCCGGTACCAGCACGGAAGCCGACAAGGCAGCGGCCGCGTTTGAGCAGGGGCTGAAGCAATTGCGCCAACGCTATTCGAACCGCAAGCCCGTCCAGGTGTTCTACGAGATTTCCGCGCACCCGCTCTACACCGTGAACGGCGAACAGATTATCAGCCAGGGCATCAAGCTGTGTGGCGGCCGGAACATTTTCCGCGACCTGCCGACGTTGGCCGCGCCGGTTGCCGTCGCCGCCGTCATCGCGCGCAACCCGCAGGCAATCATCACCGGCGGCAGCGATGCGGAAGCACGTCATCGGCTGCAGGCGTGGCGGCAGTGGTCGGACCTCGCGGCCGTTCAGAAAGATGCTTTGTTCAGCGTGCCGGCGGATCTGGTCGTACGTGCAACGCCGCGCCTGTTGCAGGGCCTCAAGAAAATCTGTCGCGACCTCGACTCCGTGCGATGAGCGATTACCCGCAACGGATCGTCTGCCTGACGGAAGAGCCGACCGAGATCCTCTACCTGCTGGGCGAGGATTGGCGCATCGTCGGCATTTCAGGTTTTACCGTCCGCCCGCCCGAAGCACGCAAGCAGAAGCCGAAAGTCTCCGCGTTCACCAGTGCGAAAATCGACAGGATTCTGGCGCTTGACCCCGATCTCGCGGTCGGCTTTTCGGATATGCAGGCGGACATCGCGGCGGAACTGATCCGTCATGGTATCGAAGTGCACATCTTCAATCAGCGCACCGTTGCGGAAATTCTGTGCATGATCTGCACCCTCAGCGGCATGATCGGCTGTCAGGAAAAGGCGGCGACGCTGTGCGCGCGGCTGGAGAAGAATCTTGAAGTGGCTCGCACGGCAGCGGCGCAACTGGCGCGCAGGCCGAAAGTCTATTTCGAGGAATGGGACGACCCGCAGATCAGCTGCATCCGCTGGGTGTCGGAGCTGATCGGCATCGCCGGCGGCGACGACATTTTTCCGGAACGTGCACGCGAGCCTTTGGGCAAAAACCGCATCGTCGCCGATCCCGGCGAAGTCGTCGTCCGCGCGCCCGACATCATCATCGGCTCGTGGTGCGGCAAGAAATTCCGCCCGGAGAAAGTCGCGTCACGACCGGGATGGGATGCGATTCCGGCTGTCCGCACCGGCGCATTGCACGAAATCAAGTCATCGATCATTCTGCAGCCGGGCCCGGCGGCGCTGACCGACGGGCTTGACGCGCTGAGGGCGATTATCAATGGATGGGCAAAGGCAACCTCAATCTGATATTTCCGCTCGCGGTCCGGCAACTGGCGACAGATAGATATCGCTGTCCAGGCCAGTGTCTGCCAATGCGGCCTGCATCAGCGGCGCGACATGGGCGGCGGTGGTGTTATCGGCAAACCAGGCGAACATGCTTGGCCCGGCGCCGGAGATGCCTGCGCCCAATGCGCCGGCGCCCACGGCCGCTTTGCGAACGGCGTCGAAACCGGGAATCAGCGCCACGCGTCGCGGCTCCACCAGTACATCCTTGAAGCCGGCGCGCACCAGTTCTGGATCGCCGCGCGCGCAGCCGGTCAAGAACAGTGCGAGATGCGCGCTCTGCCGGGTGATGTCGGCCAGCGGCCATGGGTCGCGCAGCACCTCGCGCGCGGCGCGCGTTTCGATCCCGCAGTGCGGATGAATCAGGACGCAATGCCATTCTGCCGGCACCGCCAGCGGCACCAGCCGCTCGGGCGTCGTCAGCACCAGGCCGCCGAGCAGCATCGGGCCGACGTTGTCGCCATTGCGCGCGCCGGTGACGACGGCCTCGCCGTCGAGCGCAAACGGGTAGAGGGCTTCCCGCGACAGCGGCGCATCCAGCAGCGCATTGGCCGCGACCAGCGCAGCGACACACGATGCGGCCGAGCCGCCCATGCCGGAGCCGAGCGGGATGCCCTTGTGCAGCTCGATCGCGAAGCCGTATGGCAACTTGAGAGCGTCGCGGAGCGCGATCAGCGCGCGGCCGGCGGTATTGTGCATCGGGTCGCGCGGCAGATCGGTGACGACGCCGTCGATGACGTCGATGCGGACTTGCGCCTGATCGATACGGCGCACAGTGGCGCGGTCGCCGGGACCGGCGATGCTGTGACCGAGGATGTCGAAGCCGACGCTGACGTTGCCGACACCGGCCGGCGCAAAAGCTTCAGCTTCCACGCACGCGGTGGCTCTGCCACAACACTTCGCCACCGCCCTCGTGGCGCGCGAGCACGCGTCCGATTACGAACAGCAGGTCGGACAGTCGGTTGAGGTAATGCAGCGCGTCCGGGTTGATCTGCTCCTCGCGCGCGAGCGTCCAGCAGCGCCGTTCCGCGCGGCGGGCGACAGTGCGGGCGAGATGGCAGGCGGCCGCAGCCGGTCCGCCGCCGGGCAGGATGAATTCCTTGAGGCGCGGCAGGTCGGCATTGAAGCTGTCGAGCGCTTCTTCGAGCGCGGTGACATCCTCGGCCGTGATCGCCTGATGCCCCGGAATGCACAACTCGCCGCCGAGGTCGAACAGCTTGTGCTGCACCCGGGTGAGGCAGGCCGCGATCGGCTCCGGGATGTCCGCCGCAAGCACCATGCCGATCACGCTGTTCAGTTCGTCGGTGGTGCCATAGGCCTCGACGCGCGCGCTGTCTTTTGCGACACGGGTGCCGTCACCGAGGCCGGTGGTGCCGTCGTCGCCGGTGCGGGTGTAAATTTTGCTCAGTCGGTTGCCCATCGCGCCCTAGTCCCTGTTCCACTCGTATTCTAACGTCAAATAAAGGCCACGGCCGGGCGAGCGAAACCCGGCGACGGTCTGGTAGCTGACGTTGAACAGGTTTTCGATCTTCGCGAGCAGCGCCCAGTGCGGCGCGAGCTGGAAGCGGCTGTCGAGATTAACGAGCACATAACCGGCGTCGGTCACATCCGTGTACGGCGAATCCTTGCGCGGCCCGACCGCCGCCACTTCCAGGCCGAGCGTGTGCGGTCCGAGCGCGTAGGCGAGGCGGGTGGTGAAGCTCTTGCGTGCACGGCGGGCGAGGTATTCGCCGCTCAAGCGGTCGCGCGGGTCGCTGAACTGCGCCGCCGCATGCCAGCGCCATGAACCTTCGACCAGGTCATAGCCGATGTCGAGGCCGCGAATCCGCGAGCGTGCGAGATTGACGTTGCGCCCCGGTTCGGGCCCCAGAAAGCCGTCCGGATCGACGAACACGATCAGGTTGTCGATGTCGTTGCGGTAAACGTCGAGCGTCAGACGCTGGTTGACACCGACTTGATGGCGCAGGCCGATCTCGACGTTGCGCGACGTTTCCGGGTCGAGGTTGGGATTGCCGCCGTAACCGAACCGCTCGACACTGCTTGGCGCGTGGAACGCGGTGCCGAAGCCGGCCGTCAGGCGCGTCGCCTCGGTGACCTGATAGCCGTAGTCGACATTGCCGGTCAGGTGATTGCCGAAGCGGTCGTCGCTGGTGTCGCGCGCGGCGAGCACGAAGCGCTGCCGCCCGAGCAGCGTGTCATCCTGAAAGTACAGCGCCCGCGCATTATGGCTTTCGTCGAAGCCCTGACCGAGACTGATCGCCGCCGTGCGCTCATGCTCGAAATGCGCGCCCGCGATCAGCCGGTTCCAGTCGCTGAGCGCGAAGTTGTTCTGCCAGTCGGCCGCGTTGCGCCGCGTGCGCTGAAAGTCGGTCGAATCGCTTTGCGCGATGTCGCCGTTGAAATGGCTGACTACGAGTTTCGAGCGCCAATTATGGTTTGGCGTCGTGGCCAGCGTTACGGCACTCAGCGCATCGTCGTAGCGCTCCGCGAGCGGCGACAGGTCGAAGTCGAGATACTCGGTGCGGCCGCGCGACTGCCAGTGACGCGCGCCGACGCTGACATTATCGCCGCGCCACTTGCCGTACAGATTCAACGTCGTGTTGTCGTGGCCGCGATCGAGGTTGCTGCCGACGTGCGGCGGAAAACCGTCGGTGGTACCGCGGCTGACACTGACTGCGCCTTCGAGCGCCGCGCCCGCGCCGCTGACAGTCGCGGACGCCTTGCGGGTGCCGTAATGCCCGGCTTCCACGCGCGCATCGACGTGCAGTGCATGGTCCGGCCGCCGCGTTACGATGTTGATGACGCCGCCAATCGCGCCCGAGCCGTACAGGCTCGAGCGCGGCCCCTTGATGATCTCGATGCGCTCCACGTCGCTGATCGCGATATTCTGCAGCGCCGCGCCGCCGAGGGTGCCGGGATTGATCGGCACGCCGTCCAGCAGCACCAGCGTCTGGTCGCTGTTCGCGCCGCGAATGAATACCGAGGCCGGCTGGCCGGGCCCGCCGTTGCGCGCGACGTCGACGCCGGCGACAAACTGCAGCAGCGACGCCACGTCCTGCGCCTGGCTGCGCGCAACCGCGTCGCGGTCGATGACGATCACCGGCGCAACCGCCTGCTCGGCGCTCAACTGGATGCGGTTGGCGACGATGACCATCGGCGGCGCGATCTGGGGGGCAGGCTCGTTGCCGGCGTAAGCGGCGGCACTGAAAAAGACAAGCGCGGCCGCGCCGCAGCCCAACGGAAAGCTTTTCATGGATTCTTCTCCCGACGCCAGCGCTCCCGCAGGCGTATCGACGGTGACATTCACCGGCATCGAGAGAATGGGGAAAGGGTATCGATACCCTCGCATCGCCCTCCGCGATACCGGCGCCAACGCCTAGGTCGGTCTCCGGGCTCGCGAGCGAACAATGTTCTGACCTGCCGTCTTCCCGCGAATTCGCAGTGACGTGGTGACAGGTTTTGACTCGCCTACCGTTGCGGGGGCAGCGCCGGAATTGCATCGAAATGCGCACCGGCTTCCCAGGCGCCACGTGTCAATGGCGCCACCTTCGGCGCGACAATAATCGATGAAGCGTGCGGTTCAGTCAAGCATTGCGGCGCGCGTTTCGAGTATGCTTGACGACAGGTCAACAGGAAGAACGCCGATGGCAGGGAAGCCGGACGACGAACCCACGCCCGAGGAAGAAGAAGCCGTCCTCGAACAGCACGAGCACGAGGATGCCGAACGGCGCACGCCGCCGCGTGCCGCCGTGGTGTACGAGACGGTACGCCGCGAGGGCGAGCACGAGCTGGCGCGGCCGGCCGATTCGCTGGCCTGGTCCGGGCTCGCGGCCGGCCTGTCAATGGGCTTTTCGTTTCTGACCGAAGCGCTGCTGAAGAGTTACCTGCCGCCCGGTCACTGGAACGCCATTATCGGCGATCTCGGCTACAGCGTCGGCTTCATGATCGTCATTCTCGGCCGCCAGCAGTTATTCACCGAGAACACGCTGACCCCGGTGCTGGAGTTGCTGCGCAGCCGCAGTCTGCACACGTTCGGGCTGGTCATGCGACTGTGGGGGATCGTACTGGTTACCAACACGCTCGGCGCGTTGTTTTTTGCGCTGCTGATCGGCAAGACGTCGCTGCTGACGCCGGACATGCAGCTTGCGCTGGTGCACCTCAGCCACGGCGTTTTCAGAACGGATTTTCCAACGACGCTACTGCGCGGCGTGTTCGCCGGCTGGCTGATAGCCACCTTGATCTGGCTGATGCCGTTCGCCGAATCCGGGCGCGTGTTGGTCATCATCATCATTACCTACATCATCGCGCTGGGGGAGTTTTCGCACATCATTGCCGGTTCAGTGGATGCCTTCTATGCGGTGGTGACCGGTCACGCTTCCTGGCAGGCATTTTTCACGCGTTTCTACATACCCACGCTCATCGGCAATATCGCCGGCGGCGTCGCGCTGGTAGCGGCGGTGAATTACGCCCAGGTGGAATTCATACGCAAGGAAATTCGCGAGAAGTGACCGCATTCACAACTGGAAGTCGTAGCTCAGCTTGACGAAATAAGTACGCTGCTGTTGCAGCAAGCCGGCATCGCCGGTGCCGAGATATCCGTTCGCGAAGCCGACGAACAGCTTGGTCCAGGGCGTGAGTACGTAGCCGAACAGCCATTGCGTCGCCAGCGTGCGGGTATGAGCACCGATGTCCTGCGTGTAAAGCGCCGGATTGTGGCGAATGTTCTGCTCCTGGCCGATCGCGCGCACGAACATGCGCGAATTGAAATACCAGGCGATCCGCAGGTCGTACAGATCGGCCGTATACAGCCGCCCCGCGGGCACATTCAGCCGCTCGAAATTGCCGACGAACTCGATCTTGAGGTGCCGGCCCGGCGCCAGCGTGAACGAAGGTTCGACCGACAGCAGCGCGCCCTTGCGCGCACCAATATAATCGACGCTGTCGCCCGCGGTCGTGTCCACTTCAAAGGCGAGCCACGAGACGGGCTGCGCGCTCGCATCCAGCTCGTACTGGTTGAGCGCAAAGGTGTGCCGGTTGAAATACTGGTCGTCGTGACGGGCGAAGAAGATGACGTGGCTCTGGCCGACGGCGTGGACGAAGGTATACACCTGCGCCTGCCGGTCGAGCACCGGTCCACCGTCCGCCGCGTGTACCCAGTCCCACGAGCCGCCGAAGCCGCCGTTGTTCCACCAGGCGGTATTTGAGTACCAGTCGTATTCGAAATAGGGGCGAAACTCGCTGTAGCCGACTTGCGGCTGATAGCCGAGATCGGCGCGAAAGCCGGGATCGACCCGGCCCAGCGCCACGCTCGCGACATAGTTGGTGCGCGTGCGGTGCAAGGTGACGGTCCAGCCGTTGCCGCTGACATCGCCGGGTGCGATGCCGAACGCCGATGCGACCTGGCCCGGATAGGTGGTGGTCGAATGCGCGGTCTGAATCGTCACCGAATCGCTCGGGTCAAGCTGGATGTTGCCGTCGAGCGCAAGCACCTGGTTGTCGTAGCCGGCACCGTGGCGGCCGGTCGCGAGGATACCGAGGGCCGAGTGCCCCGGAAAGTCGTAGCGGTAGCGCAGCAGTGCATCGCGCGTGCTGAAGTTGAACGACTTCAGCGATGAAGCCTGTTCGCCCGGCAGCAGGATGTTGGTAATCGAGTCGTCGGCGATGAGGGCACCGAGCGCGTGATTGCCGACCTGGCCGACCGCCTTCGACGCCCAGTGCGGATCGGCGATCTGGCGAGTGTCGACGAAGCGGTCGTCGCCGCCGCCGAACTCGCCGAAGTTGAAGCCCGGCGTGTTGAACACCCAGGTGCCTTCCTCGAAGAACGGCCGGTTCTCCGGGTAATAGATCGCGAAGCGCTGGTTCACCGTCGATTGCAGCACGTCCGGTGCGACCTGCGAAAAATTCGGATTCAGCGTCGCCGACCATTCAAGATCCGGGCGGATCGCCCAGCGCGCGTCGAGCCCGCCGGACACCTGCGGATTGCCGGCTTCGAGGCCGGAGCCCGGCCCCGCGCGCGTGTCGGTGCGCGAGATAGTCGTCGCCGGAATAATCTGGAAGTTCGCCCCGTGCGACCGGATCGGCGTCGCTGTGCGAACGACTTGCGCCTGGCACAACGTGCAGTCCTTGCTGAAATTGTAGTTGAACCGTACCTGCGTGATCTGGTGGCGCACGCTGCGCGCCCAGTTGCGAAAGAACAGCATCCGCCAGGTTTGCGGCTTGGCAGTGTGCGGAAACTTGAGCGAGCTGAACGGAATTTCCATCGTCACGGTGTAACCGTCGGACGTCAGCTGCGCGTTGCAATACCAGATCGCGTCGAAGGACGAGTATTCGTTGCCCTGCTGGCGAAACGAATCGAGTTCGATGCCGGCGGCACTGCAGAAGAATTCGTATCCCCATTGCGTGTCGTTGAACGGACTGAAGATGAAGCCGACGTAATCGTCGTTGTTGCTGAACTGGTCGTGACGGCGGTATTTCGCACGAATCGCGGTCGGGCGCGGATCGTGTGCGACGAAATGCAGCCACAAGGCCTTTTTCGTATAGCCGACCGCGACCGTCGTCGGTACCGGTGCAGGTTGATTGCGCCCCGGATCGATTTCGTTGTCGATCGAAAAATGCGCCCCGTGCCGCCATGCGGCGGTGCCGGGCTCACTGCTCGCGCCGATCCAGGCGCCGATATCCGGAATGGCGGGTTCGGTCGCAGGGCCCGCCAGGGCGGGCGCAACGCTCGCAACAAGCAGCACAACAGTCAGGGACGGGCGCAGGAACGACAGGGGCATCCGGATACTTTTATTTGCGGGTTCAGGTTGTTGTCAATGGGACAAACAAGGCGGCCGTTGGTTCGCATGCTCCGGCCGGGTCTGTTAGGGTTTCCCCTGTTTTGGCGCAGGCGCCGGTTGAGCGGCGCGAGCGGAGATTGAATGTACATGACAGCCGAGAACAGATCCGAGCCATCCACCGCGGGTATTACGGTTCCCAAGCCCGTGTTGCATCGCGCGATCGCCGCGTCGGCGATGGGTAATGCTGTCGAATGGTTTGACTACGGCGCTTACGCCTACCTGACGACGCACATCGCCCGCGCGCTGTTTCCGGCCGGCACCAACGGCGTGTTCTGGACCCTGGCCGGATTTGCGATCTCGTTTTTGATCCGGCCGCTCGGCGGCTTGTTCTGGGGGCCGCTGGGCGACCGGATAGGCCGCAAACGTGTGCTGGCCATGACGATCATCATGATGGCCGCGTCGACGGCGCTGATTGCCTTTATTCCCAGCTACGACACCATCGGCATCTGGGCGCCTGTCATCCTCTATGCGCTGCGCATTCTGCAGGGTTTCTCGGCCGGCGGCGAATACGGCGGGGCCGCGACTTTCATGGCGGAATACGCGCCCAAGGACCGGCGCGGCATGTATGGCAGCTTCCTCGAAGTCGGCACCCTGACCGGCTTCACGGCCGCGGCCGCGATTGCGCTGCTGCTGCTCACCGTGCTCGGCGACAACGCGATGGCGGCCTGGGGCTGGCGCATTCCGTTCCTCGTGGCGATTCCGCTCGGCTACATCGGCCTGTATTTGCGCAGCCGCATGGAAGAGACGCCGGTCTTTAAGGAAATCGAAAACGAATCGGAAGCGCGTGCGGACACCGCGGTCGACGTGTACAAAAAGCTGGCGACCACCTACGTCGGCGCGACCTTGACGCTGTTTGGCCTGGTCATCGCGCTGAATGTCGTCGACTACACGTTCCTCGCGTTTACGCCGACTTACTTGCAGGACGCGCTCGGCATGAGCGAAAGCCACGCGCTGATGGTGCCGCTGGTGGGACAGGTCGTGATGGCCATCCTGCTGCCGTTTTTCGGCCGGATTTCCGATACCGTCGGGCGCAAGCCGATGTGGCTGTTTTCCTGCATCGCGTTGATGCTGTTCGTGGTGCCGCTCTACGAGCTGATGGGCACGGGCCTGGCGGGCGCCATTATCGGCTTCACGATTATCGGCATTCTGTTTGCGCCGCAGTTGTCCACGATCTCGGCGACTTTTCCGGCGATGTTTCCGACGATTGCGCGCTATGCCGGCGTCGCCATCGGCTACAACGTCTCCACGTCGCTGTTCGGCGGCACCGCGCCGGTTGTAACGCAGGCGCTCACCGAGAGCACCGGCAACAACCTGATGCCCGCGTACTATATGGCGGGCGCCTGCCTGGTCGGCGCGGTGGCGGCTTTCTTCCTGATCGAGACGAAGGGTATTTCGCTACGCGGAACCGAGATTCCGGGTACCGAGGCCGCCTTCGAACAGCAACGTGAGCTGGCGAAAGACTAGCTGTTATACATTCACCGACTTCATCATCGCCTCCGGATAACGCAGCCCGGCGGCGGCGCCCTGCGGCGCGATCTCGTCGATCATGGCAAGATCGTCGTCGCTCAGCTTCACATCGATCGCGGCACAGTTCTCTTCCAGGTGCGCGCGTCGCGTCGTGCCCGGAATCGGCACAATGTCATCGCCCTGTGCCAGCACCCACGCAAGCGCCAGCTGCCCGGGCGTCACGCCCTTGTCGTTCGCCAACTGCTCGATGCGCTCGACCAGTTCGATGTTGCGTGCGAAGTTCTCACCCTGGAAACGCGGCGAGTTGCGGCGGTAATCGTCGGGCTCAAGATCCTCAAAGCGCTTGATGCGCCCCGACAGGAAACCGCGCCCGAGCGGGCTGTAAGCGACGAAGCCGACGCCGAGTTCGCGGCAGGTCGGCAGAATCTCGTCTTCCGGATCGCGGCTCCAGAGCGAATATTCCGTCTGCAGCGCGGTGATCGGATGCACGGCATGCGCGCGCCGTAACGTCTCCGGCGCAGCTTCCGACATCCCCAGGAACCGCACCTTGCCCTGTTCGACCAGCCGGCTCATCGCGCCGATGGTGTCCTCGATCGGCGTATTCGGATCGACGCGGTGCTGGTAATAAAGATCGATCGTCTCGATGCCAAGCCGCTTCAGGCTCGCCTCGCACGCCTCGCGCACGTACTCCGGCCGGCCGTTGATGCCGCGCTTCGACGGATCGTTCGGATCGCGCACGTTGCCGAACTTCGTGGCGATGATGACGCCGTCGCGATAGTCCTTCAGCGCACGGCCGACGAGCTTTTCGTTGGTGTGCGGCCCGTACATGTCGGCGGTGTCGAAGAAGTTGACGCCGAGATCGATCGCCCGGTGAATCGTCGCGACCGATTCCGCATCATTGCGCGAACCGGGCGCATAAAACTCCGACATGCCCATGCAGCCGAGTCCGAGGGTGGAAACGTCGAGTTCCCCGCCGAGTCGTCGTGTGTCCATATTGACCTCCTGTTTATCCGTTCCTTGTCAGCTCCGGCCTCCGCCCAAGAGCTTCGCTCGCAGCGTCCGTAATCGCTTCAGTGTAGGTATGGTAGCCGGCGGCGCGGCATTAGCCTTGGGCTGCACCGGGGCCGGCCCCGTAATCTGGACGGTTGAGATACCATTATCCGCCGCAAGTTCAAAATGTGGAGCATGTGTCAACAGATCTTTATTGGGATGCCTCAGCAATACAGAGTATTGTCCACGAGATCCCTTTAAGATGACCTCGTTTGAGCGAATAGCCGAAACTAAGTCGCCGTTCGGAAGGGTTGCGCCAGAAGAATAGCTCTGTTGCCTGCCTTGTATCACAAAGATTGCCATCGACCGTTCCGTCGCGCTTCCCGAATAAATAATTCCTACCAGCTTAACCGGAGTGCTTGATTGTTCTTCCGGTTTCGTGGCCGGAGTTGGTTCTTGGGCAACCTTGCCGAACAGATGTTGCCCCGCGATTTTTCTTGCCAACGCTTCCGGACTGAAGGCGTGCGGCGATGCTTTGGCGGTTGAGATGACGGGGGTCTTGACTGTAGGTCTCATTCTTATCGTGTGCAGCAGTCCCATGCCAGCATGTACGATGAGCAAACAAAAGACGATACAAACCATGTAGCGTATACCGTCCGCAATTGCCCTGGCTTGGCAGAGACATCGCAGTTTTGCCCGAATACGTTGCCGATATGGGTAATCAAAGCGCCACATAACCAAGAGTGTAGAAGATAAATAAGCATTTTGCGCTACTGAAGTGTTGATGCGCGCTCGTCGTGATGGCAAGCAATATGAAGAGATCCGGCGCTCGACGATAGGATTTTAACTTTGCATTCAAAGGCTTGCGTTTATATCGGCTGCATTCGGTTGTAACTATGGATAGCTGGGGCGGTAACGCGAACTTGACATAGCCGTTTTGCTGCTGGCATTAATGATTACGCTTCATCGTGATGCAGGGGACTTTCCGATGACGATAACAAATAAAGGATTAGGGGCAGCATTTCAAAACATCCTTCACCTAATGCTTCGAATGGGGGCTGTAACGGCGGGCATTTGCGCAGTAGTCATACCTGCAAATGCAGGTAATACGGTTGGATCGATCCCTTCGCAATTTTCCGTGACCTCCACTGGCGCGGCATCTTATTCGGTTCCATTCAGTTTGCCGCCCGGCATGAATGGCATGACTCCTCACTTGGGGCTTAGCTACAACAGCCAAAGCGGCGACGGCTTGGTGGGCGTCGGCTGGTCGCTATCAGGTCTATCGCGCATTACGCGCTGCGCCAAGACGATTTCCCAAGACGGGGCAATACGAGGCGTTCAGTTCGATTCCAATGATCGTTTCTGTCTCGACGGCAATCGGCTGTGGCTAAAATCCGGAGCTTATGGCGCAGACGGCGCAACGTATCGCGCAGAAATCGATCATTTCGCCCGCATTACCTCGCACGGCTCGACCGGTGGCGGACCATCATGGTTCAGCGTTGAAACCCCCGACGGCCGGACCCTTGATTACGGCCATGCTGGTGGCGCCGCCGTCGCCGCCGCCAACGGTGCGATCCGCGTCTGGTGGCTGGACCGAATCGAAGATGCGAATGGCAACTACATCGCAATCAGCTACACCACGGATGGCGCTATTGGTGTTGCGCGCCCTGCGAGCGTTTCTTATGGCGGCGCGGGCAATGTCTCCGTTCATACAATCGCTTTCAGTTACGAGACGCGACCCGACGTTTATGTTCGCTACGAGGCAGGAACGGAACTTAAGCAACCATACCGACTCACGACAATCACCGTCAGCTACGGCAGCACCAATGTTCGAACCTATAAGCTGGCTTACACAACGGCTAACTCCACCGGCGCTAGGAGTCATTTAGTCAATCTCACCGAATGTGCCGGTTCGTTATGTCTTCCGGCGACAACGTTCGCTTGGCAGAGCGCCGGTTGGGCCGGCGCTCAAAGCACGCCCGCGCTGGGCGGCTCAATTTCTCCGAGCATGCCGGATGTGCCCAGCGATGTTCATTACTTCCTGATGGATCTCAACGGCGACGGCTACGCCGACCTGGTTTATCCGGGCTCGAACGGCCATTGGTATGTCAACCCCGGCAGTGCATCGGGATTGGGGGCGGACCAGGATACCGGAGTAAGCGACGCGGGTTATTTGTATGCCCACGCGCTTGACTACAACGGTGACGGCCGCGCTGATTTATTGGTACCGCAAGCAACCGACAATCCGGATGCAAAGTGGCAGGTGTTGGAGTCGCAGCCCGGCGCGGCGGGTACATTTGTGCGTGTGACAACGAACGAGCCCGTTTCGAGCTTCACCCAGTCGCGCACGCGGGTCACCGATTTCAATGGGGACGGCCTTGATGATCTTTTGTTCACCGATACGAATGGTGACTGGCGGGTAGTGCTGAACGTGGCGGGCACCGGCTTCGACCCCTCTACCGATCACGTCGTCTTTGTTCCACCTGACGGCGTTACCTTGGGGACTGGATCGTCATCCGATCCGAGCGTACAGACTTTTTATGACTGGCAGCGTCTGCACGGCCTCGGCGGGCGTCCGGATTTTAACGGCGATGGACGAGATGATGCGTTAGGCTTCGCCACGGTGCCTACAACTTTTTGTAAACCGGACGGCACCTGCTACATTACGTACAGTTACTATTGGCAGTTGCTTATTGCGGACGGAACGCAATATGTGGAGGCCGGACGAATCCCCTGCAATACCAACGACATGCCCGCCCCAAAGCTTGGCGATTTCAACGGGGACGGCCTTACCGACATAGCCTGGATAGACTCGCCAAATGCGGATTGGCAACTTTGGATCAACACTGGCACCGGATTCAGCGGTGGCATTGACTTGGGCTTTACCCAGCAAAGCGATAGCTACGGTTATCACAGTTACGGTTCGACCTTTGCCGCCGATATCAACGGAGACGGCCGTGATGATCTGATTTGGTGGGATCACTCGGAATACACTGGAGGAAGTTTCGGCCATTGGCGTGTCCGCTACGCCGAACCCGGCGGCTTCAGCGCTGTGTATGGCATCTCCGGCGCGGGTGCGCCTATCGGCGCAGGCGACATCAATGGTGATGGGTTAATCGATCTGGCCTATGCTGGCAACCTGGTCGGTTATGAGTTACATCAGGGGCCCTACCCCGACCTGATGACCCATATCTCCGATGGGTTTTCGAATACCCGTGGCATAACCTACGAGCCGCTAACGTCAGGGCCATACGAGCGGGGCACTGACGCAACCTATCCTGATCGGGTTATTCAGCCGCCGCTTTACGTGGTGGCGTCTTACGATACTAGTGACAGCGCCAGCCTTAGCTATACAACGAGCTATCAGTACCAAGGCGCGCGGATGAATCTCACCGGTCGCGGCTTTCTGGGCTTCGCGCAGGTGTCCGTGAAGGACCATCGACGAGGGACAACGACTAAAACTTATTACGACCAAGCCTTTCCGTTCATCGGCCGTGCTACGGAAGTATCGGTCGTAAATGGCGACCAAGCCGTCAGCGACACCGTAACACGTTGGGCGGACGCCGACGAAGCTGCGGCGAGCAATTGGCATTATCCCTACATTGCAAGCCGGACCGCTACGGAGTACGGCGTTGCCGGTTCAAAACTTGGCGCGGTGTTGAAGACGACTGTTTCCACGACTGCCTACAGTGGCTGGAATACGGCAACCGGGCCGGCGCAAGAGACAGAAACTGATGTCATAAAGGCTGGTGGCGGCGACGCGGCTACTACAATTCTTACCAACACAACGACAACGAACTACACCTACGGTACTGGTACGTGGTGCCTCTGGCGTCCCACTCAAGTCGAAATAAAAAAGCATCCTGCCGGAGGAACAGCGCAGACGAGAACTACCGCCTTTTCGCAAAGCACCTCATTTTGTCGAATTCAATCGAAAACCGTCGGTTTTAACCTCCCTCTCGCGCTGACTACCAGCTACACCTACGACAGCTACGGCAATCCGGCTACCATTCGTCTCACTGGTAGCGGCCTTACTTATAACGGCGTCGTCGGTCGCACAACGACGTTCGACTATGGTACGACGCCATTCCCAATCTCCGTCACGAATGCGGCGGGACAAACCAAGCAGGCGGGCTGGAACATCGCGCTCGGCGTCCAAACAAGTGCGACCGATGCCAACGGAAATGTAACCACCTGGACGTACGATAGCCTGGGCCGCAAAAAAACCGAAACTCGTCCCGACGGCTCGGTTATCACCTGGGCATATAGCGGCTGCGATCCATCCGATCCGGCAAGTTGCATGTCGACGGTGCGCTACGTCATTTCCGCAAGCCTTGCCGACAGCAGCGGCGCGTCGGGCGGCGCGAGCGCCATCGGTTACGATTCATTGGGGCACATTGTCCAGAAGCAGCGGCTGGTGTCTGGTGGAAAAACTGTCGAGGTAGACGTCGAATATGACTCGCTCGGGCGCAAGAAAAGCATCAGCACACCACACTTCGAAGGCACTGACGCCACCGGCGAAACTACCTACACATACGATATTCTGGACCGCCCGCTTGACATCAGTGGCCCCGGTAGTCGCGAGCGCAAGATCAAATACGATGGCCTCGAGACGACGATAACTCTGACCGACAAACCTTCCTCTGGTCAAGTTAATCAAGTGACCACTCGGGACTACAATGTTCTGGGCCAGATCATAAGCGTGACGGACGCCGCCGGCACGACGACGAGCTACACTTATCATCCGTTTGGGGAGCTCGCGACTGTTTCTGTTTCCGGTTCCGGCATCGATCCGACCGTTCTCACATATAACGGCCGCGGCATGAAGATCGCAATCGAAGACCCCGATATGGGCCACTGGACTTATACGTACGACGCGGTCGGGGAACTGATTTCACAGACGGACGCCAAAGGTCAGAAGATTGAGCAGGAGTATGACGATTTAGGCCGACTGGTGAAGCGTACCGAGCCGCAGCCGGATGGGAGTAGCGGTGTCACTACGTGGACCTACGATACCGCCGCCAACGGCAAAGGCCTCGTTGCCAGCGTTACGGCCCCGAATGGCTACAGCAAAAGCTATACCTACGACGGCTTGAGCCGCCCCAGTGCGGCCAGTACCGCAATTGACGGCAGTACCTATACCATCAGCAGGACTTACGACGGCTTCAGCCGCCTGAGCACGGTCACCTACCCCCAAAGCGCTGCTGTCAGTCCCGACGGCGCTCCGGTTGCGAATGCGGGACCGGATCAGACTACGGTGCTCGGCACCGCCGTAACCCTCGACGGTAGCGCGTCGAGCGACCCCGACGGCGCCGCCCTCACATACGCATGGCGGCAAACGAGCGGCCCGACGGGTGGACTCGCGGGAGCTACGGAATCGACGGAGACATTCAAT
>DASSNE010000041.1:0-47953 GCA_035688265.1 Gammaproteobacteria bacterium
CCGGCATTGTGGCGCGTCAAAACGTGTTCGGCCCCGGGATTGCCGAGGCCGACCACGAGTTGCAACGGGATTGAATCGGAAGCCATCAGGCCTACTTTTCGCCCTCGCCTTCCTCAGCCTTGCCCTTGGCCTCGACCTCGGGCGCAGCCCCTTCTTCAGGCGCCGTCTCTTCCGGCTCCTCGCTGACGCGCGCGTGGTGAATCGACACCACCTGCTGGTCCTGATCGCCGTGAGCCAGCGCGACGGCCTTGACGCCCGCCGGCAGCTTGATCTCGGAGAGGTGAATCGACTGGCCCAACTCAAGCGCGCCGACATCGACTTCGATGAACTCCGGCAGGTCCTTCGGCAGGCAGTCGATCTCGAGGTCGATCATGTGATGCGACAGCACGCCGCCCTGCTTAACGCCCGGCGCCGTATCGCCGTTGGCGAAGTGGAGCGGCACGTGGACGCGGATCTCTGCGTCTGCCTTGACGCGCTGCAGGTCGAGATGCAGCACCTCGTTTTTGGCGGGATGGCGCTGAAGGTCCTTCAGAATCGCCTGGTGCATCTTCTTGCCGACATTGATGTTGAGAATGTGCGAGTAAAACGCCTCGTGGTCGAGGTTGCGCAGCAACTCGTTATGATCCAGCGTCAGCGCGAGCGGGTCTTCGCCACCACCGTACAGAATTGCGGGGACCTTGCCGTGACGACGCAGGCGGCGGCTCGCACCTTTCCCATTGTCGTCGCGGATTTCTCCGCTCAGTTGAAAATTGATAGCCATTTCAAAATCGCTCCGTTTCACGTTGCTACTAATAATGCCTCTCCCGCGACCAGGGAAGGCTCCAAAAGTCGCTAGTTGCTAGTCGCTAGGACTGAGTGTGAAGTCACACTTCTTCACTTAGTCCTAGCCACTGAGCACTAGCCACTAATCTATGTAGAGCGAACTCACCGACTCTTCGTCGCTGATCCGCCGCATCGTTTCTGCCAGCATTTCGGCCGTGCCGAGCTGGCGAATCCGCGGGCACGCTTTCGCTTTCGGCTGCAGCGGCACGGTGTCCGTCACGACCAGCTCGTCGAGCTGCGACGCGTTCAGGTTGTCGATCGCCGGCCCCGACAGCACCGGGTGCGTAATGTAGGCGACCACCTTGCGCGCGCCTTCCTGCTTGAGCGCCTTGGCCGCCATGCACAGGGTGCCGGCCGTGTCGACCAGGTCATCGACGATGATGCAGGTGCGGTCCTTCACCGCGCCAATGATGTTCATCACCTTGGCCTCGTTGGGCCGCGGGCGGCGCTTGTCGATGATCGCCAGCTCCGCATCGTCGAGGCGCTTCGCCAGCGCCCGCGCGCGCACCACGCCGCCCACGTCCGGCGAGACGACGACCACGTCGTCGTACTTCTGTTTCCACACATCGCCGAGCAGGATCGGCGATGCGTATACATTGTCCACCGGGATGTTGAAAAACCCCTGAATCTGCTCGGCGTGCAGATCGACCGTCAGCAGGCGATCGATGTGCGCCGTCGCGATCATGTCCGCGACCAGCTTGGCCGTGATCGGCACTCGCGCGGCGCGCGCCCGGCGATCCTGGCGCGCATAACCGAAATAAGGCACCACCGCGGTGATGCGCGCCGCCGACGAGCGGTGCAGCGCATCGGCCATCACCAGCAGCTCCATCAGGTTGTCGTTAGACGGCGGGCACGTCGACTGCACGATGAACACATCGCGGCCGCGGACGTTGTCCTCCAACTCGACCATGATCTCGCCGTCGCTGAACCGGCCGACCTGCGCCTTGCCGAGCTGCAACTGCAGGTGGGACGCGATGTCGTGACCCAGTTGCGGGGTGGCATTGCCCGCAAAAACCATCATGCTGCCGAGTGACATGCGCGCTCCCGGTTGTCGCTGCGTCTGTTGGCTGGGGCGGCAGGATTATTCCGCTGCCCTCGCATTCATCAATTGGCTGGGGCGGCAGGATTCGAACCTGCGCATGCGGGGATCAAAACCCCGTGCCTTACCGCTTGGCTACGCCCCATTCAAAAAAATTACTACTATACGTCCATAGCCCATCAAAGAGGGGCGGCAGGATTATTCCGGGCATCCTGCCCTCCACCCCTCCGGGGCCCGCTTTCAGCGGTTCAAATTTGATCCCGTCAAATTTGTCGAACCTGCGCATGCGGGGATCAAAACCCCGTGCCTTACCGCTTGGCTACGCCCCAGTAATTCACTCTCTCAACATCTCCATCGTGGCGCCCTCAGCCGCGCCATCCCTGATGGAAAAGCTGTCTATTCTGCCTGAATCCGGGTCAATTTTGAACTCCCGCCGGGACTTTCCAGCCTTCTACGACCAGCTTGATCTTTGTCTGGCCGCGGCGGGCTTCCAGGCGCGTCGGCAGGCGCCAGCCGTCGAAGGTGCCGTAGTTCCGGTACTCGACCGTCCAGCCATGCTGTTGCAGGTTGCGCAGGAGACCGTCCTGGTCGACGCGCGTTTGCGCCCGGCCTTCCGGGTCGGGCATGCCGAGCGCCCAATAACGCAGGCTGGCGACCGGCAGCGGGCCGCCGAGGCGCTTGGCCAGCGCGTGCTCGGGGTCGGCGGCGTAATAGGTCTTGTCGCCGGTATCGATGAATATCGCGCTCGGCGTGCCGTAGAGGCGGAAGCCGCCCAGGCCGAACGGGCCGGCGAAGCGCATTTCGAAGCGCGGCGCGTGTTCGACCCAGTCGATCGATCCGCTGCCGCCACGGCTGCCGTTATCGACTGCTATCCGGCCGCTTAGCCGCCAGTCGCCGAGCGTGGCAAGACGTGTCAGCCGCTGCTGCCATGCTGCCTGGTTGGGCGGACCGATCGGCTTTGGCGGAACGCCGGTACAGGCGCCCAGCGCTGCAGCCAGCAGCGCCGCCGCGAGCGTCAGTACGTAACGGCGGGCGGCGTGTCCGGTTCGAATCACGATTTCGATTTAAGGCGCTTCAACGCCTGTGCGTCCGGGTGCTGCTTCAATGCCTTCGTAAGTACCCGCTGCGCCTCGTCGCGCGCGCCGGTGGCGCGCAGCACGGCGATCAGGTGGGCGCTGATTTCCGGATCGTCGTCGAGCCGGTGCGCGCGCTTGAGCGCATTCAATGCCGCTTGCGTGTCGCCCAGCCGGTATTCGACCCAGCCGAGGCTGTCGATGATTGCCGGGTTATCGGGCGAGTACGACAGCGCCTGCTTGATGTAGCGGCGGGCGCGCTGGTAGTGCTGCGAATGCTCGGTCAGCATGTAGCCGAGCGCGTTGAGCGCGGCCGTATTCTCCGGCTCGAGCTGGACGACGCGCTTGACGTCGCCAAGCGCCTGCCGGTGATGGCCGATCTGCTCGGCCAGCATGCCGCGCGCGTAAAGCAGGCCCGTGTCCTGCGGTCGCACCTTGATGGCCGCGTTCAGCACGTCCAGCGCCGCGTCCGGCTTCTTATGCGACGACAGCAGCTGCGCCTCGCCGATCGCCAGCGCGTCGGCGTACTGCGGATAATGCTCGCGCGCCTCGGCGAGATACTTGCGCGCCGCGTCGAGCTTGTCCATGTGGACCAGCGTCGCGGCAATCGCCAGTTCGTTGGCGGCCGTGCGGTGCTGGTGCTCGATGCGCTGAAACCAGTCCAGCGCCATGCGGTAATCCTTGTCGCGCGCCGCCAGTTCGCCGAGGTAAAAATAAGCCTGCGGATTACGCTTGCCGGTTTCCAGCAGGCGTGTCAGGTAGCGGCTCGCGCGCTTGTCCTTGCCGTGATCGAGCCGGTCCATCGCCAGCAGGAGCAGCGCCTCCGGCTGCTCGGCGTCTGTCTTCAGCACATCTTGCAGCAGTCGGCGCGCCTGTTCGCCGCGATCCGCGTCGAGCAACAACTCCGCGTACCGGATCTTGAGGTCGATATCGTCTGGCGACTGCTTGACCAGCGCCGCCAGCGGCGCGACCGCATCATCGGGCCTGCCGGCATCGATCAGCAACTGGCCGCGCAGCATCAACGCCTTGAGCCAGTTTGGCTTGAGTGTCAGCGCGTGCTGGATTTTCTGTTGCGCGAGTCGGGTGTGGTCGGCGCGCGCCGCCAGCTCTGCAAGCGCATATTCGGCTGCCGGATTATCGGTATGCGCGGCTTCCAGCTTGCGCATCACCATCAGGCCTTCATACGGGCTGCCGTCGGTCACCAGCACGGCCGCCACCGCCTCGAAACCGTGCTTGACCTGGCCGGTCTTCAGCAGTGCCTCGAACTGCGCCGCGGCGGTGTCAAGATCGTGCTGGCGCAATGCCAGCAGGGCAAGAAAATGATGCGGCCCGGCAGCATCGGGCGCGAGCTTGAGCCACCGATCGGCCGCCTGCTTCGCCAGCGCGGCATCACCCGCATGCCACGCCAGGGCAGCCGCCTGCGCGGCGACCTCGGGCTGCGTCGACTTGTTGGCGGCGTCGACGTATTCCTGCGCCGCTTCATCGACGTGGCCGGCAAGCAGCGCCTGCTGCGCCTTGATGACCAGGCTTTCGGCGGCGTGTTCGGCGCCGGTGTCGGCCGCCGGGGCCGGCGCCGGCTTGGCCGGTTGCCCGGCACAGGCAACCAGCGCGAAGGCCAGCGCCACCGCTGACAGCGGCTTGAGAAGTGTCTTTATCATGGTGAGGCCTATCATACAGGTATCCCCCGCCGGGAATACGTCTATACTGGTCTTCAAGCGGCGCGTTTGGCGCTGAAAATTTGTCTAAGCAGGCGTTTTCCCGGATAATATATGGCTGCCTGCCCAGCCCTCGATCTTTAACTATCGATGCCGCTATTCGCTCTCGGAATCAGCCACAAGACCGCACCCATCGCGGTGCGCGAGCGCGTCAACTTCGCCGACGATGACATTGCGCCGGCGCTGGCGGAACTGCTCGCGCTGCCCGGCGTCGACGAGGCGGTCATCGTCTCCACCTGCAATCGTACCGAAATTTACTGCGAACTGGTGGCCGATACCGCGACTGAAGTCGAGGATTGGCTGATCGACACGCGCGGCGCGGCGGACGCCGGTTTGCGCAAGCGGCTGTACCGCTACCGCGGCGACGACGTCGTCCGCCACCTGCTGCGGGTCGCCGGCGGACTCGATTCGATGCTGCTCGGCGAGCCGCAGATTCTCGGTCAGATCAAGCAGGCCTACGACATGGCCGGCGGCGCGGGCGCCGTAGGGCCGCTGTTGCACCGGCTGTTTCAGCACGCTTTCCAGGTGGCCAAGGAAATCCGCTCCGACACGGCAATCGGCGAGAATCCCGTCTCCGTCGCGTTCGCGGCGATCGGCCTCGCCCGCCAGATTTTCGCCGACTTCGGGTCGCTGACGGCGCTCCTGGTCGGCGCGGGCGAAACCATCGAACTGACCGCGCGGCACCTCAAGGCGCAGGGCGTCGGCCGCATGATCATCGCCAATCGCCACGTCGAGCGCGCCCGCGTGCTGGCGGACGAATTCCAGGCTTATGCAATCGACCTTGCCGACATGCCGGCGCATCTCAAGGAAGCCGATATCGTGCTGACGGCAACCTCAAGCCCGTTGCCCCTGCTCGACCGGGCGCTGGTGGAAAAGGCACTGACGCAGCGCAAGCACCGGCCGATCTTCATGGTCGACCTGGCCGTGCCGCGCGACATCGATCCCGCCGTCGGCGATTTGCGAGACGTCTATCTCTACACCGTCGATGATCTCGGCAAGGTGGTTGATGCCGGACTCAAGTTGCGGCAGGCTGCGGCGGCCGAGGCCGAGGACATCGTCGAGGCGCAGGTGGGCCGCTTCGGCCATCTGCTGCGCACACTGGACGCGGTGCCGACGATCCGCGGCATGCGCACGCGCATGAACGACGCCCGCGACCGCACGCTGGAGCGCGCGCGGCAAATGATCGACCTCGGCCATTCGCCCGAAGACGCGCTCGACTACCTCGCCAACACGCTGACCAACCGACTGCTGCACACGCCCACCGCCAAGCTGCGCAAAGCCGGCCAGGAAGGCCGCGCCGAAATCATCAAGGCTGCGCAGGACCTCTTCGACATCGAGGAGGACAAAGAATGAATTCGCATTCTTGGCCCGAATCCCGAACCCCGAATCGCGCATCCCGGTCTTCTTGAAATCCTCCATCCGCACCAAGCTGGAATCGCTCGCCGAGCGGTTCGAGGAAGTCGGCGCGCTGATGTCCGACCCGGACGTGATTGCCGAGCAGGACCGCTTCCGCGCGTTGTCGCAGGAGTACGCGCGGTTGGAGCCGGTGGCGAAGTCGTTCGCGGACTGGCGCCGTACCGAAGAGGATCTGGCCGCTGCCAAAACGATGGCGGGCGACAGCGATCCGGAAATGCGCCGGCTGGGCGACGAGGAACAGGCCGCAGCCGCGGCGCGCCTCGAAGCACTCGAGCCGGAGTTGCTGAAGCTGCTGCTGCCGAAGGATGACGCCGACGCCAATAATGCCTACCTCGAGATCCGCGCCGGCACCGGCGGCGACGAAGCCGCGCTGTTCGCCGGCGACCTGTTTCGCATGTACAGCCGCTATGCCGAACTGAAAGGCTGGCGTGTCGAAATCATGAGCGAAAGCGAGGGCGAGCATGGCGGCTACAAGGAAATCATCAGCCACGTGACCGGCACGAACGTCTACGGCCGCCTCAAGTTCGAATCCGGCGCGCATCGCGTGCAGCGCGTGCCGCAGACTGAGTCGCAGGGCCGCATCCACACGTCCGCCTGCACGGTGGCGGTGCTGCCCGAAGCCGCCGAAGTCGAGACGATCGAGATCAATCCCGCGGATTTGCGGGTCGATACGTACCGTGCCTCCGGCGCCGGCGGCCAGCACGTCAACAAGACGGATTCGGCGGTTCGGATCACCCATCTGCCGACGGGCGTCGTGGTTGAGTGCCAGGACGAGCGCTCGCAGCACAAGAACCGCGCCCGGGCGATGTCGCTGCTGCAGGCGCGGTTACTCGCCGCGGAACAGGAAAAGCAGGCCAGCGAGCGCAGCGAGAACCGGCGGCTGCTGGTCGGCAGCGGCGACCGCTCCGAGCGCATCCGCACCTACAACTTCCCGCAGGGTCGCGTGACCGACCACCGCATCAACCTGAGCCTCTACAAGCTGGACGATGTCCTCGCCGGCGCACTGGACGAGGTGATCGACCCGCTGATCAACGAGTACCAGGCGGATCAGCTGGCTGCGCTTGCCGGCTGAAACCGGCGCCAGACGCCGTACAGCGCCGCCAGTACCGGCGGCATCACCACCCCGCCCAGCAGCGGATTCAGCACGAAGAACCACAGCGGCGCCGCAACCGATGGCGGCGTCACCAGGCTGTTCGCCTGCGCGGACAGCTCGGCCAGCGACATCGAGCCGCGCTGCGCGGCGACACTCAACTTCATGAGCGAGGGCCAGTCGATGCCGATCAAGCCGGGCACCCACGTCACCACCACGTACACACTGTAGACCAGCAAGGCGACGGACAGCGCGGCCGATATCCGCCAGAAGCGGTTTGACACGCAGTCGAAACTGGCGCCGAGGCCCGCGAGAGGGCCGGCATCGTGCAGCACGATCGGAAACGCGAAGAACAATAATGCGATGCTGAAAAAGACGCCCGGCAGGATGAACAGCACCAGGCCGATCCCGACCAGGATGTTGTAGATAATGCCTGCCACCGCCAGCGCGATAACGCGACGCGGCTCCAGGACGCGGGCGAGCACGGGCCGCCTGTCCCCGGTCGCCAGCCGGTCAATGCACGCGATCAAACCCGCGTAAAAGCCGGCCTCCAGCAACACGGCGGCCAGTTGCACCACCAGCAGACCTGACAGCGTGCTCGTCGCCTGCGGCGCCAGCGCGTGGACGATATCCGGCATCAGTCCGGCAAATTGCGCCAGCGTCGCCAGTACGAACAGCGCCAGCGGCGCATGCACGCAGAGGCGTGCGCCGCGTTGCCACGACGCCCAGCCGCCGGTCGCACCGGCGTCAGCCTCGGCTCGGGAAAAAGTTGGCATCACTCCGTCAGGGGGCTACGATAACAGTCGTTTGTCAATGGACACCCCCATGGAGGATCGTCATGAAGACCTTGCTCGGCCTGGCCGCCATTCTGGCGGCGCTGTCGCTCGCCGCCTGCGGCAACGGCAACAACGCCAATAATAGCAACAACAATAACGCCAACGGCGGTGCGAACGCGAACCAGCCGACCACAATGCAGCAGCCGCAGACCTTCGGCAATACGCAGGGAAATCCGCACGCGATTCGGGTACCGCCCGCCAACGAAATGGCAACGCCGCCCAATGCCGCGACAGGGAATCAGCCGAAGACCACGCAGCCTCCGCAGCCGAGCACTCCCGGCGCGCCGCCCGCGGTCAGCCCCTGAGCGCCTGATCCAGGTCGGCCCTGAGGTCTTCAACGTCCTCAATGCCGACCGACAGGCGCACCAGCGTGTCGTCGATGCCGAGCTCCGCGCGGATGTCGGCGGGCACCGACGCATGCGTCATGATCGCGGGGTGCTCGATCAGGCTTTCGACGCCGCCGAGGCTTTCCGCCAGCGCGAAGATCTCGCAGCGTTCGAGGAAATGCCGCGCCGCTTCCAGGCCGCCCTTGACGAAAATCGTGACCATGCCGCCGAACGCGCTCATCTGCCGCTGGGCAAGCGCATGTTGCGGGTGGCTGGCGAGGCCCGGATAGGCGACGCGCTCGACCTTCGGATGCGCTTCGAGCCAGCCGGCCAGTTCCAGCGCATTTGCGCAATGGCGCTCCATCCGCACCGCCAGCGTCTTCAATCCGCGCAGCGCGAGATAGCTGTCGAAAGGGCCGGCGATTGAGCCGATCGAATTCTGCAAGTATGCCATCTGCTCGGCCAGTTCCTGGCGCTCGCCGACTACCGCAATGCCGCCGACCATGTCGGAGTGGCCGTTGAGGTATTTCGTCGCCGAATGCATCACGATGTCGAAGCCGCAGTTCAACGGACGCTGCGTCCACGGCGTCGCGAACGTATTGTCGGCGACGGACAGGATGCCGTGTTTGCGCGCGATCGCCGCGACAGCTTCGAGATCGACCAGCTTGAGCAGCGGGTTGGTCGGGGTTTCCGCCCAGATCAGCCTGGTGTTCGGCCGGATTGCCGCTTCCAGCGCTTGCGTGTCGCGCAGGTCGACGAAGCTGAATTCGAGCCCCGCGGAGCGCTTGCGGACGCCGTCGAACAGCCGATAGGTGCCGCCGTACATGTCGTCCATGGCGATGACGTGGCTGCCGGAGTCGATCAGTTCGAGGATGGTCGCGGTGGTCGCCATACCGGAGGCGAACGCGAAACCGGCGATGCCGCCTTCGAGGCCGGCGACGCAGCGCTCGTACGCCAGCCGCGTCGGGTTTTTTGTGCGCGAGTATTCGAAGCCCTTGTGCACGCCCGGGCTTTCCTGCGCGTAGGTCGAGGTCGCGTAAATCGGCGGCATCACGGCGCCGGTCGTCGGATCGGGCGACTGGCCGGCGTGAATGGTGCGGGTGGCGAAGCGATGGCTGTTGTTGTCGGTCATTATTGAATCTGCCTGCGAAGAAAGTTTAATGCGTCGGTGCGCGTGATCAGGCCGATAAATTCTTCCTGCTCGTCGAGCACCGCCACTGCCGCTTCAGTTTCCAGCAGCGACAGCAACGCGTTGATCGGCGTAGCAACGTTGAGTCGCGGGAAGCCCGGATTCATCGCCGTCTTCACTGCAGCGTGAAATGCTTCCGGCTCGTCGGATAAGCGCACGAGGATGTCGGTCTCGGCGACCGCGCCGACGAAATGCCCATTGTCGATCACCGGCAACTGCGAGAAGCCGTTGTTGCGCAACCGGTTGTGCGCGGTCAGCAGCGTGTCGTCGGGGCCGACGTATACGGCCGCGCGCTCGGCATGCGGACGGCCGATGATATCGCTCAGGTCGCCGCGCGGCTCGCGCTTCATGAAGCCGTGCTCAAGCATCCAGAAGTCGTTGTACATCTTCGACAGATACTTGTTGCCGGTGTCGGCGCCGAGGGTGACGACGCGTTTCGGCTCGGTTTGCTCGCGGCAGTAGCGCAGCGCCGCGGCGATCAGCGTGCCGGACGACGAGCCCAGCAGCAGGCCTTCCTTGCGCAGCACCATGCGCGCCGTGTCGAACGATTCCTGATCGGGAATGCTGTAGGCGCGTTTGGCGAGATCGATGTCGCAAATGCTCGGAATGAAGTCCTCGCCGATGCCTTCGACCAGCCAGGTCCCCTTCTCGCCCAGCTTGCCGGTCGCAATGTAGTCGGCCAGCACCGAGCCTTCCGGGTCGGCGAGCACGATTTCGACGTTCGGCGCGGCGCGCTGCATGTACTTACCGATACCGGTGATCGTGCCGCTGCTGCCGACGCCGACGACGACTGCATCGAGGTCGTGCTCCATCTGCTCCCAGATTTCCGGGCCGGTGTGGTCCTCATGCGCCTTGACGTTGTCGGGATTGGCAAACTGATTGATGAAGTATGCGCCGGTTTCCTTCGCAACCCGCGCGGCCATGTCCTGGTAGTACTCCGGGTGGCCTTTGCCGACGTCGGAGCGCGTGAGCACCACCTCGGCGCCCATCGCACGCACGTTGAAGATCTTTTCCTGACTCATCTTGTCGGGAATGAAGAGCTTCAGCTTGTAACCCTTTTGGGCGGCTACCAGCGCGAGGCCGAGGCCGGTGTTGCCGGCGGTCGCCTCGATGATCGTGTCGCCGGGCTTCAACTCGCCGCGCCGCTCGGCTTCCTCGATCATCGACAGGCCGATGCGGTCCTTGATCGAACCGCCCGGATTCATGTATTCGAGCTTCAGAAACAGGCGGCACGGCCCGGTGTCGAGGTGCTTCAACTCGATCAGCGGCGTGTTGCCGATCATCTCCAGGACGTTGGAGTAGACGGTCATTGTTGTCCCTTTTTCGGGAAGCCGGAATATCAGTCGCTAGTCGCTAGTCGCTAGTCGCTAGTCGCTAGCGCGAAATCTTAGTACTAGCTACTAGCCACTAGCGACTTTTCAGGCACTTGCCCGCGCCGCAGGCGCGGCCGCCTGCTGCGGCCCGTTCACCAGCGCGTCGCGCGTCGCCTCGACGATCAGGTCGACTTCCGCCGACGTGATGTTGAAGTGCGGCGTGTAACGCAGCGAGTTCGCGCCGCCGTGAATCACGCCGATGCCGTGCATGCGCAGGTATTCCTCGGTGCTGTCGCGACCGAAGCACTTGTAGCGCGGGTCCAGCTCGGCGCTGAACAACAGGCCGGTCCCCTGCACGCGCACGATGGCGCCGTCCATCTCGTCGGCGAGCTTTTGCAGCTTCTCGACGAATTCCTTGCCGCGCGCGACGATGTTTTCGCGCATCCTGGTGGTCACCGCTTCGAGTACCGTCGCGCCGACGTCCATCGCACGCGGGTTCGCCGTCATCGTGTTGCCGTAGATGCCCTTGCGATAGAGGCCCGCGGCACGCGCGTTCATCGCCAGCACCGACAGCGGATACTGACCGGCATTGATCGCCTTCGAATACGTTTCCATGTCCGGCGGCTCGACATTTTCGAAGCCGGGATAATCGACGATCGACAGGCAGCCCTGCGCGCGCAGCCCGGCCTGGATAGAATCGACCAGCAAGAGGCTCCCGTGCGCACTCGTCAGCGAACGTGCCAGCGCATAGAACTCCGGTGTGATCGCCTGGCCCGGGTTGCCCTCGCCCATCACCGGCTCGATGAAAAACGCCTCGATGAAGATGTTGCGCGCTTCGGCTGTCGCGAACGCTTCGCGCAACTGGTCGAGGTTGTTCGGCTCGACCGTCATCAGGTTGCGGCGGTCGCGGAACGACGCGAGATGATGCTGATAGGCCTTCATGCTCGAATCGGAAAACTGCGCCGGCCGGTCGGTGCGGCCGTGGAAACCGCCCGCAAGACCGAGGATGTTAATCGTCTTGCCCGCGTGCTGCGCGCCCGGGTCGGTCTGCAGCTTGGCGTTGACGTCGGAAATGCGCGCGCCCACGGTCACCGCTTCCGAGCCGCTGTTCATGCACAGGAAACGGTCAAACGGGCAGCCGCCCCCGCGGCGATGGCCGATCTCACCCGTCAGCGCGTCGACGAAGCGGCGCTGGCTGAAGTTCGGCGTCATGATGTTGGCCATCACCTGCGGCTGGTTCATCGCCTTGAGGATGGTTTCCGGCGCATGACCGTGGCCGAGCATGCCGTAGCCGCCGGAATCGTGCAGCACCGCGCCCTTGGCCGTGACCAGCCATGGGCCGCGCGCCGCGAGCGACACGTACGGGTTCACCGCTTCTTCGGGATAGAAATTGACGAAGCGGCTCTGGATCGCGTGAATCTGCTCCGCTTCATCGAGCTTGAGCAGTTCGGGGAAAGTCTCGCGCAATTGTGCGTGGGCCGCCACAGCCTCGTCCACGGCCTGCACGAGCTTCGGATCCGTCTCCGCAAACCGCGCGATGACGTCGTCCGGCAAGCCCTTGGTCCGGGCCTGGCCACCGAAGGAACGGATTTCATTCAAGCGATCGATGAGCTTCATAACAGTAATCTCGTCTGAAAAAGAAAGACACCGACGGCCAAACTCCTCGACCATCGGCAAAATACGCAGCGCCCAACTTCATAGCGTGAAGCCGGACACATTTTTCGGCAAAACAGGTCGTTATTGTACCATGCCGTCGGCCGGGGCTTTGGCAGCCGACGAGGGCGGCGGACAATTAAGATAAAATATTCCCATATGAACGCGACTATCGACAGCCTGTTGCAGGAGGCCCGACTATTGCCGGGGGGCACGGAGCCGGTTGCACGGCTGGACGCCGAACTCCTGCTGGGCCATGTGCTCGGGCGACCGCGGACCTTCCTGCGCGCGCGGCCCGACTTCAGCCCCGGACAGCAGGCAGTCGAACAGTTTACGTCGCTGCTGACCCGGCGCCGTGGCGGCGAACCGCTGGCCTACATCCTCGGCGAGCGCGAATTCTGGTCGCTGCCGCTCAAGCTCAATCGTCACACGCTGATTCCACGCCCCGAGACGGAGTTGCTGGTCGAGCAGGTGCTGGCGCGGATTCCGGTGGAGACTGCCCGGACGATAGCCGACCTCGGCACCGGGAGCGGTGCTATCGCGCTTGCTATCGGCCACGAGCGACCGCGCTGCCGGGTGATCGCCACCGACTTCGATGAAGAGGCGCTCGCGGCGGCGCGCGCCAACGCCGCCGCGCTTGATATCGGTAACGTCGAGTTCCGCCACGGCACCTGGTGCGAGCCGCTCCACGGCATCGCCTGCGACATGATCATCAGCAATCCGCCGTACATCGCCGCCGGCGATGCGCACCTCGACGCGCCGGACATGCAATTCGAACCGCGCGCGGCGCTGGTCGCCGGCCCGACCGGACTGGAAGCGCTCGCCGCCATCATCGCCGCTGCGCCGGCGTATCTCAAAGCAGGCGGGCCGCTGCTGCTCGAACATGGCTTCGATCAACGCGAGCCGGTCGCCGCCGCACTCGCCAAACGAGGGTATAAGGGAATATGCTGTTATCGTGATCTTGCCGGCCAAAATCGCGTTACCGTAGCGATTCGGGCCGACTAATGGAGGTCCGCCCCGTGCAACACAGCGCGTCCCTGCCGGCCGACCGGCAGCAGTTGCTGTTCGAGATGAATCCGGATCCGGTCGCCGAATTCGATATCGCCGGCCGTTTCATCGACATCAATCCCGCCTGGCGCCGCATTTCCGGCTACAACGCTGACGAGTTGCGCGGCCTGCCGCTCGAAACCATCGTCGGCGCCGAATGCATTGGCGTCGCGCGTCAACACTTTGCGGACGCGGCGGGCGGGTCAGCGACCCACTGTGAAATCCGCTGCCAGCATCGCGACGGCAGCAGCTTCGAGATCGAGATGACCCTCGCGCCGCTGAACGGCGGCGGCAGTGTCAGCAGCATTTACGGCATCGCGCGCGAGATCAGCGCGCGCAAACGCCGCGAAAATCACATTCGCGTCGCCGCGAGCGCCCTTGCCAACATGATCGAGGCCGTGGTCATCACCGACCCGGAGCGCAAGATCGTCTGGGTGAATCCGGCCTTCACCGCCATTACGGGCTACCCGGTGCGCGCGGTCGTCGGCAGGACGCCGAAAATGCTCTGCGGCAGCGTCCGCGACCGCGAAGACTACGAGCGCGCGGTCGAAGCCGTGCGCGGCAGCGGCCATTGGCAGGACGAAATCACCTGCGTGCGCGAGAACGGCGAACGCTTCACCAGCCTGGTCAGCATCAATGCCGTACGCGACGAGCGCGGCGAGATCATGAATTACGTCGACGTGCTGACCGACGTGTCGGCGCTCAAGAACTACCAGAGCCGCGTAGATTTCCTGGTCAGCCACGACCCGCTGACGCGGCTGCCGGGGCGCAGCCTGTTCGAACACGACCTGGTGATGGCGATCGAGCAGGCGCGCGCGGATCACGAAACGCTGGGCATCGCCGTCATCGGCCTCGACGGCTTTCGGATGATCAACGATTCGCTCGGCCACGAGGCCGGTGACGCGGTGCTGCGCGAGGTAGCCAAGCGCCTCACCGACAATCTGCGCGAAATCGATACGGTGGCGCGCCTGTCGGGCGACCAGTTCGCGGTGATGCTGCCGAACGCGGCCGATGCAGACAACATCGGCCTGGTCGTCAACAAGCTGTTCAAGCAGCTCGCCGAGCCGTTTGTCGTGCATGGCGACCCGCTGTTCGTGTCGGCCAGCGCCGGCATCAGTTGCTATCCGAAAGACGGCGGCGATGCGGCGACGCTGACGCAGAACGCCGACGCGGCGATGTACCAGGCCAAGCGCCTCGGTCGCAATACGTACCGCTTCTACGACGCGCGCATCAACCGCAAGGTCCACGACCGGCTGCGCATCGCCAACAACCTGCGCCAGGCGGCCGAGCGCAAGGAATTCATCCTGCACTATCAGCCGAGCATCCGGCTCGATACCGGCGAAATCGTCGGCGTCGAGGCGCTGCTGCGCTGGCAGCATCCCAAGCTCGGCCTGATGCTGCCGGGCCGCTTCATCGGCCTCGCCGAGGATACCGGCCTGATCCGGCCGCTCGGCAACTGGGTGCTGAAAGCCGCCTGCCGCCAGGCCGTCGAGTGGCAGCAACAGGGGCACCCGCTGCCGCGGATCGCCGTCAACCTATCGGTGTCGCAACTGCGCCAGCCGGACATCGTCGAACGCATCAAAACCATCCTCGAGATGACGGGCCTGCCGCCGCGTCACCTGGAGCTGGAAATCACTGAAAGCATGCTGATGGACGACCCGGCCGCCTATCGCGCCATCATCGGTGAACTGAACGCGATGGGCATTACGATCGCGATCGACGATTTCGGCACCGGCTATTCGTCGCTCGCCTACCTGCGCGACCTGCCGGTCGACTGCCTGAAGATCGACCGCACCTTCGTCGCCGGCATTCCCAACGACGAGCACCAGATGGCGATCACGCGCGCGATCATCAGCATGGCCAAGACGCTCGGCAAGCGCATCGTCGCCGAAGGCATCGAGACGAACGCGCAGCTTGAATTCCTGCGCGCCCAGGGCTGCGATGAAGGTCAGGGCTTCCTGATCAGCCGGCCGTGCGATCCCGACGGCGTCGAAGACATGCTCAGCGGCAAATCGGCGTCCGGGCTGTCGGCAACGGTTACGGAGTGAAACCCGGCTTCCCTAACCGAGCACCGGAAACAGCGCTTTCAATCCCGTCGCGATAAATTCGACGCCGATGGCCGCCATGATCAGGCCCATGATTCGCGTGACGACATTAATGCCGGTCTTGCCCAGCACGCGCGTCAGCAGCGGCGCGGCGCGAAACGACAGCCAGATCAGCACCGCGATCACCACGATGACGGCCGCGAGGCCAATGCCGTTCCACCACGGCGCGCCGTGATGCGAGTAGAGAATGACGGTACTGATGGCGCCGGGACCGGCGAGCAGCGGCAAGCCCAATGGCACCACCGCCACCGAGTCCTGCTCGACTCCGCGCTGCCGTTCGCCCGGCGTCTGCTTGATCGAGCTGACGCGCGCCTGCAGCATCGCGAGCGCCATCAGCAGCAGCAGGATACCGCCGGCAACGCGGAACGACGCAATACTGATGCCGAAGAAATTCAGGATCATCTCGCCCGCCCACAGCGCGACGATCAGCACGATCCCGGTCGTCAGCGCGGCATGTAAGGCGGTGCGGTTGCGCTGCGACGTGGTCTCGGTGTTGGTGAGGTCGATGAAAATCGGCACCGCACCAATCGGGTTGGTCATCGCCAGCAACGCGGCGAAGAATTTCGCGTATTCAGCCCACTGATGCACGGCAAAGGACCCCCTTCAGGATGCCGGCAAGCTTAACGGCAAATCGCTCTTTTCGCCACCAAATCCTTTTGGTCGAAACGAGCTTGCGTCACTTCCCGCGCGCGCGCCGCCGCAACAGCGCCGTCAGCGCCCAGCCGAGCAGCATCCCGACCGCCAGCGTGATGATCACGAGCAGCCCGAGCGAAAACGAGAACGTCCAGGCGAGGTAGGTGATTCGCACCGCCGGCACGTTCTGCACGACGAAGATCAGCACCAGGATCACCGCGATTCCCCACAGCACCCGCTCGATCTGCTGCCAGACCGACCGGGCCGGCTTCGGCGGCGAGTATTGTCCTTCGGGCGGACGCTCCACCTTATCGTTGGGCCGGTTCATGCGTGCTTCTCCCGTACCACCGTCAGCAGGCTGCCCTTCAGCACCATCTCGACCTGTCGCGGGCTCATCGACTGCTGCGTCTCATAGCTTTTGTTTTTGGTCTTGTTGGTGACCTTGATCGTGCCACCGCCGGTCAGCGCGGCGCGCGCGTTTTCGATCACCAGTTCGTCGCCCTGGTCGATCGTATCGTAATCGGCCGGGTCCTTGAACGTCAGCGGCAGAATGCCGAAGTTCATCAAGTTCTGCAGGTGGATACGCGCGAAACTCTTGACCAGCACCGCCTTGACCCCGAGGTAGCGCGGCGCGAGCGCGGCGTGCTCGCGGCTCGACCCCTGGCCGTAGTTGGCGCCGCCGACGATGAAGTGACCGATATCCTTGTGCTTGAGCGCGCGCTCCGGGTAGCTCTCGTCGACCTGCCAGAACACGAACTTGCTGATCTCGGGAATGTTGCTGCGAAACGGCAGCACGCGCGAGCCGGCCGGCATGATCTCATCGGTCGAAATGTTGTCGCCGACCTTGATCAGCACGGGCCCGGCAAGCTTGTTGGGCAGCGCGTCGAAGTCCGGCAGCGGCTTGATGTTGGGTCCCTTTTCGAGTGCCACGTCCGCGCCATTCTCCGCCGGCGCAACCAGCATTTCCTTGTTGACTGTGACCTCTTCCGGCTCTTCGAAATGCGGATAGGCCATGTCGAGCGTACGCGGGTCGGTAATTTTGCCGGTCAGCGCCGACGCGACCGCCGTCTCCGGACTGCACAGGTACACCGAATCCTCCTTGGTGCCCGAACGGCCGGGGAAATTGCGCGGCACGGTGCGCAGGCTGATGCGGCCGCTGGCCGGCGCCTGTCCCATGCCGATGCAGCCGTTGCAGCCGGTCTGGTGAATGCGCGCGCCGGCGTGAATCAGCTTTTGCAGGTAGCCGAGGTTGGCCAGGTTCTCGAAAATCTGCCGGGAGGTCGGGTTAATGTCGAACGATACGCGGTCGTGCGCCTGCTTGCCGTCGGCGATCAGCGCCGCGATGGCAATGTCGCGCAAGCCGGGATTGGCCGACGAACCGATATAGCTCTGATAAATCTCGGCGCCGGCGACTTCCGAAACCGGCACGACATTGCCGGGGCTGCTTGGCTTGGCGATCAGCGGTTCGAGTGTCGACAGGTCGATTTCGTCGTGCTCGTCGTAGCCGGCGTCGGCATCGGCAGCCAACTCCACCCAGTCCTCGCCGCGACCCTCGCGCACCAGGAACTGCCGGACCTTGTCGTCGGACGGAAACACGGTCGTCGTCGCGCCCAGCTCCGCGCCCATGTTGGCGATCACATGGCGGTCCATCGGCGTGAGATTCTTGAGGCCCGGGCCGTAATACTCGATGATCTTGCCGACGCCGCCGTCGACGCCGTGGCGGCGCAGCATTTCCAGGATCACGTCCTTGGCGCTCACCCAGTCGGGCAGTTCACCGGTCAGCTTGACGCCCATCACCGTCGGCATCCGCGTGTAGAACGGCTCGCCGGCCATCGCCATCGCGACCTCGAGGCCACCCGCACCAATCGCCAGCATGCCGATCGCGCCCGCCGCCGGTGTGTGGCTGTCCGAGCCGACCATCGTCTTGCCAGGCTTGCCGAAGCGCTGCTGGTGAGTCGGATGGCTGACGCCGTTGCCGGGGCGGCTGTACCAGACGCCGAACTTCTTGCACGCGCTGCGCAGGAACAGGTGATCGTCGGCGTTGCGAAAGTCGGTTTGCAGCAGGTTGTGGTCGATATACTGCGCGGACAGTTCCGTCCTGACGCGCGGAATCCGCATCGCCTCGAACTCGAGCATCACCAGCGTGCCGGTCGCATCCTGCGTCAGCGTCTGGTCAATTTTGATGCCGATCTCCTCGCCGGGCGTCATCGTGCCCTCGACCAGGTGCGATTCGATCAGTTTTTGCGCGACATTGTGGCCCATGATTCACTCCTTCGAATTCGGGACTTTCCGTTTCTTTTTCCAAGGATGGTCTAAAATAACGCCGACATCCCTTCAAGCGCAAAGCAAATCTTGCAGATCGACTCCCTCCGCTACGCCCGTCATTTTTCCCTGCCCGGCTTCGGTGCCGGGCAGCAGACGCGCCTGCAGAACGCGCGGGTGCTGATCGTCGGCCTCGGCGGGCTCGGCTCCCCAGCAGCGCAATACCTGGCTGCGGCGGGCGTCGGTACGCTGGTGCTGAACGATTTTGACAGCGTCGACCTGACCAACCTGCAGCGCCAGTCGCTGTACGCGGAGGCCGATGTCGGTGCGGGCAAGGCCGAAGCTGCTTGCGCCCGACTCGCCCGCGTGAATTCAACGATTGAACTGCTTCCGCTATCCGGGCGGCTGCAGGATGACGCCCTCGCGGCCGAAGCCGCGCAGGCGGATCTGGTGGTTGATGCCACCGACAACTTCGGCAGTCGCTTCGGCTTGAATGCTGCCTGTGTCGCTGCGGGAACGCCGTTGGTGTCAGGCGCCGCAATCCGCTACGACGGCCAACTTGCCGTTTTTGACGCTAACGTACCGGACAGCCCCTGTTACGCCTGCCTGTACTCGGAAGCTGACGAAGGACTTGAGGACTGCGCGGGGAACGGTGTGTTTGCGCCCGTCGTTGGCGTGATCGGGGCGGCGATGGCGGTGGAAGCGCTAAAGCAGCTGACCGGGCTCGGCGCGACGCGGCCCGGAACGCTATGGCGTTATGCCGGACTTACCGGCGAATGGCGGAGTTCGCGTATCGCACGCGATAGCGCCTGCAAAGTCTGCGGCGCGTCGCATCGCGACCATCTTGCTTCTTCTCCCGTTTAACTCGGCTACGGCCATGACGAGCCGGTGCGGAGGCTTCTTTCAGGACCGTTGGCAACAGGATGTTGACACCGGAGCCTACAGGGACGTATTCACGGCGTTCCTGAAAGAAGTCACCGTGCCGGCTCCGGCGACAGCGCAAAAATAACGTCAGGCCAGCTTTTCCTTCAGCAATTCATTGACCTGCTGCGGATTCGCCTTGCCCTGCGTCGCCTTCATCACCTGTCCGACGAAGAAGCCGAACAGCTTGTCCTTGCCGGCGCGGTACTGCGCGAGCTGATCCGGATTCGCAGCGAGCACGTCCTCGATAATGCCGTCGATCTCGCTGGTGTCGGTGATCTGCTTCATGCCGCGCTCGTCGATGATCTCGTCCGCGCCGCCCTCGCCGTTCCACATCGCCTCGAAGACTTCCTTGGCGATCTTGCCGGAAATCGTGTTGTCGGTAATGCGGGTCAGCAACTGCGCCAGGGCCTCGCTGCCGATCGGACTGTCGCCGATTTCCATGTTGCCGCGGTTCAATGCCGCGGACAGTTCACCCATCACCCAGTTCGCCGCGAGCTTCGGATCGTCGGCCAGCGCGTCGACAACCGCTTCGTAATAATCGGCCATGTCGCGGCTTGCAGTCAGCACGCCGGCGTCGTACGCCGACAGCTCGTACTGCGACATGAAGCGCGCCTTCTTCTCGTCCGGCAGTTCCGGCAGGTCGGCGCGCACCTCATCGATAAACGCCTGCTCGATTTCGAGCGGCAGCAGGTCGGGGTCCGGGAAATAGCGGTAATCGTTGGCTTCTTCCTTGGCGCGCATCGAGCGCGTTTCGTGCTTCGTCGGGTCGTACAGGCGCGTTTCCTGCACAACCGTACCGCCGCCTTCGATCAATTCGATCTGGCGTTCGACTTCAAAGTTGATTGCCTGCTCGACGAAGCGGAACGAATTCAGGTTCTTGAGCTCGGTGCGGGTGCCGAACTTCTCCTCGCCCTTCGGCCGCACCGACACGTTCGCGTCGCAGCGAAACGAGCCTTCCTGCATATTGCCATCGGAAATCTCAAGATAGCGCACCAGGCTGTGCAGCTTCTTCATGTAAGCGACGGCTTCCTTGGCCGAGCGCATTTCCGGTTCGGAGACGATTTCCAGCAGCGGCGTGCCGGCGCGGTTCAAATCAATGCCGGTTTTATCGGCAAAGGCTTCGTGCAGCGACTTGCCGGCGTCTTCTTCGAGATGTGCGCGCGTCAGGTTGATGGTTTTGACGGTGCCATCGTCGAGCTCGATCGTGAGCTGGCCGCCGGCAACCACCGGCAACTCATATTGGCTGATCTGGTAACCCTTCGGCAGGTCCGGATAAAAGTAATTCTTGCGCGCAAAAATCGACCGCTCGGTAATCGTTGCGCCGATCGCCAGGCCGAACTTCACCGCCATCCGCACCGCCTCGCGGTTCAGCACCGGCAGCACGCCGGGATAACCGAGATCGACCAGGTTCGCCTGCGTGTTCGGCGGTGCGCCGTACTCGGTGGACGAGCTGGAGAAAATCTTGCTGCGCGTCGATAGTTGAGTATGGATTTCTAATCCTATTACGGTTTCCCATTCCATATCTGCTGATGCTCTTTAATTTTAAGTCGCTAGGACTAAGTCGCTAGGACTAAGTAAAAGAAAAGAACTGCTCCCTTACTTCTTCCACTCAGTCCTAGCGACTCAGTCCTAGCTACTTCACGCGAAGCCCTTCGGGCTGCGCGTGTGCCAATCAGTTTGCAACTGATACTGATGCGCCGCAGCCAATATTCCCGCCTCATCGAAATAATTGCCGATGATATGCAGGCCGACCGGCAGATCGTTGACGAAGCCCATCGGCGCGGACAGCGCCGGCAGGCCGGCCAGGTTCGCACCGATCGTGTAGATGTCGTTCAGGTACATCGTGATCGGATCGTCGCTCTTTTCGCCGATGCCGAAGGCCGGCGTCGGCGTGGTCGGGCCCATCAGCACGTCCACTTGCTCGAACGCGCGCTTGAAGTCGGCGGCGATCAGCTGGCGCGTTTTCTGTGCTTTCAGGTAGTACGCGTCGTAGTAGCCGGCGGACAGCACATAGGCGCCGGTCATGATGCGCCGCTTGACCTCCGCGCCGAAGCCCTCGCCCCGCGAACGGGTGTAGAGATCGGTAAGGTCCTTCGGATCGTCGCAGCGATAGCCGAAGCGCACGCCGTCGAAGCGCGACAGGTTGGACGAGCATTCGGCCGGCGCGACAACGTAATAAGTCGGCACCGACAACCCGAGGTTCGGCAGGCTGACGTCGACGATTTCGGCGCCCATGTCGCGATAGACCTCCAGCGCCTCGCGCACCGCCTTCTCGACGCCGGCGTCCAAGCCTTCGTCGAAGAACTCGCGCGGCACGCCGATCTTCATGCCCTTGACCGGCTTGTCGAGCCCGGCGACGTAATCCGGCACCGCCTCGTCCACGCTGGTCGAATCCTTCGGATCGAACGCGGCCATCTGGTTGAGCAGCAGGGCAGCATCCTCGGCGGTCGCCGTCAGCGTGCCGGCCTGGTCGAGGCTCGAGGCGAACGCGATCATGCCGTAGCGCGACACGCGCCCGTAGGTCGGCTTGAGGCCCGTGATGCCGGACAGCGCCGCCGGCTGGCGGATCGAGCCGCCGGTGTCGGTGCCGGTCGCAGCCGGCGCGAGACGCGCGGCGACCGCAGCCGCCGAGCCGCCGGACGAGCCGCCCGGCACGCGCTCGAGATCCCACGGATTCCGGACCGGACCGTAGTAGCTGGTTTCATTCGACGAGCCCATCGCGAACTCGTCCATGTTGGTCTTGCCGAGCAACACCATGCCGGCGGCGTTCAGCCGCTCGACGATCGTCGCGTCGTACGGCGAGACGAAGTTGTCGAGCATCCGCGAGCCGCAGGTCGTACGCACGCCGGCGGTGCAGAAGATGTCCTTGTGGGCCAGCGGCACGCCGGTCAGCCGACCGCCCTCGCCCGCCTTGATCTTCTTGTCGGCATTCGCCGCCGCGGCCAGCGCCTCATCTGCGATTACCGTCACAAACGCATTCAGTTTGGGATTGAACCGCTGGATGCGATCGAGGTAGTCCGTCGTCAGTTCAGTGCTGGTGATGTCGCCGCGCACGAGCGCCGCGGCCATTTGCGCGAGAGTCATTGTTGGAATGGGCACGCCGGGAACCTTTCGGTGTCGATTCGTTCAAATAAATACGAATTGCTAAGGGAAAACCCCTTATTGTTTACTCGATAACCCGAGGAACTGTGTACAATCCAGCTTCGACGCCTGTTGCGTTTTGCTGATAGACACTGCGTTGATCGACTTCCGTCACCTCGTCCGGACGCAGTCGCTGGACACGATCCAGCGGATGCGCCATCGGCGCCACGTCGCTGGTATCCGCGGCGTTCAACTGATCCACAAAAGCAATAATCCGGCTCAGATTGTCCGCATATCCGGGGATGTCCGCGGCATCGATCCCGAGGCGCGCGAGAAACGCGATCCCTTTTACGTCTTCCGGTGTCAACGGCATCAGAAAGCACTCCGAATGGTCGTCGAGTGAATTGCGTATCGTAGCACAGGCACGTGTAATAGCTGCTTGTTTCGAAGGTGTCCGAAGGACCGAGCACCACTGCCACCACAACGTGACAATGAGGTGCCCGTCATCGGAAACCACTTCGTCAAGTTGAGTTTGCGCCGTGTCGCGCTCGCGCTGCTGGTCCTGCTGGCGCCGACCGCGTTCGCCGCGCCGACCATCCCGCCCAGCCTCTACGAAGGCCTGCACTGGCGCCAGATCGGCCCGTTCCGCGGCGGCCGCGCACCGGCCGTGGCCGGCATCGCCAGCGACGCCAATACCTATTACTTCGGCGCCGCCGCCGGTGGCGTCTGGAAGACCACCGATGCCGGTGTCACCTGGCACGCGGTGTTCGCGCGCCAGCCGGTGTCGTCGATCGGCGCCATCGCGGTTGCGCCGTCCGCGCCCAATGTCGTGTACGTCGGCACCGGCGAAGCCGACCCGCGCAACGACACCTCGATCGGCGATGGGATGTACAAGTCGACCAACGGCGGCGCGACCTGGAAGCACATCGGCCTGTCCAACACGCGCCATATCGGCGACATCGTCGTCGACCCGCGCGATCCGAGCGTCGTGCTGGTCGCGGCACTCGGCCACGTCTACGGGCCGAATACGCAGCGCGGCGTGTTCCGCTCGACCGACGGCGGGCACACGTGGCAGCGGGTGCTGTACATCAACAACCGCACCGGCGCGACCGATCTCGCCATCGACCCGGCCAATCCGAACATCATTTACGCTGCGATGTGGGACATGTACCGCACGCCGTGGCACCTCGAAAGCGGCGGCCCCGGCAGCGGCCTGTACAAATCCACCGACGGTGGTAAAACCTGGACGCGGCTGCAGGGCCACGGCCTGCCGGTCGGCCCGCTCGGACGCATCGGCGTCGCGGTCGCCGCCGGCGGGCAGCGCGTCTACGCGCTGATCCAGGCTCACCAGGGCGGGCTGTATCGCTCCGACGACGGCGGCGCGCACTGGAAGCTGATCAACGACGATCAGCGCCTGCGCCAGCGCGCCTGGTATTTCAGCCTGCTGAAGACCGACCCGAAGGATCCGGACACGGTCTACGTCGGTAACGTCCACCTGTTCCGCTCAACCAATGGCGGCAAGTGGTTCGGCATGGTGCGCGAGCCGCACCCGGACAACCACGCGCTGTGGATCGACCCGAACAACCCGCAGCGCATGATCCTCGGCGAAGACGGCGGCGCAGCGATCAGCACCAACGGTGGCCAGAGCTGGACACAGCCGGACAACCAGCCGACCGCGCAGTTCTACCACGTGGCAGCCGACAACCAGTTCCCGTACCACATCTACGGCTCGCAGCAGGACTGGGGCTCGGTTGACATTGCCAGCGCGACCAGCCACGGCGCGATTACCGAGCACGACTGGCACCCGGTCGGCGGCGGCGAAAGCGGCTACGTGCTGCCGAGCCCCGCGAATCCGAACATCGTTTACGCCGGCTCGTACTTCGGCATTTTGACGCGCTACAACAAGCGCACCGGCCAGGTGCGCGACGTGTCGCCGTGGCCGGTCGACACCGACGGTCAGCCCGCCGAGGAGCTGGAGCATCGCTTCACCTGGACCGCGCCGCTGGCGTTCTCGCCGCAGAATCCCGAAACGCTCTATACCGCCTCGCAGGTGCTGATGAAGACGACCGACGGCGGCACGAGCTGGCACCAGATCAGCCCGGACCTGACGCGCGACGACCCGTCCAAGCAGGGGCCCTCCGGCGGCCCGATCGCGCGCGACAATTCGAGCGCCGAATACTACGACCTGATTTTCAGCATCGCGCCGTCGCCCAAGGCAGCCGGCGAAATCTGGATCGGCACCGACGACGGGCTGGTGCAGCTGACCCGTGACGGCGGCAAGACCTGGCACAACGTCACCCCGCCCGGGCTGCCGAAGTGGGCCAAGGTGGCGCAGATCGAAGCCTCGCCGTTTGACGCCGGCACGGCCTACGTCGCGGTCGATGCCCACAAGCTGAACGACGTCAGCCCCTACATTTTCCGCACCCGCGATTACGGCAGGCACTGGACGCAGATCACCACCGGCATCAAGGCGCCGGCCTACGTGCACGTCGTGCGCGAAGACCCGCACCGCCGGGGGTTGCTGTTCGCCGGCACGGAGACCGGCGTCTACGTGTCGTTCGACGACGGCGATCATTGGCAACCGCTGCAACTCAACCTGCCGTCAGCGCCGGTGCACGACCTGATCGTGCACGCGGGCGACCTGATCGTCGCAACCCACGGCCGCGGCTTCTGGGTCCTCGACGACATCAGCCCGCTTGAGCAGGTTACGCCCCGGATTGCGAACGCACCGGCGCACCTGTTCGCGCCGGCGCCCGCGTACCGCGTGCGCGAGACGCGCGGGCTCGAAGGCAACGTGCGCGCGGCCGGCGGCAATCCTCGCCACGGTGCGATTATCGACTACTACCTGGCGTCGGCGCCCGACCAGCCGATCACGCTGACGATCCGCGACAGCCAGGGCCGGCTCGTGCGCCGCTTCACCAGCGCGATCGATCTCAGCGGCAACACGCCGTCGCTGCCATCGAGCGCCGGCATGCACCGCTTCGTCTGGAACCTGCACTACGCGCTACCGCCGTCGATCCCGGGCGCGGTGTACGACATGGGCGGTCCGGTTGCGCCGCTTGCACTGCCGGGTAACTATAGCGTGACACTGAACGTGGACGGCCGGACATGGCAGGAACCGCTGACGGTCAAGATGGACCCGCGCGTCGACGTGTCGATGGCGGAGCTGAAGCGGCAGTTCAATCTGATGATGAATCTGCGCGACGACATCGCGACCGACCATCGCGTGGTCAACCAGATCCGCGATTTGCGCGATCAGGTTTACGGCCTGCAGCAGCAGTTTGCGGCAAAGCCCAACGCGAATCACATCGTCACGGTGGCTGACCGTTTCGACAACACGCTGGCCACGATCGCCGACAGCCTGTGGCAACCGCGCGCACATGCCAGTCAGGCGATGCTGAACTACCCGGCCCGCCTGAACAGCAAGCTCGCCTGGCTCGAGCGGACGCTGAGCCGCGCCGACGCCGCGCCGACCAAGCAGGAGTATGCGGTCTATCGGAAACTGCACGGCCGGCTGCAGACGGCGCTGGATCAGTGGCGGCACGTCCAGCGACACGAACTCGCGGCGCTGAACCTGATGATCGGCCGGCACGGCTTCAACGTCCTCATCGTCAAGGACTTCAGTGGCCAGGGCGGCAGCACGAAGCCGGCGCGGGCGATAGCCGAATAACCTGACGACGCTGCCACAGCTGCGGAAGCTGTTATATTTAAAAAGCGCGAATCAAGGGGGTTGAATATGCGCTTTTGGATTCCCGCGGCGACCGCCGTTGCGTTCGGCGTCGCTGCCGCCGGCTTCGCCGCCACGACGGCTGTCCCGCCACCGTCGGCCCATGCGTTGATGGCCCATCCGGTCCGACAGGCGGCGAGTCCACCGGCGGCGCAGCAAACGCGCTACATCGTGCGTTTCAAGGGCGCGCCGGTGCCGCTTTACGCCGGTAGCGACGCCCACAGGCCGCTGGGGGCGAATCCCGGCGTCCGCCGCACCGAAGCGTTCACACCGACCGAACTGTCGTACGCCCGCGATCTCAAAGCGCGTCACACCGAATTTCTGCGCCGCGCCGGCGGGCTGCTGAAGCGCCCGCTCACGCCGCACTTTACCTACCGTTACGCGCTGAACGGCATGTCGGTCAGCCTCACCCGCGCCGAAGCGGTCCGGCTGGCAAACCTGCCCGACGTGGCGTCGGTCGAGCCGGTGCGCTATTTGCGCCCCAGCGCGGCGCAGGCCACCGATACCGGCGCGAGCCGCGCCTGGATCGACGCCCCGGCGGTCTGGGCGCTGCCGACGGCCACGACGGACGGGGGACCCGACACCGAAGGCGAAGGCATCGTGGTGGCGGATATCGATACCGGCATCAACTCGGCCAACGATTCGTTTGCGGCAATCGGCCCGGTGGATGGCTACGCGGTACCCGATCCGCTCGGCAGCGGCCATTACCTCGGCGTCTGCGATCCGACCAATACCGACCAGGCCGCAAAGAAGCCGGCATTCTTTGCCTGCAACGACAAACTGATCGGCGCCTACACCTACACCAGCGGCAAGAATGATCCGAACTCGCCGGAGGATTCCGAGGGCCATGGCTCGCACACCGCGAGCACTGCAGCCGGCAACCTTGTCGACGCCGATCTGAACGGGGCGCAAGTGCCACTGTCGGGCGTCGCGCCGCACGCGAACCTCATCGTCTACGACGTCTGCGATCCCACGGACAATTGCGCCACCGACAAGATCGTCGCGGCGATCAACCAGGCGATCAAGGACAAGGCGGCGCTGGCAAAGACAGCCGGCTTCAAGGGCATGGTGCTGAATCTGTCTATCGGCGGCGCCGGCAATCCCTATGTCAATGCAATGCCACAAGCGCTGCTGGCGGCGAGCGAAGCCGGTATCTACGTCGCGGCCGCGGGCGGCAACGGCGGCCCGGGCAACATCGCGGCGGGCGATTCGACACTGCTGTATCCGATCGAGCACACGGGACCGTGGGTGACGACCGTCGCCGCCAGCACCCATGACGGTACATTCACGAACCGAGTCACCGCGGCGGGTGGCGCCAATCCGCCCGCTACACTTACCGGCACGGGCGTCACCGGCAGCCTGCCGGCCGCGCCGATCGTGTACGCCGGCGACTATCGCTATCCCGCGGATTACGATTTCAGCGCGCACCTCGACCCGAACGCCGTGTATGCACCCAAGACGGCGCCGACCAGCCCGGCGGAGATCGCCCAGGCCGAGCGCGAATGCGACTTTCCGTTCCCGCCGGACACGTTCCCGAACGGCGCCATCGTGGTCTGCGATCGCGGCACGATCGCGCGTGTGCAAAAAGCCATCAACGTGTCCTACGACTGGAGTGCGCACCCCGGCCAGTACACATCCGGCGTTGCCGGCGCTGCCGGCTATGTGCTGGCGAACACGTCGGACATGAACACGATGTACGACGACAGCTACGTGGTGCCCGGCGTGCAACTCGACTACCAGGATGGCCAGGCGCTCAAGAACTGGTTGGTCGCGAATCCCGGCACAGGCGGCGCAGCCAGCCCGACCAATCCGCCCAACGCGGCATTAACGGCGTCGATCGGCGGCGCCGTGCAATCGACTGATCCGGCGCAGGCCGACTTCATCGCCGGTTTCAGTTCGCGCGGGCCGGTCGGCAGCGTGTTCGACAACCTGGTGAAGCCGGATCTCGCCGCACCCGGCGTGAATGTGCTGGCAGCCACATCGAATCCCGCCTACACCGACGGCGTCAGCGGCGGCGCCAACGAGTCCGACAGCTACGCGTTCATGAACGGCACGTCGATGGCGACACCGCACGTCACCGGCGCCGGCGCACTGCTGATGCAACTGCACCCGGCGTGGACGCCCACGGAAATCAAATCGGCGCTGATGCTGACGGCCGTCGTCACGCCGCTGCGGGATGCCTGCGCGAGCCTGGATGCCGACAAGGTCTGCGTCGCCGGCAATGCCGTCCCGTCGCCGCAAGTGCGCGGCGCGGGCCGGATCGACATCGACCATGCGGCGCGCAGCGGACTCATCATGAACATTGTGAGTGACGACTACGACGCTGCGAACCCGATCAAGGGCGGCGACCTGACGGCGCTCAACCTGCCCAGCCTGGCGAACAACGACTGCGTGTTGACCTGCCGGTGGACGCGCACGTTTACCAGCGCCCTTGGCAGCACGACCGCCGCCTACATCGTAGCTGTCGCCGACGCGCCCGGCGGGCTGGATCTCACTGTCTCGCCCACCGCTTTCACCCTCGCGCCCGGGGCGAGCCGGACAGTGACGTTCACGGCCAACGTAGCCGCACTGCCGGTCAAACAATGGGCGTTTGCACAAATCAACGTCAGCAGCGGCGGCAACGGCGACGACGGCCAGCCGATCCCGCCGATGCATCTGCCGCTGGCGGTCGAGCCGATGCCGCCGATGCCGACGATGGCCGTCACTCCGACGAGCCTCAGCCTCAGCGTGAAACAAGGCCAGAGCACGTCGGCGACGTTGAACATTGCCGATACCGGCCTCGGCGATCTCGACTGGAATCTCGCCACCAGCGGCAATTCCGCGACGGTGTCGGTCTGGGACCAGCCGTGGAAGGGATCAACCGGCGGTTTCCCATCGGACAAGTACACCGGCGACGGCCACGGCATCTACAGCGCCGACCACTTCAGCATGCCGGTCGCCGGCACCGTGACCAAAATCGCGACGGACGGTTTCGCGCAATCGGCGGACCAGAAGCAAGTGACGGTGAGCCAGGATGCAACCGCGATCGACTGGTACATCTACGAGGACGCCGGCGGCCAACCGGTGGGCAATCCGGAAAACGGTCTCGACGACTACGTCTGGCACTACCACAGCACGCCGACCGGCGCCGGCATCGATACCACCGCCGGCGACTACCACGGCGGCATCGTGCTCGATCTGGCCGCCGCGGGCCAGGCACCCATTCAGCTGGACAAAGGCAAATACTGGCTGATCGTGGACGTCACCTTTGGCGGGTCCTACAGCGACAAGACCGCACCGGCGTGGTACTGGTTCGTGTCCAAAAAGGTTGACGACGCCTCCACCGGCGCATTGATACTGGATCCGGGCAAACTGCTCAAGCAGGGGGCCGAGATTTATACCGCCGGTTCATCCCTGGCCTATACGCTCACCGGCACATTCAACTGTTCCAGCAGCAAGCTCGCCGGCCTGCGCTTCAGCGAACGGAGCGGCACGATCAAGGCCGGCAGTACGCAGCATGTGGATGTGAGCTTCGACGCCGGCACAACCGCCCCCGGCACCTATACGGTGCCGCTGTGCGTCACGGGCAACGATCCGCACGATCCGGTCGCCGCCGTACCGCTTACGGTGACAGTCGCCGCCGCACCGACGACCCCGCGAGATAATCCCGGCTCGGGCAGCGGCGGCGGTGGCGCCGTTGGCTGGCTCGTTCTGATGCTGTGGAGCCTCGCGGCGAGCGCCGCGTTTACAAGGCGTCGTGGGAGATGATACCCACAGTCGTGCGGTGGCCGGAGCGGATTTTGCTGACGCCGTGGCGCATTCGTTACGCGACAGGCGCGACGCGCAGCCGCGCAACCGGGGCCGGCAGCGGATAGTCGAAATACCGGAACTCGCCGCGCCCGAAGCCGTGCCGCGCCATGACCACGGGGCGCGAAGATGCGCTTCGGCACGCGACTCTGCCGACAGTGCCGCACATTCGCCGACATCAAGCAGCTGGCTCGTCACGGTATACCCTTCCGCATCCCGCTCCGTCTCGGTAGACTGCCAGTCGAGCGCCGCAGTGCGCTCGCCGCTCGCGCGCCGGCTTTCGGGCGGCACATTCATTGCGCTTGTCGCACCCTCTTCCATGCGTAAGGCCAACCTATACGCTCCTGTTCGAGCCGAATGCGCCGACCCCATCGATGGCATCGCAAATTATCGTAAACGTCTGCTTCCGCCTTCGTCAGCAGCGGTAAATCGGCATTGGCGGGGGACGGTTCTTCGCCCCAAAGCTCGCGGTGATCGAGCAGCGTTTGCTCTTCCATCAGCAGCGAGCGGGCGTGCGGCACATACTCGCGCAACCGGTTGAGAATGGCGAAGCCGTGCGTGTCGAGATCTCCCCAATAGCAACAAGACACGCCGGCCAGCCATGGGAGTTGACCGTACAGGTCCACTGCATAGCCTTGGCGCATGAAAACCAATGCCCCTGCCAAATCCTCGAACGCCAAACCCGTTTGCAGGTTTTCGACGATAAACACAGTTCGCACCGGTACCCGCAGTTGCGCCAGATCGGCGACCGGCGCGGTGATGTCGCTCAACCCGCCGACAGCTTTGCGCAAGTCGGCGCCGAGTAATCTGAGACGCAGGCTGATCGGCGGCCGGCTGAGGCCCGCAAGGACGTGAAAATCATCTGCCGGCACACCACGAATGGCGGCGAGCCATTCGCCGATGACGCCTTGGCGCGTACCCAGCCATTTACTGTCGAGACCGGCGACCGGCACCTGCCGCGGATACAGCCCGGAAGCCGGATGCGCGAGAAGCCACTGCAACAGGTTGTACAAGCGCCCGAAATCGATCTCGTCCCAATCCGCCAGCACTGCGTGATGCCGCGGCAGAACGTCACGCAACGCCGGCCATTCCCGTACCAGCCGCTGAAAGCGACCGGCGGCGCGGCGCCAGCGCGCGCTTTCCGATATGGCATCGGCGACCACTTCGGGAGACCGCAACAATAACCGCCGCGGCAGGCGCTGCGTACCGGCGGCCGTCCAGCGCCGCTCGACCCATTCGATTTCCCCGGGTCCGCGCCAGTGCGTCCAGGCGCTTTGCCAATCACGCACCCGCGAAAGATCCTTGAGCGCCTCGCGCTCGCTGGGCGGGCCGAGCGCAATCGAGAGCGGCCAGTCGCCGCCGCCGGCGAGCCAGGTCCGGGATTGATTGCGGTAGCGGCGACGAAGCTGATCCAGCGCGGCCGCCGGCTCAAGCAGGAACGCTTTCGCCATCGACGCGTTCCGGCAGCCGGAGCCGGCGCTCCGCCGTGTCATATTCAATCGGCAGGACTGCCGAACGGCGGCGCTCGGCGATGTCGACAAAGCAGGCGCCACCAATAAACGGCTCCAGCGTCATCACTGACTTCAGCGGCGTAGCGACAATCATCTGAAAGCCGAATTTCTCGAAAATCTTCATCGCCAGTTCAGTGAATTCATTGTCGGCCTTGCCGAACGCCTCGTCCAGAACGACCGCGGCATACATCGGCAAATCGCCGTCGGCGCCACCCAACTGGTATCGCAAGGCAGCGGCGAGACAAGTCGTGGCGAGCTTTTCGCGCTGGCCGCCGGACTTGCCCGCACCGGAGCGATAGACTTCGACCTCTTTTTCAAACTCGTCGAGCTCGCGGCCGATGAATTCGACGTGCAAGCGCACGTCCAGCACCTGTTCGCGCCAGCGTTGATCGTCCGGCTCCTGACCGCCGAGACGCTGCACCAGTGCGCGCAGGGTCAAAAAGCGGTTCTCGGCTTCGGCTCTTTCCATTTGCCAGGCATAGCCCAGCACTTCCTTCACCTGCTCACGAAATTCACGTACGTCGGGCGCATGCCGATCGGTGACGTCAATACGCAAGTGCGTGCCGGTATTGAATTCAGCGTCCGCAAGGCCTTCGTTGACGACTTCCATGCGGTCGTAGATAGCATTGCGCGCCTGCTGCAAACGCGCGTTCAATGCGGCCAGGTTTTCGCTACTCTGCTCCTTCAGCATGTCGAAGAAACGCTGCTCATGCCGCGGCAGGCCATCGCGCTCGAGGCGCTGCAGCAGCGCCAGAAAATCCGCCGCCGCATCCAGTGTCCGGTCGAAATCCGCGCCCGCTTGCGGCCATTCCCGCTTGAACGTCTCGAACGCGCGCTCGATGTTTTTGACCAACTGTCCTTGCTCTTCTTCGAGCGCCCGCGTCTCTTTGTGCAACGCACTTTCCACGTGCCGGCAGCGGTCAGCCAAATTGCCGAGCGTCAGCTCGCCTTGCGCCTCGAAGCGCTCCGCCAGCAAATCGCGCTGCTTCGGTGAAAGCGCCGGATCTGTCTCGATCCGCTCCCGCACGGAAGCCAGATCCTTTCGATAACGCGCAAGGTCATTAGCCAGTTGTCGGCGAGACACGCGCGTCTCATCCAGATCCTGTTGAGCCTGCGTGATTTCCTCGCGCAGCTTGTCGATGCGCTCGCCGAGCGAAGCCAGTTCACGATTGCCGTGGCGCAACTGGCGGATTTGCCGCTCCAATTCCTGAACCCTGTCGAGCAACGCGGCGACGTCGATGTCCTGCCAGATGAGATTGCTTATCGTATGACACGCCGTAAATCGTATGTGTTGCGTCTTTTGCTCGTCCTTGAGTTTATCCAGTTGCACATCCAGCTCGCCGAAACGCGCACCCAGTTCGGCAGCCTTTTCGCGGTATAACTGCAACTTGTCGCGATTGTCGAAGCCCAGCACCCAGTGGCGGCGGTCGTTGACCGCCTTACGATCGTCCTTCTCGTGCCGGTTCGGACCGTGTCGCACTTGGCCTTCGCGCGTCAACGCCCGGTGTTCACGGCGAAAATCGAGCAAGTTTTCGGCGCAGACATAATCGAAGCGATTTTCCAACTCCGCCTGCAGCCATGCACGGTAGGCCGTCTGCTTCAAGTCAAGCTTGTTGATCAGCGAGCGCGGATTCGGCCGCCGCGTCAGTGCGGGCGCCTCCTGGCCGACACGGTAGTACACGAGCCGCTGGCCGAGATGGGTATCGTTAACGTATTTCGAAACGGCCGCATAGTGTCGCTCGTCGACAAGCAGCGACAAGGCGAAACCGTGCAACACGCGCTCGATTGCGCCGCGCCACTCGACAGCCTCTTCCGTGACTTCAATCAGCTCGCCCGCAAAAGGCAGTTCCGCCTCGGACAACCCCACGCCTTCGACAAGCCGCTGGCGCAATTCAAGCATGTATGCGGGGATATTCGATGGCTGGCGCTCCATCGCCTCCACTTCGCGCCGCGTCTCGACGAATTCAGCCTCAACCCGCTTTTGCTCGTCACGTAGTTCGTCCCGGGTTGCCTCGTTTTGATCCAGCGTTGCCTGCCAGGTTTCGACGACCCCACGCGCCTCGCCGACGAGTTCGGCAAAGCCAGCGGCATTGTCGGGCAGCGTCCAGCCGAGTTCGCGACATGCAGCCTCCACCTGCCCACGCCGCTTCAGCCGCTCTTCACGCTGCTGCTCCGCATCTTCCTTTTTCGCCGCAAGCGCGTCGATTTGCGCCCCGCCCTGATCGCGATGCTGGATTTCCAGGTCCCCAATCTGCTCCTTCAGATTAGTCAGCCGCTCCTCCTGCCGGCGCTGCTCGCCCGCCAGGCCTTCCTCGCGCGTGGCGAGCCGGCCAATTTCGGCATCCAGCAGTTCGCCGCGCACCCGGTGACGGTACGGCTCGATGGCGAGCAGCAGATGTTCCCGTTCATCAATCTGGCCGCGCACGGTCTGAAGGCGCTGGTGATTGTTCCGTGCCGGCTGCAACGTTTCCACCTGACGCCGCGCCGTGACCACTTCCTGGTGCGCGGCGTCGAGTTCGGCGAATTCGGCGACCAGGTTGTCGGCGGCCGCGAAGGTGTCGGGGCGTTCCAGCATGAACTCGCGCAGGAACGTGTTCAGGTCGCCGAGATTTTTCGCCGACTGGGTCTTGTGCAGCAGCTTCAGCGCGGTTTCGTCGCTGATATCCATCAGCCGGCGGAAGCGCTCGCTGTAGGCGGCGAAGGTGTCCTGGAAGTGATCCACGTCCGGCAAGCGGCGTTTCAGCGCCCGCACGTCGAGTCCAAAGTCATTCAGCTCGGCAGCGATGTCGAAGTCGCGCTCGGCAATCATGTAGTGACGCTTGACGTCAGCGTTGCCTGAGCCGGCGCCGCGCAGCCAGTAGACATGAATCAACGTGATCTTGCGGCCGTCCTGATTGGCGAATGTCAGCGCCAGCGCGGACCATGTCGTCTTGGGCCGCAGATAGCGGGTGGCGATTTCGCCGGATCCGGTATCTTTTTGATCGGCCCAGGCGCCGCGCACGTAGGACGCGAGATTGCGGTCGCGCCGGCCACGCGCGCCGTCACGCGCGGCCGCATTGAAGGCCAGCCATCTGGACGGCACCAGTAGCGCGCCGATCGCGTCCAGTAACGTCGATTTGCCGGAACCGGAGCGGCCGACGAACAGAAAGCCGGATTCGGCGATCGCAATGTCGTGCAGTCCGGAAAACGTGCCCCAGTTGTGAACCTGCAAGCGCCGCATGCGGAATTGCAGCCGGCGTTCAGCCATGAGGCGGTCGGAGAGAAAATCCTCTTGGCGCATCAGCCAGCCTCTTCCGCGTCAGCGATTTGCGCCTTATAAATGCTCGCCAGCGTCGCCACTTCCTCGGCGCCGAACAAGAGCTTCAGCGTCGGCGCAATTTCATAGCGGTCCTGACTGGCGCGAATCGCGCTGATCAGACTGTTCTTCTTGACCTTCTCGATCGCCGAGTTGACGCGCCGCTCGAAGCCGGCATGATCGGTATTCAGGCTGCGCTCGTAGAGCTGCATATGCTGCTCCATCTCGCCGCGTGACACCACCGCGCGCTCATCGCGCACTTCCGCTTCCATGAGCAACTGGCGCAAATACAGCATCAGTACCGACTCGAGAAACGTGAGCCGGGTGCGGCGCAGCAGGATCGGCGCGTCGAGATCGCCGGTATCCGCCTGGCGCAGGAACGCCACTTGCGCATCCATATCCAGCACCAGTTCCAAAAACAGGTCCGCGAGCCGCGAACGGATGACGTGCTGGTGGCGCAGCAGCGCCGGCCAGAGACGGCCGTGGCGGCGGCCATCCAGCGACGGACCGATCAGCAACTGCACCAGCAGGCGGCGCGCTTCTTCCGGCAGTTCGCCGGTATCGCCAGGATACAGCGGCCGCCGCTCCGCCGGCAGCGCTCCTTCATCGGTTCCATCTGCGATCTCAGGCGGCTCGATCATGGCGGTCTTTGACAAAGTAGATGCGCGGAATCCAAGCGCGCCGCTCCCGGCTGTCCAGCCCCGTCCAGGATACGTATTCGCGCTGTTCGGAGATAATGCCTTCGCGTGCACCCAGCGCAAGCAACCCGACCACCGTCCCCAGCCCCTGCTCGGCCGGATAAGCCTCGAGCACGTCGCCCACCGACACCTGCGCTCGCGAATCGAGCAGCGCCGCAAGCTGTTGTTTCAGGCGGCGAAAGTCAATTTCGGAATGGGCCAGCAATTCGCTGACCGCTTCCAACGAAATCTCTGCCGGCGCAGCATGCGCAATGCCGCCGTCAATGTCGTCGAGGCTGGGATCATGCAGACGCCATTGCGCTAATGAGCGGATACTGGCGCTTGTCAGCGAAAGTGTCTGGCCGACGTCGTCCGCCGGACGAAACTGCTCCCTGGCAGTCACTGCCCGCCGCTGCGCGAGGCGCAGCAGCTTATTCATACGCCGCTGTTCCTGATAGGCGCGGCTTTGCACGAACTGTTTCAGGCCGCGCGCGAAATGCTGGAATACTTCGTGAACGTCACCGCCCCGGTCGAGCAGCGAGCGCGTCAATTGCCGCAGAAAGCGGCGCTCGGCGCGGCTCAGGCGGTGGGCAAAATCGCGCGACAGAACCTGTTCCAGCGCCGACTCGACTGCAAGTGTTTGCTCGGGATCGGTCAAGAGACGCCAGAAGGCCTTGAAGGTATTGCCCGCCTCGCTCTCGGCGACCACGTCCACTCCGGCGAACAGCTTTTCGAGCACTTCGCCGCGGCTGCCTTCATTATCAATGATCTGCTCGCGCAAGTCGCGATTTAGGCTCTGGAATTCGTCCCGCACGCGCCGGAAATCGTTCGCCAGTTCCTCGGCCAGCGCAATCACTTCCCGCGCCCGTTCCACTGCGCGGTCGTCCGGCAACGTTTCCAGCCGTCCACCTCGCACCGCCTCGATTTCGGCATCCAGCCGCGCGCGCTCGCGCACCAGCATCTCGACGCGCCTTTCCGGATCGGTCTCGGTCTGCTCCGCCAGCCGGCGCAATTGATCGATTACCAGCGACAGCCGGCTTTCCGTCGCCACGGCGCGCTGGTCCGTCAAGCCTTGAACGAACTGAATTGCGCGCACCGCCGGCGCGCTCAGCTCGTATTCTTCCTCGGTGGCGTTAGGCTGAAACGAGCGCACCAGGAAGCCGTCGCGCAGCCAGGCGGACAGATAAAGTTCGGCCGTCTGCGGCATTTCCACACCCGCCGTCTGCAGTTGCTCCAGGTCCTGGCGAACGCGATCCAGCAAAATTGAACCCGGCAGCCGCCGTTCTTTCTCGAACAAATGCGCCTGCAATACGCCCAGCATCACCGGCGCGTTGTCCGCCGCAAGCAGACGCCACGCCGTCTCCCGCCGCAGGCGCTGGTTGGTGATCGCTTGCCGGGCCGCTTTCATAGACGGGCTACTTTATCAGCAGGAGACGAATAAGCCGAGGACCACTTGCCATTATTCCTATTGCTCATTTACAAGCCATAATCCGCGCAAGACTCATGGGCAACGCAATCTTTAAACGGATTAATAATGGTGAGTTCATTGATCATCTGTCCATGCCGCAGGTCTTCGCTGTAAAGCCGGGAGCAGCCGGCCACTAACGCCGCCGCCACGATCAGGGCATCGTAAAATCCAAATTGGTAGCGGGCTTGTATCGAAAGACCTGATTGAAGCAAGGCCGCGCTCGGCTGAACCCGCCAGAGCGGTTCCAGCGTGCTCGCCAGATAACGCGCCGCGTCACCGGCGCTCATCGGAACCGCCACCTTGCGGGTAAGCACATTCAGCACTTCCTGCACGACTTGATAGCTGATAATGCCGGCGCCGTCCCGGAGCACCTGTCTGATCAAGCTGCGCGCCAACTCCCGCTTCTGCATCGCCGTCTTGTCGAAGGCGTAGATAAAGATGTTCGAATCCAGAAAAGCCTCACCGCTCATTCATCTCCTCCCGGGTGAACTTGCGGCCGCCGGTGTCTATCCGTTCGCCGAGTTCTTGCATCAGCGCGTCGTAGGCCCGCACTTTGTCGTCGCGCGCCGAGTACGTCTGTAGCCAGCGGCGAAACTCGGCATTCAACGTCGTATGTTCGGAGCGGGCGCGCGCACGCGCCGCTTCAATGAGCGCTTCATCAGCGCTTAAGGTAATATTTTTCATCGTCGCGTCCGCAACAAACACGACGATAGTGTACACGATATGTGTGCAGTACCCATCATCGTGTCCGAAACCGGCACATCGGTCCTAATAAAGACGGGTAATCTGAGAGGGGTCACGAACAGGTCGGTACAGGCCCTGATTTGGCTAGGAATTTAACGGCAGGCGGGGCGCATGCGACCACCGATGGCGTCGGCATTTGCAAAAATCCGATAAACGCTGCTTCGAGAGGGCTACAACCCGAACGCGTGCACGCACAGCGCCATCAGCGGCGCGGGCGCGATACCGAGGGCGAGGATCGCGAGGCTGTTGCCGGACAGCACCCACTTCAGATCCCAGCCGCCTTCGAGGGGCGTTTTGTCGTCGCTGTGGTCGAAGTACATGAACTTGACTACCCGCAGGTAGTAGAACGCGCTGATGACGGCGAACAGGACGGCGACGACGGCGAGCCAGACCATGCCGACGTTGAGCACCGCCTCGATGACGTACAGCTTGGCGAAGAAGCCGAGGAACGGCGGTGCGCCGGTCATGCCGAACATGACGCACAGCATCATCGCGGCGAACCACGGGCTGCGCTCGTTGAGGCCCTTGAAGTCGGCGATCATGTCGCCTTCGAAGCCGCGCCGGCTGAGCAGGATGACCATGCCGAAAGCGGCGGTCGCCATGATCACGTAGGTGATCGTGTAAAACATCGCCGCTTCGTAGCCGATCTGGGTGCCGGCGAGGATGCCCAACAGGATGTAACCGACGTGCGAAATCGTCGAGTAGCCGAGCATGCGCTTCATGTTGGTCTGCGCGATCGCAAGCACGCTGCCGACGGCCATCGACAGCACCGAGATCGCAATCAGCATCTGCTCCCAGCTCGGGTGCAGACCGCCAAGGCCCTGCGCGAGCAGGCGGATGAACATGACGAACGCGGCGATTTTCGGAATCGAGCCGACATACAGCGTGATCGGCGTGCGCGCGCCTTCGTACACGTCCGGCAGCCACATGTGGAACGGCACTGCGCCGAACTTGAACGCCAGCGCGACGACCACGAAGCCGACCGCGAAGATCAGGCCGATCTGCGCGAAGCCGGTGCCGGCGATGAACAGTGCGAGCTGGCCCAGATCCAGCGTGCCGGTGATGCCGTACAGGATCGACATGCCGTAGAGCAGGATGGCGGACGCGACCGCGCCGAGGATGAAGTACTTCATCGCCGATTCGGAGGCAACGCCCGAATCGCGGTCGAGCGCAATCAGCGCGTACTGGCACAGCGACAGCAGTTCGAGGCCGATGTACAGCGTCAGCAGGCTGTGCGCGGAGATCAGGATCATCACGCCCAGCATGCCGAACAGGCCGAGCACGTAGAACTCGCCCTTGAACTGGTTGCGCTGCTGCAGGTAGTCGCGTGAATACAGGAACACCGCCGCAGTGATGACGTAGGTGAACAGCTTCAGCGCCTGTGCCAGCTTGTCGTTGACGAACATGCCGTCGAACGTAATTTGCGTCGTCGGCGTCAGCGACGCGGTGAGCCACGCGGCGCCGGCCAGTGTCGCGAGCGACAGCCAATAGGTGACGACGCGGCGGCGTTCGCCGGCGTACACGTCCACCAGCAGGATGAAGCAGGCCATGCCGAAGACGAACATCTCCGGGATGGCGGGAGCGAATGCGGGAGCGGTGAAGTTCATAGTTATAGCTTCGACTGCATGACCTGGTGGACGAGGTGGTGCACCGACGGTTCCATGACGTGAATCAGGGGCTGCGGGTAAATGCCCAGCGCCAGCACCGCGAGCGCCAGCACGCCGAGGACGAGAAACTCGCGCGGGCTGATGTCTTTCAGCGCCGCCACGCGATCATTCGCGACCGGCCCCCACAAAACCTGCTTGACCAGGCCCAGCGTATAGGCTGCGCCGAGAATCAGCGTAATCGCGGCCACCATCGCGACCCAAAAGTTCGCCTTGAAGCTGGCGAGGATCACCATGAATTCGCCGACGAAGCCGGACGTGCCCGGCAGGCCGGTATTGGCCATGCCGAACAGCACGAAGAAGAACGCGAAGATCGGCATGCTGTTGACCACGCCGCCGTAGTCGGCGATCTCGCGCGTGTGCATGCGGTCGTAGAGCACGCCGATGCACAGGAACAGCGCGCCGGACACGAGGCCGTGCGAAATCATCTGCACCACCGCGCCGTCCATGCCCATCGCCGTGCCGGCGAGTGCACCGGTGTTCTCGACGATCATGAAGACGATGAACATGCCGAGCGTCACGAAGCCCATGTGGGCGACCGACGAGTACGCAATCAGCTTCTTCATGTCGCGCTGCACGATGGCGACGAAGCCGATGTAGATGATCGCGATCAGCGACAGGATGATCATCAGCCATTGCAGCGCATGACTGGCGTCGGGCGCGATCGGCAGGCTGAAACGCAGCAGGCCGTACGCGCCGAGCTTCAGCATGATCGCGGCCAGGATCACCGAGCCGCCGGTCGGCGCCTCGACGTGCGCGTCCGGCAGCCAGGTGTGCACCGGCCACATCGGAATCTTGACCGCGAACGCGACCAGGAACGCGAGGAACAGCAGTATCTGCGCCGTCATGCCAAGTGGCGTGTGCTGGAATGCAAGGATGCTGTAGCTGCCGGTCTGCAGGTACAGGTAGATCAGCGCAACCAGCATCAGCACTGAGCCGAGGAACGTGTACAGAAAGAACTTGATCGTCGCGTAAATGCGCCGCGGCCCGCCCCAGATGCCGATGATGATGAACATCGGGATCAGCTGCGCTTCCCAGAACACGTAGAACAACAACGCATCGAGCGACTCGAACACGCCGTTCATGAGCCCCGCCATGATCAGGAACGCGGCCATGTACTGCGCGCGCTTGTAGGTGATCACCTTCCAGCCGGCGATCACGACCAGCACAGTCATGAAGTTGGTCAGCAGCACCAGCGGCATCGAAATGCCGTCGACGCCCAGGTAATAGCTGACGTTGAACTGCGGAATCCACGGCGCACGCTCGACGAATTGCATCGCCGCCGTCGTCGCGTCGAAGCTGGTGTACAGCGGGACGCTGATGGCGAGCGTCACGAGCGAGCCGACGAGCGCCACCCAGCGCACGTCGACGCCGCGAATGCGCTCGGCGATCAGCGTCAGGACGCCGAATGCGATCGGCACCCAGATGACCAGACTCAGGAATGGAAAGTGACCCATTTAAAAGTTCCGCTTGTTCTGTTTGACCACTACCAGATCAAAAACCAGCCGAGCAAAATCGCAAGGCCGATCACCATCGCGAACGCGTAGTGGTACAGGTAGCCCGACTGGATGCGGCGCGCGATGCCGGCGAATCGGCCGATGCCGTACGCGGTGCCGTTGACCATGCCGCCGTCGATCACCGCCTGGTCACCGAAGCGCCACAGGAATTTGCCGAGCGAACGGCCGCCACCGGCGACGATGATCTGGTTGAAATCGTCGAAATAAAACTTGCGCGCAAGGATCGCGTACAGCCAGCGAATCTTCGCTACCACCTTGGCCGGCGTTTCCGGCCGGAACATGTAGCAGTACCAGGCGACGAAAATGCCGAACAGCATCAGGTAAAACGGCGGCGATGTCAGCGCTTCGATGAAGAACGTACCCGCGCCGGCGAATTCCTCGCCGATTCCGCCCAGCACATTGTGGCCGGCGCCAATATAAATCGAGTTGGCGAAAAAGCCACCGAACAGCAACGGCTTGATGGTCAGCGCGCCGGCGAAAATGGACGGAATCGCGAGCGCGATCAATGGCACAGTCACCACCCACGGCGTTTCGTGCAGGTGCTTTTTGGTGTGCTCGTCCATGCGTTCTTCGCCATGGAACGTCAGGAAGAACATGCGGAACGTGTACAGCGCGGTCACGAAGACGCTCAGGAACGTCGCCCACCAGGCGATGTCGGCCGCGGCCAGGTGCGAGTGCCCCACCGCGTCGATGATCATGTCCTTCGAGTAGTAGCCGGAGAAGCCCGGGAACGCGACCAGCGCCAGCGAGCCGATCAGGAAGGTCCAGTAGGTAATTGGCATGTACTTGCGCAGCCCGCCCATGCGGCGCATGTCCTGCTCGTGGTGCATCGCAACGATCACGGAGCCCGCACCGAGGAACAGCAGCGCCTTGAAGAATGCGTGCGTCATCAGGTGGAAAATACCGGCAGCATAGGCCGACGCGCCGAGCGCCACCGTCATGTAGCCGAGCTGCGACAGCGTCGAGTAGGCGATGACGCGCTTGATGTCGTGCTGCACGACGCCGAGGACACCCATGAAGAAGCACGTAATCGCGCCGATCACGAGCACCAGGTTGAGCGCGGTCGCCGACAGTTCGAACAGCGGCGACATGCGCGCGACCATGTAGATGCCGGCGGTCACCATCGTGGCGGCATGAATCAGCGCCGAAATCGGCGTCGGGCCTTCCATCGAGTCGGGCAGCCAGACGTGCAGCGGCACCTGCGCCGATTTACCCATCGCGCCGATGAACAGCAGCACACAGATCACGGTGGGTACCGACCACGACCAGCCGCCGGCGATGTGAAAGCTCTGGTGGGCGAGGCTCGGCGCGGCGGCGAATACGTCGGCATAGTTCAGGCTGCCAGTCGCCATCAGTACCGCGGCGATGCCGAGGACGAAACCGAAGTCGCCGACGCGGTTGACCAGGAACGCCTTGAGGTTCGCGTAAATGGCGCTCGGGCGCGTGTACCAAAAGCCGATCAACAGATAGGAGACCAGGCCCACCGCTTCCCAGCCGAAGAACAGCTGCATGAAGTTGTTGGCCATCACCAGCATCAGCATGGCAAACGTGAACAGCGAGATATAGCTGAAGAAACGCTTGTAGCCCGGGTCGTCGTGCATGTAGCCGATGGTGTACACGTGCACGCAGAGCGACACGAACGTAACGACGGTCATCATCAGCGCGCTCAGGTGGTCGACCAGGAAGCCGACATTCATCGCGACGCCGCCGGGGATCGCCCAGTTGTAGATCACGCCGTTGAACGTCGGCATGCCGAAAAACGCCATCTCGATCAGCACGTACAGCGACAGCGCGAACGAGATCGACACGCCGAGAATCGTGACGCTGTGGGCGCCGACGCGGCCGACGTATTTGCCGAAGATGCCGGCAATAATGGCCGCGGCGAGCGGCGCGAGAACGATGGTCAGTAAAAGTGTTTGCATTGTTCGATCTGCGCTTGCGCCGTTAACCCTTCATCGAATTCAGCCGATCGACATTGATGCTGTTCCGGTTGCGGAACAGCGTCACCAGGATCGCCAGGCCGATTGCGGCCTCGGCGGCCGCGACCGTCAGGATGAAAAATACGAAGACCTGGCCGGCAATGTCGTTCATGTAGTGCGAGAACGCGATGAAGTTGAGATTCACCGCGAGCAGCATCATCTCGATGCACATCAGCAGGATCAGCACGTTCTTCCGGTTCAGGAAGATGCCCGCGATGCTGATGCTGAACAGGACGCCGCTCAGGACAAGATAATGCGACAGCGTAATCATTCGACTGCCTCCGGTTCGCGCGCTTCGGCAGCCGGTGCGCGTTTCTCGGCCGCCATTCTGACCAGCCGCACGCGATCCTGGCGCCGGACGCGAACCTGCTCGTCGATGTTCTGGTGCCGCGTCCCGGCGCGGCGGCGCATGGTCAGCGCGATGGCGGAAATGATGCCGACCAGCAGAATCGCGGAAGCGATTTCGAACGGGTAAACGTAATGCGTATAGAGCACCTGGCCGAGCGCCTGGGTGTTGCTGTAGCCCGCCGGGTGATTGACCGGGTTCGCGCCGAGGCTGACGCCGCTGGCCTTCGACCACATCACGTAGCCGATTTCAGCGGCGACCACCGCGGCAATCACGGCCCCGAGCGGCGCGTGCTTCGTAAAGCCTTCGCGGATCGTTGCGAGACTGATGTCGATCATCATCACAACGAACAGGAACAGCACCATCACCGCGCCGACATACACCAGCACCAGCACCAGGCCGAGGAACTCCGCCTGCAGCATGATCCAGAGGCCGGCGCTGGCGACGAACGCCAGCACCAGGTGCAGCGCGGCGTGTACCGGGTTCTTGACGGTAATCACACGCAGGCCCGCCACCAGCAGAATGCCTGCGAGCAGGTAGAACATCAATTCATGAAATATCATGCTTTCGAGGGCCTCTTACCGGTACGGGGCATCGGCCGCTTTGGTTTCGGCAATATGCTTTTCGAACTTGTCGCCCACCGCCAGCAGCTTTTCCTTGGTCATGATCTGCTCGCCGCGGCGCTCGAAATGGAAATCGGAAATGTCGGTCAGCACGATCGCATCCACCGGGCAGGCTTCCTCGCAGAAACCACAGAACACGCATTTGAACTCGTCGATGTCGTAGCGGACCGTGCGGCGCGTGCCGTCGTCGCGCATTTCCGAGTCAATCGTGATCGCCAGCGCCGGGCAGACCGCCTCGCACAGTTTGCAGGCAATGCAACGCTCCTCGCCGTTCGGATAGCGGCGCAACGCATGCAGCCCGCGAAAGCGCGGCGACTTCGGCGTGTGCTCGACCGGGTAGCGGATCGTCGTCTTCGGCATGAAAAAGTGCCGCAGCGTCACCGCCATGCCGACGAACAGCTCCGTCAGGAAAAACGTTTTGAAAAAGTGACTGATTCGTTTCATAGGTTTACACAAACCACGGCGCGACGTGGTAAATCCGCATCAGCCCGACCAGCACGATCCACAGAATCGTGAACGGAATAAATACCTTCCAGCCGAGCCGCATGATCTGGTCGTAGCGGTAGCGCGGGAACGTCGCCCGGAACCACAGGAAGCAGAACATGAAAAACAGCGTCTTCAGGAACAGCCAGATCGCGCTGTCGTCGCCGATGATCGGGATGCCCTGGAACGGCGACAGCCAGCCGCCGAAGAAGAAGATCGACGCCAGCATCGAGATCAGGATCATGTTGGCGTATTCGGCCAGGAAGAACGACGCGAACGTCGCACCGGAATACTCGATCTGGTAGCCGGCGACGATTTCCGTTTCGCCTTCCGCCATGTCGAACGGGTGGCGATTGGTCTCGGCGACGCCGGAGACGAAGTAGATCACGAACAACGGCAACAGCGGCCAGACGTACCAGTGACCGATGTTGCCGCTCTGCCCCATCACGATATCGGTCATGTTGAGACTGCCGGACGCGATCAACACGCCGATTACGGCAAACCCCATCGCGATTTCGTAGGACACGAGCTGCGCGGCCGAGCGCATCGCCCCCAGGAACGCGTACTTGGAGTTCGACGCCCAGCCCGCGATGATCACGCCGTACACGCCGATCGAGGTCATCATCAGGATATAGAGCACGCCGGCGTTGATGTTCGCGAGCACCAGTTGCGCGTTGAACGGAATCACCGCCCAGGCCGTGAACGCCGGCACCAGCATCACCATCGGCGCGAGAATGAACAGCACCGGGTTCGCATTGGTCGGAACGACCACTTCCTTGATGAGCAGCTTGAAGACGTCTGCGAACGGCTGCAGCAGGCCATGGAAGCCGACGACGTTCGGGCCCATACGTACCTGCATGTAGCCGATCACGCGGCGCTCGAGGTACGTGTAGTAGGCGACCGCCAGAATCACCGGGATCATGATCGCGATCACGCCGCCGACCGAGATCAGCACCAGACGCGCGTCGTAGGGCAGCGCCATCCAGTAGGCGTTGAAGGTATCGATCACTACGCTTCCTCCGCCGCTTGCGTTTGCACCGGCCGCAGTTCGATGCTGCCGTAAAACGGACCCAGCGCCGCCGTCTCCGGAACGCCCGCCGGCAGCCAGACGGTGCCCTCGGTAATGCGGGAATCGACTTCGGCATTGAGCTGCACGTGCGCATCCTGCTTGCTCACTTCAACCGGTGCGCCGTCGGCAATGCCAAGGCGCTCCGCATCCGCCGGTGCGAGACGTACCGTCCGGCGAGCCGCATCGGTCTGCTGTAGAGGCTCCGAGCGGCGCACCAGCGCATCGCCGGCATACATGCCGAACTCGCTCGCGCGCTGCAAACCCGCGGCCGCTTTCGGCTGCGCGAGTTTGCGGGTTCCGGCAAAGCGATTGTCAGGCGTCACTTCGCCGATCTGCTGCGTCAACGTCGCGCGCACGTCCTCGATCGTGTCGTAGTCGAAACCGGCGAGGCCCAGCACGTTGCCGAGCACACGCAGAATCTTCCAGGCCGGCCGTGCGTCGGCGAACGGCTGCGCAAAGCCGTTAAAGCTCTGCCAACGGCCTTCGCAGTTGACGAACGTGGCAGCCGACTCGCCGAACGCCCCCATCGGCAGCAGCACCGATGCGTACTCCTGCATCGCCGGCGTCACGAAACTGGTGATGGCGACAACGTCGCCGGCAGCCTTCAATGCCGCCATGGCTTCGGCGCCGTTCCAGCTTTCGAGCTCCGGCTCGACGCCCATCAGCAGATAAGCCTTGCGCGGCGTCGCAAACATGTCGCGCGCGTTCAGGCCCGTCTGTTCGAGGCGCACGCCGCCCGGCCCACGCCGCGGCAATACGCCGGCAAGCGCCGCGCCGACGCTGTTCGCGGCCGGCGGCAAATAACCGAAGCGCACGCCGGCGAGATCCGCCGCAGCGGCTGCGAGCGCCCGCAGATCGGCCCACGCCGGATGCGTCATCGCCAAGCGACCGATCAGCACGAGCGCGTTGTCGCACGCGGCCAGCCGTTCAGCCATGTCGCGGTGCGCATCGGTGACGTCGACGTTTTCGACCAGTGCCTGCGCGTGCGCCGGAATCGCCTTGCCGGTCTTCCCGGCGAGCGCATTGACCAGCCCGGCGAGCGTTTCCGGCAGCGCGGCCGGCGCGGCAACGATATTGCCGGCGACCTTGAAGTGCAGCTCGTAGTCGCGCGGATTAACGAACATGATGTCGCCGCCGGCGAGCGCGGCCTTGCGCAGCCGATGAGCGACGATCGGCGCTTCGCCGCGAATGTTCGCGCCGACGACCAACGCCGCGTCCAGCTTTTCGAGATCGGCGAGCGGCAGGCCCAGCCACGGAAACACCGGCTCGGCCTCGTCGTCGCGGAAATCGCCCTGGCTCAGGCGATGATCAATATTGTTCGTGCCCAGCTTGCGGGCGATGTCCTGCAGCAGGTACAGCTCTTCGAGGCTCGCCGTCGGCGCGCCGAGCACGCCGAGATCGTCGGCCGAGACTTTCTTCAGCACCGCCGCCGCGCGCTCGAGCGCGACCTGCCAGTCGACCTCGTGCCAGCCGTCGGAGTCGCGCACCATCGGCCGTTCAAGACGGTCGAGGCTGTGCACGCCCGCGTAGCTGAACCGGTCGCGGTCGGAAATCCAGGTCTCGTTGATGTCTTCGTTCGGCCGCGGCACGACGCGCATCAGGCGCCCGCGCAGCGTGTGCGTATAAATATTGCTGCCGACGCAGTCGTGCGGGCCGACCGCTTCGTGCTGCGTCATTTCCCAGCCGCGGCCCTTCATCCGGAACGGCTTCGAATTCAGCGCGCCGACCGGGCACAGGTCGATGACGTTGCCCGACATTTCGTGCTTGACGGCCTGGCCGACGTAGGTGCCGATGCGCATGTGCTCACCGCGCCCCGTTGCACCCAATTCCTGGATGCCGGCAATTTCCTGGCCGAAGCGGACGCAGCGGGTGCAATGAATGCAGCGCGTCATGTCGGTCGAAATCAGCGGGCCGATGTTCTCGTCGAGAACGCTGCGCTTGCCTTCGGTGTACTCCGACACGCCGCGGCCGTAGCCGAGCGCCAGATCCTGCAACTCGCACTCGCCGCCCTGGTCGCAAATCGGGCAATCGAGCGGATGGTTGATCAGCAGGAACTCCATCGAATTTTTCTGCGCGGACAAGGCCTTGGGCGATTTCGTGAAGACCTTCATGCCCTCGGTTACCGGGGTCGCGCAGGCCGGCATCGGCTTGGGCGCCTTTTCGACCTCCACCAGGCACATGCGGCAGTTCGCCGCGACCGACAGTTTCTCGTGATAGCAGAAACGCGGAATCAGAAGCCCGGCGTCGTCGGCCACCTTGATGACCATCGCGCCCTTGGCGGCCTTCATCGGCACGCCGTCGATTTCGATATTGACGAACTCTTCGCTCATTACGCGGCCTTGCTCTCGGCGCGGCTGCCGGGGCCTACCTGGCAGCATTGATGATCGACGTGATACTGAAACTCGTCGCGGAAATGCTTGATGAAGCTCCACACCGGCATCGCCGCGGCATCGCCCAGCGCGCAAATCGTGTGGCCTTCAATCTTGTGCGACACATCGACCAGCCGGTCGATGTCCGCCTGCGTGCCCTGCCCGTTCTCG
>DASSNE010000036.1:0-28801 GCA_035688265.1 Gammaproteobacteria bacterium
AGGAAGATCGTCGAATCGATCAACTGAACCTGATGTAAACGGCCCCCTTTAGGGGGCGCAAGGGGCCGCGTAGCGGTCCCGTCCATGCCGCTTTGAGCGGCTCACAATTAAAGCCCCCGGCTTTGCCGGGGGATGGTTACTTACTTATATCTAGCGACTAGCAACTATCGATTCGCCTTGAACTGACCTAAAGAATCAGAGGAACCCTCATGCCTAATTCCTCCTATGACGTTGTAGTCATCGGCGGCGGTCCCGCCGGTTATGTCGCCGCCATTCGCGCCGCGCAGAACGGTCTCAAAACCGCCTGCGTCGATAACTGGAAAAATACCGACGGCAGCTACGCATTCGGCGGCACCTGCCTGAACGCCGGCTGCATCCCGTCCAAGGCGCTGCTCGAATCATCCGAAATGCTGCACAAGGCGAATCACGAATTCGCCACGCACGGCATCAAGACCGGCAAGGTCGAACTCGACCTCGCGGCGATGCAGGAGCGCAAGACCAAAATCTGCAAGCAGCTCACCGGTGGTGTCAGCCAGTTGTTCAAGGGCAACGGCGTCGAAGGTATTCACGGCACCGGCAAGCTGCTGAAAAACGGCAAGGTCGAAGTCACCGGTGCCGAAGACGGCAAGAAGCAGACGCTGGAAGCGAAGCACGTGATCCTTGCCGCCGGCTCGCAGCCGGTGGAACTCAAGGCTGCGCCGTTCGACGGCGAATACATCATCGACTCGTGGGGCGCGCTCGACATGAAGGCCGTGCCGAAACGATTCGGTGTCATCGGTGGCGGTGTCATCGGTCTCGAACTCGGCAGCGTCTGGAAACGCCTGGGTGCCGAAGTCACGATCATCGAAGCGTTGGACGATTTCCTCGCGATTGCCGACAAGCAGATCGCCGGTGACGCACAGCGCCAGTTCAAGAAGCTCGGCCTCGACATCAAGCTCGGTGCGAAACTCACCAGCGCAAAGAAGTCCGGCAAGGTCGTCAAGGTCAAGTATGAGGACAAGGGCGGCGAACACGAGATCGAGTTCGACAAGCTGCTGGTCTCCGTCGGCCGCCGCCCGGCGACCGAGAACCTCTTCGAGGAAGGCTGCGGCATCAAGCTCGATAAACGCGGCTTCATCGAAGTCGACGACGAATGCCGCAGCGGGGTTAAAAACATCTGGGCGGTCGGCGACTGCGTGCGCGGCCCGATGCTGGCGCACAAGGGCATGGAAGAGGGCGTCATGGCTGCCGACCTGATCGCCGGCAAGGTCGCCGAGGTCAACTACGAAGTCATCCCGTCGATTGTCTACACTGCGCCGGAAATCGCCTGGGTCGGCAAGACCGAGGAGCAGCTGAAGAAAGAAGGCATCAAGTACAAGGTCGGCAGCTTCCCGTTTGCCGCCAACGGCCGCGCCAAGGCGATGGAGGCGGCGGTCGGGCGCGTCAAGATGCTCGCCCACGCCGAGACCGACGAAATTCTCGGCGTCCACATTTGCGGCCCGATGGCGTCGGAAATGATTGCCGAAGCCGTTGTCGCAATGGAATTCCGCGGTAGCGCCGAAGACCTGCAGCGCACGATGCACGCGCATCCGACGCTGTCCGAGGCGATGCACGAAGCGTCGCTCGCGGTCGACAACCGCATGATTCACGCGCTGAATAAATAGAAGAGATCTCCGTCATTCCTGCAGGAAGCAGGAATCCAGTTGCCACGGACGGTATGCTAAAGGCTCCCGTAGATTGAGCCTTGCATGCACTTCCGGAGTTCGCCATCCATGGCCCCTGGATTCCGGCATCCGAGCCGGAATGACGGATAGTACGTTGTAGGGTACGTAATTATTCTCGTGCTACCAGATGTAACGGAGCAAGTTGCAGGGATTCGCCACCCAACGCTCCGAGCCCGTTGCGCCGAATCAGTTTCTGTACCGCATCCACGTACCGCGCCCCCCGCGCGGAATAATTCTCCAGCGCCTCGGCCAACTGCAGCGCGGTCGGCTTGTCGCCGTGCTTACGCAACAGCGCGCGCATCTTGCGCAGCCTGAGATAGGCGTGCCCGACGTCAATGTTATAGAGATAGCCGCGCACGGAGGCGCGAATATCCGGAAATATCCGTACGTAATGATTTGCGTCGTCGGGCGCACCGCGCGGCGCGAGTCCCGCTTCCGCGTCCCATGTCCAGACGCCGAACAGGTTATTGCCTTCGCGCGCGAACCGTGATGTGCCCCAGCCGCTTTCTTTCGCCGCCTGCGCGAGCACCAGCGCGGCCGGCACTACGTTCACACGTTGCAGCAGTCGTTTCTGAACCCGGGGATCGTCGAGGTCGCCGCTGATGCCGTAATGTGTCGCCAGGCGTTGCAGCGCCGCTGACCCCGAACCGGCGCCGCCGGCGGCCAGTTGCGCCTTGATGAATGCACGCTGCCGGGCGATGCGCGCATTCTCCGCCAGTACAATCGGCAGCAGCGCCTGGAAGAACACCCGCTTTTTGACCTTCGGCGTGAGCGTGTCCATGTCATTCGGAAAATGCCGCAGGGCCAGCGCAGGCACCGCGTCCGCCGGCGGCCAATCATAGTCGATGCCTCTAAACAGCGCCGCGAGCACCTGCGCATGCGCGACGTTCACCGGTTGCAGGTGCTGTCCTTCAAACAGCAGCGGGTGGGAACGGTATTCGGGAGACAATAACTTAAAGCTTAAAATCGCTGCCAGCGCCAGCGGTACGAGTGCCAGGACGACGCCCCACCATTCAAGCCGCTGACGCGGTAGCGCGACATTGCTCATTCACTTACCTCCGCCCGACAAGGTATCATACGCGCTTGGTGACAAGTCCCTCCCTCAGGAAGTCAGGAGCGATCATGAAATTTTACCGAGTAGCGCTGGGTATAGGCCTCTTCGCGGCAATGATTGGTACAGCCAGCGCCGCGAGCACGCTGGATCTGAATCTCGACGACAACTCGGCTCGCATCGCGTTCAATACGCCGATTACGCCGACCGGACTGTACGCGAATGCGGCGTTCCTGTACAACCAGGATCGCGGCGACGTGTTCAATGCCGGCGTCCACCTGATCGGCGATGCCGGCGTCGGGCCGAATCCGCTGCACGCGGGGTTGGGCGGGCAGTTTTATTACATCAATCCTGATTCCGGCAAGCCGTGCGGAAATCTCTGTCTTATTTCCGGCGGCAGGCCTGGCCCGTTCGCCCGCGCCAGCAGCGGCGAAGCGATCGCCATCGGCGGTTTCGTGCAGTACCAGTTGCCGCGCTACAACCGCATCGGCTTTGGCGCACACATTTATTACGCGCCGGGCATCATTTCGTTTGGCGGTCTCGACCGCATGTTGGAGTATGGCGTGCGCGCAGATTACCAGGTACTGCGCAACGCCAACGTTTATATTGGCTATCGGCAGATCAAGGCAGATTTCGGACCGGGCTTCGCGGACATGGACAGCGGTTTTCACATCGGTATGCAACTCAACTTTTAGCTTATGGCCGGACACAGCAAGTGGGCGAACATCCAGCACCGCAAGAACGCGCAGGACGCGAAGCGCGGTAAGCTGTTCACGCGCCTGATTCGTGAAATCACCACCGCGGCGCGCATGGGCGACGCGGATCCCGCCACCAATCCGCGGCTGCGTCTTGCGGTCGACAAGGCGCTCGCGGCGAATATGCCGAAGGACACGGTCGAGCGCGCGATCAAGCGCGGCGGCGGCGAACTGGAAGGCCAGGCCTACGAGGAAATCCGCTATGAAGGCTATGCGCCGGGCGGCGTCGCGGTGATGGTCGATTGCCTGAGCGACAACCGCAACCGTACCGCCGCGGAAGTTCGCCATGCGTTTTCCAAGCACGGCGGCAATCTCGGTGCCGACGGCTCGGTCTCCTACCTGTTCAACGCGGCCGGCGTCCTGAGCTATCCGCCCGGTACCGGCGAGGACAAGCTGATGGAAGCCGCGCTGGAGGCAGGCGCCGAGGATATCGTCAACAACGAGGACGGCTCGATTGATGTGCTGACCGATCCGAACGATTTTCACGCGGTGCGCGACAAACTGACGGAGCAGGGGCTCGCACCGGCGGATGCCGAGGTGACGATGCGGCCGTCAACGACTGTCGATCTCGATGTCGAGACGGGCGAAAGCGTGCTCAAGTTGCTCGATGTCCTGGAAAATCTCGACGATGTGCAGACGGTGTACTCGAACGCGGACTTCCCGGAGGAAGTGTTTGCGGAGGCGTAGCGCGGCAGGAGGCGCAGGGTGACCCGGATACTGGGCATCGATCCGGGTTCGATCGTCACCGGCTATGGCGTCATCGATATCGCCGCCCGTGGCGAAAGCGCCGTAGACTGGGGTTGTATTCACGCGCAGGCCGACGACTGGCCGACGCGGCTCAAGATCATTTACGACGGCATCGGGGCCGTGGTTGCCGAACACCAACCGGACGAGGTCGCCATCGAGAGCGCGTTCATGCACCGTAACGCGGCGAGCGCACTGAAACTTGGCCAGGCTCGCGCCGCCGCATTGTGTGCAGTGTTCGGAGTCGCGGGTGGCGTGGCAGAATATGCGCCGCGCGCGGTCAAGCTTGCCGTCGTGGGGACGGGCGCCGCTTCGAAAGAACAGGTCCAGCATATGATCAAGGCCCTGCTCAAACTGGATTCCGCGCCACCGAGCGATGCCGCGGATGCGCTCGCCGTGGCATTGTGCCATTCGCACGGCCGTCAGACGCGTACGTTGCTTGTGGCCGCAGGTATGCGGCGCGGTGGCCGGAGGCGGCGGCGATGATCGGCCGGCTCAAGGGCACGCTCGCCGAAAAGCAGCCGCCGCGCCTGCTGCTCGACGTCAACGGCGTCGGCTATGAAGTCGAAGCGCCGATGTCCACCTTTTACAGCCTGCCGAAGCCCGGCGAACCGCTCACGCTGTTGACGCATCTCGCGGTGCGCGAGGATGCGCACGTGCTGTATGGCTTCGCGACGGCCGCCGAACGCGACCTGTTCCGCAGCCTGATTCGCGTCAGCGGCATCGGCCCCAAGCTTGCGCTCACCATTCTGTCCGGCATCAGCGTCGAGGCGTTCCAGCGCTGTGTTGAGGCGCGCGACAGCGCCGCGCTCACGCGCCTGCCCGGCGTCGGCAAGAAGACCGCCGAGCGGCTGGTCATGGAAATGCGCGACAAACTCGCCGCCGACGCACCTGCCGGACTGCCTGCCGGCGCCATCGCCACGGCGCGGCCGGCCGACGAAGCCCAGGGCGCCCTGATTGCGCTCGGCTACAAGCCCGCCGAAGCCGCCAGAATGGTTCGCGACGTGGACGGGGACAATCTGGCCGCCGAAGATATCATCCGCCTGGCGCTGAAGAACTCGGTGCGGGCATGACTGAAACCCCCGACCGCCTGATCGACGCCGAGGCTCGCAAAGACGACGACAAGTTCGATCGCGCGATTCGCCCCCGCACGCTCGCGGACTACCACGGCCAGCCGCCGGTACGCGAGCAGATGGAAATCTTCGTCAGCGCGGCGCGCAACCGCGGCGAAGCGCTCGACCACACGCTGATCTTCGGCCCGCCGGGACTCGGCAAGACCACGCTCGCGCACATCGTCGCCAACGAAATGGGAGTCAACCTGCGCCAGACGTCGGGTCCGGTGTTGGAGCGGCCGGGGGATCTCGCCGCGCTGCTCACCAATCTCGAGCCGCGCGATGTGTTGTTCGTCGACGAGATCCACCGCCTGGGCGCAGTGGTCGAAGAAGTCCTGTACCCGGCGATGGAGGACTACCAGCTCGATATCATGATCGGCGAAGGCCCCGCGGCACGCTCGATCAAGCTCGACCTGCCGCCGTTCACGCTCATCGGCGCGACCACACGCGCGGGTCTGCTGACTTCGCCGCTGCGCGACCGCTTCGGCATCGTTCAGCGCCTCGAGTTCTATAATACCGACGACCTGGCGGGGATCGTGCGCCGATCGGCCGGCATCCTCGCCCTCACCATCGATGCCGGCGGGGCGCGCGAGATCGCGGCGCGCTCGCGCGGTACGCCCCGTATCGCCAACCGGCTGTTGCGCCGGGTACGCGACTACGCCGAAGTCCGCGCCGACGGCAACATCACCGCGGAGGTCGCGCGGGCCGCGATGGACATGCTCGACGTCGACATCAACGGCTTCGACGTGATGGACCGCAAGATGCTGCTGGCGGTTATCGAGAAATTCGATGGCGGCCCGGTGGGCGTCGACAGCGTTGCCGCCTCAATCGGCGAAGAACGCGGCACGATCGAGGACGTTATCGAACCGTACCTGATCCAACAGGGCTTTCTGAAGCGCACCGCGCGTGGGCGTGTGGCAACGCGGAATGCCTACCTTCATTTCGGGTTGAAGGCCCCGACGGGCAATCAGGCGCCGGACCTTTTTGACGGCGGGTAAGGGGTCAGAGGTGAGAGGTCAGTGGCAAGAAGTTCTTCATCCGCTTACCGCTAACCGCTTACCTCTCACCAACCCCAAGGGTTTCCCCGAGAACGTGAGCTTCATCACAGTGCAGGTAATGTAACTTCGAGCATTTTCAGGAATAATTGCGTGGCGATGGAATTTAGTTGGCCCGTACGCATCTACTACGAGGATACGGATGCGGGTGGCGTGGTGTACTACGCCAACTATTTCAAATTTATGGAGCGGGCGCGCACCGAGTGGTTGCGCAGTCTGGGCTTCGATCAACGGGAGCTGGCCGACGGGCTCCGCCTGGCGTTCGTGGTCACGGAGGCGCACGCGCAGTACGTCCGGCCGGCGCGCCTCAACGATGCGCTGACGGTGGGCGTGGATGTGGCAGCCGTGCGTGGAGCGCGCATCCGGTTCCGCCAGGAGATTCGCCGCGAGGACGAACTGTTGTGTGCCGGCGAAATCGGCGCGGCCTGTATCGATCTCGATTCGTTTCGTCCCCGGCTGATTCCCGACGGCATCCGCGCGCAGATAGAACATTAGGTATTGATAGATGACGACTGATTTTTCCGTATGGCAGCTTGTGGCCGAGGCCAGCATCGTGGTGCAGTGCATCCTCGGGCTGCTGCTCGCGGCGTCGATCACATCGTGGGCGATCATTTTCCGCAAGCGCCGGGTGCTGGCCAAGGCCCAGGCGGCGGCGGATGCATTTGAGAAGCGCTTCTGGTCCGGCGGCGACCTGTCGGCGATTTACCGCGAGATCAGCGCGCACGGCGACGATGAGAAGCCGGGCATGGAAACGGTATTCGAAGCCGGTTTCCGTGAGTTCAGCCGGCTGCGCAAGCAGGATGCGGACACCAGTTCCGTGCTGGAGGGCGCGCGCCGTGCGATGCGCGTCTCGCAGGTGCGCGAAGTCGACCGGCTCGAGGAAAACCTCGCGTTCCTCGCCACCGTCGGCTCGACCAGCCCCTACGTCGGCCTGTTCGGCACCGTCTGGGGCATCATGAGCGCGTTCCAGGCGCTTGGCAATGTGCATGCGGCGACGATCGCGATGGTCGCGCCGGGCATTTCCGAGGCGCTGATCGCCACCGCGATGGGCCTGATCGCGGCGATCCCGGCGGTGGTGGCTTACAACCGTTTCTCCAACCAGGTCGGGCGCCTCGAAACCCGCTTCGACACCTTTGTCGACGAGTTCTCCTCGATTCTGCAGCGGCACGTCCCGGCCCGCAGCGCGGCATGAGCGGCGATTCCGGAAAACGCGCGCGGCGGCGGCCGATGAGCGAGATCAACGTCGTGCCTTATATCGACGTGATGCTCGTCCTGCTGATTATCTTCATGGTGACGGCGCCGCTGCTGACCGAGGGTGTCAAGGTGAACCTGCCGCAGGCGGCGGCCAAGCCGCTGACCAATCCCAGCGGCAAGAACCCGACCAATGTCATTTTGACGGTCGACGCGCAGGGTCAGTATTACCTCAACATCGGCGAAAACCAGAAACAGCCGTTGAAACCGAAAATCGTGGTCGCGCGCGTTGCGGCGGTGCTGCAGCACAACCATGACGTGCGCGTATTGGTCAAAGGCGACAAGGACGTTCCGTATGAGCGGGTTCTTTTCGGCATGACGCTTCTGCAGGCCGCCGGCGCGCCCAGCGTCGGCCTGATTACGAAGCCGCCGAAGAACCCGCAAGTCAAACGAGTCCCATGACGCCGAAATTCCATGAGCCGAAAAGCGTCAGGAGCGACGCGCGCTCCTGGGCGTACTCGCTGCTGCTGCACGGCGTCGTACTGACGATCCTGGTCGTCGGTGTAGGTTTCGGCGCGCACACGATGATGAGCGCGCCGCCCGGCACCAGCAACGATATGAATCCGGTTACGGCGACGGTGGTCAGCCAGAAGCTGATCAACCAGCAACTGGCGCAGATCAAGGCGGCCGAAGCGAAGAAGAAGGCCGCGCAGGAAGCGGCGGCGCGCAGGCGCCAGCAGCAGATTGAACAGGCGCGCAAGGAGCGCGAGGCCGAGCAGGCGCGTCTGGCGAAGCTCAAGCAGCAGCGCGAGGCGGCGCAAAAGGCGGCCGCCGCGGCCGAGGCGCAGCGGAAGCAGGAAGCCGCTGCCGCGCAGGCCCAACTGGCGAAGCTGCAGGCGAAGCGGGAGGCCGAGCAAAAGGCGGCGGCCGCGGCCGAGGCGAAAGCCGAAGCAGCCCGCAAGCAGGCCGCAGCCGAGGCGGCCGCGCGCAAGAAGGCGGCCGAGGAGGCGCGCCGGCGCAAGGAAGCTGCGGCCAAGGCAGAGGCGGCGCGAAAGGCGGAACTGAAGAAGGAACTCGAGGCCGAAGAACAGCAGCGCAAGGAAGCGGCGGCCGCGGCGCAGCGCAAGCGCGAACAAACCCGCGCGATGGGCATGTATACGGCCGGGATCCGGCAGGTGATTTACAGCGCGTGGAACCCGCCGCCGTCGATGCAATCAGACATGAAGGCGGTCGTCGTGGTGACGCAGGTGCCGGGCGGCGATGTGGTCAACGTCGAATTCAAGTCGTTCAATGGCAACGATGCGGTGAAGCAATCGATCATCAGTGCGATCTACAAGGCATCGCCGCTGCCGACACCGAGCGATCCGAGCTTGTTTGAGCGGCAAATCAACATCACCTTCACACCTCCGAATTCGAACGGTAACAGCCAATGAGAATTTCAAGGAAAACAATCTTCCCGCTGCTGCTCGCGTTCGGCCTGATCGCCCTGGCGGGCGCGGCCGACGCGGCGATCCAGATCACGGTCACCAAGGGTGCGCAGGGCGCGACGCCGATTGCCATCGTGCCTTTTGCGTGGGAGGGCCCGGTCGGTCAGCAGCCGAATACCAACGTTGATGGCGTGGTGTCGGCGGATCTCGCCCGTAGTGGCCGGTTCACGTCGCTGCCGACGGACGACATGCTGGAAAAGCCGAGCACGCCGCAGCAAATCGACTTCGCCAACTGGCGCGCCGTCAACGTCAATGATGTCGTCATCGGCCGGATACAGCCGAACGGCAACGGCGGCTACACGATCGACTTTCGCCTGTTCGACGTCTATACGGGCCGGCAGCTGCTCGGTTATCGCCTGCCGGCACGGGCAGGCGCGCTGCGCCAGGCGGCGCACCGCATCAGCAACATGATTTACAAGGAGCTGACCGGCGAGCGCGGTGCATTCGGCACGCACATCGTATTCGTCGAGTCGCAACGGACGGGCAAAAACACGCGTTATTCGCTGATCGTGTCGGACGCGGACGGCGAAAACGCTAAGACCATCGCGGTGTCCAACGGGCCGATCCTGTCGCCGAGCTGGTCGCCGGACGGCACGCGGATCGCCTACTCGGCGTTCGTCAATCATCACCCCGGCATTTACGTCCAGACGCTCAGCACGGGGCAGCGCGTGCAGGTGCTGAAACGCGCCGGCCTGAATAGTGCGCCCGCTTTTTCGCCGGATGGCAGCCGCCTGGCGGTAGTGCTGTCGTCGCAGCCGGGCAACCCCGACATCTATATTCTCAATCTAAAGACGCACAAGCTGCGTCAGATCACGTCCGACCAGGCGATCGAGACTGAGCCGGCCTGGGCGCCGGATGGGGAGCATATCTTTTATACATCGGATCGCGGCGGCAGCGCCCAGATCTACGAGCAGGATTTGAACGGCACGAGTGCCCGGCGGCTGACATATGACGGCAGCTATAACGCCCGGCCTCAGGTGTCCCCGGACGGCAGAACGCTCGCGATGGTGCACCGCGAGAATGGCGATTTGCACATTGCGGTGATGAATCTCCAGACAGGCGCGCTCAGAGTGCTGACGGACGGTGAGCTGGATAAGTCTCCCAGCTTCGCGCCGAACGGTAGTATGATTATTTACGCGGGCGTGTTCGACGGCAAGAACGAATTGGCAGCCGTTTCCGTGGACGGCAGCGTGCATCAGCAATTGACTTCGGAAGAGGGCGAAATCAGCGATCCCGCCTGGGGACCGTTCCCGCCTTCGGAGCGATAGGTTTTTTTTGCGACGAAATATAAGGAGCTTCAGATGAAATCATTGGCTATGTGGTTCGGCGTGGTGGCGCTCGGAGCGGCGCTGGCCGGTTGCGGCGGCCAGAGCAATGTGCAGCCCGCGCCCGCGCCCGGCGGTGCCACGGGAAATGGCACGCAAACCAGCGGCATGAACCAGGGCACGCAAAACCAGGGGCAGGAACTCGGCTACCAGCAGCAGCAACAGCCGCAGCCGGGGCAGACCCGTCCGCAGCAGAACGTCGTCTATTTCGGTTTCGACATGAGCGACATCAAGCCGGAGTACACTGACCTCCTGACGCAGACGGCGAACTACCTGGTCGCGCATCCGAACGTCAACGTGCGACTCGAAGGCTACACCGATGAGCGCGGCACCAAGGCTTATAACATTGCGCTCGGCGACCGTCGCGCGCAGTCAGTGAAGCGTTTCCTGATGCTGCAGGGCGTGTCGGCGGATCAGATCCAGACCGTCAGCTACGGCGAGGAAGATCCGGCCGATCCCGGTCATAACGAGGCCGCGTGGGCCAAGAATCGCCGCGTGGTGATAGTATATCTGCAATGATCAAGGTTGCAGGTTTCAGTCTGATGCTGGTGGCGCTGGCCGCTTTGGGCGGCTGCGCCACCGGCGTACAGCCAAATGATCCGTTCGCGATCAAGGTCGACCGGTTGCAGCAGCAGGTCGATCAACTGAGTCGTGTCGTCAAGAACCAGAACCAGGTGTCGCTTGGCCAGCGGCTCGACGATCTGGCCGGCCAGGTCCGCGATCTGCGTGGCCAGGTGCAGGAGCTGGCGCACGCGGTCGATGAGTCGAACCGTCGCCAGCGCAATCTGTACCAGGATCTGGACAGCCGGCTGCGCGCGCTCGAAACCGCCAACGGCAGTGCGCCGACTACCGGGGCAGGGACGATGCCGGCGGATAACGGCCAGACGGCATACGACCATGCCTTCAACCTGTTGCAGCAGGGAAATTACAGCCAGGCCCAATCGGCCTTCAGCGCATTCCTGTCCCAGTATCCCAACAGCAAGCTGGCCGATAACGCCGAATATTGGCTCGGGGAGTCGCGCTATGTCTCACGCGATTTCAACGGCGCGATCGCCGCGTTTCAGACCGTCGTCAGCAGTTATCCCGATTCGCAGAAGGTGCCGGGCGCGTTGCTGAAGATGGGCTACAGCTACGATGAGCTGTCGCAGGAAGACAAGGCGAAGCAGGCGCTCGAGCAGGTCATCCAGAAGTATCCGCAAAGCACCGAAGCACGGCTCGCGAAGAACCGGCTCAAGCAGATAAAAAACAAGTCGCATTGAGACGTGATGCCATCCCGGCCGAAGAACGCCTGCGGCTGACGGAAATCTTCCACTCGCTGCAAGGCGAAGCCGACACCGTCGGATGGCCGACGGTGTTCGTGCGTCTGACGGGCTGTCCGCTGCGTTGCCGTTACTGCGATACCGAGTACGCCTTTCACGGCGGCGACTGGCATTCGATCGATTCGGTGCTCGACGAGGTTGCGCAATACGGTGCACATTACGTCACCGTGACCGGCGGCGAGCCGCTCGCGCAGAAGAACTGCCGGCGGCTGCTGATGCGTCTCGCCGATGCCGGCTATCGCGTGTCGATTGAAACCAGCGGTGCGATGCCGGTCGCGGATCTCGACGAGCGCGTGGTCCGGGTCATCGATGTCAAAACGCCGGATTCCGGCGAAGTCGAACGCAACCTCACCGAAAACTTCGACGTTCTGCGGCCGCAGGATCAACTCAAGTTCGTGATTTGCTCGCGCGCCGACTACGAATGGTCGCGCGATTTCGTCACCGAGCGTGGCTTGTCCGACCGGTGCACGGTATTGTTCTCGCCCAGTCATGCAGAGCAGAGCGCCGCCGATCTCGCCGACTGGATACTGGCCGATCGCCTGCCGGTGCGATTCCAGGTCCAACTCCACAAATACCTCTGGGGCGACGTGCCGGGGAGATGAAGAAAGTAGCTAGTGCTAAGTAGCTAGGACTGAGTCTGGAAAAGACGACTCTCTTGTCTCAGTTCTCGGCATAAGGCACTAGGCACAAGGCACTAGGCACAAGGCACTAGGCACAAGGCACTTGGCAGTGGTATGAAAGCAGTAGTTTTATTGTCCGGCGGACTCGACTCGGCCACCACTCTCGCGATTGCCAAACGCGATGGTTACACCTGTCACGCGCTGTCGGTGCGCTACGGCCAGCGCCATGACGCGGAACTTGCGGCATCGCGACGCGTTGCGGCGGCTTTGGGCGTGGCCGAGCACAAGGAAATCGCCATCGACCTCGGCGCGATCGGCGGGTCGGCGCTGACTGACGATGCCATCGCCGTGCCCGATTCACCGGGCGACGGCATTCCGGTCACGTACGTACCGGCGCGCAACACGGTGATGCTGTCGCTCGCACTCGGTTGGGCGGAGGTGCTGGAGACGCGCGATATCTTCATCGGCGTCAATGCCGTTGACTATTCCGGCTACCCGGACTGCCGTCCGGCATTCATCGAGGCATTTGAGGCACTGGCGAATCTGGCGACCCGCGCCGGCGTCGAAGGCGCGCGGTTCAGGATTCATGCACCGCTGCTCGATTGGAGTAAGGGAAGGATCATCCAGGAAGGTACGGCTCTCGGAGTCGACTACGGCCTCACCGTCTCATGCTACAGCGCCGACAGTGAAGGTCGCGCCTGCGGCGTTTGCGATGCCTGCCGCTTGCGTCGTCGCGGGTTTCAGGAAGCCAATATCGCCGATCCGACGAATTATCGTTGAGGCGGCAATCCTCGTTAGGTATCATTCGCATTCCCCGATTCCCTCTCCCTCAGGAAGAGGGTCAGGGTGAGGGAGAGTTTATAAATCCCTCATCCCAACCTTCTCCGTGGTTGCCAGGGTCAGGAACAAATTCAGGTTTCATGGGCCGTTAGCTCAGTTGGGTGAGCCGTGACCGAAATGCCGGTGGCATTTCGCAGCACAGGCGAACGCGAGGCAGGAGTCGAGCTGGCGGCGCACCAGGGATGGTTGCTCGCGTTAAGATAAAATTCAGGTTTCATGGGGCCGTTAGCTCAGCTGGTAGAGCAGTAGACTTTTAATCTATTGGTCATAGGTTCGAATCCTATACGGCCCACCATTTCCCCCGTTACGCCATTGCTCGAATATGGTCGCGTTGTTCTTCGAGCTTCTCGAGGGCCGCGCGATGCTCCTGCAGTCGTTGCCGTTCCTGCTCGACCACTTGCGCCGGCGCGTTGCTGACGAATGATTCGTTCGCCAGTTTGCGATTGCTCTGTTCTTCCAACTTTCTGAACTTGCTGATCTGGCGTTCCAGCCGTTCGGCTTCCGCCTCGACATCGATCAGGCCCGCGAGCGGCACGAGAATCTTCATCTGACCGAGCAGGGCAGTTGCGCTTTGCGGCGCGTCGGCGGATGCCTCAAGCAGGTCTACTGATTCGATTTTCGCCAGGCTTCGGACCAAGCCATCACAGGCCTCGAGCCGCCGCCGGTCGTCGTCGCCGGCGTCCGCCAGCAACACCGGCAGCAGCTTGCCGGGCGCAATGTCCATTTCGCCGCGGATCTGGCGCACGCCGAGGACGAAGCCCATCAGCCATTGCATTTCGGCTTCCGCTTGCGTGTCGACGGCGAAGTCATCGGCGTCCGGGAATGGCGCGAGCATGACGCTGTCGCCGGTGCGGCCTGCGAGCGGGGCGACTTTCTGCCAGATTTCCTCGGTGATGAAGGGCATCAGCGGGTGCATCAGCCGCAGCAGCGCTTCCAGCACAACGGCCAGTGTCTCCCGCGTGCCGTTGCGTTGCGCGGCGGGCGCGCTCAAATCGAGCAGCGGCTTGGACAGCTCCAGGTACCAGTCGCAGTATTCGTTCCAGGTGAACTCGTAGAGAGCGCGCGCGGCGAGGTCGAAGCGGTAGGTGCCGAAATGCTCGTGAACTGCCGCAATCGTGCGGGCGAGGCGCGAGCGAATCCAGTGCTCGGCGATACCGTACTCGATGTCATTGCCTTCGACCGGCGTCGAATCCAGTTTCATCAGCACGTAGCGCGCGGCATTCCAGAGCTTGTTGCAGAAATTGCGGTAGCCTTCGAGGCGGCCGAGGTCGAAGTTGATGTCGCGGCTGGGGCCGGCGAGGGCGGCGAGCGTGTAGCGCAGCGCGTCGGTGCCGTGCGCCGGAATGCCATTCGGGAACTCCTTGCGCGTGTTCTTGCGCACCTTGTCGGCGAGCCGCGGCTGCATCATGCCGAAGGTGCGCTTTTCGATCAGCGCGTCGAGGTCGATGCCGTCAATCAGGTCGATCGGGTCGAGGATATTGCCCTTGGACTTCGACATCTTCTGGCCGTGCTCGTCGCGAATCAGGCCGGTGATGTAGATTTCATGAAACGGCACGTCGTCCATGAACTTGAGACCCATCATCACCATGCGGGCCACCCAAAAGAAGATGATGTCGAAACCGGTGACAAGGACATTTGTCGGGTACCAGGTTTCGAGTTCCGGCGTTTTGTCCGGCCAGCCGAGCGTCGAGAACGGCCAGAGCTGCGACGAGAACCAGGTGTCGAGCACGTCTTCGTCCTGCGTCAGTGCCACATCGTCGTCGAGCTTGTATTTCGCTCTCGCTTCGGCTTCGTCGCGCGCGACGTAGATGTTGCCGGCGTCATCGTACCAGGCCGGGATGCGGTGCCCCCACCAGAGCTGGCGGCTGATGCACCAGTCGTGGATATTGCGCATCCATTCGAAATACGTCTTCGACCAGTTCTCGGGCACAAAGCGAATGCGGCCGTCTTCGACCGCCTTGATGGCCGGTTCGGCGAGCGGACCCATCTTCATGTACCACTGGTCGGTCAGGTACGGCTCGACCACCGCGTTGCTGCGGTCGCCGCGCGGCACCATCAGCTTGTGCGCGTCGGTTCTGTCGAGCAGACCCAGCGCTTCGAAATCGGCGATGATTTTCTTACGCGCTTCGAAGCGATCGAGGCCGCGGTAGCTCTCCGGCACAGCGTCATTCAGCGCCGCATCGGGCGTCAGCACGTTAATCATCGGCAGATGGTGGCGCTCGCCGATCTCGTAGTCGTTGAAGTCGTGCGCGGGCGTGATCTTGACGCAACCGGTGCCAAATTCGGGATCGACATAGTCGTCGGCGATGATCGGGATGCGCCGGTCGGCGAGCGGCAGGTCGATTTCCTTGCCGACGAGGTGACGGTAACGTTCATCGTCCGGATGCACCGCGACGGCGACGTCGCCGAGCATGGTTTCCGGGCGCGTGGTCGCGACGACGACATGGCCGGAGTCGTCGGCCAGTGGATAGCGCAGGTGCCACAAATGGCCGTTTTCTTCGCTGGAAATGACTTCCAGATCCGATAGCGCCGTCTTCAGCACCGGGTCCCAGTTGACCAGGCGCTTGCCGCGATAAATCAGGCCTTCGTCGTAGAGTCGGACGAACACTTCGGCGACGGCCTTCGACAGGCCCTCGTCCATCGTGAAGCGCTCGCGTGACCAGTCCACCGAGTCCCCCAGGCGACGCATCTGCCGCGTGATCGTCCCGCCGGATTGTTCTTTCCATTGCCAGACGCGTTCTTCGAATCCGCCGCGGCCGATGTCGTGACGCGTCTTGCCCTCGGCGTTCAACTGCCGTTCGACGACCATTTGCGTCGCGATGCCGGCGTGGTCGGTGCCGACCTGCCATAACGTGTTGCGGCCGCGCATGCGCTGGTAGCGGATCAGTGCGTCCATCAGCGTGTGCTGGAAGGCGTGGCCCATGTGCAGCGTGCCGGTTACGTTCGGCGGCGGGATCATGATGCAGTAGGGCGCCCCGTTGCCCCGCGGGGCAAAGTAGCCGGCGGCCTCCCAGCGATCGTACCAGTGCTGCTCTATGGCGTGCGGGTCGTAAGTCTTGTCCATTTATTTCGGTTGTCGTTGGAAATCCGTCAGGGTGGCTTCAACGATGCCGCCGATTTCATCTTTCAGGCGCGCGGCAATCCGATCGGCGATCTGCGCTTCGATTCCGGCGACCGAGTCCTCGATGATTCGGGTGGCCGCCTGTTCCAGTTCTGCCGCCAGTGCGGTGCGCAGTTCGTCCAGGTCGACCGGTTCTCCGACCGGGGCCGGTTCCGACGGCGGCGCCTCTTCCGGCAGCCCCGCGAGGCCGGCGGCTTCGGCTTCGTCGACACCGAAGTTGTCGTCGTAGACGACGCGCGGCGCGGGCGCGACCGGCACTTCGGCCGGCTCGTCCGCATCTTCGATCACCACGTAGGGGCCGACCTCGACCTCGTCAGGGTTGACGATGTCGGTCAGCACCGGAATGTCGTCGTGGCGCTCCCAGTCGATATGAGGTTCGTCAGCCATTGGTCGATCCATTGCGTTCACAGCTTGTGAGTCTGCAAAGGATAGCCGCGATCCTGGTAAAAGCGAAACCGGCTGCGTCCCTGTGCGCGACGCTGGTCATCGCCGTCGATGATTTCCATGACACGCTCGAAGCCGCTGAAGAACAGCGGCACATCGGCGTCGAGGTTGATAAGCAGTGCCCGCCCGGCGGGCGGCATGTCGTCGCCGCAGCCGATCAGCACCGGCGCGTCGGCATCGGCGCCGGCGCGGGCATGCGGAATAAAGCTTTGCTGGCGAAACGTCCACAGCAACTCGTCCAGCGCCGCCGCCTGGGCGCTGGATTCCACGTGAATGTAGACCGTCTGGTCGTGCTGGCGGGCCTTTTCGACCAGCCGGCAGGCGACGCGCTCGCGCTCCTGCGGGCGCGCCGTCGCCAGCACGTAGAAATCGATTCGCGTCAACAGCGATCGATCAGATACTGCGAGAGCAACGTCACCGGGCGTCCGGTGCCGCCTTTCTCCTTGCCCGTTTTCCACGCCACGCCGGCGATATCCAGGTGTGCCCAGCGGAAGTCGCCGGTAAAGCGCGACAGGTAGCAGGCCGCGGTAATGCTGCCCGCCTCGCGGCCGCCGACATTGGCAAAATCCGCGAAGTTGCTTTGCAGTTGTTCCTGGTAATCGTCCCAGAGCGGCATGCGCCAGGCGCGATCGGCGGTCTGGTCGCCGGCTTTCAGCAGATCGGCGACCATCTCTTCGTCGTTGCTGAACAGTCCCGCCGCATGAGCGCCCAGGGCCACCACGCAGGCACCCGTCAGGGTGGCGACGTCGATCACCGTTTCCGGCTCGAAGCGTCGCGTGTAGCACAGCGCATCGCACAGACACAGCCGGCCTTCGGCATCCGTGTTGAGAATTTCAACGGTCTGCCCCGACATCGTGGTGACGATGTCGCCCGGCTTGACGGCATTGCCGTCGGGCAGGTTTTCGGTGCAGGGCGTGACGCCGACGACGTTGATCGGCAGGCCGAGTTCGGCGACGGTTTGCATCGTGCCGAAGACGCTCGCCGCGCCGCCCATGTCCCATTTCATTTCATCCATCGCACCGGCGGGCTTCAGCGAAATACCGCCGGCGTCGAAGGTCACGCCCTTGCCGACCAACGCGTACGGCTTGTCGTTCTCCCCGGCGCCCCGGTACTCCATGACGATCAGTTTCGCCGGCTGGCTGCTGCCGCGCGACACCGCGAGCAGCGCGCCCATCCCCAGCTTTTCCATTTCGGCTTCGTCCACCACCGTCACGCGGATTTTCGGCTGGCGGGCGGCCAGCGCCTGCGCCTGTTCGGCGAGATGGGTCGGCGTGCACAGGTTGGCGGGGCGGTTGCCGAGATCTTTTGCAAAGCTCACGCCGCCGGCAATGGCTTTCGCGTGGCGCAGCGCTTCGCCGGCGGCCTTCTCATCCGCACCCTCGGGGAGGCTGAATGTCAGCGTTTGGAGCGGCTTGTCGCCGCCGTCTTTGCTTTTGCACTCGGTGAATGAATAAGCTGCGTCGCTGGCCGCTTCCGCGCCGTGGCGCAGGCGCCAGTAGAGGTCGAGGCCGCCGGCGTCGTCGAGGCTGAGCGTGCTCAACGCTTCGGTGATGCCGTGGCTGGCCGCTGCCTTGACGGCCGTGGCGGTCGCCTTGCGGAGCGTCAGCGCATTGAATTTGTCGCGCTTGCCCAGGCCGACCAGCAGGACCAGTCCGCATTTGAGATCCGCCGGCTTGAACAGCGGCAGAAGCTTGCCCGCTTTGCCGGACAGCGCACCCGATTTGATCAGCCCGCCGATAGTGCCGCCGCTCGCCTTGTCCAGCGCGCTCGCGGCGGATGTCAATTGCTGATCTTCGAAAACGCCGGCGATAACGCAGGCACCGTCATATTTTTCCGGCTGTCCCGCCGAAACGGAAAATTCCATTCGTTTCTCCTCGGATGCATGGCTGCGCGTGTATGATAAGGCGCGCAAAACATCGAATTGTAACGTAAATGCTCGGCATTGTTGATCGCTACATCTTCCGCGAAGTCTTGCAGACCTGGGGCGCGGTGACACTGGTACTGATGCTGATCCTGGTCAGCAATCAGTTTGCGTCGTACCTCGGCGATGCGGCTGCCGGCACGTTGCCGGGCGGCGCGGTGCTGACGCTGGTGGGGCTTGCGGCGCTGAACTATCTCCTGATCGTGGTGCCGGTCGGGTTGTTTTTCGCAATCATGCTGGCCCTCGGGCGTCTGTATCACGACAGTGAGATGACCGCGATGCGCGCCTGCGGTGTGGCGAGCTGGGATGTCTACCGGCCGGTGATGCTGTTCACGCTGATGCTGACGATGGGGCTTGCGGTGCTGTCGCTGGAGGTCAGCCCGTGGGTGGTGGCGACCAGCGACGCCGTGCAGAACGAGGCGCAACGGCAGGCGGAATTCACACACTTCGAGGCGGGCCGGTTCAAGAGCGTCGGCGGGCACGGCATTTTCTATGCCGAAGACGTGGCGCCCGACGGACAGCTAAAGGACGTCTTTGCCGAAAACCACGCGCACGGCGAGGTGCAAATCGTCGCCGCCGATACGGGCGTGCAGAAGCCGGCGCGCGATGGGCACGGCCGGTTCATGGTCCTGCACGACGGCTATCGCTACCAGGGCACGCCCGGCCAGGCCGATTTCCGCATTGCGCGGTTCGACCAGTACGGCGTGCGCATCACGCCGGGCGGGTCGTATAACACCAGCGACACCGGCGCCGAGTCAACCGCGAAACTGTGGCACACACCGACCACCGAGGCACGCGCCGAAATCGAGTGGCGCATTGCAATTCCGGTGTCGGCGCTGGTCCTCGCATTTCTCGCGGTACCGCTGGCGCGCCTGCAGCCGCGGCAGGGCCGCTACGGCAAGTTCTTCGCGGCGGTGCTGACCTACATCATCTATTCCAATGTGCTCGGCGCGGCCCGCATCTGGGTCGAGCACCAGGTCGTGCCGGTCGGCATCGGGCTGTGGTGGGTGCCTGGTGTGGCCGTCGTCGCGGCCTTCGTTCTGCTGTGGCGGCAGCGCGAACTCAAGACATACTCGACCGCATGACGCTGATCGACCGCTACCTCGGCCGCACCGTCCTGGGCGCTTCGCTGCTGGTGTTGCTGGTGCTGCTGGCGCTGTCGGCCTTCATCACCTTTATCGGCGAATTCAATCACATCGGCCAGGGCAGCTACGGCATTCCGGGCGCATTGCAATACGCGTTATTGTCGCTGCCGGCGCAGTCGCTCAACCTGTTTCCAACCGCGACGTTGATGGGCACGCTGCTCGGCCTCGGCGGGTTGGCGAGCAGCAACGAACTGATGGTGGTGCGCACCGCCGGCGTATCGGCATCCCGAATCGCTGTATCGGCACTGCTGGGCGGGCTGGTAATGGCGCTGCTGGTGGGGGTGGTGAGCGAATTTGTCGCGCCGCCGGCCAATCGTTACGCCGACAACACGCGCAGCCTGGAAATGCACCAGCGCCTCGGCGGCGTCGGCAGCAGCGGGGTCTGGGCGCGCGACGGCAACCTGTTCGTCAACGTGCGCGAACTTGCAAGCCAGGACTTGATTCGCGATATCTACATTTATCGTTTCGATGACGGCCGGCTGGTGCGCGCGACGCACGCAGGCGCCGCACGCTTCAAGGGCGGCCACTGGACGCTCAAGGGCATCGCGACCACGAAGCTGCAAGGGAATACCGGCACGACAGCCGTCAAGCGGCAGTCCGCTGACTGGGCGACACTGCTGAACCCGGGGCTGCTGCGGCTGTTCGTGGTCAAGCCTGACAACCTGTCGGGCAGCGGTTTGCTGCGCTACATCGGCTACCTGCAGCACAACGGCCTCGATGCCACGCGCTACCGGATTGCGTTCTGGAGCAAGGTGGTGGAGCCGCTGACGGTGCTGGCGATGGCGCTGTTGGCGATGCCGTTCGTGTTCGGGCCGCTGCGCTCTGTCACGACCGGGCAGCGGCTGCTGGTCGGCATTCTGACCGGCGTTGCGTTCTATCTGTTCAATACGACGGTGATCCAGGTAGGTGAGGTACTTGGCGCGAATCCGCTACTCACGGCCTGGTCGCCGACGGTACTGCTGACGCTGGTGAGCCTGGGCGCGCTTGCCCGGCTACGGTGACGACTGGCGTTTTCTCAGCTTCGGCGGCGCGGCATCCGCGCTTCGGCAGACGCGGTTGCGGCCGGCACGCTTGGCAGCATAGAGGGCATCGTCGGCGCTGGCGAGCAGGGCAGCGGCGGTTTGCGATCGCCCGGCGAGCGCAGTAACGCCAAAGCTCATCGTTACCGTGAGCTGCGGATCGATATCGGCCCATGGTGCCTCGGCGATCGCCGCACGCAGTTTTTCGCAGACCTGCACGGCCTGGTCCTCGTCGGTCTCCGGCAGCAGCAGTACGAATTCTTCGCCGCCGTAGCGCGCAACCAGATCGGTGGCGCGCACGCCGCCGCGCAGAATGCCGGCAACCCGGTCGAGCACGTCGTCGCCGAGTGCGTGGCCGTGGAGGTCGTTGACGCGCTTGAAGCCGTCCAGGTCCCCCATTGCCAGCGCCAGCGGATGGCGGAAACGTCTGGCGCGCTGCATCTCCCGGTCAAGCGTTTCGTCGAGGTGGCGGCGATTGGCGAGCGCCGTCAGCGGGTCGCGCCTGTTTTCCTGTTCGAGCTGGGCGACCAGGCTTTCCTTCTGGCGCATGGTTTCTTCCAGCGACGCGGTGAGGCGTTGCAGGTCGGCCGTGCGCTTTGCGACCCGCGATTCCAGCTCTTGCTGGTTCGCCGTCAACTCGGCGAACAGGCGCGTATTGACGATCGCGACGGCGATCTGGCCGGCGAAGTTTTCCAGCAGCCTCAAATGACGCGGCCTGAAGGCGTTGGGGCGGTAGTCCTGCACGCTCATCACGCCGACGGTTTCGTCGCCGAAGTTGATCGGGATCGCGATCAGCGCGACCGACGAGCGACCATGGACGATGCTGTTGCGAATCGCCGGATGGCGGCTCACCCGCCGGTCGCGGATGAACACCGATTCGTTGTGCCGGATGGTCCAGGCGAGGAGACCTGCGCCGGCCTTGCGCCGGTTGGGCGGATGGCGTTCGCCGGCGTCGTAGTTCAGGCGCACATCGATTTCATCGCTCTTGCGGTGATAGACGCCGATGATGAAGGCGGCGAAATCCATCAGGCCGCCGGCCTCGCGAAAGATGATTTCGGCGAGTTCGTCGAGCCCAACCCCGGAATGCGCCGCCTGGTTTACGCGGTTGACCGCGCCCAGTTCATCGGCGCGGCCGCGCTCGCGCACGGCGATGCCGACGACATACTTGAACAGCACAGCGATCACGATGACGAAACCGACATAGAGGCCAAAGCCGAGCGGCGGCAGGTCGGTGAAGGCAAGGGCGGCAATGATGCCGCTCAGGCCGACCAGCAGTTCGTTAAGCGTGCTGCGCCAGTCGATGGGGTGGCGGCGGGCCGCGGCGTTCATGCCCGGCCAGGTAATCGGCAGAAACAGCAGTTCGTTGACTGCCTGCAGCACCAGGATCATCACGCAGGCGCGAGCGAAGTCGAGTAATACAAGGTTGTGCAGCGGCGTTGTTCCGTCCAGCACTTCGTAGGCGGCGCCCGCCGCGAGCGTTGCAATCAGGAACATGCCGCCGTTGCCGATGCCGCGCGTAACGCGTTCCGGCCACGGCTCGCGGCGCGGGTCGACCGCCAATGTCCAGATCAGGGCACTTGCACCGCCGACCCATGCCGCCGGCATCGGGCCGAGCACGAGTACGGCCGCTACCAGCGACATGCGATCGAGGGAAACGTAGCCACGGCCCGAGGTGCCGAGGGCTGCGGCCGGCACCGACAGGCTCATCAGCGCGACTTGAAAGGCAGTGAAGAAGCACAGCCAGACGATGTTCAGGTGATCCGGCAATCCGACCGTGACGATGGCCGCGATGGAGGCTGCCAGATAGGCGAGCGCAGCCCAGGGCGGAGCGGGTGTTTCACCGGTCCCCGTCGCGCGATCGCTCCTTGCTCGCGCCGGCCCTGAAGTTCGTTTGCGTATCATTAGTATGTCAGGCGCCCACGGCCCCCACCGCAAGCGCTTGACAAGATTACCCCAACATGGCGGGGTCGTAAACTGCCGCTTAGCCTTTGGGTGTGACCGTCAGGCAGGAACCGGACAGCCGGTCATGCCAGGCGAGGCGGTGCCGGTCCAGGCGCGGCCAGATGAAGCCAATCAGGGCGGCAACAAACACGGCAGGGCCGATGATCGTCCGGAGCAGCCATTGCCCCGGCCCGGCGGGGTAGCTGACGAATTCGAGCCCGAGGCCGATCAGCAGCCACGGGATCAGCATGCTGACATAGCGCACCAGCGCCTGTTGCCAGCCGAGCGTAGCGCCGCGGCCGTCGATCAGCTTGAGCCGCCAGGCGCGCATGCCGAGCGTCTGGCCGCCGTGCGTCCAGAACCAGCCGAAGAACGCGAATGCGATAACGAGCAGGTAGACCTGGTACAGCGGCCCCGGCAGGTGACGATTGTTCTGGAAGAACGCGAGCGCTATCGCGGTGGCCGGGAACCACAGCGCGATGACCAGCAGCAAGTCATAAAAGCCCGCGGCGAGGCGACGGAACAGACCGGGGGGCAGGTAGGTGACGGTTTCTGGCATCGAAACGTAAGTAGCTAGTGGCTAGTCGCTGGTCGCTAGTACTTGGCACTAGCGACTCAGCACTAGCAACTATGGAAGTGGCGCTCCCAACGAGAATCGAACTCGTGTTTCAGCCTTGAGAGGGCCGCGTCCTGGACCGCTAGACGATGGGAGCGGAATCAATGGCCATGAGGCCAAATTGAGCCGTGCTATTATACGCGGGCAAATTGGAAGCTCAAGAACAGAAGCGCAAGAACCATAGGTCAGGCAGTCCCGCCGGCCGCATTTCAACCTGTAGAGACGGCTTATCGACTCGCTCAAGATAATTCCGCGTGCGGAGCATTCGGTATCGCGGACCAATATATCCGACAATGCACTCAAGGTGCTCTACCGCCTCAACAACGCCGGCTACCTGGCGTTCCTGGTGGGCGGCAGCGTGCGCGACCTGCTGCTCGGGCAGGTGCCGAAGGATTTCGACGTGGCGACCGATGCACATCCGGAGCAGGTCCACGATCTGTTTCGGAATTCGCGTCTGATCGGCCGGCGTTTCCGGCTGGTGCACGTGCGTTTCGGGCGGGAAGTCATTGAAGTCGCCACGTTCCGCGCCGCACCCGATAGCGATGTCGATGCCGGTGCAGACCGCCGTCTTGATGAAAACGGTCGCATTCTGCGAGACAACGTGTACGGCACGATCGAGGAAGATGTGTGGCGGCGCGATTTCAGCGTCAACGCCCTTTATTACGATATTCGCGATTTTTCCGTCTGGGATTACGTCGGTGGCCTTGACGACCTCAAGAACCGGGTGCTGCGGCTGATCGGCGATCCGGCGACGCGATATCGCGAGGATCCCGTGCGGATGCTGCGCGCGGTCCGCTTCGCGGCCAAGCACGATTTCACGATCGAGCCGGCGAGCGAGGCGGCGCTGAGCGAACTTGCGCCACGGCTGGCCGACGTTCCCCCGGCGCGGCTGTTCGACGAGGTGCTGAAGCTGTTCATGAGCGGTCAGGCGGAAAAGAATTTCCGGCTGCTGCGCCGGTACGGCCTGCTCGCCGAGCTGTTTCCGTGGACCGAAGAGCTGCTGGCGGCCAATCCGGGCGCGGCCGGATTCGTCGAACGAGCGCTGGTGAATACCGATCGGCGCGTCGCCGCCGATCAGCCGGTGACGCCGGCGTTTCTACTCGCAGCACTGCTGTGGGCGCCGGTGCATACTTATGCGCAGTGGCGCGAGAGCGACGGTGTGCGCCCGACGCAGGCACTGCGGCAGGCTTCAATCGATATCGCCTCCCAGCAGCAGACGCGCGTCGCCTTGCCACGCCGATTCACGCAACCGATGGCCGAAATCTTCGAAATGCAAGCGCGCTTCGAGCAGCGCCGCGGCAAGCGACCGATGCGGCTGCTGGAGCATCCGCGCTTTCGTGCCGCATATGACTTCCTGCTGCTGCGTGCCGAAGCCGGCGAGGCCGATCAGGAACTGGCGGACTGGTGGACCGCCTTTCAGGTCGATCATGCCGACGACGAGGGCAGTGCCGGTGCGGGAGAGCATCGCCGTCGCCGCCGGCGCCGGCGGCGGGTGGCCAGTAATAATGAAGACTGATGGACGCGTACATCGGCCTCGGCAGCAACCTCGACGATCCGCGGGCGCAAGTCGAACGTGCCTTTGACGAACTCGACGCGCTGCCTTCAACAAGGCTTGCGGCAATCTCACCGCTGTACCGCAGCCGGCCGCTGGGGCCGCAGGATCAGCCCGATTTTGTTAACGCCGTCGCGCGGCTGGAGACGACACTTGCGCCCGAACGGCTGCTGACCGAGCTGCAGCAAATCGAGGCGCAACATGGTCGCAAGCGTGGCGGTGTGCGCTGGGGGCCGCGGCCGCTCGATCTGGACCTGCTCATTTACGGCCGCAGGCGCATCGATTCGGGGCGGCTGACCGTACCGCATCCACAGCTATCGGTGCGCGCCTTCGTGTTGTATCCTCTCGCCGATGTCGCGCCGGCGGCGCTCGAGATTCCCGGCTTGGGGCGTCTCGATGCGCTGCTCGATCGCATTGGCCGCGACGGCCTGACAAAGCTGGGGGAGAATGAATGACCGGACGGTCCGGCGATGTGCGTCATCTGGTGGTCGATGGCCCACGCCATCTTGTAGTCGAGGGCCCCATCGGCGTCGGCAAGACCACGCTGGCGCGGCGCTTCGCGGAGAGCTGGAATGCCGAGTTGCTGCTGGAGCGCGCGGAGGACAACCCGTTTCTCGAGCGGTTTTACCAGGAACCGAGGACGGCCGCATTGCCGGCGCAGCTTTCGTTTTTGTTTCAGCGCGTGCGCCAGCTCGAAAAGCTGCGGCAGGGCGACATCTTCCGGCCGATGCGCGTCGCGGATTTCCTGCTCGAGAAGGACCGGCTGTTCGCGCATCTGAATCTCGACGATGACGAACTCGCTTTGTACGAGCAGGTTTACGCGCGCGTCAGCATTGATTTGCCGCAGCCGGACCTGGTGGTGTATCTGCAGGCGCCGGTGGAGGTGCTGATGCGGCGCGTGCGCCGTCGCGGCATTGGTTACGAGCAGTTGATCCGGCACGATTACCTGGAGGCACTGGCATCGGCCTACGCGCAGTTTTTCCACCATTACGATCGCACGCCGCTGCTGATCGTCAATGCAGCGGAGATCAATCCGGTCGAGAACGAGGCCGATTACCAGGCGCTGCTTGATGAAATCGCGGGCATTCGCACCGGTCGGCATTATTTCAATCCTGTGGCACGATGACATAGTGTAAGAAGAGGACTGCCACATGTATACGCAACCCCGAACCCGCCCCGACGCAAAGCCGGTGACGATTTCGCAGCTCGCGAAGATGAAGCGGGCCGGCGACAAGATCGCCTGCCTGACGGCCTACGATGCGAGCTTTGCCGCGCTGGTCGATGCGGCCGGCGTGGATGTGGTGCTGGTGGGCGACACGCTGGGTATGGTGGTGCAGGGACATTCGTCGACGTTGCCGGTCACGGTCGATGACGTCATTTATCACTGCCGCATGGTCGGGCGCGGGCTGCGGCGTGCGCTGCTGATCGCGGACATGCCGTTCCTGAGTTATGCGGAGCCGGCCCAGGCGCTTGACAACGCAGGGCGCCTGATGCGCGAGGGCGGCGCGGCGATGGTCAAGCTGGAGGCGAATGCGAATCAGGTCGCGGTGGTGCGGCATCTGGCGGGCAATGGCGTGCCGGTGTGTGCACACCTGGGTTTGCGGCCGCAGTCGGTACACAAGATCGGCGGGTTCAAGGTGCAGGGCAAGGAGGATACGGCGGCGCAGGCGATGATCGATGATGCGCTGGCGCTGGAGGCGGCGGGAGCGGATATTGTGCTGCTTGAATGCGTGCCATCGGCGTTGGGCCGCGAGATCACGAAGCGGGTGTCGGCGCCGGTAATCGGCATCGGCGCGGGGCCGGACACGGACGGCCAGATTCTGGTGCTGTACGACATGCTCGATATCACGCCGGGGCGGCGGCCGCGGTTTTCGAAGAACTTCATGGCGGGAGCGGAGTCGCCGCGTGCTGCGGTTGAGGCGTACGTACAAGAGGTTCGGAGTGGTGCTTATCCGGCGCCGGAGCATTGCTTCGACTAGCGTAGTTAAGTCGCCGACTGTGAGGCTGTGGCGGGGGCGACGCGGTGACTTCTCTCAGGGACGCCGTGGATACGTCCCTGTAGGCTCTGGGTTCGGCTCCTGCCTCACACAGCCCTGAGAGAAGTCACCGCATCGCCTCGAAACGTTACCGGCCCGTTCGGCTGAAGGCTTTTTCATGAAGAAGATTGAGCGAGTTGCACCTTTGCGTGCTGCAGTTGCCGGGTGGCGCGCGGCAGGGGAGCACGTCGCTCTGGTGCCGACTATGGGCAACCTGCACGCCGGGCATATGGCGCTGGTCGCGCGGGCGCGTGAGCTGGCTGATCGTGTCGTCGTCAGTATCTTCGTCAATCCGCTGCAATTCGGGCCGAACGAGGATCTGGCGGCGTATCCGCGTACGCCTGATGAGGATCGGGCGAAGCTGACAGATGCGGGGGTCGACGTACTGTTCGCGCCCGACGTGGAGGTCATGTATCCGCAGGGTGAGGCGCTGGCGACGGTGCATATCGCGGGGCTTGAGGAGATCTTGTGCGGTGCGAGCCGGCCGGGACACTTCTCCGGCGTCGCCACGGTTGTCGCGAAGCTGTTCAACATGGTTGCGCCCGATGTTGCTGTCTTTGGCAACAAGGATTATCAGCAGCTTGCCGTGATCCGCCGGATGGTCGTGGATCTGGCATTTCCGATCGACATTGTTGGTGTCGCTACGATGCGCGAGCCGGATGGCCTGGCGATGAGTTCGCGCAACCGTTACCTGGACCGGGATGAGCGTGATCGGGCGTCGGCGCTGTACGGGGCGCTGAATGATCTGGCGGGACGGCTGCGCGTCGGGGAGCGTGATTTCGCGGCGCTCGAAGCGGCAGCAGTGCAAGACTTGAAGTCGGCGGGATTCAAACCGGATTACGTCGCGGTTCGCGATCCTCAATCGCTTGCCGCGCCGAAAGCCGGAGACAAGGGCTTCGTTGTGCTGGGCGCCGCCTGGCTCGGCCGCGCCCGGCTGATCGACAACCTGGTTGTGCACGTCTGAGCTAAGGGAGTTGCAAATCGAATTCGCGCAGGATTCGCGCCAGTTCGATCAGCGGTAAACCGATCAATGCGGTGGGATCGCTTGACTCGATCGATTCGAATAGCGTAATTCCGAGCCCTTCCGCTTTGAAGCTGCCGGCACAGTCGTAAGGTTGCTCGCCATCCAGATAGCGAGCTATTTCGTCGTCTTTGAGCGTCCGAAAGTGGACGCGGGTCACGTCGGTAAAGCTTGCTTCGCGACTGCTGCCGGATTCGCGGACCGCAACTGCCGTGTGGAATTCGACCGTTCGGCCTGAAGCCTGCTGCAACTGCGCGCGGGCGCGCTCGCGGTTGCCGGGTTTGCCGATGGGCGCGCCATTGATGCTCGCGACCTGGTCGGAGCCGATGACCAGCGCGGGCTGATCCAATGTGGCGGCGATCGCTTCGGCTTTCGAGTGCGCAAGGCGTTGCGCGAGGTCGTGCGGCGATTCGCCGGGGCGGGGCGTTTCGTCGATGTTCGGGCTCTGACAGTCGAACGGCAGGTTCAGCCGCCCGAGCAGTTCGCGGCGGTAGGGGGACGATGAGGCGAGGACGATCGGTGGGGTCATATTCTGCTTTGACTTTGTTCTTTGACAGGGTGGTCCGGCACCCGTAAAATTGCCCGATTATGTGCGAGCCGCTGCCGGAACGGATTAATGCGGAGCGTCTGGCGCAGGAGCAGACTCGCCTCGCGGGCGTAATCCCACTGGAAAAGATGCCACGGCTGGTGCAGTGCCTGGCCGAGCCGGGCGGTGACGCCTCGGTTGAGGTCGACTTCGCGCCAGGGCCGGCGGAACGCGCGGTAGTTCGCGGGCAGGTGGCG
>DASSNE010000057.1:0-53069 GCA_035688265.1 Gammaproteobacteria bacterium
TGCTCCTCCAGCCGCAATCTTCGACCGGCAGCGTAGCTCTCGAACTCCTCGCGCAACAGTTCAGTCACCGTGATTCGCAACGGTCTAATTCTTCCTCTGCGCGCGAAGCGCGCTATGTGCAACGCCAATTCGACCCCCTAACGAGGGGCGTAATCTGTTACCGTATGGGGCATAATCAAACTAGAAACCATAAAAATCAATAACTTAATGGGAGTTGTCCTGATTATGCCCCCTAATAACCAGAAAAATGCCCCTATGCGGCGGCGTCCGCCGCGACTGCTCGATCAGGTTCGTCATCGGCTGCGGCTCAAGCATTACAGCTTGCGAACCGAAGAGTCCTATATCGGTTGGATCAAACGATACATCTTTTTTCACAATAAGCGCCACCCCCGCGAGATGGGCGCGGCCGAGGTGGAGGGTTTTCTGTCGCACTTGGCCGTCGAAGGCCAGGTGGCGGCGAGTACACAAAATCAGGCGCTTGCAGCACTGCTTTTTTTGTACCGTGAGGTATTGGATGTGAAGCTGCCGTGGCTGAAGGATTTGCAGCGGGCGAAGCGGCCGGTACGGTTGCCGGTCGTGCTGACAGCCAACGAAGTTCAGGATGTATTGGACCAGATGCGCGGGCGCCCCCAGTTGATGGCACGGCTGCTGTACGGTTCAGGTTTGCGGTTGATGGAGTGTATCCGCCTGCGCGTCAAGGATATCGATTTTTCGCGACACGAAATCCTGGTTCGTGATGGCAAGGGCGGAAAGGATCGCGTCACAATGCTGCCGGACAAGGTGGTGCCGGCACTGGAAGCGCAATTGAGCGAGGTCCGTGTGCTTCACGAGCAGGATCTGGATGCGGGCTTTGGCGACGTTTATCTGCCCTACGCGCTGGCGCGCAAGTATCCGAATGCGGGTCGCGAATTAGGCTGGAAGTATGTCTTTCCCGCACGCGGCTATTCGACCGATCCGCGTAGCGGCGCCGTCCGCCGTCATCACATGAATGCGAAAGGCTTGCAGCGTGCTTTCAAGGAGGCGGTTCGTGCAAGCGGCATCGTCAAGCCTGCGACGCCGCACACGCTGCGCCATTCGTTCGCGACGCATTTGCTCCAGGCAGGGCACGATATTCGAACGGTGCAAGAGCTGCTGGGACACAAGGATGTTTCGACCACGATGATTTACACGCACGTGCTGAATCGCGGGGGTCGTGGCGTGATCAGTCCGCTGGATTCGTAGCCCTTAAGATGTTGCGGCTGCTGCGGCAAAGGCATCCCGCGTCAGGTTCTCCGGCTCACCTTCGGTGACGACAACATTGTCTTCAATGCGAATGCCGCCGTAGCGGCGGAATGCATCGACTTTCTCCCAATTAATATCGCGGCTGTGATTGCCGCGCTTGAGTTTGTCCAGCAGCGGGGCGATGAAGTACAGGCCCGGCTCGATCGTCAGCACTTCGCGCGGTTCGAGCGTGCGGGTGAGGCGCAGGAACGGGTGGCCTTCCGGTTTCGGAATCGTTGCGCCGCTGCGGTCTTTCTGGAAGCCGCCGACGTCGTGGACCTGGAGGCCGAGGAAGTGGCCGAGGCCGTGCGGCAGGAAGGTGCTGGAGATGCCGGTTTCGACGATGGCGTCGGGTTCCATGCGGACGAAGTCGAATTGCCTGAGCAGCCGGGCGATGCGCTGGTGCGCTTGCTGGTGCAGTTCGCGATAGTCGACGCCGGGGCGCACTTCGCGGCCGAGCGCCTGCTGGTCTTCGTCCAGCGCGGCGATTAGTTCGGCGAATTCGTCGTCGGCCGCCGAGTAGGTGCGGGTGATGTCGGAGGCGTAGCCGTTGACGCTCGCGCCGGAGTCGATCAGGAATGAGTGGCGCGGTTCGGGGCGCTGATGCTCGAAAAGCTGGTAGTGCAGCGCCGCGCCGTGGTCGTTGAGCGCGATGATCGCGCCGTACGGCAGTTCTTCCTGGGTGTGGTCGGTCGCCTTCAGGAATGTCAGCAGAATCTCGAATTCGCTCGCGCCGTCGTGGAACGCGTCGGCGGCGGCGAGGTGGCCGCGTACGCCACGGCGATTGGCGGCGCGCTGGCAGGCGAGCTCGTAATCGGTCTTGTACGCGCGGTCGTAATGCAGGTAGTGGAGCAGGTCTTTCGGGTTCGGCTCCCCCAGCTTCCAGTCGGCGAAGCGCGCTTCCCCTTCACCGATGAACGCGGAGCGCTGCGGCGTTGCGGACAGGTGCTGGCGGATGTCGTCGGGCTGTGTGATGAAGCGGATGTCGAAGTGCTTCGTCCAATAGGTATCCGGCGCTTCCGGCGGCTTGTGCCAGAAGTCCTCTGGCCGGTAGAACAGCAGAATCGGCGTCTGGCCGGCTTCGTAAATAATGAAGCAATACGGGTTATCGGTGACCGGCAGCCACGCGTTGAAGTGCGGGTTGACCTTGAAGCGCGCCTCGCTGTCGTCGAGGAAGTGTTCGCGCAATCCGCCCGAGTAAATGATGACGCGGTCGTAGCCGGTCTCGGCGAGCGCGGCGTCGAAGCGCCGGCGGATCGTGTCGATATGCGCGGGGTACGTGGTGGCGAAGTCGGCGGTCATGGGATACCTTTGAGGCGGCAATCGAAAAAGAGGGTCTGCAATGAAAATTATCTTAACATGTTGCCTGGCGCTGCTATCGGTGCCGGTGTTCGCGCAGGGGATGCCGGCCGGACCCTACATTACCGTGTCGGGGCAGGGGCGCGTGCAGGTCGTGCCGGACGTGTTGGACATTCATCTGTCGGTCGAGAAGCGCGACAAGAGCATCGAAGCAGCCCAGCGCGATGTCGATCGGCATACGGCCCAGGCCGTCGAGGTCGCCAGGCGCTTCGGCATCGCCAAGGCCGACATCACCTCGACCCGCGTATCGATCTCGCCGCAATACGATTACCAGTCGAAGCCGCCGCGGCTGCTCGGCTATGACGTGCGCCGCGAAGTGTCGCTGACGCTCCGTGACATCGGCAAGTACGACCAACTGCTGAGCGCGCTGGTCAAGGCGGGCGTCAACCGCATCAGCGGTGTGTCGGCGCGTTACAGCAAGCCGGCGACGCTGCGCGACGAGGCGTTCGCCCGCGCGGTGGCGGATGCCAGGGCCAAGGCCGGCAAGCTCGCGCAGGCGTTCGGCGCGGCACTCGGCAAGGTGTATGCGGTGACCGAGCAGTCGGCGCCGTCGCCGCGGCCGTTGCGGGTTTCGAAGGCGAGCTTTGCGGCGAAGACCCCCAGCCCGACGGAACCGGGAACGATCGACGTTGAGGCAACTATCCAGGTCACGTTCCGGCTGAAACCATAGCCGATATCAGTCATGGACGACGCCAAGTGCGACTGCTTACTTCGCGGTTTGCGACTTGACCTGAATCTCGTTTTTCACGAAAGCGGTTTGCGGCGCGAATGCCTGCAGCGCTTCGTTGTAGATACGCACGTGCTCCGGCGCCTTGCTGCGGTGGAACAGCACCTGCTGCGCCTTTGCATTCTTGCCGTAGAGCTTGTTCATCGCCGGCTGATCAATGCTGATGCGCGTGCCTTTGACTTCCGCGCCGGCGAAGCCGCCGGAAGAGTTGACTTCGTACGCGAGCATCGGCGCGGGCGCCGTGTGGGCGCGTGCATGAAGCCCGATCGGGCCGGCCGCGACGGCTGCCTTGGCGCCGAAATCGACGTTGCCGTCCATCAACTGCTGGGCGGCGTTCTTGTTCATGAACAGCACGATCAGGTTACTGACTTTGGCACCGGCCTGAAGGCCGACGCTGCCGCCGGACAGATCGAAAAACACCGGCGCCTGCCAGTTGCCGGCCATGTCGCGGCAGCTCACGATGCCATCGCCGTGCGAGCCGGCGACGATCAGGCCTTCCTTGAAAACGGTCGGAAACACCGCGATGCAACGCGCGTGGTTGACGAATGTCTGCGGTATCTGTTTATCGGCAGACCGCAGCATCAGGCCATGCAGAATGCCCGCAGCGCTGTACGCGGTTTCAGTCAGCTCCGCCGGGGTGATGCTGTAGCTGCTGTTGCCATTGGCGCTGGCGTTGTTGGACGCGTTCTGATTGCCACTTTGTTGCGCCGAAGCGATGCCGCACGATGCTGCGAGCACAGCGGCCGATGCGACGGCGCCGAGTTTGCGAAATTGCATGGGAAACCTCCTTGTTAATGGATTCCTTCGAACCCCATCATAGTGGCGGGAAACGATTTTGCAAGGAACCAGTCGAGGCGCGCAAAACTACCGTGGCGGCGTATAGGGAATCGTCTTGAAGCCGGTTTGCTGAGGGCTCGCCGGCGTCTGTGCGGCGGGTCCGGTTGCGACGGCGCCGCAACGGTAGATGCCGAATACCTGGTGACCGTGATCGCGCGGACCGAGCGGGGCGACGGCATTGCCGTTCAGCTTGACAGCGTTATTGCGCGCCAAGTTGACGAGATCCGCATTGATCGCTTGCGGATTGCGCGGGAAAAAGCCGGCGTGGTTCAACACCGAGGTGCTGGTCTTGCCGAGATACCGGCAGTTCGTCGCCTGCGCCGGATCGAGCACGGCGACGTCGCGTGCCTGCGGCTTCACTTCAATCCAGTTGCCGCAGCCGGCGAGCGAGGCGGCGACGAAGGCCATTACGAGGAACGCGGCGTACCGCATGAGGGTAATCTCCATAGTCGAATCCGGCCCGACTTTATACTTCTTCCCATAGTCGACGCAACGGCGCTATGCTACAGTGTCAATGCGTCTTTCTATGCAGGAAGCGTTACTCAAGGAAGCAGAACCAATGAAAATGGAGGTAGCCAATGGCTGACCACGAGAAGGATATCAACGCAATCAAGGGCGATGTCGAATCGCTGCGATCTGAACTCAAATCTCTTACCGAAACGATCAAGCGCCAGGCCGAGCACCAGGCGCGCGCCGGCTACGAGAAAGTTCGCGAATACGGCGAGAGGGCGCGTCACCAGGCGAAGCAGGGCGCGGCGATGGTTGAAGACCAGATTGAGGAGCGCCCGCTGATCAGTGTGCTGACAGCGTTCGGCGTCGGTTTCGTGATCGGCAAACTCCTCGACCGAAAATAAGCCGCCGCGGTCGTGGCTAACAAGAAGAAGCCTCTGCCACTGCTCGTCGGGATGGCGATCAGCGGGACGTCGATCCTGATCGCCATGGCCGGCGTCGCGTTTTTGACATACGGCCTGTATCGCGGCCTGATCGCGGCCTTCGGCCTCGCACCGTGGGCGTCGGGCCTTGCGACCGGCGGCGGCGCGTTTATCGCCGCCGGCCTGTTCGTAATGGTGGTCGGCGCGTACACCCGCTGGAAGCATGGCCTGCGCCACCAGGCCGAGCGTTTCAAGGACCCGAAAACCTACGCCGACCGGATCGAGACCGAGATTGATACGCGGCTGGACTCCGAGGTGAGCCGGGCGATATTTGCGAATCCGAAAGGCGCCGTCGTGTTGGGTCTCGCAGTGGGCATCGCCGCCGGCGCCAGCAAGGATTTGCGCCGCTTCCTGATGCAGGTCGGCCAGCAGTTCCGCAACTGACCAGCGGTATTTCCGATTTGCCGCGCCGGAGCGAATTGTTCCGGCGGCGGTTTCGCGTGTGCCGGAGCAGCGCGTGGGGCAGACATTTTCCCTTATCGGGCGAACCCTCCGCGGCGATCCGACGCCGCGACAGCGTGACGCACTCCACAGATATCACGGCGGCGACGCGCTAGCTTGAACGTCACTCACTCACGAGTGCGCGTCGAGCAATGGCCCCGCGCGGTTTCGGCAAGGGAATGCATCCATCCATGTTGCGTAAAAAGACGGGAAGCGAAGTTCCCGGCGCTCACCCCCGCGACATTTCCGGCGCGGGCTGGCGGGCGGCGGGCAAGCGGGCTATGGCCGATGTCGGCGAACACAACCTGCCGTTGATTGCGGCGGGAGTGGCGTTCTACGGCATGCTGGCGATCTTCCCCGCGCTGACCGCTCTGATTTCCGTCTACGGCTTGATTGCGGATCCCGCCGACGTCCAGCAACTGTTGAACACCGGCATGTTGCCGGCCGGTGTGGCGAACCTGTTGCAGGGGCACGCGCAGAGCCTCGCCGGCCCTGCCAACGGCGCGCTCAGCATCAGCGTGATCATCGGCTTCCTGCTGACGCTGTGGAGTGCGCGCCAGGGGGCAAACGCGATCATTCGCGCGCTCAACGTCGTGTATGGCGAGCGCGAGTCGCGCAGCTTGTTCCGGCGGATCGGCCTGAGCCTGGTGTTCACCGTCGCGTCGATCGTGTTCGCCGTGCTCGCGCTGATCGCGGTAATCATCATTCCGTCGGCGCTCAGCGGGCTCAAGCTCGGGCCGATGTGGCAGACCGGCATCTCCGCGATTCGCTGGCCCATTCTCGCCATCCTGATCGGCGGCGGCCTCGCCGCGCTGTACCGCTACGCACCGAATCGTCGCAAGCCGGCTTGGCGCTGGGTCGGCGTCGGTGCGGCGACCGCGACCGTACTGTGGCTGATCGGATCGGCGTTGTTCTCACTCTACGTCGGCCACTTCGCCAACTACAACCAGACCTACGGTTCGCTCGGCACGATCGTCGTGCTGCTGTTGTGGCTGTTCGTCTCGGCATTGATCGTGCTGCTGGGGGCCGAGCTGAACGCGGCGATCGAGCAGCAGGTCGCAATTGAAGCGGATATCGTCGAAGACAAACGAAAATAGTTTCTTGTTCCCTCTCCCTCCGGGAGAGGGCCAGGGTGAGGGTCGGCGTAGCAAACGCGATCGTAAAACCAACGCGCCTGGACTCGCAGGAACCCTCACCCCAACCCCTCTCCCGAGGGGAGAGGGGCTTTGCGCGTGCTTACGCCGTGGGTTAGTCTTGCCTGCGTTCACGCAGGAGAAACCCAATGAGAACGTCCCCCTGCAGTTGGATGCTTGCCGCGTTCGCGGCGGTCGCGCTGACTGCTTGCGGTTTTGCCGCCCGCGCCGACAACCACTTCTACACCATCGCCGACATCTTCGCCGAGCCCGGGATGACCGGCTTCGCGCCGCGCGACGTCGAGTGGAGCCCGGACGGCAAAAAGCTTACTTTCCTGCTGCAGCACAAGGTGGACGGGCTCGCCGACCTGTACGTCATCGACACCACTACCGGCAAGCGCTCGGTGCTGATTTCCGGCAAGACGCTCGCCGGCGCGGCCGCGTCGCCCAACAACATCAAGAACGAGCGCAAGAAGGAACGCATCACGCGCTACGGCGTGAACAGCTATCACTGGTCGCCGAAGGGCGACGCGATCTTCTACCTCAGCCACGACCAGGTGTACCTGTACGATATCGCCAGCGGCAAGACACGCCAGATTACACACGAGCCGGGCGACAAGCGCGACCCGAAGCTGTCACCCGACGAGCAGTGGGTGAGCTACGTCACCAACGGCGACTTGCATTACACGTCGGTCGACGGCGGCAAGGTGTACAGCGTCGCGCGCCACCAGGACGGCATTCTCAACGGCGGCATGGACTGGGTGTACCCGGAAGAACTGGCGCTGCGCAGCGGCTACGAATGGTCCCCGGACAGCCGGTACATCGCGTTCATGCAGTTCGACGAGCGACCGGTGGAAGACTTCCCGCTGGTGAACTACGTCAAGCAAAACCCGACCGTCTACAACGAGAAGTATCCGCTGGCCGGTGCGCCGAACCCGATCGTGCGGCTCGGCATCCAGTCGATCGCGAGCCACCGGACGCGGTGGATCGACGGCGTCGCCGGCACCGACAACACCTATCTCGCCCGCATCGGCTGGCAGCCGAAGGGCCGCGAGACGGCCTACGCGCAGGTCCTCAACCGGGCGCAGACCAAGCTCGACATCATCACCGTCAATCCGCAGAGCGGCGCGACGCACACGCTGTTCAGCGAGACCGATCCGTACTGGATCGATGTGACGGACAGCCTGCACTTTCTCAAGCAGGGCGGCTTCATTTTCGACACCTGCCAGGACGGCTGGCAGCACGTCTGGCTGTTCGACGCGCAGGGCAAGGCCGTGCGCAACCTGACGCCGGGCGACTTCAACGTGCTGTCGGTCGACGGCGTGGACGAGAAAAACGGTTACGTCTATTACACCGCCGCGCTGACCGGCCCGCTCGACACCGACCTGTTCCGCGCCCCGTTCAGCGGCGGCACGCCTACGCAGTTGACCAACGGCCACGGCACGCATCACATTGACATGGGGCCGAAGGCGCAGGTCTATCTCGACTACTATTCAGATGTGACGACCCCGACGGCGATCGCGTTGCGCTCAGTGACGGCGGGGCCGATCGCGCTGGTGCAGCCGGCCGCGAAGCTGCCGTACCACTTCCAGCGACCGCGGCTGTTCACGATCAAGGCCGCCGACGGCAAGACCGATTTGTATGCGAGCATGATCGTGCCGCCGGACTTCGACCCGCACCGGAAGTACCCGGTGATCATGTACCAGTATGGCGGCCCGCACGCGTTCTCCGTCGTACGTGACGCGTGGGGCGGCGCCGATTTCCTCTACGACCAGATTCTCGCCCGCGACGGCTTCATTCTGTTCGCGGTCGACAATCGCGCCGCCGGCTACTTCAGCCATACCGCGCAGGCGCAGGTCCAGTACAAGCTCGGCCCGCTGGAACTCGCCGATCAGCGCGCGGCGGTCAACTGGCTGCAGTCGCAGCCGTATGTCGACGACAACCACATCGGCATCTGGGGCTGGAGCTACGGCGGCTACATGACGACGTACGAACTGACGCACGCGCCGGGCGTCTGGGCCGCCGGCATCGCCGTCGCGCCGGTCACGCGCTGGCAGAATTACGACTCGATCTACACTGAGCGCTACATGGGCATGCCGCAGAAGAACAAGGACGGCTACAAGGCCAGTTCGTCGGTCGCGGCCGCCGGCAATTTAAGCGACCCGCTGCTGCTGGTCGCCGGCACCGGTGACGACAACGTCCACTGGCAGAACACGATCCAGTTCATCCAGGCGCTGATCGAGCATCGCCGCCCGTATCAATTGCTGATTTATCCCAACAAGACCCACGGCATTTCAGGCCCGGACGCTCGCACGCATTTGTTTACGGCCATGAAGCGGTTCTGGGAGCAACATCTCAAGACACAGTAGCGAGGAGCAAGAAATATGATTGATCTTTATTCATGGACGACGCCCAACGGCTACAAAGCCCACATCATGCTGGAGGAGACCGCGCTCGCTTACGAGGCCCACCCGGTCGATATCAACGAAGGCGACCAGTTCAAACCCGAGTTTCTGAAGATCAGCCCGAACAACAAGATTCCGGCCATCGTGGATCAGGACGGGCCGGGCAAGCAGCCGATTGCGATCTTCGAGTCCGGCGCGATTCTCACGTACCTCGCCGAAAAGACCGGGCGCTTCATGCCGGCCGATCCGCGGGCGCGCATCGAAATGCTGTCGTGGCTTTGTTTCCAGATCGGCCATGTCGGCCCGATGATCGGCCAGATTCATCACTTCCGCGATTACGCGCCGGAGAAAATCCAGTATGCGATCGACCGCTACACCAACGAAGGCAAGCGCCTCTACGGCGTGATGGACAAGCGGCTGTCGCAAGTGCCGTATTTCGCCGGCGACGAGTACTCGATCGCCGACATCGCCATCTGGCCGTGGCTGCGAAACTACAAGAAGGAAGGCATCGAGATGGAGGATTACCCGCACGTCAAGGCGTGGTTCGACAAAATCGGCGAGCGGCCGGCGGTGAAACGCGGCCTCGAGGTCCTGCAGGAATACAAGCGGGAGGGCGGAATGAGCGATCGCGCCAGGGAAGTCATGTTCGGCCAGATGCAATACCAGAAAAGATAGTCGAATGACCCATTTCGGCGACGATCAGCGCAGCGCCTTCCGCGAATGCGCCCGCGCGTTTACCGGCATTGACGAGCCGGCCTACCTGAAGTGCGAACGCGATCCGCTGGAGCCGGTGATCGGGCTCGGCGACCCCGACGCCCGCATCTGTTTCTTCGGCCGCGACCCCGGCGCCGATGAAGTGCGTCATGCCATGCCGTTTATCGGCGCGGGCGGACAAAAAGTGCGCAGCACGTTGTACCGTTATTTATACGGCCAGGCGATGCCGGACTTCGACGCGTCGGTCAACGTCGGCAACCTGTTCTTCTGGGCCAACACGGTGCCGTACAAGCCGATCGGCAACAAAGCCTGGTCGATGAAGGTCAAGCGAAGTTGCCACCCCCTGATGGTCGACGTGCTGCTGAAGAACTGGCGCGGCTCGGACATTATCGTGCTCGGCCGCGAGGCGTTTTTCTGGTTCGGGATCGGCAAAAGTCGTGCAGAGCGCGCGGCGCTCGACGAATTCTGGCTGCGAGAGGACCGCTACACGACGAGCATGGAAGTGCCATTGTCCTCGCACAACTTGTCCCGCGTGTTCAGGCTGTATCCGCTACCGCATCCGTCGCCGCTCAACGCGACATGGTACAAACGATTTCCGGATCTACTGGTACAACGCCTGAAACAACTCGACGTACATCCGGATAACCTCAAGCTATAAAAACCGTTCGCCGGCCGGCTCGCAAACATACGTCCCCTCGGCGGGGCAGGCTAATATCCTGAACCCGGCAGTCCGCAACAACGCCTCGATCGCCGCCTTGTTCGGTATCCACCAGTTGCTCGCGTCGCCGGCAAAGTCATGTTCGACGAACGCCATGTGCGGCCATTCGGGCGCGGTGAGATCGTCAATGTCGAGGTAGCCTTTCCCGCGCACATCCGTCGCGACGGCATCTCCAGGCAGCGACAGGCTCTGAAACAGCAGCCGACGCCGAGTCTTGTCCGCGATGCGGTCAAGCGCCAGCAGCGGATAGCGCAGGTGATAAAACACGCCCAGAAACAGCACCAGGTCGAACGTCTCCCGCATTTTCGCCAACTGGTACACGCCCATCCGCTTGAACCGCACGCGGCCGTCGAGATCAAAGCGGCGTTGAGCCCAGCGCGCCTGCTTCAGGTAATGCGGATCCTCGTCGATACCCAATACGTCGGCACCGCGCCGCGCCAGTTCAAAACTGTAGAAACCGGCATTGCAGCCGATATCGAGCACGCGCCAGCCGGTCAGGTCGGCCGGCAGGTGCGGCGCGAGTTGCTCCCATTTGAATGCAGGAAAATCGCCCAGCGGATGATCGGGCGCCGTTTGTGTGCCGTCCGGCAGGTGCAGGTTGTGAAACCACGGCCCCAGCCGCTGCACCTGGTCCGCCAGCGGACCGGCCGCCGATCCCGGCGACTGCAATGTTGCCAGCTCCTCCTTCATCGCATGCTCGCGCTGGCGATGCGGCGGCGCGGCAGACTCGCGTGCAGATGCTCAACCAGCTCACGCGCCCGATGCGAGGCGGTGTGCGCGGCCATCACGCGCCGGCGTGCGCGCTGGCCGATTGCCGCGCGGGCGGCTTCCGACAGGCCATCGAGGTAGCCGAGCACCGTGTCGGTATCGTCCGCAATCAGAATTTCGCGTTCCGGCTCAAACAGCGTTTCAAGGCCGTCCCAGCGGTCGGAAATTACCGGCACCCCGCAGGCGGCGGCTTCGAACAGCCGCACGCTTGGTGCGTAACCGGTTGCGATCATCGCGTCGCGGGTGACGTTCAGCGTGAAGCGTTGCGCGTTATAAAACGCGCAATGGCCCGAGGGGGCGACATGCTCGACGTATTCGACATTGGCCGGCCAGGCGACGCCGGCCGGAAACTGCGCGCCGGCTACCACGAAGCGTCGCGCAGGCGCCCGCCGTGCCGGCTGCAACAGCAGCCGTTCGAGCCGTGGCTGCCGATCGGGGCTGTAGGTGCCGAGATAGCCGAGATCCCAGTGTGCGACCTGCGGTTTCGGGTAATGGATTTCCGGATCGACCGAGCAATACAGCGGGCAGGCCCGGCGCGCGCCGAACTGCTCTTCCAGCCGCGTGAGCAGTGGGCCGCCGGTGAACGACAGGTACAGGTTGAAGCGCGGGATCAGGTCGGGCTCGAGATACTCGTAGTCGCCGGCGGCAAGTTTGGCGAGCGTGACGGGCGTGTCGATATCGTAAAACGCGACGCTGCCGTTCGCTTCATCCAGCACCCAGTCGGCTACCGCGACGCCGTCAGGAACATACGAGCCGACGATGACCGCGTCGGCCGCGCGGACGGCTTCGGCGAAGTCGCGCTTGAGCACGTCGAGTGAATCGTACAGCCGCGTTTCGCCGAACGGCGGCTCGGGCAGGTCGCGTTGCGCCGCGTACCACGGGGTGTCGCGTTCGAGGAACAGCACCTGGTGGCCCTGGCGCGTCAGTTCGCGGACGAGGCCGCGGTAGGTGGTCGCGTGGCCGTTGCCCCATGAGGAAGTGATCGAAAGTCCGAGAATGACGATGTTCATTTTTATTTTTCCAACACTGCTTTTTGAGCCCCTCGCACTTCGCGACAGGGACCGGACAGAAGCGCGTCGACCTCAGCCGCGCGGCTGGCGTAGGTGTGGTCGGTGCGCACGCGCGCGAGCGCTGCTGCGCCGATCCGACGCGCTTCGTCCGCGGACAGATCCTGCAAAATGGAAGCCACTTCAGCGCCGCTTTCCGCTACCAGGATTTCCTCGCCGGGCTCAAAGAACTCTTCAATGCCCAGCCAGGCATCAGTAATCAGGCACGCCCCGGCGCCGGCGGCTTCGAACACGCGCGTGGCGGGCGAGTAGCCGAAGCGCGCCATGCTGGCGCGGCTGATGTTGAGCACGGCGAGCGCGCTCGCGTTGATCGCATTGTGGTCGCGCGTATAGACGTGGCCGAGCAGGCGGACGTTGGCCGGCGCGGCACGATCCGCCCAGCCGTTGCCGCCGAGCAGAAATTGCTTCCGCGGACAGCGTTCGGCCGCGGCGAAGAAAAATTCATCGACGCGCGCCTCGCGATCGGGGAGCCGGTTGCCGACGAACACCAGGTCGGCGGCGAATCGTGCTTCCGGCGCGACCGGAAAGTGCGTCGTCCGATCGAGCGCGTTATAGATTGGCACACAGCGCCGCGCGCCGAAGCTTTCATACGCGGCGATAACCGGCGGGCCGCCGCCGTAGGTCAGCACCAGGTCGTACTCCGGCACCAGCGCGCGAAACGGATCGTCCGGATCGTTCGCCAGTCGCTCCAGCGTCGCGGGCGCATCGACGTCCCAGAAGATGACGCGCTTGCCCGGCCGTTTCAGGTCGAGTACCTCACGTTCCAGCAGCGCATCATTCGCGCCGACGCCGCTCGCCTTGACGATTACGTCCGCGCCGGCGGCCTCGCGCAGCATCGCCCGCACGTCGTCGGCCCGGTAGATGACGATGCGCGCCCAGTCCGGGTCGTCGATGTCGCGATGCTGGTGGCGCTCGAAAATGTCCGGCTCGTAAAAGGTGATGTCGTGGCCGAGCGCCGCCAGTTCGCGCAGCAGGCCGCGGTAATAGGTCGCCGCGCCATTCCACCAGGCGGATACGGCGCTCGAGCCGAAAAAGGCGATCTTCATACGGCCGCCTTTCTGCGCTGCTGCCGTAGCGATGCGGCGAGCGACAGCAACTCGTCGACGCGGTGCGCGCAGGTGTGACGGGCGAGTATTGTGCGGCGGCCGTGTTCGGCGATCGCCGCCGCGCGGTCCGGTTCATTCAACAGCGCGCGCAAGTGAGCCCGCATCGCGGTGCCGTCTCGGGCTACCAGGTAATCCTCGCCGGGTTCGAACAAGTGTTCGCAGTCGCGCCACGGCGCCGAGACCAATGGAATGCCGCAGGCGAGCGCCTCGAACATACGGATGGTCGGAATGCCGGGCAGGGCGGACGCGTACGGCCGGCGCGGCACGTGCACTGTCACGCGGTGGCGCGCGTAGGCGACCGGCGCTTCAAAGTTCGCGAGCCAGCCGCGATAGTCGAAGCCCGCGTGGCCGAGCCTGCGCAGCACCGCGCGCGGGTAGCGCACGCCGTAGATCGTCGCCCGCAGCCTGAGCGCGGCGACCGGCTCGAGCAGGAATTCGTTCAGTTCGCGATCGCGCTCGCCGTCGCCCCAGTTGCCGATCCAGACCAGATCGCCCTCGCGCGGCTCCTCCGGCAGCGGCCGGAACACGCGCGTGTCGGCGGCTTCGTGCCAGGTCCAGACGTGCCGCGACCAGCCGGCCTCGAGGTAACGCTGGCGAATCGCCTCGCCGAACGCGAGCACGCCGTCGTAGTCGTCGAGCTTGCAGCGGGCGATGCCGTCGGCATCGGACACCGAGCGGTGGTGAGTGTCGTGGAACAGCAGCCGGTAGCGGTGCCGCATGCGGTGTTTGCCGATGCGTGCGATCAGCTCGGGATCGTTCCACTCGTGTACCAGCACGAGGTCGGCATGATCCAGCGCGCGGTCGAGATCGAGCCGGCGCGGATCGTAGAAGCGGCTTTTGAGGCGCGGGTAATGCGCGGCGAATGCGGCGATCGCCTGTTCGCCCTGCTCGTGCTGCAGGTTGGCGAGACTCCAGCCGTCCGCCGGCTCGTAAACGCGCACGTCATGGCCGCGGGCGAGCAACTCGGTCGTGATGCCGCGCAGGAAGTGCGCGTTGCCGTGATTCCAGTCGGAGACCAGCGAGTGATAGAAAAAGACAATGCGCATCAGCTTGCCGTTCCCATCCTGCTGACGGAGCGGCGCGCGTCGATCAGCTCGCCGTACGCTTGCAGATAGGCCTTGGTCATACGCGCGGCGCTGTAGCGGCGGGCGCGGTGGCGGGCCCGGACGCCCCACGACTGGCGCTCTATCTCGTTGGCGATCAGGCCGTTCAGGGTCTTCGCCAGTTGCTGGTCGTCGTCCGGCCGCACGTACAGCGCCGCCTTGCCCCAGATTTCGCGCAGGCTGGGGATATCGCCGAGCACCAGCGTGCAGCCGGCGAGTGCGGCTTCGAGGATGCTCAAGCCGAACGGCTCGTAGCGCGCCGGTAGTGCGTAAATGGCCGCAGATGCGTATTCGCGCGCGACGCGGTGGCTGCCGGTCGGCCCCAGCCATTCGACGTTGTCGAAGCGGATCTCGCGGCCGTCCGGATGGTGCGCATCGCCGATCAATCGCACCGGCCAGCTCAGTTGCGGCGCGACCCGGGCGAGCGCCAGCACGTTCTTGCCTTCATCCCAGAGCCGACCGGCGGCGAGAATGCGCGCGCGCTTGTTGCGCGGCCGGAACTCGGCGCTGCGCCGGCCGTTGGCGATCACGCGGGTGTTGCGGCCAGCGCCGTAGAATTTTTCCACTGACGCGAGCATCGCGGCGCTCGGCGCCACGACCATATCTGCGCCCTTGAGTCCGGCATCCACCGCCTGCCGATAACGCTGCCAGCCGCGGTCGGGCAGCGTGCCGTGCACCGCCTCGAACCACGAGTACACGCAGGAATGCGCCACCACCAGTACCGGCGCGGGCCAGTTCAGCGCACCGTGATAGTAGTGGTTGAGGTGCACCATGTCCGGCTTGAATTCCGCCGCCAGGTCAAGCAGCCATTCTCCCGCGCGCTCGAGTTCCGCCCACGGGTCGGGCATCCATTCCAGCGGGTAATGGCTCGGGTGCAGCGTCAGATGGGGAATCGCCGCGGCGGCTTGCTGCTGCTCGTCGCTGGGCAGGTCGCCGAGCGTCGCGAGCGCCACTTCGGCGCCGTGCTCGCTCAGTCCGTGCGCCAGTTCCAGCGCGTAATGCCAGATGCCGCCGACGGTGTCTGTCGTCATCAGGACCTTCATGTGACCGCCTGCCGTGCCGGTCGCCGCGACTGGACGTCGACCTGTCTGCCGTGCAGCCAGGCGTGCAGGCGGCTGATACCGTCGCGATAGCCGACGCGCGGCCGCCAACCGGTCGCGGCGCCGAAACGCGCGGTATCGGAAACGTAGTAAGGCTGATCGCCGGTGCGCCAGCCGGCGAAATGGAGCTTCGGCCTGGCGCCGTCCAGCTCGGCGATCAGGTCGAGGAGTTCCAGCAGGCTGATCGCGTTGCGCACGCCGCCGCCGATGTTGAACGCTGTTCCGGCTAGGTCGCGAATGCCGGCCTCGGCGAACAGGAACGCCGCAACGAGATCGTCCACGAACAGCACGTCGCGCACCTGCTTGCCGTCGCCGTAGATCGTGATCGGCTGCCCGTCGCGCGCGCGGATCAGGAAATGCGCGACCCAGCCCTGGTCCTCGGTGCCGAACTGGTGCGGGCCGTAGATACAGCTCATCCGGAACACCACCGCCGGCAGCCCGTAGCAGCGCGCGTAGTCGAGCACGTATTGATCGGCGCCGCCTTTCGAGCAGCCGTAGGGGCTGTGGAAATCGAGCGGGCGGGTTTCGTCGACGCCGGCTTTGAGGATGTGCGCGCCGCGCGGCGCGTAGCGCGTCGCGCCTTCGTTGAGGCTGATGTCGGCGAGGTCGCCGTAGACCTTGTTGGTTGAGGTAAACACCAGGCCCGGCGGCGTCGGCTGGCGGCGCGCGGCTTCGAGGACGTTCAGCGTGCCGCGGAGGTTGGCGTCGAAGTCGGCGCGCGGGTCGTCGAGGCTGGTAGTGACGGCGACCTGGGCGGCGAGGTGAAAGATCTGCGCACAGCCGCTGACGGCATGGTCGACGACGCGGTCGTTGCGCACGTCGCCCGGAATAAATTCAACCGCTGAGCCGCAGCGTTCGCGCAGCCATTCGAGGTTCTTTTCGACGCCCGGCCGCGACAGGTTGTCGAGCACGCGCACCGTCCGGCCCTCGGCGGCAAGCCGCGCCGTCAGGTTGGTGCCGATGAAGCCGGCGCCGCCGGTCACCAGCACCGGCGGGCGCGCCGGTTCGGACACTCCGACTTTCGACGGTGCAGGCCATTTGGCCATCGCCCGAACGCCCTCCAGGCCGCGCTCGGCCCAGCAGCGCGCGAGCAGCTTGTCCTGGCCTTTCGCGGTCCGGATGCCGAAGTGGTAGTCGCGCTCGTCGGTGTGGAAGCCGGCGTCGGACGAACGTTCCGGCGGCAGGTCGGTGAGCCCGTACCAGTAGACGCGGTCGACCGGCAGCGCGAGCACGTCGGCGAAGGCTTCGAGCTGGGAGAACTCGTCGTGGCGCCAGGTCGGGTAGCCCGTTTCAGTGACCCAGACGCGCGAGGCGAGTCCGTAGTGCGCGAGCTGTTCACGAATGCGGCGCAGGTGGCTCGTCCACGGCCGGTGGACGATGTCATAGCTGTCCGGAAAGCCGTGCAGGCCGACTACGTCGATATGTTCCAGCACATCACGCTCGTACATGGTGTTGAGCCAGTTGGGGTCGATCGGCGACATGCCGCCGAGTACGGTGCGCTTGCCGCGCTGCTTCGCCCAGTAGGCCGCGCCGCCGATCGTCGCCGCGAACTTGCCCCAGCGCGGGTCGAGCTCGTAATCCCATTCGCGCAGGTTGTTGGGCTCGTTCCACAGCTCGACCGTGTCGAAATACCGGCCGTAGCGGTCGATGCACAGGTCGATGAAGTCGGCGTAATCCTTCGGATTGCGCGGCGGCGAGCGGGTCGTCGGCGCCTCGCCGAGCGATGGCGGTGTATAGACGAAGCAGGGCAGCAGCTCGGCTTCCTTCGCGAGTTTCGGCAGCAGCCAGTCGAACCACGCCGGGCCGTCGTCGGTCAGGTAGTCGGCCCACGACACCCCGGTGCGCAGGTGGCGGATGCCGAGCCGGCGGATATCCGCGATCGCCGCATCGACCCGCTCGCGGTCGTTGAGCCAGAACCACTCCAGCACGCCGATTTCGGGGCCACCCGCGTCTGCAAAGGCATTCATAGCGTCAGCCCCCGCGCGTCCAGTTCGGCGCTGGCTTCTGCGGCCCGGTCGACCGCCCGGGTGGTGGCAAGCCAGGCGGCGATTTCCGCCAGGCCCTGGTCAAGCGTGACCTCGGGCGCGTAGCGCAAGATGCTGCGGGCGCGGCCGATGTCCGCGAAGCAGTGGCGGATGTCGCCGACGCGGTAGCGACCGGTGATTTCCGGTTCGAGTTCGGGCTTGCCGGCAGCCTTGGCGACTTTCTGCGCGATCTCGCGAATCGTGAACGCCTGGCCGCTGCCGATGTTGAAGACGCGTCCGGCGGCGGCGCCGCTTTCGTAGGCGAGCCTGGCGGCGCGAGCGACATCGTGCACGCTGACAAAGTCGCGGCGCTGCTCTCCGTCCTCGAAAATCAGCGGCGGCCGGTCGTTGAGGCAGCGCGAGGCGAAGATCGCGAGCACGCCGGTGTAGGGGTTCGACAGCGCCTGGTGCGGACCGTAGACGTTGAAGAAGCGCAGCGCCGTCGCTGGAATGTCGTAGGCTTCGCCGACCATCAGGCACAGCCGTTCCTGGTCGAACTTCGACAGCGCGTAGACCGAACTCAGGTCTGGGGGCTTGGTTTCGGGTGTGGGCGCCGGTTCCAGCGGCTGTCCGTTCGGCCCGTACGGCTCCCACTCGCGCCGCGCCAGTTGTTCGCGGCTGCGGTGCGCAGCGGCAGGGCTGCCGTGCACGTCGTGGTACAGGCCTTCGCCGTAGAGGCTCATGCTGGAGGCGACGACCAGCTTCTCGACCGGCTGTCGCGCCAGCGCTTCGAGCAGCACCGCGGTGCCGACGTTGTTGATCGACGTGTAGTGCGCCAGCTCGTACATGCTCTGGCCGACGCCGACCGCGGCGGCGAAATGGAAGACGCCGTCGATACCCTCAAGCGCTTTTTCGACGGCGGCGGCATCGCGCACGTCGCCGATCTGCAGCTCGACGTTGTCGTCGAGGTAGCTGGGCCGGCGCCGCGATTGGCCATGAACCTGTGGATCCAGGTTATCGAGAACGCGAACGCGATAGCCGTGACGGAGCAATTCGGCGGCCAGGTGCGAACCAATGAAGCCCGCGCCGCCCGTAATCAGAATGTTTTTCATTTGGACGTTCCCTGTCGCATTATTCCGGAATCGATCCCTGATTCCGCAGCCTCAGTGTCAATTAAATGCGTTCACGATGCAAGCACCCGGAAACACCCTGATGGGAGCCGCCCCAGCAGGTTCAGGCGCCGGTAGATGCTATATTTGACCCAGCCGCGACTACGAAGAATTTCCGCGGCGCCACGCACAGCTCAAGGAAGATGCCGATGAGAGTCGTATCATCGAAGGCCAAGGATGGCCCTTCAGCCGATGCGCGTCCGCTTACCGTCCTGGTCGCCGGCGCGGCCGGATTTATCGGCAGCCACCTGGTCGACCGCCTGCTGGACGATGGCCACCGCGTCATCGGCATCGACAATTTCATCACCGGCCGGCCTGCGAACCTCAGTCACCTGAGCGGCGAGCCGCGCTTCCGGTTCGTCGAGCAGGACATCACCAAACCGCTTCGGATCAAGGCAAAGCTCGACTGGGTGATGCACTTCGCCTCGCCTGCATCGCCTCCCAAGTACCTGCGCTGGCCGCTCGAAACGCTGCTCGCCAACAGCGTCGGGACCCATCACCTGCTGGAACTCGCGCGCCGCAACGCCGCGCAGTTCCTGCTCGCCAGCACCAGCGAGGTGTACGGCGACGCGCTGGAGCATCCGCAGACCGAGCTGTACTGGGGCAACGTCAACCCGATCGGGCCGCGCAGCGTCTACGACGAGGGCAAGCGCTACGCCGAGGCAATGACGATGAGCTACCACCGGGAGCATCGTCTGCCGGTGCGCGTGGTGCGCATTTTCAACACGTACGGTGCCCGCATGGATCCGTATGACGGCCGCGTAGTGACCAATTTTGTCCGCCAGGCGCTGACCAACGAGCCGCTGACGGTGTACGGCGACGGCAGCCAGACGCGCAGCCTGCAGCACGTCTCCGATCTGGTCGAGGCGGTTGTGCGGCTGATGCGGATCGATTATCCGCATCCGCTCAACCTCGGCAACCCGAAGGAATACAGCGTGCTGGAGATCGCGCGCATGGTCCTCAAGCAGTTCCACAGCGACTCGCCGATCATGTTCGAGCCGCTGCCGACGGACGATCCGACCCGCCGCCGGCCCGACATCAGCAAGGCGATCGAACTGCTCGGCTGGGAGCCGCGCGTGCAGGCGGCCGACGGACTCGCCGACGTGGCAGCGAGCCTCACGAGCGCGCTCGCCGCCCGCCAGCGCAAGGGCGGAGGGTCAACCGCCGGGCTGCGCAGCGCACACGCGCCGTCGCGTTCATGAGCGGTAAGGATTGACGCGGAGTGCGCGGTCTTTTACAGTCGCAGTATCGGATGGGGCGGTATGCCCCACCGTGGCGGCTGATGGATCCGCCCCAAGCCGGAAATTTTCGGCGAATGCCTTGAATTTCAGGCACTTGTCGACTTGAAATGTCGCGCAAGCGCCCTCATGTTTTAGTCGTCAAACAACCCCGAGGTTCATCCTTTGCATTTCATTTTTGGCCTCCTGAACCTGCCCGTTTGGGCCTATTTCGTCGTTGCCATCGGGATGATGCACTTCACCATCATGGGCGTCACCCTCTATCTGCACCGCGACCAGACTCACCGCGGCCTCGATCTGCACCCCGCGGTACAGCACGTTTTCCGCTTCTGGTTGTGGTTCACGACCGCCATGGTGACGCGCCAGTGGGTCGCCGTGCATCGCAAGCATCACGCCCGCTGCGAGACCGAGGAAGATCCGCACAGCCCGCAGATACTGGGATTGCGCAAGGTCCTGTTCGAGGGCGCGGAACTGTATCGTGCCGAGGCGCGCAAGCCCGAGACGGTCGAAAAATACGGCCGCGGCGCGCCCGACGACTGGATCGAGCGGCACCTGTACAGCCGTTACCCGCTGCTCGGGGTGGCCCTGCTCGGTGTCATTGAAGTCATCCTGATGGGTGCGCCCGGCTTGAGCATCTGGGGCGCGCAGATGATGACGATTCCGCTGTTGGCGGCCGGCGTCATCAATGGTATCGGCCACTACTGGGGCTACCGCAACTTTGAGTGCAAGGACGCCGCGACGAACGTCATGCCGCTGGGCCTGATCATGGGTGGCGAGGAACTGCACAACAATCACCACGCGTTCCCGAGTTCGGCGCGGTTCTCGATCCGGCCATGGGAATTCGATATCGGCTGGATGTACATCTGCGCGTTGAAAGCCTTCGGGCTTGCGAAAGTGCGCCGTGTCGCGCCGAAGCCGGTGATCGCCGAGCGCGACAAGCGCGCCGACCTCGACACGGTGCGGGCGGTGCTGCTCAATCGGCTGCACGTGCTGCGCCACTACAGCCACCAGGTGATTCAACCGGTGCTGGAGGCGGAAAGCCGCCGCGAGCCGATGCTGGCCAAGGCCCGCAAGGTGCTGGTCCGCGACGCGAGCCTGCTCGACGAGCAGGGCAAAAAGCGCCTCAGCACGACGCTCAGTAACAGCCGGTCACTGCGCACGGTATATGAGTATCGCCAGCAGTTGCAGGAGCTGTGGGAAGGCCGCGCGCACAATAACGAGCGGCTGCTGCAGCAGTTTCGCGACTGGTGCGCGCGCGCCGAGGCCAGCGGCATCCAGGCGCTGCAGGAGTTCGCGCGCCAGCTCGAGGCCTATCGGATGCAGCCGGCCTGATTCGGCGACGCTTCCCAATAAAAAACCCGCCGATTGGCGGGTTTTTTATTGCGTGAAACGGCAGATGTTACTTGATCTTCGCTTCCTTGTACGGCACGTGCTTGCGCACGACCGGATCGAATTTCTTCACTTCCATCTTGTCCGGGTGCAGGCGCTTGTTCTTGGTGGTGGTGTAGTAGTGCCCGGTGCCGGCACTGGAAACGAGCTTGATCTTGTCTCGCATGGCCTGACTCCTGATTAAATCCGGTTAAATCTTTTCGCCGCGGGCGCGCAGGTCGGCGACGACCTGTTCGATGCCGAGCTTGTCGATGGTGCGCAGGCCCTTGTGCGACACGCGCAGCCGGACGAAGCGCTTCTCGCTCTCCAGCCAGAAGCGATGGGCATGCAGATTGGGCAGAAAACGGCGCCGCGTCTTGTTGTTCGCGTGCGAGACGTTGTTGCCGCTCATCGGGCGTTTGCCGGTAACCTGGCAGACTCTCGACATGGTCGTGTCCTCGGACGAAGAAAAGCCGGTATTTATACCAATCGGACGGCTAAATAGCAAGTGTGGAGTCTGGCATATTGGGGTCGTGGTGGGGGCGATGGGGTAGCTCCTTCCGAAAGACGCGGTAAATCCAGCTGCCCTGAATGCCGACAAAGCCACTCTCAGAGCCCCGGAGAAGTTCGCATGCAAGGCGCGTTCGCGCCGGCGTAGCATTCCTACGCCTAGCGGACGCAACGCAGCAGGCGGACTTCTCCGGGGCTCCCTTCGGGCGAGCCCCTGCCGGGCCATCTGCGGCGTTGCGCGTTCTTGAAATGGGCGACCATTCCGGCGAACGCGCGCCTTGCATCTGACCCGGCAGTGACTCGCTGAGAGAGGCCTTGTCGGCATTCAGGGCAGCTCTAGGCTTCCCTCGGACATCCCTGTCCTCAGAGACTTTCGGAAGAAGCTACCCCACCGCCTCGCGACGTTGTCGTTCGTTTAGTCAAAAAAGAAACGCGCCTCCTGCTCCTTCTCCCTTAGGGAGAAGGCTGGGGGAGTTGATAAACACCCCTCGCGACAACTCATTCGAACTCACTCTTATAGCAGCCCTCGCTCAGCAAACGACACTGCTTCTCCGTCACCTATGACAATATGATCCAGCACCCGGATTTCTACCAGCGCCAGTGCGTCGCGCAGGCGGCGGGTGATGCGCTCGTCGGCGCCGCTGGGTTCGGCGACACCGGATGGATGATTGTGGGCGAATATAACGGCTGCTGCGTTATGACCGAGCGCCTGTTTGACCACTTCGCGCGGATGGACGCTGGCGCCGTCGAGCGTGCCGCGGAAGAGTTCCTCGTAGGTCAGGATGCGGTTGCGGGTGTCGAGGAACAGACAGGCGAAAACCTCGTGGTCGAGGTCGCGCAGCCGGGCGGCCAGAAATTGGCGGGTGGTGGCAGGGCTGGTCAGCGCGTCGCCGCGCTGGAGGGTCTCCTGCAGGTGGCGACGCCCCATTTCGAGCACCGCCTGAAGTTGCGCGTACTTCGCATCGCCCAGGCCGAGCCGGGCACAGAAGTCGCGGCGGCCCGCCTTGAGCAGCGGCCGCAGACCGCCGAAGTCGCTCAGCAGTTCGCGTGCCAGGTCGACGGCGCTGCGGCCTGATACGCCGGTGCGCAGAAAGATCGCCATCAATTCGGCGTCGGAGAGCGCGCCTGCGCCGCGCGCAAGCAATTTTTCCCGCGGCCGCTCTTCGGCCGGCCAGTCACGAATGGTCATTGCGTCCCCCTTTGTTACCGCCCCATTTTTACATGCAAAAGGGTCGCCACGACAAGGCCTTGTTATACTTCGCTTCGTAAATCGAGGCGATAGCTATGCTGCTGCGCGTTCCAATTTTATTGCTGCTGACCGCGCTCGCTTCTTCGGCGCTGGCGGATAACGCTTCGCTCGAAGTGGCGGCGCGGCTGACCGCGAACGACGCGGTCGATTCGCTGTCCTTCGGCTCGCATGTGGCGCTCGGCGGCGACATCGCCGTCATCGGCGCGGCGGGTTCGTTTGCAAGCGGCACGCGCGCGCCGGCGACGTACGTGTTCTACCGCGATTCGATGGGCAACTGGGTTCAGCACCAGGAGCTGCCGAAGGGCGGCGCGTTCAGTCTGCAAAACGATGTCCTGCTGATCGGCGACACCGTTTTCGTCCGCAACGGTGCGGGCGACTTCGTTGAGCAGGCACGGCTGCGGCCGGCTGACGGCGGCGATGACAGCTTCGGCGAAGCAGTAGCTTTGTTCGGGAACGGCAAGCGCGCCGCCGTGGCCGCGCCTTTTGCGACCGTTGCCGGGCGGCAGCTCGCCGGCGCGGTTTATATTTTCGACCGCGGCAGCGATGGCCGCTGGTTGCAGACGGCAAAACTAAGTGCGCCGCCGTCGGCGACGGCCGAGAACTTCGGCATGGCGCTGGCGGGCGATGGAAATACGTTGGTGATTGGCGCGCCGATCGCGCAGCAGTCCGACGCCACGGCGGCAGCCTATATATTCTTCGACGGTGACAACGGCTGGACGCTGCAGCGGACAGTGTCAGGAAGTGGCGGGATGGGTTGGTCGGTGGCCTTGGGAGGCGATACGGCCTTGATCGGCACGGACGGCGGGCCGGTTTACGTTTACGGTCGCGACAACACCGGCCTCTGGAAGCGGCAGGCGACGCTCGCTCCGCCGCAAGGCGCGTCCGGCGAATTCGGTTACGCCGTCGCGCTGAACGGCAATCAGGCATTGATCGGTTTTCCGCCGCCCCAGGTGACGTTCGATACGTTCGGCGGTAGCAACCCGGCCCCGCCCAACGCCGGCAGCATCTTGCTCTACACTCGCAACGCCGGCGGCGCCTGGTCGGAAACCGCCACGGCTGGCCCTTTCGAGGAAAGCCGGAATCTCGGCACCACCGTGGCGCTGGAAAATGGCGTGGTGCTGACCGCAGACGCGCAGGCTGAGGCAAAGGGCTACGACGCCGCGGGCGTCGCCTACGTCCTTTACACGCCGGAAAAGGCGGCGACGGTTCCGGCGCTGAACGACGGCGGCGGCAGCGGCGCGTTCGGGCTCGGTGCCGTCCTGCTGGCATTGCCGGCATTGCTGTTTCGCAAAGGGAGATCGATTCGCTCATGAGTCTTGACGGCAAACACGTCCTGCTGGGCGTGACGGGCGGTATTGCGGCCTACAAAAGCCCGGACCTGGTGCGCCGGCTGCGCGATGCCGGCGCTGACGTACGCGTCGTGCTGACGGTGTCGGCGGAGCGCTTCGTAACGGCGCTGACGTTCCAGACGGTGTCCGCCCATCCGGTGCCGACCGGGCTGTGGGATCCGGCCGCCGAAACCGGCATGGCGCATATTGAACTTGCGCGCTGGGCGGACCTGATCCTGATCGCACCCGCTACCGCGGAAGCAATGGCGAAGCTCGCAAACGGCCACGCCGACGATCTGCTGAGCACGCTGTGTCTCGCCAGCGAAGCGCCGCTGGTGCTTGCGCCGGCGATGAACCGGATCATGTGGGCGCACCCCGCGACGCAGGCCAATCGCGCTGCGCTTGAAAGCCGTGGCGTACGGTTTCTGGGTCCCGGCGTCGGCGCGCTCGCGGAGGCGGAAAGCGGGCCGGGGCGCATGCTGGAGCCGCTGGAGATTGTCGCCGCGCTTGCCGAGCCTGGCCCATTGGCAGGCGTAAGCGTGCTGGTGACGGCCGGCCCGACACGTGAACCGGTGGACGCCGTGCGCTACGTCAGTAATCGCAGCTCCGGCCGGATGGGTTATTCGGTCGCGGCCGCCGCCGCACGCGCGGGTGCCGAGGTGATGCTGATCAGCGGACCGGTGGCGCTCGCCGCGCCGGCCGGGGTCGAGCGGGTCGACGTCGAAACCGCCGCCGAAATGCATGCGGCGACCATGGCGAAGGCCGCCGATGCCGATATTTTCATCGCCACCGCGGCGGTCGCCGATTACGCGCCGGCGGACCCGCCAGCGTCCAAGATCAAGAAAAGCGACGCGGCGCTCGATATCAAGCTCGAGCCGACGGTGGACATTCTGGCAGCGGTCGCGGCGCTGGCGGACGGTCCATTCACGGTCGGCTTCGCCGCCGAAACCGACGATGTCGAAGCCAATGCGCGCACGAAGCTTGAAAAAAAGCGCCTCGACATGATCGCCGCCAACCGGGTTGGCGCCGGGCAGGGCTTCGAAACTGACGAGAACGCGCTCACGGTGCTGTGGTCCGGCGGGCGGGAGGAGCTGGCGCGAGCGTCGAAGTCGGCGCTGGCGACGCGGCTCGTGGCCCTGGTTGCACAGCGCTATCGCGAACACAACCTTTAATGGGGCGTCTGGATATCTCCTTTCCCGTCATTCCCGCGAAAGCGGGAATCCATCTTTGCCACCTCTACCTAGATTTCTGCTTTTGCGGGAATGACAATCCAGGAATCCAATGAAAAAGATCAAGCTGAAAATCATCGACGAGCGCCTGGGCCGCGACTTCCCGTTGCCCGACTACGCCAGCGAAGGCGCGGCCGGCGTCGATTTGCGCGCCTGCCTCGACGTGCCGCTTGAGCTTGCGCCAGGCGCGACGCACCTCATTCCGACCGGCATCGCGATCCACATCGGCGACCCGTCGCTCGCGGCCGTCCTGCTGCCGCGCTCCGGGCTCGGCCACAAGCACGGCATCGTGCTCGGCAACCTGACCGGGCTGATCGATTCGGATTACCAGGGCGAAGTGTTTGTCTCGACGTGGAATCGCGGCAGCGCGACCTACAGGATCGAACCCGGCGAGCGCATCGCGCAAATGGTGTTCGTGCCGGTGGTGCAGGCGGCGTTCGAAATCGTCGAGGACTTTACCGCCAGTGTGCGCGGCGCTGGCGGCTTCGGCCACTCGGGACGGCACTAGTGACGGGCCACTAGCCGTTATTCGACGCGTTGAGTTCCTTGAAGCGCTCGATGTCGGCGGCGAACTGTTGTTCGGTCTCCGCCTTTTTCGCCTTCTGGGCCACCAGCGACTGTTGATTTGCGGCGACCTGCGCTTCGATTGAAGCGATATCCTTGTCCAGCTTCGGCGCGTCCTTCGTCTGCTTTTTCGCCCGCTTTTGCAGCGTCTGAAGCTGCTCCTTGAGCGAATCCAGTGCGCTTCGCGTGATCGCGATGCGCGCCGTGATCGCGTCGACCTGGCTGTCGCGCGCGTTTTTGATGTCGTTGACCGATCGATACGAGTTGAGGAGCATGCGGTCGCGTCGCGCACGCTGCTGCTGCGCGGCCGCCGCCTCCTGCTTCGCCTGTTCGGCGGACAGTTCTTTTTGCGTCTTCTGCGCCGGCAGGACGTCAATGACCATGCCCTGCTGATTGATCACTTCGCGGCGCTGCTGCGCGTATTGCGGCGGCACCTGATCGCCATAATGCACGACGCCGTTCTTGTCGACCCACTTGTAGACGCTGTGCGAAGGCGGCGGGGTCGCGGCGGCGGCCGGCAAGGCTGCCAGCGTTGAAAGGCAGATTATGCAGACACTCAGTCGCATGATTCCCCGATTGTAGCTTTTCTGGCCGGCGCCCTGCGGTGCAGCGCCCGGATTTCGGTATCAGCGGTTGTATTCAGGAGACGGGCCGGGCGCCGTAGCGGTCGCGATATTCTTCCAGCGCCGCGAGTTCCGGGCCGTGCTCGCCCGCGGCGTCGAGATATTCGAGCAGTTGCGTCAGCGTCACGATGCTGACGACCTGCATGTCGTGATCGCGGGAGACTTCGGCGGTCGCCGACAGTTCGCCCGCCCCGCGCTCCTGGCGGTCCAGCGCAATCGCGACCGCGGCGGGCGTCGCGCCTGCATCGCGAATGATCGCCACCGACTCGCCCACCGCGGTGCCGGCGGTGATCACGTCATCGACGACCAGCACCCGTCCTGCCAGCGGTGCGCCGACAATCCGGCCGCCTTCGCCGTGATCCTTGGCTTCCTTGCGGTTGAACGCGTAGGGCAGGTCGATGCCGTGATATTCGGCAAGCGCGGCGGCGGTGACCGCGGCAAGCGGAATGCCCTTGTAGGCGGGGCCGAAGATCATGTCGATTTCGAGGCCGGCGTCGAGAATCGCCTGCGCGTAGAACTGGCCGAGGCGCGCCAGCGCCGCGCCGTGGTTGAACAGGCCCGCGTTGAAGAAATACGGGCTCACGCGGCCCGATTTCAGCCGGAATTCCCCGAAGCGCAGCACCTCGCTCGCGAGCGCGAATTCAATGAATTGCTGTTGGTAATCTTTCATGGCCGATATGATACACAAGACTTGGTAGAATCCCCTCGTTTCCGCGACGACGAGGTTCCCTTGCGCATCATCACGCTCAATGCCAACGGCATCCGCTCCGCCGCCCGCAAGGGCTTCTTCGACTGGCTGCACAAGCAGAACGCCGACATCGTCTGCCTGCAGGAAACCAAGGCGCAGGAAGACCAGCTCGTCGATCCGATGTTCCGGCCGGACGGCCATCACTGCTTTTACCATGACGCGCGCTGCAAGAAAGGCTACAGCGGCGTGGCGCTGTACGCGCGCCGCGAGCCGGACACGGTGCGCAACACGCTCGGCCGCGAGGATTTCGACTGCGAGGGTCGCTATGTCGAAGCGCGCTTCGGCAACCTGAGCGTCGTGTCGCTGTACATGCCGTCGGGCTCGTCGGGCGATATCCGCCAGCAGTACAAGTTCCGCATCATGGACTGGATCCTGCCGATCTTCGACGAATGGCTTGCAAGCGGGCGCGAATATGTCCTCTGCGGCGACTGGAACATTGTGCGCACCGAAATGGACATCAAGAACTGGAAGTCCAACCAGAAAAACTCGGGCTGCCTGCCCGAGGAGCGCGCCTGGCTCAACGAGCTGATCGACGGGCGCGGCTGGGTGGACGGTTTCCGCGCGATCAAACCCGACGCGGTCGAATACACCTGGTGGTCGAATCGTGGCCGCGCGCGCGAGAACAACGTCGGCTGGCGTATCGACTACCAGATCGTCACGCCGGGGCTGCGGCCGCACCTGGCCGACTGCTCGATTTACAGCGACGAGAAGTTCTCCGACCATGCGCCGCTGACGCTTGATTACGAGTACGAGCTCGGCTAGCGCATGTGGTCTGACTTTTCGAACTATCTGAGGCTGTTCGCCAACCGGCGGACGACCGCGATGCTGTTTCTCGGCTTTGCGTCCGGTCTGCCGCTCGCGCTGACGAACAAGACGCTGCAGGCATGGTTCACCAAGGCCGGCGTCAGCGTCGAGGCCATCGGCTTCCTCACGCTGGTGTCGATGCCGTACGCGTGGAAGTTCCTGTGGGCGCCGCTGATGGACCGCTACGTGCCGCCGCTGCTCGGGCGGCGCCGCGGCTGGATGCTGCTGACGCAGGTGAGCTTGCTGATCGCCATCGGGGCGATGGCGTTTTTGAATCCGGCCGCGACGCCGGTTGCCATCGCCGGCCTCGCTTTCGGCGTCGCATTTCTGTCCGCATCGCAGGACATTTCGTTCAACGCCTACATGGTCGATATCCTCGAACCGGCCGAACGCGGCATGGGCGCGGCGCTGCAGGTGTGGGGGTATCGCGCGGCGATGCTCGTGTCCGGCGGCGGTGCGCTGATTATCGCCGACTACTACGGCTGGCGCGCGAGCTTCCTGGTCATGGCCGCGCTGATGGGCGTCGGCATTTGCACGACGCTCCTCAGCCCGCAGCCGAAAATCGAGCGCGCACCGGCCAAACTGCGCGACGCCGTGGTCAAGCCGTTCGCCGAATTCATATCGCGGCGCGGGGCGATCGCGCTGCTGGCGCTGGTCGTGCTCTACAAGATGGGCGACGCGTTCGGTGGCGCCCTCAATTACACGTTCCTGTTGCGCGGCGTCGGCTTCTCGCTGACCGACGTCGGCGGCATTTACAAAGTCGTCGGTACCATCGGCACCATTGCGGGTATCTTCTTCGGCGGTGCGCTGCTGGCGAAGCTCGGGCTGTTTCGCTCGTTGCTCATCTTCGGGATTCTGCAGGCGGTCTCGATGTTCGCCTTCATGGTCCTGGCGCTGGTCGGCAAGAACTACGCCATCATGATCGCGGCGATCGCGATTGAAAATACCGCCTGGGGCATGGGCACTGCCGCGTTTCTCGCGTTCATCATGGCGTTGTGCGACCACCGTTACGCGGCGACGCAATTTGCGCTGCTGACTGCGCTCGATTCGGTAGGGCGAACCTATGCCGGGCCGGCTGCCGGGTACGTCCAGGTGAATGTCGGCTGGGCCGGATACTTTGCGGTGGCTGTGCTGGTGGCGGTGCCGGGGCTGGTGCTGCTGTGCCTGCTGCGCCGGCGGGTCGACGATGCGGACCGTGGTTTGTCGGTCGCGCCGGAAGCCGCTACATTGCCGCCGCCCGCGCGCCCGGGCTTGAGCGTCAGCAAGTAGGCGGGCTAGGCGCCGTCGAGGTATTGTCGCGGATCGCGGAAATCACTCGCCGCATCACCCACGTCGACGCCATAATCCTCGCGGCTGATGTCGAGCGAGCCGGACCAGTCCTCCGGCGGCGACGCCGGGCCGAGAACGTTCTCGTACCACGATTCGGTATCCAGTTCGGCCACCGTGCCGTCGAAGTACTGCACTTCGATGGTGTCTTCGCTCTCGTCGGCGGCGACCACTTCCAGCAGCTCACCGGTCATCGTCTGATACCAGTCGCCGACCGCGACGGGCGGAAATTCCAGTTCGTCCATTCGGCCTTCCGCGCCTCGATTGCCGATCCCATCCTTTTTTGATTGCTGTTGAGGTCAGTTATAGGCCTCTTGATGGCGTTGCGCAACCGCGAACCGGCCAGTGGTCCGTCCAGGTAATATTGACGGGTTCAGAACGCCTGTGCGCTTCAAACACGAGGCGCGCGACCGCGGCATAGGGGTCCTAATGGCAAGGGAGCGCAACGCGGTGATTGGAGTGCACAGGCGTTCCCGCTTTCTTGATCATGGCATTGTTGGGCGAGGCTGCCCGCGCCCGTGGACTGCGTTGCGCCGCTTGTCAATGGAACCACCATTACCTGCGCGCCGCGCCTTGCCACGAACGCGGGCAGTCTCGCTGAACCCGCCAATATTACCTGGACGGACCACTAGTATTCAGCGGCGCTCGAAGACGAGATCGTGGACGTGGTGGCCGAGGTTCGTGCCGCGTCTTTCGAAGCGGGTTTCGGGGCGGTAGGCGGGCCGCGGCGCGTACTCGGCCCCCGCGGCGAGATTGGCGAAATCCTCCGCCGCATTCAGTGTCTCGAGCATCCAGACGGCGTAGTCCTCCCAGTCGGTCGCCAGCTCCAGGCGGCCGCCCGGTTTCACAATGCGCGCAAGCTTGTCGACGAATGCCGGCTGGATCAGGCGGCGCTTGTGGTGGCGCTTTTTCGGCCACGGGTCGGGAAAGTAGATCAGCACCTGGTCGACGGCAGCCGCCGGGAGCATCGCATCGACGACCTCGACCGCGTCGTGACTGATGACGCGCACGTTGTCGAGACCGTTGGACTCGAGCGCGTTCAGCAGCCGGCCGACGCCGGGGCGGTGAACCTCGATGCCGATAAAGTTGCGCTCCGGCTGGCGGGCGGCGAGCGCCGCCAGCGCTTCGCCGTTGCCGAAGCCGATTTCCAGCGTCAGCGGCGCGCGGCGGCCGAAAACGTGCTCGGGATCGATGGGCCGCGGGGCGAAATCGAGCCCGAAGCGCGGCCACAGCCGGTCGAGCGCGCGCGCCTGCGCGGGCGTCAGGCGGCCTTCGCGGCGGACAAAGCTGCGAATGTGGGAGGTGGGGGAACGCATGGGCGGCTTTATACACAACGCCGGCACGATTGGCCAGCACCGGCGATGGCAAGGGTCTTCCTGTATTATGGCGGCGGCAAAACCGGAGACGACCATGCCGCATAACACCAAAGCACTTGTTGCCGCCTTTCTGATCGCCGTGCTGGCGATGCCAGCGGCTTTCGCCGCGCAAAACAATCCGCCGCCGCACCGCCTGTTCCGCATCACGCTGAACGGCGCGTCCGGCAAGATCGTCTCGGGGCGCCTGTTGCTGTTCGCAACCCCCGTCGCGGTCGCCAGGAAGCACGCGAAGAACGGCAAGGTCACGAGCATCGATATCAGCCCGTTCCGGCCGACCGAAGTGGCGGTGGCGGCGATGCCGGTCGCAAGCCTCTCGCCGGGCGAGTCGATCTATCTCGATGCCGACGCGCTGGCGTTCCCGAAGGGCTTTTCGAAGCTCAAGCCGGGCCGTTACGATGTGCAGGCGCTGCTCGACGTCAACCACAACTACAACTACAGCGGCCGCGGCGCGGGCGACCTCGTGAGCGCGGTGCAAGAGATCACCTTCGGTGCCGGCACCGCCATCCCGACGCTCAAGTTGACGCGCAAGCTGACCGAGACAATCAAGCCGTGGACGGTATCGCCGCGCGTGAAACCCAAGGCGCGTCGCGAGGCGATGGTCAAGGCGACAAAAGCCGCGCAGGCGCATAGCAACGAGCTCGATTTCGTCAGCCCGGCGCTGTCGAAGTTCTGGGGCCGCCCGATTCACATGCGCGGCTGGGTGATGCTGCCGCCGGACTACGCGAAGCACGCCGACAGCCGCTATCCGACCGTCTATTTCACCCACGGCTTCGGCGGCAACCTGACGTTCCTCACGTTCTGGGCGACCGACATCTGGAAGCTGACCGCGAGCGGCGCGATCCCGCCGATGATCTGGGTGTTCCTCGACGAATCCAGCCCCACCGGCACGCACGAGTTTGCCGATTCTGTCAACAACGGCCCGTGGGGCACGGCGCTGACCACCGAGCTGATTCCATATCTCGAAGCGCATTACCGCATGGACGCCAAACCCAGCGGACGCTTCCTGACCGGCCATTCGTCCGGCGGCTGGGCGACGCTGTGGCTGCAGGTGCGCTACCCGAAAATCTTCGGCGGCACCTGGTCGATCTCGCCCGATCCCAGCGATTTCCACGACTTCACTGGCCCGAACATTTATGCGCCGAACGCCAACGTCTACTACAAGCCGAACGGCAAGCCGTGGCCGCTGGTGCGCGCGCACGGCAAGGTGCTCGCGACGTTCAAGCAGTTCGCGCAACTCGAGCGCGTGCTGGGACCCTACGGCGGGCAGATGGCGTCATTCGACTGGGTGTTTTCGCCGCGCGCGCCGGACGGGCGGCCGGAGCAGATGTTCAATCGCGACACCGGCGCCGTGAATCCCCAGGTTGCGGATTACTGGCGCAAGCACTACGACATCGCCTACCGGCTGAAGACGCACTGGCAGCAACTCAAGCCGGACCTGAACGGCAAGATTCACCTGGTCGTCGGCACCGCTGACACGTTCTACCTCGACGGCGCGGCGCACAAGCTCGACGCGGTGCTCAAAGGGCTGCACGCCAAGGCGCAGATCGTGTTCCTGCCCGGCAAGACGCACTCCAGCGTGTTCAAGATCGACGGCGACCCGAACGGCCTGATGAAGCGGGTCGCGTGGGCGATGTATCACGTCGCCCGGCCGGACGCCGCGATACCGAAGGGGATGAGGCAGATCGCCCCGTAGCGCTAAACGAACGTGCCCTCGAGCGGCGACGAGGCGCTCGCGTAGCGTCGCCGCGGCATGCGCCCGGCGAGGAACGCCTCGCGGCCTGCGGCGATCGCTTTCTGCATCGCGGAGGCCATCAGCACCGGGTTCTTAGCCTTGGCGATCGCCGTGTTCATCAGCACGCCGTCGCAACCCAGCTCCATCGCGATCGCGGCATCCGACGCAGTGCCGACGCCGGCATCGACCAGCACCGGCACCGTCGCGTTTTCGACGATCGTCATGATGTTGTACGGGTTGCGAATGCCCAAGCCCGAGCCGATCGGCGCCGCCAGCGGCATCACGGCGACGCAGCCCAACTCCTCCAGGCGCTTGGCGAGAATCGGATCGTCGGTCGTATAGACCATCACGTCGAAACCGTCCTTCACCAGCCTCTCGGCGGCGGCCAGCGTCTGCACCATGTCCGGAAACAGCGTCTTCGGATCGCCCAGCACCTCCAGCTTGACCAGCGTATGGCCATCAAGCAGCTCGCGCGCCATACGGCAGGTGCGAAGCGCGTCGTCGGCCGTATAGCAGCCGGCGGTATTGGGCAGAATCGTGTAGCGCTCCGGCGGCAGTACATCAAGCAGGTTCGGCTCGTCGGGATTCTGACCGATGTTGCTGCGGCGAATCGCCACCGTCACGATTTCCGCACCGCTGGCCTCGATTGCCCGGCCGGTTTCGTCGAGGTCCTTGTACTTGCCGGTCCCGACCAGCAGCCGGGATTGATAACGCTTGCCGGCAAGCTCGAAGCTGTCGTCGGTGAAATCCGTTTGCATGGCGGGCTGGGTGTTCATGGTGTCCTCATCTTTAAGTCGCTAGTCGCTAGTCGCTAGTCGCTAGTCGCTAGGGAAGTTCTGAAGAGCTCCGTTCGCCCTGAGCTTGTCGAAGGGCTCTTGAGAACCCAAGAGTGCTTTGACAAGCTCAGCACGAACGGAATGGCGTTTCTTGACTCAGTTCTAGCCACTAGCCACTAGCGACTAATTAACCGCCCCCGATCGCATGGACGATCTCGACACGATCGCCGGGCCGGAACGTATGTTCAGCATAACTGCTGCGCGGCACGATCTCGCCGTTCACTTCCATGGCGATCCGGCGGCCGGTCAGTTCGAGCCGCTCGACCAGTTGTGTCGCCGTCAAATCGTCGGGAAGTTCCGTACTGTCGCCGTTCAGGAAAATCTGCATGCGTTTCATTTTAACACTGGTACAATAAGCCGGCCCGGGCGGGTGTAGTTCAATGGTAGAACCTCAGCTTCCCAAGCTGATGACGTGGGTTCGATTCCCATCACCCGCTCCATTTTGTCCTTTTGCGCAAATCCCCGTAATGTAGCTCTATCGGCATGGGCCGCTAAATGCGCTTAAAGCGAAGGGCCCAGTGGCCTTTCAAGGCGATATTGCCCTGTTCAGAACGCCTGTGCGCTTCAAGCACAAGGCGCGCGACCGCGGCATAGCCGCCCTATGGCAAGGGAGCGCAACGCGGTGATTGGAGCGCACAGGCGTTCCCGATATATAGTCATGGCATTGATGGGCGAGGCTGCCCGCGCCCGTGGACTGCGTTGCGCCGCTTGCCAATGGAACAACCATTGCCCGCGCGCCGCGCCTTGCCACGAACGCGGGCAGTCTCGCTGAACAGGGCAATATCGCCTTGAAAGGCCACTAGAATGTTAAGAGCACTAAAAATATTTGGCATCGTGATCGGCTCGATCATCGCCGCGATTATCATTGCCGCGGTAATCCTCTGGCTGGTCATCGATCCGAACGACTATCGCGACGATATCGAGGCCGCGGTCGCCCGCAACACCGATCGCACGCTGACGATCAACGGCGACATCCACCTGTCGCTGTTCCCGTGGCTCGGCGTGACCGTCGGCGAGGCAACCCTCAGCAATGCGCCCGGCTTCGGTACCGAGCCGTTCGCGACCATCGACGACATGCAGGTGCGCGTGCGCCTGCTGTCGCTGATCGGCGATCATCCGGAGGTCGGCACGCTCGAGCTGAAGGGCCTGAAGCTCAACCTCGAACGCAACGCGAGCGGCAAAACCAACTGGCAGGACCTGATCGGCGGGCGCTCGAAGTCGAACGGCGGGGGCGGCACGTCCAACAGCACCCTCGGCAACATCACGATCGACTCGGTCGTGATGCGCGATGCGACCATCGACTGGGCCGACGCCAAAACCGACTCCCACTACCACCTGCGCGGCGTGAACCTGACGGTCGGCAAGGTCCAGCCGAACCAGCCGTTCCCGGTGAAGATGAACTTCGGCTTCGACAGCATGCGCCCGGTGATGCATGCTCAAATCGGTCTACGCGCGACGGCGACCGTTTATCCGGACAGCAAGCAGTACAAACTGACCGACGGCATGGTCGAAGTCGAAGCGCGCGGCGCCGGCCTGCCGGCGGAGCCGACGCATGTCAAGGCGAACTGGCAGAGCCTGGAACTCAACCGGCCGGCGGGTACTTTCAACTTGCAGGCACTCAAGCTGCACACGCTCGGCATCGAGGCCGATGCGGTGCTGCAGGGCACAGGCCTCAACGGCCAGCCGAAAATCACCGGCGTTTTGACGGTCCCCGACTTCGCGCCGCGCGAAGTGCTCGCGAAGATGGGGCGCAAGCTGCAGCCCGAGGACAAGACCGTGCTGCAACACGCCTCGCTGCTCGCGGACATCGCGGCAACCAGGGATTCGCTCGCGTTCAACAACGTGCAGGCGACGCTCGACGACACCCACTTCACCGGCGAGTTCGCGGTCACCAACTTCAAGACGCACGCGCTGTCGTTCGCGCTGGCCGCCGATACGTTCGATGCCGACCGCTATCTGCCGGCCGGCCGGGAAAAGCAGGCGAAACAGGTGCCGCTGGGTGCAATCGACTCGATTCACCTGCCGGGCAGCCGGCTGCAGGGTCTGAACCTGCACGGTCGCCTGACCATCGGCACGTTCAAGCTGCTGAACATGACGGCCAACGATCTCACTTTCGGTATTAACGCGGCCAACGGCGCGATGACGCTCAAGCCGCTGACCGCGAAGCTCTACGGTGGCACTTACAGCGGCACCGTCCAGGCAGCCGCGGCCGGAAAGGGCCTGAAGCTCACGACCGACCAGACGCTGTCGACGATCCACTTCGGCGCGCTGCTGCAGGATCTGCTGGGCAAGAAGCTGATGAGCGGCACCGCCAGCCTCAACATCGCCTTCAGCGGGCAGGGCGACACCGTTGGCGCGCTCAAGCAGACGCTCGACGGCAAGGTCGGCTTCAAGGTACAGCACGGTGCGCTGGAAGGCATCGACCTGTGGAGTGCGCTCCGCCGTGCCTACACGATCGTCAAGGAGCACAAGGTGCCGCCGAAGACGAGTGGCGGCAAGACCGAGTTCGTCGCGATGAGCGGCAGCGGCGTGATCAATAAAGGCGTACTCGAGAACAAGGACTTCAAGGCCGACCTGCCGTTCATGCATTTGACCGGCCACGGCAGCATCGACCTCGTCAAGCGCAACGTCGATTACGATCTCGCCGCCAAGGTCATCGGCATCCCGAAGATCGAGGGCCGCGCCGACCTCGCCACGCTCAAGGGCTACACGATCCCGATCCACGTCGAAGGCGATTTTACGTCGCTGACGGCCTTTCCCGAGATTCCGGACAAGATCAAGAACCGCCTCCGATCGGAAGTCAAAAGCCGCCTCGACGAGAAGAAACAGAACCTCAAGAGCAAGGCTGACGACAGGAAGCACGCCCTTGAAGACAGGCTCAAGAACAAACTGAAGCATCTGCTGAATAATGGCGACGACGGCGACGATGGCGGCTGACCCGCGGCAGATGCCGACAGCCGTCGAAGACGACTTCGCGCCACGTCTGCTCGGCTGGTTCGCGCGTCACGGCCGCCACGATCTGCCATGGCAGCGCGAACCGACGCCGTATCGCGTCTGGGTGTCCGAGATCATGCTGCAGCAAACGCAGGTGGCGACGGTCATCCCGTATTTCGATTGCTTCATGGCGCGCTTTCCCGATCTCGCCACGCTGGCGGCGGCGCCGCTCGACGACGTGCTCGCGCTCTGGTCCGGGCTCGGCTATTACGCGCGGGCCCGCAACCTGCATCGTGCGGCGCAAACGGCCGTTGCGGAACATGACGGCGAATTGCCGGCGTCGCTGGATGAATTGATGGCGCTGCCGGGCATCGGCCGCTCAACGGCAGGCGCGATACTCTCGCTCAGTCGCGGTCAGCGCCACGCGATCCTCGACGGCAACGTCAAGCGCGTGCTGGCGCGTTTCCACGCCGTCGCCGGCTGGCCCGGCGATAAGCGAGTGGCCGACCGGCTGTGGGAGTTTGCGGAGTCGCACACGCCCGTCACCGATTGCGCGGCATACACGCAGGCGATCATGGATCTCGGCGCAACCGTCTGCACGCGCCGCAATCCCGCCTGCGATATCTGCCCGATCAGCGGCGATTGCGAGGCTTATCGGCTTGGCCGGCAGCATGAGTTTCCGGCGTCGCGCGTGCGGCGCGATTACCCGGAGCGCAACGTGCGCGTGCTGGTCATCGAAGCGGATGGGGCGGTGCTGCTGGAAAAGCGCCCGCCCGCCGGCATCTGGGGCGGCTTGTGGAGCCTGCCCGAACTGCCTGATGACGCGCAGGCGTCGGAGTGGTGCGACAGTCGCGGCTTGCGGATCGGCGCATCGCGATCGGCGCCACGGTTCAGGCACGATTTAACACATTTCCGGCTCTGGATGGAGCCGGTGCACGTCACTGCGCACACCGCCGGCGTCATGGACGCCGACCGCTACCTCTGGTACAAAGGCGCCCCCGGCATCGGCCTGCCGGCACCGATCAGAAAATTTCTCTCAGGGGAGTAAGAAAGTGACCCATCAGGTTCAGTGTGTGATACTCAAGCGCGAGGCGGAAGGGCTCGACCGCCCGCCGTATCCCGGCGACCTCGGCCGCCGCATTTACGAGCACGTCTCGAAGGAAGGCTGGCAGCGCTGGGTGAAACATCAGACGATGCTGCTCAACGAGTACCGCCTGTCGCCGATCGACCCCAAGGCGCGCAAGTTCCTGGAAGCGGAAATGGAGAAGTTCTTGTTCGGCGAAGGGTCGGACAAGCCAAAGGACTACGTCCCGCCGGAATCCGGCTAGCCCCTCTCCCCTCGGGAGAGGGGTTGGGGTGAGGGTGCCCGAGCTAGAGAACGTAATGCTGTACAACCGCCCTAGTGATCACGACCCTCACCCTAACCCTCTCCCGGAGGGAGAGGGAACAAGAGCGCCAGTTAGCAACTTTCCAGGTACTGCACGCTGAACAGGCCTGCCGGGTCCGTCCAGATGTGCTCGAGCGAAAAGCTGGCTTGCGCCGCGATCGCGGCGAACTCATCCGGCAGATATTTGTAGCTCGACTCGGTATGAATGTACTCGCCCTCGGCGAACGAAATCGTTTCGCCGCCGATGCGCACGATCTGCGCGCGGTCGCTCACCAGGTGCATCTCGATGCGGCTATGATCGGGATTCCAAGCCGCGCGATGCCGGAAATGGTCTAGATCGAAATCCGCCCCCAATTCGCGGTTCAATCGCTCCAGCACGTTCTTGTTGAATTCCGCTGTAACGCCGGCGGAATCGTCGTAGGCTCGCTCCAGGATCGACGCATCCTTCTTCAGATCGACGCCGATCAGCAGCGCGCCTTCATGGCCGGCGACGCGACGCATCTGGCGCAGCAGGTCGAGCGCGTCCTCGGGTTCGAAATTGCCGATCGTTGAGCCCGGGAAATAGACGACATTGCGCGCGGCGGGGCGCGGCGGTTCCGGCAGATCGAACGGCGCGGTGAAATCGGCGCAAACCGGCAGAATCGCGATATCGGGATAAGCCTGTTGCAGCTCGGCGGCGCTGTTCAGCAGATGTTCGCGCGAAATTTCCACCGGCACATAGCCGACCGGCCGGTCGAGATGTTCCAGTAGCAGGCGGATCTTGAGGCTGCTGCCGCTGCCGAATTCGACCAGCAGCACGTCGGGGCCGAGCAGGTCGGAGATTTCCTCGGCGTCGCGCTCCATGATGCCGAGCTCGATGCGCGTCGGGTAGTATTCCGGCAGCGCGCAGATCTGGTCGAACAGGTGCGAGCCGCGCTCGTCGTAAAAGTACATCGACGAAATCCATTTCTGCGGCTGGCGCAGGCCGTGCAGCACGTCGGTCTTCAGATCCGCCCGCGTCGGATGCAGATCGACGAGGTCCAGGTTGTGGCGCCGGTGCGTCATGCGTCTTTCGCCAATCGAATGCCGGAGAACTGCCAGCGCGCGGCCGGCGGAAAGAAATTGCGGTAGCTCGCGCGGATGTGCTCGCGCGGCGTCGCGCAAGAGCCGCCGCGCAGCACGAACTGGTTGCACATGAACTTGCCGTTGTATTCGCCCAGCGAACCGGCCAGCGGCTTGAAGCCGGGGTAGCTGACGTACGGGCTCGCAGTCCATTCCCAGACGTCGCCGAACAGTTGCCGCACGCCGTCGGCGGCCTGGGCGGCCGCGGGATGAAAGCAGCCCGACTCGACCAGGTTGCCTTCGATCGGCTGTGCTGCCGCGAGTGACTCCCATTCCGCCTCGGTCGGCAGCCGCGCGCCGGCCCAGCGGGCGAACGCATCGGCCTCGTAATAGCTGATATGCGAGACCGGCGCGTTGCGATCGAGATCGCGCAAGCCGCCGAGCGTGAATTCGCCATCGAGATCGTCGGCCCAATAGAGCGGATGGCGCCACTGCTGCGCATTGACCGTCGTCCAGCCATCCGACAGCCACAATTCCGGCGTCAGATAGCCGCCGTCACGAATGAAATCGAGGAATTCGCCGTTGGTGATCAGGCGGTTGGCGAAGCCGTGCGGGCGCAGCAGTTCGTCGTGTCGCGGCGTTTCATTATCGAAGCAGAAGTCGTCGCCGGCGTGGCCGATTGCCGCGGTCGCGGCCGGCCGCTGAACAAATTCGAGCGCCGACGGCGGCGCCGACGGCGGCGCCTTCAAATCCCGCCACGCCGGCTTGAGCGGATTCACCGAAAACACGTGCTTGATGTCGGTCAGCAGCAGTTCCTGGTGTTGCTGCTCATGATTGATGCCCAGCGCCGTCAGCGCCTCGACTTCGGCGTCACTTCGCTCCAGCAGCCGCACCATGTGCGCATCAACGTGCTCGCGCCAATCAGTGATCGTCGCCACCGTCGGCCGCGACAGCAAGCCGCGCTGCGGGCGCGGATGCATCGTCCCGACGGTGTAGTAATAGGAATTGAACAGATAATTGAACGCCGAATCGAACACGGCGTAGCCCGCCAGATGCGGCTCCAGGATGAAGTGCTCGAAAAACCAGCTCGTATGCGCCAGATGCCACTTCGCCGGGCTCACGTCCGGCATGCTCTGCACCACGTAATCTTCCGGTTCGAGACTCCGACACAGCGCCACCGTTGCCGCGCGCACCCGCAGGTAGTCATCCACGGTAGACGACCCCGAATCGGCACGGGCATGGAGAGGGCTGGACATGAAAATCGCAAGACACTGCGGAGTGGGCTTGAATTCAGGTTAGCCGCATGAATTCGGCGTGTCAAAGCCTAATGGTCTTGACTCCGATGTCGCTGAAAGGTGTAATAGTCGCCCCTCGATTCGCGGCCAGGTAGCTCAGCTGGGTGAGCCGCGACCGAAATGCCAATGGCATTTCGCAGCGCAGGCGAACGGGAGGCAGGAAGCCGAGCTGGTTGCGCACCACGGATGGTTGCTCGCAGAAGCGGTTATTTTGTCAAATACGGCCAGGTAGCTCAGTTGGGTGATCCGAGACCGAAATGCCAGTGGCATTTCGCAGCGCAGGCGAACGGGAGGCAGGAAGCCGAGCTGGCTGCACACCATGGATGGTTGGCGGCAGAGGCGTTAATTTTGTCAATATGGCCAGGTAGCTCAGTTGGTAGAGCAGGGGACTGAAAATCCCCGTGTCGGCAGTTCGATTCTGTCCCTGGCCACCACATCCTTCTTAAATCACCTCACTCGCGATTTACAGGCTCGGAATACCGATGTCAGTCAAAAGCGTATGGGCGGGGTCGTAGTATTCGGCTTTGCGAGTGGGATCGTCTTGGCTCCCTTCTGGTACGACGATGACCATACCCTGTCGTGCGCGGGTGAGGAGTACACGGTAAGCGTTCAGCAGGTAGCGCTGCCTCAAATCTTTGTGTATGCGCTGCCAGCGCTTGCCTTTGAAGCTGAAAAAGTCCCAGTTCTCATGGTTTAGGCGTAAGTCGCCATCCCAAACGACGCACGTCCAGTCGAGCTCCAATCCTTGGACCTGAAATTCGGTAGCGACGTCCTCCAAATAATAGGAAGAACGAACGTCGCTTTTGCCCTCAAGAAACCAGCACACCGGATCGACCTTGACGCGCACATCGATGGCGTGTGGCTTAAGCCGCTGCGCTTGGGATGACACCACGATACCGTATCGTTCACTGCCACGGGCCTGTTGGCGCAGCCATCGTTTCGCTTTATCCACGCTGCGAGTAACGCAGATTGGAAAAGTGGGCAAAACATGAGACAGAGTGGTTTGAGCCTGTTCGAGCTCAAGGTTGAGTAGTTGATTTACGAAGTCGGACACGCGCTCGGATCGGAATGATCGTACTGAGGTAGCGAGATGCAGTGCGTCGTCCCAATGCACGAGCGGACTGGCATCCAGAGCGTGTAGTTCATCCTTCGCGCGATATTCAATTTCCAGTAGCCGCGGCGATAGATAGACCGACCATGATTGGAAATGCTCGCGTATCGCCCGCAGCCACGCACTAATGCCGGCCTCGCCGGTGTTGATTTCCTGGCCGCTCCCCACAAGACATACAACGGCGGCCCAGTCATCGTGCCGGTCAAGACACGATATGAGAAAGCCGGGTTCAGATTGATCGAAGTCGCTAATCCCCTTCTTTTGGCGCATAAAACTTGCGGTCTGCTCAAGGCTCCACGCTCGCTGAGCTTCGTCAAACAGTGCAATGTGTTCGATCGGGGCGGCGTCAGTTGCCAGGCAATCATCGCGGAAGTGGTGGACGTTTTGTATAAATTGCTTTACCGAGCTGCGAGCCTCGCCTATTCGTAACCTGCTGCCACGTAATTTGGCTCGGCTAACCTGGTCGCGCGCCAGCGCTTCGTGCAGGACCTTGACCAAGGGGCCGTTGCCGGATAGATAGACGCTGTAGAGATCGTCTTCTTGTTTAGTGTGACGGTTAGCAATGTCCAAGCCTACAAGCGTTTTACCGGCACCGGGCACCCCGGTAACAAAGATAATGGCCTTTTCGCCGCGCTGTTGTGTCTGTGAGATGAGTGTGGCGAGTCGATGTGAGGTGACGACCAGGTTCCTTGCTCCGGCATCGCTACGAGAGATATCCGCCACATTGTGTCCGGCATAGAGGGCGCGGGCAGCTTCTACGATGGTTGGCGTGGGGTGATAGCGGCCATGCTGCCAAGTTCGTGCGTTGATGGTGATTCCGGAAAACCGCTGCAGCCCAAGTTGCAGCGCGTGAGACAATCCTCGTTCACCGCAGCATAGGGGAACCGTAAGTCTGTCTCGGCGGGGCGTATCTTCAATTGATGTCGGGACGTCTGAGGCGTCGGTTGCCACCAGCACCGGCACAACAGGAGCGAAGTGGCTCGGTTCGTGGAAGTTCTTTAGATCAAGCGCATAATCCCAGACTTGATCAATGGCATCACGCGAAAAGCTATTGCTGCCGACCTTGAACTCCAACACGAAAACAATCTGTTCAAGTATCAGGACAGTATCAATGCGCCTGCCAAGTCGTGGTATATCGTATTCGAGGAAGATGGCACCATTTGCCGGTTTGCGATCGACCAGCAGTGCCTTGAGAATGTCGATTTCCCGCTTCCATGCTGCCTTTTGTGAGGGATCGTCTGAGAAACTCGACCAACTCGCCAAGGCGCCAATGATGCTACGGGTATCGTCTTCGAGGAAGTTCGCAATGGGCGCCGCATAGCCACAGCGTCCCCGAATTTGTGTTCGATCCATGCCGGGATCATCTCTGTCTGTGACCGCGCCAGGTTAGCGGATAAGATGTGTGGTGTCACCAATTAGGCAGGAGACGACTGCCGGCAGATGCTCCGTTTGCGGAACCCTTTCCCGCTTCAGGCGTCTTATCGCTACAATGTATCGATAATTAACAGCGGGGAGATGCCCATGCACCGCCTGATCTGCCGTGTTGCCGTCGTCGTTGTGGCGGCGCTGGCTGCTTCTGCCACTGCCTTTGCGGCTACCAATTCGCCGATGCTCGGCTTTACCGCGGCGGGCGCCGCCCGCGAGCAGGCGCTGGAAGCCAAGTTCGACGCGGCGCTCGATCGGCACGAGATCCGCGACTGGCTCAAGACGATGTCGTCCGAGCCGAACAACGTCGGTTCGCCGCACGACAAGGCGAATGCCGAGCGCATGCTCAAGATGTTCAAGTCGTGGGGCTACGATGCGCATATCGCGACCTACAAGGTGCTGTTCCCGACACCGAAGGTGCGTGAGCTGGAACTGGTCGCGCCGAGCCATTACAAGGCGACGCTGCGCGAGCCGCCGGTCAAGGGCGATCCGACCTCCGATATCTACAAGAACGCGCTGCCGCCCTACAACGCCTATTCCGGCGACGGCGACGTGACGGCGCAACTGGTCTACGTCAACTACGGCTTGAAAGACGACTATAAGGCGCTGGCGCGGCGCGGCATCAGTGTCAAGGGCAAGATCGTGATTGCACGCTATGGCCATTCGTGGCGCGGCAACAAGGTACGCTATGCCCAGCAGCACGGCGCGATCGGCTGCATCATCTACTCCGACCCCCGCGACGACGGCTACCGCCGGGGCAACGCGTTTCCGAAGGGTGGCTGGCGCGACCGCTGGAGCGTGCAGCGCGGCTCGGTCATGCGCACCGACGGCGATCCGCTGACGCCGGGCTATGCGTCGGTGCCGGGCGCGAAGCGCATTCCGCGCCAGCAGGCCGACGGCATCAAGAAAATTCCGGTGCTGCCGCTCTCCTATGCCGACGCGCTGCCGCTGCTCAAGGCGCTCGGTGGTCGAGTCGCGCCGGATGACTGGCAGGGCGCGTTGCCGATCACCTATCACATCGGCCCCGGGCCGGCCAAGGTTCACCTGAAGGTCGTCTCCAACTGGGACGAGAAGCCGATCTACGACGTCATCGCGAAAATTCCCGGCAGCGTTTATCCAAACCAGTGGGTGATGCGCGGCAATCATCACGATGCCTGGGTGTTCGGCGCCAGCGATCCGTTGAGTTCGAACGTGGCCATGCTTGAGGGCGCCAAGGCCATAGGCCAATTGCTGAAAACCGGCTGGCGGCCCAAGCGCACCATTATCTACATGAGCTGGGATGCGGAAGAGCCGGGGCTGATCGGCTCGGTCGAGTGGCAGGAGCAGCATGCGAAGGAGCTGGCGCAAAAAGGCGTCGTCTATATCAATTCCGACAATACCGGGCGCGGCTTCCTGCGTGCCGGCGGTTCCGGCTCTTTGCAGACCTTCATGAATGAGGTCGCGCGCAGCGTGCCCGACCCGGAAACCGGCGTCAACGTGCTGAAACGCGCGCGTGCCCATCGGCTGGTCCGGCAATTGAAACATCCGCCGCAGGATCCGGCCGAGCGCGTCTCCGCCGATCCGGACGCGCCGTACCCGCTCTCCGCCCTTGGTTCCGGGTCCGACTACACGGGCTTTCTCGATCACCTGGGCATCATGGCGCTGGACATTCGTTTCGGCGGAGAGGGTGAGGGCACGCAGTACCATTCGCGCTATGACGATTTCTACTGGTACAGCCACTTTGCCGATCCGACCTTCAAGTACGGTGTGGCGCTGGCCAAGGTCGGCGGGCACGCCATGCTGCGTTTCGCCAATGCCGATGTGCTGCCGTACGCGTTCACCAGCTTCGCGGACAAGGTCGCCAATTACGCGCAGCAGATCGAGCGCGAGCACAAGAAGATGGTCAAGCAGACGCAACGGAAGAACGCGCTGATCCAGTCCGGCGCGTTCAAGCTTGCGGCTGATCCGACCAAGCAGTACGTGCCGCCGCAGCCGGAAGCGAAGGTGCCGGCGCTCGATTTCAAGCAGCTCGATGAGGCGGTGGCGCGGCTGAAGTCGGTGTCGAGTGCTTACGATCAGGCGTTGCGCCAGCACATCGGCAGCCTGTCGGGCGCGCAGGCGCGGCGATTGAATCAAACCCTGGTGAAGGTCTCGCGCCAGTTGCTGTATTCGGGCGGACTGCCCCATCAGAAATGGTTCCGGCAAATGATCTACGCGCCCAATTATTACCTCGGTTACAGCGTCAGCACGCTGCCGGGGATTCGTGAAGCGGTGGATACGCACCAGTGGGATACGGCGCAGAAATATATCGGTATCGTGGCCCACGCGCTGAACGGCTTCAGCAGTCAGGTCGACAAGGCGACGGCGCTTCTGAACGGCGCCTGAGGAGCATCTCATGAGATTGACGACGATTGGCCGGCGCCTGCTGCCGGTCCTGATGATTTCTGCCTGTGCCGCGATGGTGACGGCGAATGCGCGCCAGCTGACCGACAAGGACTACGCGCGCGCCGAGCAGTTCCTCCGCTACAACACGGACCCGTTGGTCGATCACGACGTGCAGCGTGTCAAGTGGCTGGACGATACGCATTTCTGGTATGTGGATCATGATGCGTCGGGCGATCATTACCGGGTGATGGACGCGGCGACCGGCAAGGTGTCGCCGGCGTTCGATCAGCAGAAGCTGGCGAAGGCGCTGAACAAGGTGCTGAAAAAGCCGGTCAAGGCCTCGAAGCTCGACATTCGCGACTACGAGATCGTCGATGGCCGCTACGACATCGACATCAAGGGCAAGCACTACCTATGCGACCTGTCCGGTGCGGACCACTGCATCGTCAAGGGCTCGCAGCTCAAGCACAAGCCGGGCGACGAACCGGGCGTCGTCTCGCCGAACGGCAAGTACGCGGTATTCGTGCGCGACTGGAACCTGTGGCTGCGCGATCTTGCGACGGGCAAGGAGACGAAGCTCACCACCAACGGCGTCAAGAACTACGGCTACGCGACCGGGAACGCCGGCTGGGTCCACGACGTCGGCGCGATCGTCAAATGGTCGCCGGATTCGACGCGGGTCGCGACGTACCGACAGGACCAGCGCAAGGTCGGCAACATGTACACGCTCGAGACGAAGGTCGGCCACCCGAAGCTCGAACAGTGGAAGTACCCGCTGCCGGGCGACAAGCACGTCTTCATGATCCAGCCGGTGATCATCGACGTAAAGACGGGCAAGCTCGTGCGGGTGAAGATGCCGCCGGAGCAGCGTCTGTCCAGCTTGTGCGACACGCTCGCCTGCGGCCGCGACCGCCACGCCTGGAGCGACGTGAAATGGGCGCCCGACAGTCAAAGCCTGGCGCTCGTGTCCACCTCGCGCGACCGCCGGCATGAATGGTTCCGGATCGTCGATGCCAAAACCGGCGCCGTGCGCACGGCGTTCGAGGACAGCGTCAAGACCTATTACGAGAGCGGTCACGGCAAGGTCAACTGGCAGTACCTGCCGAAGGCGCACGAGGCGATCTGGTATTCGGAGCGCACCAACTGGGGCAACCTGTACCTGCGCAATCTCAAGACCGGCAAGATCGAGCACCCGATCACGACCGGCTACGGCAATGTCACGCAGGTGCGCCATCTCGATCGTCAATCGCGTACGCTGTGGTTTGTCGGTGTCGGCCGCGAGCCGGGCGTCAATCCTTATTACCGGCAGTTCTTCAAGGTCGATATCGATACCGGCAAGGTGACGCTGCTGACGCCGGAGCACGCCGATCACACGATCACGATGTCGCCCGACGGCAAGTACTTTGTCGACAGCTACTCGACGCCGACGAAGCCGCCGGTGACGGTGTTACGCGCGTCATCCGACGGTCATGTCATCGCCACGGTTGCGAAGGCTGACATCTCGCGGTTGAAGGCTTCCGGCTGGGTGCCGCCGATGCCGTTCGTGGTGACGGCGCGCGATGGCAAGACGCCGCTCTACGGCATGCTGTTCAAGCCGACCAACTTCGATCCGCACAAGAAGTACCCGATCATCGATTACATCTATCCGGGCCCGCAGACCGGCTCGGTGCGCGGCTTCAGTTTCGCCGCCTCGCGCGGCAGCAACCAGGCAATGGCGGATTTGGGCTTCATCGTCGTCACGGTCGATGGCATGGGTACGCCGTGGCGGTCGAAGTCGTTCCACGACACCTGGTACGGCAACATGCACGACAACACGTTGCCCGACCAGGTGGCGGGCATCAAGCAACTGGCGAAGCGCTACCCGTGGATCGATTTGAGCCGCGTGGGCATCTGGGGCCATTCCGGCGGCGGGTTCGCGAGCACCGACGCGATGTTGAGCTACCCGGATTTCTTCAAGGTCGCGTGGTCGGAAAGCGGCAACCATGACAACCGCAACTACGAAAACGACTGGGGCGAGAAGTACCAGGGCCTGCTGGTCAAGCACAAGGACGGCAGCACCAACTACGACAAGGCTGCCAACGAAACTTACGCTGCGAACCTCAAGGGCCACCTGATGCTGGTGCACGGCACGATGGACGACAACGTGCCGATGAGCAACACGATGCTGATGGTGCAGGCGCTGATGAAGGCCAACAAGGACTTCAGCCTGCTGCTGATACCCAACGCGCACCATGGCTACGGCAAATATACGCCGTACATCACGCGGCGCCGCTGGGATTACTTCGTGCGCTACCTCGCCGGCAACACGCCGCCGCACGAATACAAGATGCACCCGCCCAAAGACTGGCGCTGAAACTGGCCGCGGCGCTGGAAGTTCTCCAGCGCCGCAGCTTGTCGGCGCAGCGTCTGGATTCATGCCGGGTTATACTGGCAATCGGGAGAGCGCGGTCGCTGCTGGAGGGGGGCGTAACGATGACGATTAGCCGGTGGGGAACTGTGTTGGCTGCCGGTCTGGCAGCGTTAATTGTGGCCGGATGCGGCGGTGGAGGCAGCGGCAGTAGTAGCCGCAACCCTGCGGCACCATCCGGTGGCAGCTCCGATACCACTAGCAACGTTCCCGAAAACCCGCCACCGGCGCAGCAGGCGGTTTACAGCGGCGAGTCCGGACTCGCGCTGATTACCGAGCTAAATGCATCGGCGCTCACCAGTGATGCCTATGTCGGGGTCAATACGATCGTCGAACTGGGCTATGAATACCCGCCATTGCCTGGTCAAGCGCTATACCAGGTGCAGCAGGGCCCGGCCGGCGGAAAGGCGGTCGTCGAGGGGCGCCCATACGATAATGGCGGCGGCTGGATCAGTATTGATTATCAGCAATATCAATATAAGGCTGATAACGGCGACGTATATACGTATGACGGCCAAGTCCAATTCATATACCCGGCCGATTATTCTTCAACCTCGCGAGACGTAGTCATCGACCTGTCGCCGCTCACGATGACGGGCCCGAACACGGACCTGAAGATTGCCGGATCGATTACCGCAAAATATATTACGACCAAGGACAATGCGCACGTTCCAGATTACGTTGCCAACCTGGTTCAGACTGACAACATTCTGCACGCCAGCATCAAACTGGCCGATTATGAAGTTGTCGGCTCCCAGCATCTCAGCGTAAGCGGCCGAATCTACGACAGCCGGGTCGGCTATGTTGATGTGACGGTGCAGACGCCTCTGCACGTTACGAAGGAAGACGGCTCGACACCTCCTGTCGGCGGCGGTCCCCTTTTGCTGCAAGGCGCGGGCGATGCCCGCGCAAGTATCGCCTTTCTCACCCCGGCCTTCGCGTCGGTTGACTACGACGGGGATGGCGACGGCTCGATTGACGAAGCTTTTCGGCTGGACTGGACTGCAGACAACATCTTCGGCGCGCCTACATCTTCCGGGGGGCCGCAGGCTGACGCGATGTTGCCGACGCCGGTGTCGGTCGGCCAGCCGGTTCAACTGGAAGGCCGTTTCAGCCACTCGGCGGACGGCACCTTTGTGCATTTCAACTGGACCGTCGCCCTGGCGCCGGCGGGAGGCGCAGCAGAATTGGCCGACGCACACTCGGCTACGCCAACCATGACCGTCGATGAGGCTGGCGACTATTTGATAAAACTCGACGTTTCCAATCGCGTTGGCTCAAGTTCGGATGCCATCATCGTTCACGCTGGGCCTACTCAAAATTCGACGGCCACATATGATGATCCTGATACTGGCATGAGTGCCGGGCCCGATCGCTCCGCGCGGCTTGATCAGGTCGTCACCCTCGACGGCCGCGGGAGCGTGTTCGAGAACAATGGCGGCGATTATGGGCACAAATGGACGCTGTATGCCCCACCTGGCAGTTATGCGGTTTTGAACGACACCAGCGTGATGCAACCGACCTTCACGCCGGATGTATCCGGCATTTATTATGCGATCATCTCGCACCACTCGTACAAAACTTACGAGACGCATTCCGCTTGGGCTGCGATCGGCGTCGGGACCCACACGCATTTTGACTTCCGCACTACTCTCGCCGACGATGCCAATTGGTTTACCCTCGCCGATTTCGACAACGATGGTGATCCGGACATTCTCTACAACGCATTCTGGTCTCAAGACACCAGTCTCATTTATAACGAGGGCGGCGGCCGATTCTCGGCGCCGGTACCCGTGGATGTCACACAATGGAGAACGGTTGCCGATCTTGATGGCGACGGACGACTAGATCTGGTTCGCGCAGATACCGGCGGAATCATCAGCTATCGGCTGCAACAGGCCGACGGCACCTTCGCTCCTGCCGCTAGCGTGACCATCGGCTGGCCATGCTATTATCCATCCGGTCTGGCAGTGGCGCCGCTCGCGGGCGCGACCAGAAACTCCCTCATCATCGGCGGTTGCACTAATGATTCCAATCACGTTGCGATAGCTATATTTCCGCCACAGCCTGATGGCGTACTTGGCGCCCCCCGATTGATGGCTATCAATACACTGTCGCCTTACAGCATTATCGTCGCGGATGTCACCGGCGATGGAGTCGCCGATCTGGTTTACGCAGAGGATCCGCAATTCCAGGACAAGACCTTGACGGTCATGCCTGGGCGAATAGACGGCAGCTTCGGTTCGGCAGTGACCTATGCTACCGCTGCGCCCGTCAGTCGAATCGCAGCAGCCGATATTAATGGGGATGGCCTGCTGGACGTAGTGCTTAGCGGCTCTATTGCCCAGGTGATGTACCAGCAGCCAGATGGCACACTCGGTGCTGGTGTGGCTTTCACCAAGCTGGCTAACTCCGCTGTCGTCGGTGATGTTAACGGCGATGGCCGCCCGGATTTGGTGGGCATCGGCGAATTCGACGACCAGGTAAGCTCCGATGCCCGGAGCGAATTCGGTCTTTTCCTGCAGCAGGCCGATGGCTCGTTCGCGGATGAATTGGCTTATCCCACTTACACTCTGTCAGGTGGCGGTGGGAACGTCAGGATCGCCGACATAAACGCGGACGGCATCGCCGATCTAATCTACGTCGCGAACGGCGCCCTCCAGATCATGCTGGGCGATCCGCTTGACTCAGGCACACAAGCCGTCACCGTCGAAAGCATAGGCACGACAAATCATGAAGCACCGCGGCGGTTGCCAATGATCGGAGTCGGTTTTCGGCAGGCCGCGGTTCAGCCGCTCGGGGATGCATTCCGCTCAGGAGGCGCCTAGTAACTGCGCGAGATCCTGTGCCATAGCCGTCGCGCCGTCCGTCCGGTTCATCAGTAGGCGCACTTTGCCTTGCTTGCCGAACACGAAAATGGCGGCGCTGTGGTTGACGGCGTAGGCGCCGTTCTTGTCCGGTTTTTGATAGCTGTATGAGACACGGTAGCGTTTCGTCAGCGCCTTGAGTTGCGCCTGGGTGCCGGTCAGGCCGACGAACTGCGGACCGAAGGCGTCCGTGTAGGTTTTCAGGATGTCGGGGGTGTCGCGCTTCGGGTCGACGCTCACGAACAACACGCGCACGTTATCTGCCTGGCTGCCGAGTTGCTTGAGCGCGCGACCGACGGTCGCGAGCGTCAGCGGGCAGATGTCCGGACAGTGCGTGTAGCCGAAGTACATCAGCTTGATCTTGCCGCGGTAATTGTTGGCGTGAACGGTGTTGCCGTTTTCGTCGGTCAGCGTGAACTTGAGATTGGGCATCACGCCGGAGATGTTGTTGGTGTTCCAGTGCTGCTTGCCGTTGCCGCACGCGGCGAGGGCCAGCGCGGCAAGGCTGAGCACGGCGATGAGTCGAAGCGAGCGGATCATTGGCCGGGCCTTTTGACGGTGAATTCGACTTTGAGATGCTGGCCGTCGGCGAATTTCAGCGTGACGGGGACATGCATCCCGGCTTTAAGCGGGCGGCTGCGCCACATCATCAGGTGATAACCGCCGGGTGCGAACGTGAGAGCATTGTTCGCCGGCGCGACCGCAACCTTGATCGGCTTCATTTCGTCCATACCGTGCATCGTCATGCTGTGGTGCAGTTCGATGCGCTTGAACGCCGGGCTTGTTGCGCCGGTGAGCTTGAGTGGCTTCGTGTCGTTGTTGTGCAGCGTGAAGTAGCCGGCGAGCGGCAGGTCGCCCGGCAGCAGCCGAATCCAGGCGCCGGAGACGCTGGCTGTCGGTGGTGCCGCCAGCGCGCTGCCGGCCAATAGCGCGCAGGCCGCGCCGATCAGCCACCGCACAATACGGCGCTCAGGCGTAGGCATTCTGATGCTCCGGCTTGTGCACCTCGGCCGGCCGATTGGTTTCATTTTCCTCGTGCATCCAGCGGCGCAGCACGACGATGCCGCCGATTACGCTCATCATCGCCGCCGGAATCCAGGTAATCAGGCCGCCGATGCGCTGGTCGGTCAGCGGGCTGATCGGCCACAGCCGCCCGCAGATCGCGTAGACGTGGTAAATCTCGTGGTCGCTCATCGCAATGTAGCCGCCGATGGCGTTCTGCGGCAGGATCACGAGGCCCAGAATCACCAGCCGCCAGCCGTAGCGCAGGCCGCCCTCGGCGGGCGTGCGCGGGTCGAGCATCACGTACCAGAACAGCAGGCCATCGACGGCCATGCTCCAGTTCATGACGTTGTAAAGCGGCACGTTGAGCATCGCGTAGAAATGAATCGCGGGCATCAGCCACAGGTAGATCAGGCCGACGAACAGCACGGCCGCGACCGCCGGCTGCTGGATGGCGCGATATCCGAGGCGCAGCGGAGGAAAGCGGCCGATTGCGCGTAGCGGGGCGCGCAGTCGCGTTGGCAGCCCCGCCGCAAGCACCGCGCCGGGCGCGGCGATGATGATCAGGAACGGCGCGAGGTGGTGCAGGACGAGGTGCTGCAGCCGGTGCAGGAAGAACATGTGCTGCGCCATGTAGTCGTAGTGCGTCTGCAGCACGCCGTACATCAGCGCGACGCCGAGCAGGAACGCAAGCGACCGCGGCCACGCTGGCGCTTCTCCGGTCCGGGCGAGCACCAGTGTGCCTCGTACGTACAGTGCCGTGGCCGCAAGGCACAGCAGCAGTACGGTGGGAGAGAATTCGTAGGGCAGGAGAAAGGCGGCGTTCATCGCCCGTGCATTATACCGCTCCTACACCGTCCTGATCGGCGTCAGGTCCGTCCGGTTCGCAATGAATTGGGGCCGCGGGGCGAGACCGCAGAACGGTTCGACCAGCGCATTGTCGCAGTGGTTGAAGACGATGAAGACATTACTGCGCGCGAACGGCGTGATGTTCGAGTTCGAGCCGTGCATCAGGTTGCATTCGAAGAAGGTTACCGAGCCGGCCGCGCCGACCGGTGCCTCGATGCCGCCCTCGGTCACCATCCGCGCGAGGTTGCCGTCATCCGGCACGCCCAGCTCCTGGATCTTCAGCGATTTCTTGTAATGCTCTTCCGGCGTTTCGCCGACACAGGCGAGAAACTGCTTGTGCGACCCCGGAATCAGCATCAGCGGGCCATTTTCGGGCGTGTTGGGCGTCAGGCTGATCGAGCAGCTCACCGCGCGCATGTTCGGCATGCCGTCCTCGACGTGCCAGGTCTCGAAGTCGGAATGCCAGTAGAACGGCTTGCCCTTGAAGCCGGGCTTGTAGTTGATGCGGCTCTGCGTGAAGTACACGTCGCCGCCGAGCAACTGGCGCGCGATCGATACCAGCCGCGGGTCGCGGCACAGCCGGCCGAGAAGTTCGTTGTGTTCGTGAATCGCGAAAATCGACCGGACGTCGTCGTCGCTGCCGGGCTCGGTGA
>DASSNE010000048.1:0-44783 GCA_035688265.1 Gammaproteobacteria bacterium
CGCGGTCTGCAGCGCCGTGTAGGCGATGTTGAGGCCGCCCAGATCACCGATGTCCTCGCCCAGCGTCAGTTTGCCGTTGACGTGCAGGTCGGGCTTGCCCGGGATCGGGGTGTACTGGTCGTACTGGTGGGCCAGCGCGGCGGTGCGCTCGTCAAAACGCTTCTTGTCCTGCTTGGTCCACCAGTTGACGCGGTTGCCGTGGCCGTCGAACTGGCTGCCCTGATCGTCGAAGCCGTGGCTCGACTCGTGGCCGATTACAAACCCGATGCCACCGTAGTTCACCGCGTCATCGCCGTGGGCATAGAAAAACGGCGGTTGCAGGATGGCAGCCGGGAAGTTGATCGTGTTGGTGCTCGGATCGTAGTACGCGTTGATCGTCTGCGGCGTCATGTACCACTCTTTGCGATCGGTCTTGTGGCCGATCTTGCTGATGTCATAGTGGTAGTTGTACTTGCTAGCCGCTTCCAGGTTCGCGTACCAGTGGCCGGGCTGGATGGTGAGACCGCTCCAGTCGCGCCACTCGCCCTTGTCCGGATAGCCGATCTTGGGAAGGAACAGGCTCCACTTCTTGAGCGCCTTCTTCTTGGTCGCTTCGCTCATCCAGTCGAGGTGCTCGATGTGCTCCTTGAGCGCGTTGCGCACGTTGGTCACCAGCTCCTCGGCGCGGGCCTTGGTTTCCGGCGGGAAGTACTTCGCCACGTACAGCTCGCCGAGGCCCATGCCCATGGCGCCGTTGACACTGCGCAGCACGCGCTTCCAGCGGGCTTTCTGCTGCGGCTGGCCGCGCAGGGTCTTGCCATAGAACTCGAAATAGTTGTCCTGGAAGGCCTTGCTCAGCGCCGGCGCGGAAGAACTGATCAGGTGGAACTTCAGGTAGGACTGCCATTGCGACACCGGCGCCTTGACCAGCAGCTTGTCGAACTCGGCGATGAACTTCGGCTGGGAGAGCGAGAAGCCCTTGCCCACGTTCACGCCCTGGGCCTTGAAGAACTTCTCCCAACTGAAGTGCGGGCTGATCTTGTCCGCCTCGGCGACCGTGACGAAGTGGTACTGGTTGTCGAGGTTGCGCATCTGGGTCGGCGACAGCGAGGCCTTGGCCAATTCGGTCTCGAACGCCAGCACGGAATGCGCCTGCTTCTTGGCCTGGCTGGCGGGCGTGCCCGTCAGCTCCAGCGACTTGGCAATGTACTTGACGTAGGCGTTGCGGATGTCCGTGTACTTCTTTTCGAGGTAATAGGCGCGCGTCGGCAGGCCCAGCCCCGATTGATACACGTAGCCGATCTGCCTGGTGGCGTCCTTGAAGTCGGCACCCGAACCGAAGTTGAACACGTAGCCGTCGCCTTCGTTATAGCTGGTGTCGATGAAGTCGACGATATCAGCAGTATTCCTGAGGTCGTCGATCCGGGCCAGCTTGGACTTGATCGGCGTGTAGCCCAGTTTATTGATGGTGGCAGTATCCAGTCCTGCGGCATACAGGCGGCCGAGCTTCTGTTCGAGTGCGCTGCCCTTGTGATCCTCGGCATCGCGCGCGGCGGTGGTGAGAATCAGCTTCTGCTGTTGCATGCTCTTTTTGTGCAGCATGCCGAACGCGCCCCAGCGCGTCTCGTCGGCCGGAATCGGGTGAGCCTTGTTCCACTTCGCGTTCACATAGCTCGCGAAGTCTTCGCACGGGTCGTACTTGTTGTCGAGATTGAACGCGATCGGCTGGTCGGGAATGATGCTGATGCCCGAGGCCGACGCGGACGCCGTATGATTCGCCGCCAGGGCGCCGCCGGCGGCAAGCGCGAGGCCAGCGCCGATGACGAGCGGCTTGATCAGATATTTGCTCATATATGCCCTCAGAAATCGTGAAATGCCGGATGGGCCGGAGCCGGCAGTATAGGGCAATCACTGACGCGTCGCACGCGATTCCTATACACTCGCGCCAAGGAACATGCCGATGGGAGGCCTTACATGCTCCGCATAACGAGTTGTCTGCTGGCCATACTGGTGCTGGGGCCGGCCATGATGCCGCAACTGGTCGCGGCGACGCTGAATCCATCGCTGTTGCCGCAGGTGGAGGCAGCCACGTTCGAGGTGGTGGCCGCCAAGCCGGCCCATGATCCCCTGACTTATGCCCGGCCGTTGCCTCTGGACCTGATTCCGTACCAGCAGCGCACCGACAAGTACTACTCGATCGGTACCGCCTTCGCCATCGGCCCCAACCGCTATGTCACCGCCGGCCACGTGCTGCTGGCAGGCCTGAACAGTCTGTGGGGCCCGCCCGCCCTGCGCGACGACAATGGCCGCGTCTACACCATTGCCAGGGTCGAAAAATTCTCGTTGCGCAAGGACTTCGCCGTGTTCTCGCTGGTCAAGCCGCCGGCCCGCTCTGCCACCCTGCCCGTGAATACACACCCGGCGCTGAACCAGACTGTTTACGCAGTGGGCAACGCGCTGGGCACCGGCGTCGTGATCCGCGATGGGCTCTATACCTCGAACACGCCTGAGCAGCAGGACGGCGAATGGAAGTGGATGCGCTTCTCGGCGGCGGCATCGCCGGGGAATAGCGGCGGCCCCCTACTGGACAAAAGCGGCAAGGTCATCGGCGTGGTGCTGATGAAATCGCCCAACGAGAACCTCAATTACGCCCTGCCTATCAGCGAAGTGCTGAACGCACCCCCGCACCTGGCGGTGGTTAACCGACGCATGATGTATCAGTTCGACCTGATCGACAGCACTCAAACAGGCACCTTCAAGGCCAAATTCGCCCTGCCCGAGAGCTTGGCCGACTTCTACGCCACTTTCCTGAGGCTGGCGCGTTCTTTCGAGGACAGCCAGCTCAAGTCGCTATTGGCGAAGCACCCGGACAAAATGTTCCCCAACGGTTCCGGATCCGAGCGCGAGCTGCATAGCGTCGCATCGCTCGACTCGCTGCCGGTGCTGCTGGTTCGGGACAACACGGGCGTCTGGGGGCGCGCGGTAAAACAGGGTCGCACCATCCAGTTGGGCAAAAACGGTTACCTGGCCTCGGGGGCAGTTGGCCGTGACATGCTGTTCCATTTGCGCAAGCCGGATGGACTGCCCGCCGCGAAACTTTACGGCAGCCCGAAGACCCTGGCGCACCTGCTGCTCAAGTCCGGTTTCGCGTACCGCAATTTTGGGTCCGATCACATCAAGGTCACGTCGCTCGGTAAGCCCATGCTGGTCAAGACGCACACCGACCGCTGGCAACGGCATTGGCAGGTAATGATTTGGGCCATTCCATTTGCCAATTCCGAACTGATGGTGCTCGCGCTGCCGGTACCGGACGGCTACGTCGGCATCGTGCGTATGCCGGTTCCGGCCGCTCGCCAGCACGATTACCTGATCAACCTCGAAGCCATGACCGACTTCTTCAACGTGGCCTATGACGGCACGCTTGCGCAATGGAAGGATTACCTGGAACAGGAGAAGCTGTTACCCGCCGCCTTGAAACACATCCGCATCGACGCGGATTACAACCGGAACTTCCATTATGCCTCGCCGCGGGTCCACTTTTCCTTCACGACGGCAGTGCAGAAAATCGCTCCGGACAGCGACCTGACGCTGGGTTTCAGCTTCTTCCGCAGTCACGGCAAAGTCGTGTGGGGCGTGAGCGATATCTACGTCAGCACGAGCTTCTACGACAACGACTGGATCAATGTCGAGCGTCACGTCAAACCTTCCCCCGACCTGGGAGGCAGCTTCAAAAGCAACTGGAACGACATCGCCCACCACCGGCACCCGTTCGACGGCGTGGCGCGCAACGACGATGACGTAATGAAGATCACCGGCGTCGTGGCATCACCCGATAAGGATCCGTCGGTCCTCTACACCGCGTTCTACGCGCGCAGCGGCGAGCACCCGCAGAAAATGATGAAGTCCCGGCTCGACTTGCTGATGAAACACCTCAAGGTCACCGAATCCGGAAAATGCCTATTGGCGTCCCGCCTACACCCATTACAGGTACATTGGTAGAATCAGGTTCGCGTGTACGCTGGAAGGGAGGGGATTAATGCGTCGGCAAACGCACCAGCCAGTAACTTTGCGCCGTGTTCATCGGTCACGATCTTTCCATGCGCCGGATTCGCTTGAACTCACGGTTGCATTTATTGCCATTTTTGCGGTTATAGGCCTCGTGCCGTTTTACGCGAGGCATCAAATCCATATGTTCGAGGCGACAGAGGCGGTCACGCTTGCGCGGAGCGCGATTCCCGACCTCATCGAATATCACGCAGTGCATGGCGATTGGCCTGAGGGAGGTATCGCATCGCAAGTGCTGCTCAACATCAATCAAACTTCATTGGAAGGCTATACGCAGTCACTTTGGGTCGACGCTGAAGGCTCTGTCAACGCCGAGGTATCCCTGCACGCTCCGGCAACAGCCACTGATAAAACGCACCAACGCCTGGTGGCGTCCCCGGTCTCGGGTACATTGACGTTTCATCCAGTCGTTTTGGGCGGTACGGACTGGGGCGCGGTCGTTTTTATGTGTGGCCGAGCGCGGCTTCCGGGCCAGCCACGACCAATGGTTGGCTCTACGACGCTGCCGGATACCGATCTCCCGCCGGCGTGCCGAGGAGGCGCGAAGTGAGTCGCCAAGCCGAGGATGAACGCGACTTTATCGTACGGCAATACAGATCGCTCATTGAAACTGGTATTTCGGATCAACAAGCACGGTTGCGGATAGACGAGGTGCTTGGGGAAGGTGTCGCCGCATCACTGGACGCCGTTGGAATTGCAGAATCGCCAGGCACCCATCGTCTGGATGACGCAGTGGCCGCAGCCGCGGAGGCGGCAAAAGGTAGCGCCGCAACGGCGCGAGTGGCATTCGCCGGCGCGCGCGAGCAGGCGCGTGTCATAGCGCTTGATTGGTGGCGTCCAGTCAGGCCGTTTCTCGGGTATATCACCGTTCTTTTGGCGATTGCAGTTTGGCTCATCATCGAGTTTATGACGTATGTGCTGCCGAGCTATGAGGCCATGAACGCCAGCCTTGGCGTCGGGCAGGGGACTGCGGGCTGGGTAATGGAGGCCGGCGGGGCAAGGCTGTTCGGGCCTCTCGTGCTGATTGGCCTGACGACATCCTTCGTTGGGGTCGCGCTATACGTCATGCGCTTGCGGCTGAGCGCATTGCGCGCTTTTCCATTTCAGCACCGGCTGCCGTGGCTGTTCGGTCGTAGCGGCGCCACTTATCGACTTGTATTGGCACTCGAATATGCAGCCGCTCTGCAGGCAGCAGGAGTCGATGCGACTCGGTCACTGCTGGAAGCATTGAAGCTCATAAACTGGCCATGGGCCAAGCCGCTCGAGCGTCGGGGCGAACCATTGGGCAAAAAGCTTGAAACAGCTGCCGCTTTGGGGACATTTGCCGCAGAAATCGCATGGCAACACGAACTCCAATGGACACGTTTGCAGGTTGAGTTGGACCTCAAGCGTGATCGGCTGATATTGGCGGCGCGGATCCTCGCATACGCTTTCATTGGCTATCTTGTGGCAGTCCTGTATCTGCCTGTCTTTTCGATAGCGTTGGGAATCGGGAAGGTTGTATGAGCAACAGAAATGACATCGGCTTTACTCTGATTGAGCTGATGATCGTAATTGCGATCATCGGGGTCTTGGCGTCCATCGCGATCCCTCAATACGGAGATTATATTGCCAGGGCTGACGCCGCCGAAGCGTTTTCTCTGGCCAACTACGCGAAGCCAAAAATAGCCGATTACTATCGCCTGCATGGATCGTTCCCTGCTGACAACCGGGCGGCCGGATTGCCCAGCGCCACTTCGATCATCGGCCACTACGTGTCGAGCGTGAAGGTTTCCGGCGGCGTCATCAACATCACCTTCGGCCAACAGTCAAGGAAAGATTTGTTCGGCAAGACCCTGACGATCCGTCCGCTGGTTGTCGACGGCAGCCCCGACAGTCCGATTGCGTGGCTATGCGGTCACGCGGCTCCGCCGCCACATATGGATCCCGTTGGGGAGGATGATACGACGCTGCCCGCAATGTATCTGGCGGCTGCCTGTCGATCCCGCTAACCTTTACTTCATGTGCCCCACCACCCAGTTCTCGATTGCCTGGTAGTACAACTCCAGGTGCACCGGGTCCTGCGGCGTGTGATGCGCGCCGGGGATGCCAATGAACTTCACGGGCACGTGCCGGCTCTTGAGCGCGTGGTAGAGCGCGAATGACTCGGTAATCGGGACGGTGATGTCCGCGGTGCCGGAGAGGATCAGCGTCGGTGTGGTGATCCGGCCGGCGTAGGTGATCGGCGAGCCGGTTCGGTACAGCGCGGCGCTGTGCTTGTCCCACGGGCTGCCGCCGAGCGAGTCGCGCGTCCAGGCCAGGTTGCCGGCGCCGGAGAGCTCGTATTCCTCGGTCCAGTCGATGGCGCCGTCGGCGACGACCGCGACCCGCCAGATGTGCTGGTGCGAAATCAGCCAGGTCGTCATGTAGCCGCCATAGGAGTGGCCGACCGCGGCAATGCGCGAGGTGTCGACGATGCCGCGCTTTTCCAGCATCTTGATGCCGGACATCACGTCGCTGTTCGGGCCGTGGCCGGGGTCGCGGTAAATCGCGTGCTCGTGCGCGGTGCCGAGGTTGTCGCTGCCGCGGTAGTTCGGCTCGAACACGATGTAGCCGTCGGCCGCGAACAGGTCGCGTAGCGGGCCGATCTCGCCGGTGTCGAAGCCTTCGGTCGAGGCCGCTTCCGGCCCGCCGTGGCTGAAGACCACCAACGGATATTTATGACCGGGCTGATAGCCATTGGGGTAGGTCAGGATGCCGTCGTTGAGCTGGCCGTCCGGCGCGTGCCACGTGACTTCGACGCTGTGCGGGTACGTGTAGGCGTCAAAGCCGGCGTTGAGCGACGTCAGGCGCGTCGGGGCGCTGTTCGGGTTGCGCAGCAGGTACAGTTCCGGCGCCCTGGTTGCGCTGTCAGCGACAATAGCCATGGCGTCGTTGCTCGACATCGCGACCTGCAGCGGGTTCAGCGCGCCGAGATTCACCGCGTGACCCTTGCCTTGCAGCGGCTGAACGTAGAGCCTGCGGCGGACGTGGTTGTCGGCGATCGCGACGATGCCGCTGCCGTCCGGCAGCCAGACGAAGTTGGCGCGGAAGTTGCGGTCGAGGTCGGCGCTGATGTCGCGCGCGTTGCCGCCATGGGGCGTGCCGACGAACAGGTCCATGTCGCTGACCGGGCCGGGGCCGTGCGGGTACAGCCAGGCGATGGTGTCGCCGTGCGGCGCGAAGCGCGGCGTGTACTCGTAGCTGTGCTTGCCGGTGATCAGGTGCTCCTTGCCGGTCGCAACATTGACTGCCGCGATCGAGGTGCGGTCCGAGTCGGCATCGTTGCCGTCGGCCTGGCGCGTATAGACGATCCATTTGCCGTCCGCGGACCATTCCGGCGCCGACACGCCGCCGCCGAATGGCGGCGCGGCTTCCAGCACACTCGTCTTGCCGTGCGTGAGTTGGTGCGCCTTGTGCGTCTTCAGCGAGAGCAGCCAGATGTGCGATGGCACGGCCGGCTTCTGGATCAGGTAGTCGTCGTTGTGGATAACGAACAGGTCGTGGTGCGTGCGCCGGTCCTTCGCGCTGATCGGCGAATCGTCCGGCGTGACGTAGGCCACGGTGTCGCCGTCCGGGCTCCAGGCGAACTGCTCGACCCCGTTGGGCGCATCGCTCAGTTCCTGCGGTGTGCCGCCCGTTGCCGGTATGGTGTAAATCTGCGTGCGGCCGTCGACCGTCGCGATGAATGCGATCGTCTGGCCGTCGGGCGACCAGCGCGGCATATGGAGACCCTGCATGCCCTGCACGAGCACGTGCGCACCACCGCCGTCGGCGTCCGTCACGCGCAGCGTCGGTGCATAAAGGTCGTGCACGAAATCCGGTCGGTATGTAACGAAGGCGATTTGCCGGCCGTCCGGCGAAAACTGAGGCGAGCCGATGCGGATCAGCGCGCGGAAATCCTGCAGTTGAATCGGCGTGTTATCGGCGCGGGCGCTGACTGGCGCCAGCGCCAGCAGCAGGACGGGCAGGCACAGAACATTGAGGCGAAACTTCATGACATCCTCCTTTGGCAGGGGCACGAGGCCGCCAGCATTGTGGCACGAGCGAGCCCGTTTTCGAAGTTTGAGTCACAGCCTGGCGGGAATCTACCGCCTGGCAGGCTTTATACATGCGAAGCGTGGCCGCCCACTTCAGCCAGCGCCGCGTTCACTGCCCGGACAAGCGCGGTCCGCTCGTATGGCTTCTGGATGATGCGGAATTGCTTACCCTGGCGCCCTCCGTGCCCGATGCATGCGCCCGCATAGCCGGAAGTCAGCAGTACCGCCATTTGTGGCCGGCGGCGGCGTGCTTCGCGCGCGAGCTCGACGCCGTTCATGTCCCCAGGCATGACGACGTCTGTGAACAAGAGGTCAATGTCGCGCCGCTTGTCGATGATCTCGATTGCGTCGGCGCCGTTGGCAGCCTCGATGACGGAATGGCCGATGTCGCGGACCAGTTCAACCACCATCGGGCGGACGTGCGGGTCATCTTCGACGACCAGCACGGTGGCGGGCGTTGAGTCGATCCCGGCCTGTTCGGCGTCGCTGGTCGCCGCGGCCGCAACCGGCTCGGCCCGTGGCAGATACAGGTGGATGGCGGTGCCCTGTCCGATCTCGCTTTCGATGGCAACGTGGCCGTTGGATTGCTTGACGAAGCCGTACACCATGCTCAAACCCAGTCCGGATCCTCTGCCCGTTTCCTTGGTCGTGAAGAACGGTTCGAACACCTTCGCCCGCACTTCCGGCGCCATGCCCGAGCCGGTGTCCACTACCGACAGCCGAACGTGGCGACCGGGCGAGGCATCGGTCATGGATTCCACCTCCGCGGCAGTAAGTTCGGCGTCGCCCACCTCGATTCGAAGCGTCCCTGATCCGGCAATGGCGTCGCGCGCGTTGATCGCGAGGTTGAGGAGGGCCGACTCAAGCTGATTGGGATCGATCTCGCAGTGCCAGTTACCGTCCTGGAGGTCGACCTGCACGTCGATTTCTTCGCCTACCGCGCGTTGTATCAAGGGTTCGAGGTCGCGCAACAGTTCATTGACGCAGACGGTTCGTGGCAGCAGGCTCTGTCTTCGGGAAAAAGAGAGAAGTTGGCGTGTCAGGGCGGCGCCGCGCTGGGCCGCCCGCTCTGCATGACTCAATTGGCGCGCCAGCATCGGGTCCGCCACGGATACGCGCCGCTGGGCGATGCCGAGGCTGCTCACGATGACCGCCAGCAGATTGTTGAAATCGTGCGCCAGCCCGCCCGTAAGCTGACCGACAGCCTCCATCTTTTGTGCCTGATGAAGCTGCTCTTCCAGTTGCCGCCGCGCGGTAATGTCGGCCACTACGCCTGCGGCCCGCACCACGCGGCCGTCTTCGTAATAAACTTTGCCGTTGATGCGAATCCAGCGAGTGGCGCCATCGACGCTGCGCTTGATGCGGCATTCGATTTCCAGGCGGCGCCCCTCTCCGGCGGTTTCAAGACGTTCTGCGACGGCCTCCCGATCTTTCGGATGCACGTGGTTCAGAAAAGTGTCGCGGTCCCAGGGCAGATGCGGTTCATAGCCGAAGATGGCGTCGCAGCGCGCCGAGCGGCGCGTATTGCCGGTAACCAGATCGACGTCCCAGTGTCCCATGTCCGCCGCGTCGAGTGCGATTTGAAGGCTTTCCTCCGCGGCGTGCCGACGCCGTTCCGATTGTTTCTGCTGCGTCAAATCCATGGCAATGCCGCAGATAATCCGGTGAGGTTCGTGGGCGAGTTCGACGAAGGAAAGATAGGCAGGCAACGTAGAGCCGTCACCGGTTGTCAATTCAAATTCAGCCCTGCCTCCACCGGCGCCACTGTCGACCAGGAGTTGTTCGAACCGATTCTCTTGCTGCGCCGGTATGAACCGGCCGATCAAATTGCCGATAAGCTGCTCTTGCGGGGTGGCGAGCATTTCGGCGAAGCGCCGGTTGCAATACAGAATCGTGCCGTCCGCGGACAGCGTCACCGCGCCTTCCTGGATCTGCTCTATGAGTACCCGGTAGGGTCGGTCCGCGCTCTCCAGCGTGTAGACCTGTTGCCGGCCTTCCGGCCCGACGATAAGAGCGTCGACTTCGCCGTTGCGAATCGCCTCAAGCGTCTCTTCGGCCTCACGCAGGCGCGCCTCAAGTTCATCGATGGAAAAACTGTCGCTGGCGGTAGAATTCATGGTTCAGTTATACGTTTGGCGCAGGCTGCAGACGTAGATTCAGTGAACTCAGCAGCTTGCTTCGGTCGGATAGATCGCCGACGACGCGCCGCAATGGGGCGGGCGACGTTCTGACGAGCGTAGGGACGGCGACAATTTGTGCTTTGCGGGCCGCCTCGGGATTCTGGTAGATGTCGATCACCTCCAGATCGTAAAGGCCCGCGAGGTGGTGTTCACACACGTCGCGCAGGTTTTCAATTGCGCGTGTCGATCGTTTGGTCGCGCCGCTGACATAGAGCTTCAGTGAATAAGGAGCATCATGGCGCGGCCTGGTCGGAGGGGCGCCGGAGCGCGGCTGTGGCAACGGTTGATCGATCATGCCGGGTCTCTCCGAGGGCGGATATCGAGTCCCACCAGCACGCGCTCTGTATTGGATAGGTCGCCGATGATTTTCTTCAGCGGCGGCGGCAGGCGGCGCACCAGTGTCGGCAACGCCAGGATCTGGTCGCCCGCGGCAAGCTGCGGGTTCTGCGTCAGATCAACGACTTCGATCGTATAGCGGCCTTCCAGGTGGGCCTCGCACAGCTTCCGCAGGTTGGCCAGCGCGGCGACCGACTTTTCAGTCTGGCCGGCGACGTACAGGCGCAGATGGTAGGCTTCCTGAGCGGATTGAGGCGATACTTGATTCATTGCGTTTCACCAGGTAAAGGAGTGGATACCCGGAACCGCGGTTCCCGCAGAGATACGCCGTCGTTCGTCAGCAGGTATTCGCGAATGCGGTTGGAATTGCTCATGCCGCGCGACTTGAGCACGTAGAGGGCGCGATCGCGTTGGCCGTTCGTCTCGACGTCGAACAACGAGATCCACACGTCCATCAGCGACGACACCCCGCGTTCGGCATCGGTCATAAACTGCTGCTGTGCCGGCGTCAAGCTGGTGAAGACCGCGGTGATGTTGCGCGACTTCAGCATGTCGACAATCCGCAGCAGCACCGAATGGATTTCACCCGCCGGTCCGCGAAAGGCGGAAATCGGATCGACAACAACAGCCGCCGGCTCCAGTCGTTCCACGTCCCGATACATGCGAGTGAGGTGCATCTCGAAGCCATAAAGCGACGGCCGCGCCGCCTCAAAGGCAAGCAGGCCGGCATCCACATGCTTCTGCAGGTCCAGCCCCACCGAGCGCATGTTGCGTACGATCTGGTAAGGCGACTCCTCGAAGGCGAAGTAGAGGCAGCGTTCGCCGCGCTTACAGACGCTGTCGGCGAAGTGGGAGCCGAAGATCGTCTTGCCCGTGCCGGCGGCACCGGAGACCAGGATGCTCGACCCGCGGTAATAGCCGCCGGCACTCAGCATGGCATCAAGCCCGGCTATGCCCGTCGGTACCGGCGTGTCCACGACTTTATGGGCGAGCCCGGCGGACGTCACCGGCAGCACAGTAATGCCGCCGTTGTCGATCAGGAACGGGTATTCGTTGGTGCCGTGGGCGGAGCCGCGGTATTTCACCACCCGCAGGCGCCGCGTCACGATCTGGTCGTACACCCGGTTGTCGAGGAGGATCACGCAGTCCGAAACGTATTCTTCCAAGCCGTGGCGCGTCAGTTCCCCGTTGCCCCGCTCGGCGGTGATCATCGCGGTGACGCCCTTGTTCTTGAGCCAGGCGAACAGGCGGCGCAGCTCCGCACGCAGGATCGCGTCGTTCGACAGGCCTGAAAACAGCGATTCGAGCGTGTCGAGGACGACCCGCTTTGCGCCGATGGAATCAATGGCGTAGCCGAGGCGGACGAACAGGCCTTCCAGGTCGTATTCGCCGGCTTCCTCGATTTCGCTGCGTTCGACCTGAACGTGGTCGATCACGAGCTTTTTTTGCTCGATAAGGTCCGGGAGGTCGTACCCGAGTGACGCGACATTCGCCGCGAGGTCGGACGCGGTCTCCTCAAAGCTCATGAGCACGCCGGGTTCGTCGTAGCGGATGGCGCCTTCCGCCAGGAAAGTCACACCGAAGATAGTCTTGCCGCAGCCGGCGGCGCCACAGAGCAGGGTCGGCCGCCCCTGCGGCAACCCTCCAAGCGTGATCTCATCGAAGCCGCTGATCCCGGTCGCCGTTTTTGGCAACTCTTGCGCTTCGGTCTCAGCCAAAGGCAGATTGTACCGATCCATCGTTCTCCCAAGAGTAGGCTTTCGGCCACGGGCAATCTTAATAGGGGCCGCTGCTATGGATTCAAGAGGAATGTGATTCAGACGTAACCTTTCAAGTCTGCCGCGGGCATAAGCGCAATGCAAGCCTGAACTGACGTTTGAAACAGGGCCCGTGCACCTGGATTCTCCACCGATCGGAGCTGGCCTGCGGGGGCTTCCGTCCTGCGGGGCCGACAGCCTGCTCAGCGCAGCCAGCGCGCGTGCGGACTGGGCCGGATATTGCTCCCGAAGTGCCGCGCGTAGACCTGCGTTATCTCGGCGCCCAGGAACACGATCAGCGACGTGTAATAAACCCACGCGACCACCAGGATCACTGAGCCGGCGGCGCCGTAGCTGGAACTGAACCGGGAGTGGGCGAGGTAGACGCCGATCAGGTATTTGCCGATCGTGAATAACACGCTGGTGATGACCGCGCCGATCCAGACATCGCGCCACTGGATGATGACGTCCGGAATGTACTTGAACAGTAGTGCGATGACGACGGTGACGAGCCCGAAGGAAGACAGCGCATAGCCGATGCGCAGGAGCGTGACCGCGCCGGGGAACAGGCTTTCGATGTAGTGGTGGAAGCTCGCGAGCAGTGCGCTCAGCACCATCGACACCAGCAGGATGAACGCCATCGACACCACGATCCCCAGCGAAAACAGGCGACTGCGGATCAGGTTCCAGATTACGCCGTGGCGCGGTATGACCTCGACATTCCAGATTTGATTGAGAGCGGTTTGCAGCTGGCCGAACACGGTCGTCGCGCCGAAGATGAGGATGCCAACGCCGATCGCCGTCGAGACCACGTCGGTGCCGTGGTTGCCGGCGTGGGCAATCATCGCCTGCACCGCTTCGGCCTGCTGCTGGCCCATTACACGGCCGATATAGTGAACGAGCTGGCCGCGCGCGGCCTCCTCGCTGTAGGCAAGGCCGACGACGCCGATCAGCAACAGCAGCAGTGGCGCCATCGACAGCAGCGTGTAATAACCCAGCGCGGCGGCAAGCTGGAACGGCCGGTCGGCGAAGAAGGCGGTAACGATTTCCTTTGCAACGACCCGAGCCAGGCGGCCCCGCGAGCGCACACGCTCATCCTCCATGGCATACCTCCTTGTACATTGAAGACAGTATGCCATCGTCGCGGTACTATGAGCCGGTAGGGCTGACAGCGAGGGATGGCAATGAGCGGCAATCAGAAGACGACCGGGCGTGACTTGACGGCGGGCATCCCGCGCGCCGACGTGCCGGACGGCGGCATGATCGACGGGCACGTCGACGACGAGAACGTGCTCGTCGCACGCCATGGCGACGAGCTGTTCGCGCTGAGCGCGAAGTGCACGCACTACGGCGGGCCGCTCCACAAGGGGCTGGTCGCCGACGGCACCGTGCGCTGCCCGTGGCATCATGCCTGTTTCAGCCTGCGCACCGGCGAGGCACTGGCGGCACCGGCGCTGAATCCCGTCAGTTGCTGGCGTGTGGATGTCGAGGGCGACAGGATTTTCGTTCGCGAGAAGGCGAAGCCGCCTGAGTCGCGGCGGCAGCCCAGGCAGTCGCCGGAGCGCGCCCTGATCGTCGGCGGCGGTGCGGCCGGCGAAGCGGCGGCCGAGATGTTGCGTCGGGAGGGATACGAGGGGCCGGTGATGATCCTGAGCGACGATTCGGCACCGCCCTGCGACAGACCCAATCTCTCCAAGGATTACCTTGCCGGCACCGCGCAGGCGTCGTGGATACCGCTGCGCGAACCCCGGTATTACCAGGACCACAACATCGCCTTACGGCTGAACACGCGCGTCGCGGCAATCGACCCGGGGGCGGCGCGGGTGATCCTGGCCGACGGCACCGATCTGCATTACGGTGCGCTGCTGCTCGCGACGGGCGCCGAGCCGGTGCGGCTGAAGCTTCCCGGCGGCGATCTGCCGCACGTTCGTTACCTGCGCACGCTGGCTGACAGCGAGGCCATCATCGCTGCGGTGGAGGGCGGCGCCAGGCGCGCCGTCGTGATCGGCGCCAGTTTCATCGGCCTCGAAGTCGCCGCGTCGCTGCGCAACCGCGATGTCGAAGTGCATGTCGTCGCGCCCGAGGCGCGGCCGCTGGAGCGGGTGATGGGCGAGGCGCTGGGCGACTTCGTTCGCACACTGCACGAGTCGAAGGGCGTGCACTTCCACCTCGGCCAGACGGCGAGCGCGGTTGACGCCGACCACGTGACGCTGCAGAACGGCGAACGGCTGGCGGCCGACCTGGTGGTCGTGGGCGTCGGCGTGCGTCCGCGCACGGCACTGGCCGAAGCGGCGGGGCTTGAAGTCGACAATGGCGTGCTGGTGAACGAGTACCTTGAGACCAGCGCCCCGAATATCTACGCCGCCGGCGACATCGCGCGCTGGCCGGATCGGCGCATGGGCGAGCGGATGCGCGTCGAGCACTGGGTCGTGGCGCAGCGGCAAGGGCAGGTCGCCGCGCGCAATATGCTCGGCGCGAAGGAAGCCTACACGGCGGCGCCGTTCTTCTGGAGCCGGCATTACGATGCCGGTATCAATTACGTGGGGCATGCGCAGCGCTGGGACCGAATCGAAACCGATGGCGATCCGCAGGCTTACGATTTCACTGCCCGGTTCATCGGTGGTGACCAGACGCTGGCCGTTGCGACAATCTATCGCGACGTCGAGAGCCTGAAAGCCGAGTTGGAGATGGAACGGCAGGCGGCATCGGCATGAGCTACGAGCTGTACTACTGGCCCGGCATCCAGGGCCGCGGCGAGTTCGTGAGGCTGGCGCTGGAAGCAGCTGGTGCGGATTACGTTGATGTCGCGCGAGAAAAAGGGGCCGGCGCGCTGCAGGCGGTGCTGTTCGACGGCGACGCGGTGCGGCCGGGTATTGCGCCGCCGGTGCTGAAGGACGCAGACCTGCTGATCGCGCAGACGGCGAACATCCTGTTGTACCTCGGGCCGCGACTGAATCTCGCGCCGGCCGACGAGGCAGGGCGCTTGTGGGCGCATCAGCTGCAGCTCACGATCGCGGACTGGGTGGTGGAGGCGCACGATACGCATCATCCGCTCGGCGGCGCGCTGTATTACGAAGATCAGAAGGAAGAGTCGCGGCGGCGTTCGCAGGTTTTCCGCGAGCAGCGCATTCCGAAGTTCATGCGCTACTTCGAAGTTGTGCTGGAACGTAATCCCTCGGGTAGCGACTATCTGATCGGCGACACACTGACGTGTGCGGACCTGTCATTGTTTCAGATGATCGAGGGCCTTACTTACGCGTTTCCACGCACGATGCAACGTGTCGCGGATGAATATCCCAACGTGATAGCACTGCACCAGCGGGTCGCAGGTCGCGACCGCATTACGGCTTACGTCGCTTCAGAACGCCGGATCCCATTTAACGAAAGTGGCCTCTTCCGGCACTACCCCGAGTTGGACACGTAAAGTACTTCATTCCTCCCGGGATAACGACCGTTCGGCGGACAAACAACGCCGTTCACGCGCAGATCGCCTGTCTGGAGAAGCCATTCCTTGACGGCGGCAGGCGGTTCGGAATTTACTACCTCCATGCAAAGTGAAGTTGGATAACCTCATCCAATGAACACGAATAAGAACAACCTTGCGCGTTCGGAAACCGATCAACCGCGGCAAGCGGTTGAACGGGCTGTTGATGCTTACGTCTCGAGCGGCGAACATGGCGATTTTGAAAGCCTGTTCGAGCACGCGCCACAACCGATGTGGTTGTACGATCTGGCAACGTTGCGCTTTCTGCGCGTCAACCAGGCGGCGGTCGCCCGTTACGGCTACTCGCAGGACGAGTTTCTCGCGATGACGATCGAGAATTTGCGCCCGCCGGAAGACCTGCCGCGACTGCGGGAGCATATTCGGGCGCAGCGCGGCGGCGGGCCGGAGGAGGAGACGAGTGTATCGTCTTACTGGCGGCATATCCTGAAAGATGGCCGCACGATCTGGGTCGATATCTTCAATCAGCGCTTCCGCTACGAAGGGCGCGACGCAGGACTGATCGTCGCCGCCGATGTGACGGTGCGAAAGCTGACGCAGGAGCGGTTTGAAATCCAGCGCGCCTACTTCCGCCAGTTGTTCGACAGCTCGTCGGAGGCCATCCTGCTGCTCGATCAGCACGACATGATCGTCGATGCCAACCAGCGTTTTCTGAAACTGTTCGGCTACGATCTGCCCGAGGTGATTGGCGCATACGTCATGCAACTGATTGTGCCCGACACGCACCGGCACGAAGTAAAGCAGTCGCGCGACTCGATTCACAATGTCGGCTACCTCTACCGTGAGACACGCCGCAGGCGCAAGGACGGTACCGTGCTCGACGTGACCGTGGCCGGCTACCCGATTAAATACGAATCGAAGCGGATCGGCACGTACCTGCTGTACAACGACTTGACGCAAAAGAAAAAGCTGCTGGAGAAAGTCCATTATCACTCCACCCGCAATCCCGCCAGCGGACTGATCAATCGCAAGTCGTTCGAGCGGCAACTCAAGACGCTGCTGGCCCGACCCTGCGCCGCCGGGCGTCGCCACATCGTTCTGCACGTGGCGCTGGACCAGTTCATGCTCGTCAGCCGCAATTGTGGCCAGACGGCCGCCAGGCGGTTGCTGAAGCAGGTGGCCGATTGCATAGGCGCGCGCATCGACTCAGAGCAGATAGCGCATCTTTACGGAGACGAGTTCGGCATTCTGCTGGCGGATGCGAAGCCGGATGAAGTGCGGGCGGTCGCGCGCGAGATTGCCGACGACATTGCGGCAATCGTGTTCCGCTGGAACGACCGGGTGTACCGCATTGGTGCAAATATCGGCGGCATTCTGCTCAACGGGGGTCCGATCGACGCAAGCACCGCGCTTTCATCGGCGGAGATGGCCTGCCAGGTCGCGAAAGAAAGAGGCCCGAACAAGATTCATATTGCCGAAATCGACGACCAGGAAACGGTGCGCAGGCGTCACGAAGTGTATTGGCTCTCGGAAATCCACGAGGCGCTGGGAAGCAGCCGTTTCGTGTTGCACGCGCAGCAAATCGTGCCGGTGTCCGGTGAAGCGCTATCGGCCGATTACGAGATCCTGGTCAGGATGCTCGATCACAACGGCAACGTCGTCGCCCCCGGCCAATTCATTCCGGTCGCGGAGCGCTTCCGGTTGATGGCGCGGGTGGATCGCCATGTGCTCAGCCACTTGTTCAGCATGCTCGGCTCGCACGGCCAGGGCTTTAACGGTCGCATGTGCGTCAACCTGTCGGGCGAAACCGTCGGCGACGATGACTTTCGCGATTTCATCAAGCGGCAGTTCAAGAAGTATCCGGTCGCGCCGGAGAATATCTGCTTCGAAATTACCGAAACCGCGGCGATCCAGAACATCGATGCCGCCACCCGTTTCATTCGCGACATGCGGGCGATGGGTGCCAAGATCGCGCTCGACGATTTCGGCAGCGGCATGTCTTCGTTCCGCTACTTGCGTGAGCTGCCCATCGATTATCTCAAGATTGACGGATTGTTCATCAGGGACATCGTCGCCAACGAGGCCGATCGCGCGATGACGGAGGCGATTTGCCGGATGGCGCAGACGCTCGATATCGGCACCATCGCCGAATGCGTCGAGGCGCCGGAGACGCTGGACTGCCTGCGTGCCCTGGGCGTCGATTACGCACAGGGTTTTGCGATTCATCGGCCCGAGCCGCTGACCGCTGCCATGCTCACCGGCTGAAGCCGCGGGACGCTTGTGGACCGACTTCTACGTCAGGTCAAGCGCCCAGGTTTCGCCCGTGGCGGTACACGATCCAGCCATAGTCGCCGGGGCGTGGCGCGCGAAGAATGACCTCGCTCATTGCAGCGCCTCCTGCATGCCTTCAAGTTCGGCCCAACGCTCTACCGCCCGTTCCAGCGTTTCCCGCGTGTCGCTCAGTTCGTCCAGCACCGGTTGTACCTGCTCGAACGGCTGCTCGTAAAATGCCGGATCGGCGATGCGCGACTCCAGTTCCGCCGCCTTGTCTTCGAGCGCCTGGATTTCGTCCGGCAGGCGTTCGAGTTCGAGCTTCAGCTTGTAACTCAGCTTTTTGCTTTGCGTGGGCGGTTTGCGGTTTTTGTTGTTCGATGCGCTGTTCGTCGCGTTCGGGTTGTCCTTTTCGGTCAGCGCCCGGCCGCGCCTGAGCCAGTCGCTGTAGCCGCCCACGTAGCGCTGAATCGTGCCGCCTTCCTCGAACACCAGCACGCTGGTGACGACGTTGTCGAGAAACGCTCGGTCGTGGCTGACGACGATCAGCGTACCGGCGTAATCGACCAGTCGGTCCTCGAGCACTTCGAGCGTTTCGATGTCGAGGTCGTTGGTCGGTTCGTCGAGCACCAGCAGGTTGCTCGGTCGGGTGAACAGGCGTGCGAGAATTACGCGGTTGCGCTCGCCGCCGGACAGGGCGCCGATCTTCGTCATGGCGCGCTTGGCGGTGAACAGAAAGCCTTTCAGGTAGCCGACGACATGGCGGTCCTTGCCGTTGATGCGGATGTAGTCGCGGCCGTCGCCGACGATTTCCGCCACCGATTTTTCCGGATCGAGCTCACGCCGCAGTTGATCGAAATAGGCAATCTCGAGGTTCGTGCCGAGCTTGACGGTGCCGCTGTTCGGCACGATCTCCCCGAGCATGATGCGCAATAGCGTGCTCTTGCCGACGCCGTTGTTGCCGACCAGGCCGATGCGGTCGCCGCGCGTGATCTTGAGCGATAGGCCGTCGATCAACTTCTCGTCACCGTAGCCATGCACGATGTTGCGCAGCTCGATGACCTTGCGCCCGGAACGGTCCGCCTCTTCGATGCTGATGCGGGCTTTCTGCTCGGGCTTTTCGCGTTGCGCGTATTCCTCGCGCATGGCTTTGAGCGAACGGACGCGCCCTTCGTTGCGCGTGCGCCGCGCCTTGATGCCCTGACGGATCCACGCTTCTTCCTCGGCCAGCTTCTTGTCGAACAGTGCGTCGGCGCGCGCCTCGGCTTCGAGCGCTTCAGCCTTGCGGCGCAGAAAGTTCTGGTAGTCGCCGGGCCAGCTCGTCAGGCGCGCGCGGTCGAGTTCGACGATGCGCGTCGCGAGGCGCTGCAGGAACGCGCGGTCGTGGGTGATGAACAGGACGCTGCCCTGGTAGCCGCGCACGCGGTTTTCCAGCCACTCGATCGTGCTGAGGTCGAGGTGATTGGTCGGCTCGTCGAGCAGCAGCAGCTCGGGATTCGAGACCAGTGCGCGGCCGAGCGCGACGCGGCGCCGCCAGCCGCCGGAGAGCTGATCCAGCGGCTGGTCGGCCGGCAGGTTCATTTCCGTCAGCACGGTTTCGACGCGCTGCTCGATATGCCAGCCGCCCTCGGCCTCGATGCGGAGCTGCAGCGCTTCGAGTTCCTTGAGCCCGCCGGCATCCAGTTGTTGCTTTGCCTGTGCCTGGTACTGCGCAATCAGCGTTTGCAGGTGCGCGAGTCCCGCCGCTACGTGCTCGCGCACAGTCTCGCCGCGGGCGATCGGCAGCGCCTGGTCGAGCTGGCTGATACGCAGGCCCTGTTTATAGCGAATCTCGCCCGCATCCGGTTGCTGAACGCCGGTGATCAGCCGCAGCAGCGTGGATTTGCCGGCGCCGTTGCGGCCGATGAGGCAGACGCGCTCGTCGGGCTTGATCGTGAGACTGACGTCGCGCAGCAGGCGCTGGTCGCCGATGGCGAAGGAGAGGTTGTCGAGGGTGAGAAGCGTCATCAGGCAGGCATTATAAAAGCAAAACCCGGCGCTGGGCCGGGCCTTAAATTCTTCGTCATACCAGCGAAGGCTGGTATCCAGTCCAATTAAGTGGTGCTAAGCACTCTAAACCTTTTGTATGCTTCGCATGAATGATCTGACTGGATTCCAGCCTTCGCTGGAATGACGGAAACGGAGAGCGAACTAAACCGTCATAGCACTCTGCAGTTTCTTGATCGCGTTACCTTCCAACTGCCGGATCCGCTCCGCAGACACACCGTAGCGATCCGCCAGTTCCTGCAACGTCGACTTCTTTTCGCTCAGCCAGCGTTCGCTGACGATCTGGCGGCTGCGGTCGTCGAGGCTCGTCAGCGCATGCTTGAGCCGGTTTTCATTGCGCGCGTCCCAGTCGTTCTGCTCGATTTCCTCGGCCGGATCGGGACTTGAATCGCGCAGGTAATCGGCCGGCGTCATCGACGCGTCTTCGTCGTCGGAACTCGGGCCGTGATCGAAGGCGACATCCTGGCCGGCAAGCCGCGATTCCATCTCGACGACCTGCTCGGGCGAGACGCCCAGCTCGTCGGCGACGGTGTCGACTTCCTCGGCGTTGAACCAGCCGAGGCGTTTCTTGTTCTTGCGCAGGTTGAAAAAGAGCTTGCGCTGCGCCTTGGTCGTCGCGACCTTGACGATGCGCCAGTTGCGCAGGATGTATTCGTGGATTTCGGCGCGAATCCAGTGGACCGCGAACGAAATCAGCCGCACGCCGACGTCCGGATCGAAGCGTTTGACAGCCTTCATCAGGCCGATGTTGCCTTCCTGGATCAGGTCGCCGAGCGGCAGGCCGTAGCCGCGGTAGCCGCGGGCGATGTGCGCGACGAAGCGCAGGTGCGACAACACCAGGTTGCGGGCGGCATCCAGGTCCTGTTCATCGCGATACTGGCGCGCGAGCTGCTGCTCTTCGGCAGCGCTCAGCACCGGGATCGCGCTGATGGCCTGCAGATAGCCATCGAGGTTGCCGATCGGGCCGGCAAGAGCCAATTCCTTGCGTTTGAGTGTCACGGCATGCGCCATGTCGAATATCCTCCTGAAGGTGGACAGCACAGTTTAGCACTCAAAGCGTTAGAGTGCTAACGGGGCGCTTGGTTCCCCTTGCGGGGCGGGGTCAGGCGGGCTCGATTTCGGAGAGGTGCCGGGCCACGGCAAACCACGAGCCCAACCAGCCGAGGGCCGCGCCGGCGAGCAGCAGCAGGAACACTCCTCCGGCGTTGAGGCCTTGCAGGGAGAAGCTGCTGCCGTAGAGTCCGGCGAGATAGCGAACCGGGTCGGCGAGCAGCCAGAGGGCGACGCTGACCAGAATCCAGGCCGCAATGCCGCCGCCGATGCCGTACCAGAGGCCGGCGTACAGGAACGGCCGGCGGATGAAACGGTCGGTCGCGCCGATCAGCTTGCTGATCTCGATTTCCTGGCGGCGGTTCTCTATGTCGAGGCGGATCGTGTTGCCGATAATGATGATGACACCGCAGGCGAACAGCACGCCGATGATCAGCACTGCGCGGTGCACGATGTCGATGATGCCGGCGAGCCGGTGCAGCCATTCCGCGTCGAGTTGCACCTTGTCCACGGCCGGGTTCCGCCGCAGCTTTTGCGCGAGCGGTTTCAGAGCGGCACCGTTGCTGTCGAGCGGCGTTACGACCAGCACTGCGGGCAGCGGGTTGTGGTCGAGCGCGTCGATCGCGGCGCCGAAGCCGGAACGCTGCCGGAATTCGGCCAGCGCCTCGTCGGGCGTAATCAGTTTCACCGTCTTGATGCCGGACGCGCGGCTGACTTCCGCCGCGAGTTTGTGGGCGGCGTCCAGGCTCGCGTCCTGCTTCAGAAATACGGAGATGCGTGCTGCGCCCTCCCACGCGCCGCTCAGCGCGCGGATGTTGCCGACCAGCACACTCATGCCCGCGGGCAGCGCGAGCGCGATGCCGATGACGGCGATGCTCAGCAGGCTCGCGACCGGGTGGCGCCACAGGCGGCCGAGCGTCGCGATCAGCGTCTGCGCGTGGCGCGTGCCGTAGCCGCGCACCTGTACGCGCCCCGGCTTGCGTTTGAGGCGCGCGCCGCGTTCGCGTTTGCGGCGCGGCTCCTCGTCCAGGAATTCAGGCCGGTAGCCCATAACTCTCCGAAAGCTGCGCGTCGTCGCACAGTCTGCCATGCTCCAGGCTCAGCACGCGCTTGCCGAAGCCGGCGATGAGGGCGTGGTCGTGGCTCGCGATCAGCACCGTGACCCCTACCTGGTTGAAGCGCAGGAACAGATTCATGATGTCGCGCGACAAGTCCGGGTCGAGGTTGCCGGTCGGCTCGTCGGCGATCAGCACCGCCGGCTTGTTGATGATCGCGCGGGCGATACCGACACGCTGCTGCTCGCCGCTCGACAGCGTGACCGGGTAATCCTTTTCCTTGTCGAGCAGGCCGACCTGGTCGAGCGCGGCACGCACCGTGCGGCCGATGTCGGCCACGCCCAGTCCCTGGATGATCAGCGGCAGGGCGACGTTGTCGAACACGGTGCGGTCGGCCAGCAGCTTGTGATCCTGAAAGATGATGCCGATCTGGCGCCGGTAATGCGGAATGTGGCGGCGCTTGACGGCCGACAGGTTCTGACCGTTGACGACGACGTGGCCGCGGCTGGGCCGCTCGATCAGTGCGATCAGCTTGAGCAGCGTGCTCTTGCCGGCGCCGGAGTGGCCGGTCAGGAAGGCCATTTCGCCCTGGCCGACGTTGAGGCTCAGGTCGCTCAGCGCGTCGTGGCCGTTGGCGTAGCGCTTGCTGACGTGGTCGAAGTGAATCACTCGGCCTCGCCGATCGCAAGCATCGCTGTGGCGAAGTCGTGCGCGTTGAACACGTCGAGGTCGTCGGCGCTCTCGCCGACGCCGATGTAGCGGATCGGGATGCCGAAGCGCTTCGCGATCGCGATCAGCACGCCGCCCTTGGCCGTGCCGTCGAGCTTGGTGATGACCAGCCCCGATACATCGACCGCGTCATGAAACTGCTCGGCTTGCGCCAGCGCGTTCTGGCCGGTGCCGGCATCGAGCACCAGCAGGGTCTCGTGCGGCGCGTTGGCGTCGGCCTTGCCGAGCACCCGGCGGATCTTCTTCAGCTCGTCCATCAGCCCGGACTGCGTGTGCAACCGGCCGGCGGTATCGACCAGCAGCACGTCGCACCGGCGAGCACGTGCGGCTTCGAGCGCATCGAACGCGACCGCCGCCGGATCGGAATCCGGCGTTTGCGCAATCACCGGCACGTCGAGGCGCTCGCCCCACGCCTTGAGCTGGTCGATCGCCGCGGCACGGAATGTGTCCGCCGCGGCGAGCATGACCTTGTGGCCGTCGCGCTTGAAGCGCGCGGCGAGCTTGCCGGTGGTGGTGGTTTTGCCGGTGCCGTTGATGCCGGTAACGAGAATCACGAAAGGCTTGTGGGCCGCGTCGATTTCGAGCGGCGCCTCGACCGGTTCGAGTATTCCGGCCAGGCTGTTGACGAGGCTTACGCGGACGTTGTCGGTGTCGGTCAGCTTGCCGCGCTTCGCATCCTGCTTGAGAGTTTCGACGATTTCCTGGCTCGCATCGACGCCCACGTCGGCCAGCAGCAGTTCCGTTTCCAGTTCTTCAAGTACCGCCTCTTCGATGCGGCCGCGATTCGGGGCGAGCCGCGCGAAGTCGAAGGCGAGCCAGCTCCGGCCGCGGTTCAGCGACGTGCGCAGGCGTTTGAAAAAGCCGGGATTGCGTGGTTTGTCGGGCATGGCGGGCGGGACAGAAGCCAGTGGCTATCCTACTCGACCAAGCCGCTAGTCGCTAGTCGCTAGTCGCTAGAACTGAGTGAGAGGTGCCCGCCTCTTCTTACTCAGCACTAGCGACTCAGCACCAGCTACTTATTGTTTGATGACTGTCGGGTCGGTGATAACGATCTGCATGCCGTTGCTGGCTGCGAACGTGACGGTTTCCGTCTGCATCTCGACCGTGGCCGGCATGCTCGCGGTCGGATCGAGCAGCGAACTGTGATTGCCGACGAGGAAGCGGACGATGCCGCGCACGCCGTTCGGATTCACCGTTGTCTGGTGTACCGCAACCAGTCCCATCTCGTTGGCCAGCAGCTCGGTCGCGAAGTTCGGGATCACCTGGTCGGGCTGGGAGCCCGGGCTGCCGACGATCTCGGTCATGTGGATCGGGTGCTTGGCCGCGGCGGCGGCGGCGTAATTGGCCGGATCCCCCGCATCGATCACCGTCTGGGCGTTGCGGAAGAAGTTGCGGTAAAGCTGGGTACCGGGCTGGATGCCTTGCGCGGCGAGACCCTCGTTGATCTGCTGCGAGAACGTCGGCGACTGGATGATGAACTGCGAGATGTCGCCGCCGGGACTGGCCAGCGTCGCGGAAACCGCGGTGCCGTCGATTGCGAGGTAGTCGACACCCGCCATCGCGCCGAGCGAATGGCCGACAAAGTAGATGCGGCTGCCATTGAAATCGGGCTGGCCGTCGCCGTTGATGTCGATGGTGGGCAGCGTCTTCGTCAGGCTGATCAGGTCCGCCGCCGCCTCGCGCAGGTTGTCGCGGCTGGTCAGCAGGCTCGTCAGGTTGATGAAGTGCGAGCCGCTGGCGTCGATCTTGCCGTCGGCGCCGGCCGCACCGTTGTCATTGTTCTGCACATCGAGGTCGAATGTGCGCTCGTGCCCGGGCTGGTAGAACGGGCTCTTCGTATCCGTGATGCCGTGCAACGGCAGGTCGATCGCAACCACGGCAAAGCCGGCCTTGGCGAACGAATCGGCAATCGCCAGCATGTTGGTGCGATTGCCGGTAATGCCGTGCTGGAAGATGACCACCGGCCAGCCGCCGGCCGGCTCCGTGCCGCCCCCGGGAGACTGCGCGTTCGGAATCGTCGCGAGCAGCGGAATGGACAGCGTTGTGGTGGCTACCGGCGCCGGGTTGTAGCGCGTCAGTGCCGTGCCGTTCTGGCCCGTCCAGTGGCCGGTCAGCGGCGCGGTCGGGTCGTCCTTCGTCGGCACCGGCAGGTAATACGGGATATTGACGTCGCCGACATAGACGTTCGCGATGCCGGCGAACTGCGAGTTGATCTGCTTGGTGCTGATGCCCATCGGCTTCAGCACGCCACCCATCGGCTTCGCGTGCGCATCGATGTACGCCAACGTCGTGCCCACCGATTCGGTCGCAAAGCTCCAGGTCAGAATCACGTGGCTCGGGTCGAGGCCTGCCGCGCCGGCAACCTGCAGCATCGCGCCTTCGAGCAGCTTGATCTGGTTGAGCGTGGGATCGCTCAAATCCTGCTTGCTCGCGAGCGCCTGCTTGATCTGCGCGTATTGCGTGTCGGCGGTGGCATTGCTGCCGTCAGCGCTCTTGATGCCGTCGGTCAGGACGACCATGTAGGCGCTGGACGAATCGAGCGGGTGGAGCGGCGTGATGGTGAGGACGCTGGAGTTCGCGGGCGACACGCCTGCCTTGAAATCAACACCCGGCGCGAGCGCACCGACGAAGCCGACGACCGCGTGCGTCTTGGGGTCCTCTTTCACCTGGAACACGAACACGGTCTTGCCGCCGACGACGCTGGCCGGGTCGATCGGTGCGGTGAAATAGGCGCTGATGGGGGCCTGGGTCGAAAAACCGTCGATTTCATTGACGGCGAGAACCGGCGCGTTGGCGGCATTTTTCGGCTCCAGCACCGGAATATTGATAGTACCGTCTTTGCTGCCGCTGAAGTACAGGTCGTTCGGGTACGGCATCTCGCCGCCTTGCGGGGCGAAATACGCGCTGAACGTCGATTGTGGCGATGGCGCGGGTGGCTGCGATTGCTCTTCCTTGACGCATCCCCCCAGAACGAATGCAAGCAGAACCAGTGCCAGACCGTAGCGATTGTTCATTGGTAAGCTCCCAATACGACTCGCGCTAGGTTACGCTGCTTTTTGAATTGAGCGCAACCTACCCCAAAATGCCCAAACGCAGTTATCAAAACGAATTCCGCATCATCGCCGGCACATGGCGCAGCCGGCGCTGCACCTTTCCGCCGCGCAAGGGCTTGCGGCCGACGCCGGACCGCGTCCGCGAGACGCTGTTCAACTGGCTCGGCAGCCGCATCGAAGGCGCCCGCTGCCTCGATCTCTTCGCCGGCAGTGGAGCACTGGGGCTCGAAGCGCTGTCGCGTGGAGCGGGACGTGTCGTATTCGTCGAACGCGATCGGGAGGCCGTGCAGGGGATCGAAGCCAATCTCGCCCGGCTGAACGCGGCCGGCGCCGAAGTCGCCCCCATGGAAGCGCTCGACTACCTGGCTAATACGGACGAGGCGTTCGACGTGGCTTTCCTCGATCCGCCGTTCGGCTCCGGCCTGCTGGATCTTGCCGTCGAACCGTTGCGCGAACGTCTGCGGCCGGACGCGCGCATCTATCTTGAGTTTCCGATGACGGCCGGTCCGCCGCCGCTGCCGCCCGGCTGGCGGTTGCTGAAGTCGTCGAAGGCCGGGCAGGTGGGCTATGGCCTCGCCGCGATCTGATAATATGTTGCTGTTTCAGGCACGGAAACAATAATAGTGGCGATCGCACTCTATCCGGGCACTTTCGACCCGATTACCAACGGCCATTGCGACCTCGTCCGGCGGGCATTGAAGTTGTTTGACAAGGTGGTCGTTGCGGTGGCCGCGAATCCGAGCAAGGCGCCGTTGTTCGATCTCGATACTCGCTGCGATCTGGCGCGTCAGTCGCTTGCGGATGTCGACGGTGCCGAAGTCTGCGGCTTCACCGGCTTGACGGTACAGTTCGCGCGCGAGCGCGGCATCGGGGTGATCCTGCGCGGCCTGCGCGCGGTGTCGGACTTCGAGTTCGAATTCCAGCTCGCCGCGATGAATCGCCACCTGTCGCCGGAAGTCGAGACCCTGTTCCTGACGCCGAGCGAGCGTTATACCTTCCTCTCATCCAGCATGGTGCGCGAAGTCGCCGGCCTCAAGGGCGGCGTCTCGCAATTCGTCCATCCGGCCGTCGAAGCTGCACTCAAGGCGCGCTTCGGCTAACGCTGGCAGTGCGGGCAGTAGTACGTTGCCCGCTGTCCCGATACGACTCGCTTGATTGGCGTGCCGCAGCGCGGGCACGGCTCGCCGGCGTGGTCGTACACCTGCAGCTCGATGCGGAAATAGCCGGGGCTGCCGTCGTCGCGGGTGAAGTCGCGCAGCGTGGTGCCGCCTGCGGCGATTGCGGCGGTGAGAACTACCTTGACGGACTTGGCCAGCTCATCACAACGCGCTCGCCCAATGCGGCCCGCGGCCCGCAGCGGATGAATGCAGGCGGCAAATAACGCCTCGTTGGCGTAGATGTTGCCGACGCCCGCAACGATGCGGCTGTTCATCAGCAGATTCTTGATGGCAACGCGCCGATCGCGCGACACCTTATATAAGTACGCGCCGTCGAAGGCATCGGACAGCGGTTCCGGCCCGAGATATTTCAGCAGCGGGTGAGCGAGCGGATCGTCGCGCGTGAACAGCATCGCGCCGAAGCGGCGCGGGTCGCGCAGGCGCAGGCAGCGACCATTGTCGAGCACGACGTCTACGTGATCGTGCGGTCCCGGCGGGGTTGCGGCTGGCAGCACCCGCAAGCTGCCGGACATGCCGAGATGCACGATCAGCGTGCCGGGCGTGACGCGAATCAGCAGGTACTTGCCGCGGCGATCGGCATTCCCGACGGCGGCGCCGGCGAGGGTCGTTTCAAGGTGGGGCGGCACCGGCCAGCGCAACTGGCGCTGGCGCACGATGACTTCGCGAATCGTGCGACCTTCAAGGTGCGGCGCAATCCCGCGGCGTGCGGTTTCGACTTCGGGGAGTTCGGGCATCGTCCAATGATAGCGAATGTTCGTGTTAGACTCCGGAGAAAACCAGACCAAGGCTCAGGAGGGACGCCATGTCGTTGCCGCATCGCTCGCTCAAAGCGGGACTTCTCGTTTTTGTTGCCATTGTTCTATCCGCCTGTGCGACGCCGAATGCGCAACAGGCGTCGATGTCGAGCCAAAGCGGTTCCATCGGCGCGAGCCTCGCGCAAAAAATTCCCGACATCAATTACACCGAGTTCAAGCTCAAGAACGGCCTGACGGTGATCGTCAACCAGGATGACAAGGCGCCGATCGTCGCCGTCAACACTTGGTATCACGTCGGCTCCGGCGACGAGCCGACCGGGCGGCACGGCTTCGCGCACCTGTTCGAGCACCTGATGTTCACCGGCAGCGAGCATCATCCCGGCGAGTTCATGGCGCCGTTCGCGCAGGTCGGCGCGACCGAACAGAACGGCACGACCAACACCGATCGCACCAATTACTTCGAGGATGTGCCGAAGAATGCGCTGGACCTGACGCTGTGGATGGAGTCGGACCGGATGGGCTGGCTGCTGCAGTCGATCGACCAGAAGCGGCTCGAGCAGCAGCGCGGCGTGGTCGAAAACGAGAAGCGCCAGGACGAGAACCAGCCGTACGGCAAGGTTTGGGCGCACATCGCGCGTGCGACGTATCCGGTCGGCCATCCGTATCACCACACCACGATCGGCAGCAAGAAAGATCTCGATGCGGCGACGCTCGCCGACGTGCGCGACTGGTTCAAGACCTACTACGGCCCGAACAACGCGGTGCTGTCGATCGCCGGTGATGTCGATCCGGCCACCGTCAAGCAGAAGGTCATCAAGTATTACGGCAACATTCCGGCGTCGCCGCCGCTCAGCCACATGCGGGCGTGGACTGCGAAAGGTTATGGGGCAGGGCACGAGGTCATGCACGACCGCGTGCCGGCCGCGCGCGTTTACATGGTCTGGAACGTACCGGCGCTGACGACCGCCGATGTCGATTACCTGAATCTCGTCGCGTCGGTGCTGTCCGATGGCAAGGCGTCGCGATTGTACAAGCGGCTGGTCTACACCGACCAGGTCGCGAGCAACGTGCAGGCATTCGTGTACGAACGCGAGATCGCGAGCCAGTTCGTCATCATGGCGACCGCGGTGCCCGGCGGCTCGCTCGCCAGGGTCAAGTCGGACATTCGCGACGAGCTGGCGCGCTTTCTGAAAAACGGCCCGACCGCGCAGGAACTCCAGCGCGTCAAGGTGGCGCGCTACGCCGACTTCACGCGCGGCATCGAGCGCATCGGCGGCTTCGGCGGCGTTTCCGGCATTCTCGCCCGCGGCGAAGTTTTTTACGGCGATCCCGGCGCCTATAAAAAGGTACTCAAGCGCCAGATGACGGCGAGTGCCGCCGACCTCAAGCAGGCGGCCGATGAATGGCTGCCGCAGGGTGGCGCGTTCGTGCTCGACGTTGAGCCGTACGGCGACCATTCGACCACCGGCCCGGGCGCCGATCGTTCGCACCTGCCGAAGGTCGGCAGTTTCCCGAACGTCAGCTTCCCGACCTTGCAGACCGCGACGCTGCCGAACGGCCTCAAGCTGATCGTCGCGCATCACGGCAACCTGCCGCTGATCGAATTTTCACTGCAGATCAACGCGGGCTATGCGGCCGATGCGTACGCGGGCGCGGTACCGGGTACCGCCAAGCTGGCGCTTGATGCGCTGACCGCCGGCACCACCAGCCGCGGCGCGCTCCAGATCAGCAAGCAGCTGCAACGGCTGGGTGCGACGCTCAGCGCCGGATCCGCGCTGGATGAATCGAGCGTGGACCTGTCGGCGCTCAAGCCGAACCTCGACCAGTCGCTGGCGCTGTTCGCGGACGTGGTGCTGCATCCGACTTATCCGGCCGACAATGTCGCGAAGCTGCGCAAGCAGCAGCTCGCCGAAATCCGCCAGGAGAAGCATCAGCCGACAGCGCTGGCGCTGCGCATCATGCCGCGGCTGATTTACGGCGCGCATCATCCGTACTCGATGCCGCTGACCGGCTCGGGCTATACCCGCACCGTGTCGAAGCTGACGCCGGCCGATCTCAAGCGGTTCCACGACACGTGGTTCAAGCCCAACAATGCCACACTGATCGTCGTGGGTGACACGACGCTTGCGCAAATCAAGCCGAAGATCGAAAAACTGTTCGCGAACTGGCAGCGCGGCGACGTGCCGGCGAAGCACATCGCGCACGTGCAACCGCCGGATTCAAGCGAGGTCTACCTGATCAACCGGCCGGGTTCGGAGCAGTCGATCATCTTTGCCGGTACGGTGGCGCCGCCTTACAACGCCGACAACCATCTCGCGCTCAGCGCGATGAACAATGTGTTCGGCGGCAGCTTCAACGCCCGCGTCAATATGGATCTGCGCGAGAGCAAGCATTGGGCTTACGGCGCGTACAGTTTCATGTTCGGCGCGCGCGGCCAGGAGCCGTTCATCATTTACGCGCCGGTGCAGACGGACAAGACCGCGCCGGCAATGGCCGAAATCGAAAAGCTCGCCACGGAGTTCGTCAACGGCAAACCGGCGACGGAAGCCGAGTTGGAGCGTGTCAAGCACAAGAGCATTCACAGCCTCGCCGGCCGCTGGGAAACCAACGAAGCCGTCGCCGGCTCGATCGGCACGCTGGTCAGCTTCGACCTGCCGCACGACTACTGGGACATGTACCCGTCACGGCTGCGCAAGGTCGATCTCAAGGATGTGCATAAAGCGGCGAAGGAAGTCATCGAGCCGCACAAGCTGATCTGGGTAGTGGTCGGCGATCTCGACAAGGTCGGGCCGGCGATCAAAAAGCTCGACCTGGGCAAGGTTCATTACATCGACGCCAACGGCAAGCCGGTGCCCGCGCCGAAATAGAAACTGTCCATCCTTCTTCCTCTCCCCCTTGGCCGCGCAGCGGCGAAGGGGGAGCTGGAGGGGGATTTCTTACTCGCCTTGCAGCGCGCAGCAGCCCTGAACGCAGCACTAGCTCTTAGACCTCGCCCGGAAGCGCACCCAGGACTACCCGCAAAGGAAATTCCCTCTGCCGATGCCGGCTCAACTGCCGCGCGCGCAGGGCTAAGCTATTTTGGCTTCTTGTCTGCCGATTTATTGCTTTTCGGCGTCAGCTTGAGCAGATCGTCGCGCCGGTTCGCCGGCAACTGGTATTCAACGCCGAGCTTCGGTCGCGCGAGGGCCAGCACGGAATCGTTTTTCAGGATATTGAAGTGGATCGGTTCTTTCCGGCCTTGCAGTTGCACCACGACTTCGCCGGTCGATTTCGACGTGTCGATCGATTTGACGTTGAAGGCTTGCGCGCGCTGCCAGGCATCGATGAGTTTCTGGATTTGGTCGGAGTCGATTTTGGGCTTCGTCGGTGTGAGCTGCCAGTCGCCGTTATCGGCATGCGTCACTTTCAGATTCGGTAACGTCAGCGCGACGATTTTTGCGTCCTTCGGCAGCAACCGCTTGCTGACGAACGACAGCGGATCACCCTGCAACTGGTAAAACAGCATGTCGTTCGCGAGATAGACGGTGTCCCCGCGACGGATGTAGCGCTGGTGGTCGAGCGGATCGGACGACCCGAACTCCAGCTTCTGATCGTTCAGCGTCAGGGTGAGTTTCGGGGGCTTGAGGCCGAACTGTTTGAGGTCGAGCCCTTTGATGGGATAGCTGCGTGTGCTGGCTTCGTCGACGCTCGCCAGCCAGTTCTTGATCAGCGCGCCATCGGCCGGCGCAGCGATTGGCTTGAGCATCTGCCAATGTCCGCCCTGCCGCTTGAACACTGCCGTCTTCTGGTTCGGCTGCGCGATGCGGATCGTCTTAATGCTCGCCGGCACGAGCGTGGTGATCGTTGTCTTTGGCTTTTTGCTTTCGGCACCCGGCTTGAACCAGATCAGCAACCCGAGTGCGACCAGCACGACGAGCAGGCCGATATTCAGCCACCAGCGGCCTTTCATGCCTGGTGTACGCTCATGCGCGGCGCCGCCTGAACCAGATGAGGCCGCCGTAAAGCAGCAGCAGCAAGGGCAGGGCGATCAGGAAGCCTGCGCCGAGCAGGCTCTGGCCAACCTGTGACAGTACAAGATGCTTGTCCGGTGCGGGCGGCACGTTGATGTCGATAAAGTTATCGTTGCCGCTCAACCAGTTGAAGATGTTGAGGCCGAGGTCGAGGTTGCCGCCGTTGCCGAGATAGGCGTTGGCGAGGAAGTCGCCGTCGCCGATCACGACGACGCGCTGGTCGCCTTGCGATGGGTCGGCCTTGGCCGGCGGATCCGTGTTGCCTTGTGTGTTGGCGTCTTTTGTAGGAGCGAGCGCTGCTCGCGATTTTTGATGATCGCGGCCGGCGGCCGCTCCTACAGGTCCGTCGCTTTCAGCAATCTGCTTGAGCCCCGCCAGCGGCCGCGCGAGCGTAATGCCGATATCCAGCGGCCCGCCCTGGTCGCCGGCGTCCTTGTCGAACTTGATTTCGCCTTCGAGCTTGCCGCTTTCCAGCCACGAGCGCGGCAGTGAGCGGCTCTTCAGAAACGGCGTCGCGCGCCACTTTTCGTCCGGGTCGGGTTGCACGGCCGTGGCGCCCGGAATCAGTGTTTCGAGATCAAGGTGGCGCGTGATCTCACTCGGCGGATATTTTGCGAGCACCAGCCAGCGCACATCCTGCACGCCGAACAGGCGTGAGGTGGCGTCGACGATCGTGCCTTTCATGAAGTGCACATCGAGTGCTTTGGCCAACGGCGCGAGGCCGTGCAGCGGGCCCGGGTCATGCAGCCACAGCAGGTTGCCACCGCCGGCGACGTAGTTCTGAATCAGCTTGACTTCGCCCGGCAGATAATTGGCCTGCGGGCTCGCAATGACGAGCAGCGCCGTGTCGGCGGGAATCTTCGGAGTGGTCGTCAGGTTGAGCGTCGCAACCTTGAAGCCTTTCGCCTTCAGCGCCTTGGCGAATTGCCCGTAATCGAAGTTCGCGTGGCCCTTCGGACTGCGCTCGCCGTGGCCGGTCAGGAACACAACTTTGCTGGCGCTCGCGCGTGCGATCTTGAGCAGCGCGTTGGTCAGTGCCGGCTCGGTCAGCTGGCTGACCTTGTCGCTGCGGCCCTGGTACTGCACGTACAGCTCGCCGTTCGACGTGATGCCGAGGTCGCGTACGCGCGCGGGCTCGGTGTCCGGATTGACGAACTTGAGCGCAATCTTCGCATCGGCGCGCTGGTACTTGCCGATGAATCGGCGGATGGCATCGCGCAGCTGGCCATTGTCGCGCGCGAACGCGGTAATCGTCACGGGCCCGTCCAACGTCTTGAGCAATTTCACGCTCGCGTCGGTGAGCGAGTTGCGCCCGCCCGCGGTCCAGTCGGCCTGCCAGACGTAAGTACGCGTAAGGTAGGCGAGGGCGCCGACGATCGCGAGCAGCAGCACCACGAACACGAGGTTCTGCATGCGCAGGCCGATTTTGAGCTTGGGCGTGATTTTCATCGGTCAGCTTCGCAGGCGGTCGGCGTCGAGGCGCCGAATCGTCAGGATCACGAACACCGCAATGACCATGACGTAGTAGACGACGTCGGTCGAGTTCATCAGGCCGCGCAGCAGCTTGTTGTAGTGGTGCATCAGCGACAGCCACGCAAATGCGCTCGACTTCTCAGCGGCGAAATTGAAAATCCACAACAGCAGCAGCACACCGAACGTGCCGACGGCTGCAACTACCGGCTGGCGTGTCAGCGACGACAGGTACAAGCCGATCGCCGAGAAGGCGCCGACCATCAGCGACAGGCCGACCAAACCGCTGAACACCTTGCCGAGGTCGATTTGCGTGCCGGCGAGCAGCGCGAACGGCATCATCGAAATCATCGCGACGACGATCAGCATGAACGCGAACATGCCGAGGAACTTGCCGAGCGCGATCTCGGTCGCGCTGATCGGCGCGGACATCAAGAGCGTCAGCGTACCGCTGCGGCGCTCCTCGCTGATGAGGCGCATCGTCAACAGCGGCATCACCATCAACAGTACGATACTGGTGCTCGAGAGCAGCGGCGCGGCGATCAGATCGGTGACGCCGGGTGCGTTCGGAATGGCGGCCAGGCGCGGCTGGATGGTCAGGAAGTTGTCGACGCCGGTCAGGTACAGCCAGGCGCAGATGAATTGCACGACGGCGAGGATCACCCAGGCGAGCGGCGAGGCGAACATCGCTTTCAGCTCGCGCCGTGCGATGGTCAGAATCACGCCGCCTCCTTTGTGCTTTCTTCGGATTGCGTCAGGTCGACGAAAATCTCTTCGAGCGACTTGCGCTCCGGCGTAAGTTCGGTAAGGCCCCAGTCGCCATCGACCGCGCAGCGCGCGATGGACTCGGCGGGATTGGTGTCGGTGGCGTGGAAGACGCGGACGCGATGCTCGTCGATCGGCTCGACCCGGGTCACGTCCGGAATCGCCGCGAGCATGTCGAGACTCGGCAGCGACCGTGCCCCGACGATCAGGCTGTCGCTCTGCATGCGGTCGGAGAGGCCGGCGATCGTATCGGACAGCACCAGCCGGCCGCGGTGAATGATCTGCACGCGCGAGCACACGGCCTGGATTTCCGGCAGGATATGGGAGGACAGAATGACGCTGTGCGACTCGCCGAGTTCCGCGATCAGCGCGCGAATCTCGCGAATCTGAATGGGATCGAGGCCGACAGTGGGCTCGTCGAGAATCACGACCGGCGGCATGTGAATGATCGCCTGCGCGATGCCGGCGCGCTGCCGATAGCCTTTTGATAGATTGCCGATCAGCCGGCGGCCGACGTTGGTGAGTCCGCAGCGCGCCTTCGCCTCCTCGCGCGCCGCGCGGATCTTCGCCCGCGGCACGCGGTTCAGCCGCGCGCAGTAATCGAGGTATTCATCGACGGAGAGTTCGTTGTAGACCGGCGGCTGCTCGGGGAGGTAGCCGATCGCGCGCTTGGCGTCCTTAGGATTCTCCAGCAGATCGATGCCGTTGATTTCGACGCTGCCCGCGCTCGGCGCGAGATTGCCGGTCAGCATCTGCATCGTGGTGGTTTTGCCGGCTCCGTTCGGCCCCAGAAAGCCGAGCACCTCACCCTTCGCCAGCTCGAAGCTCAAGTCGCGCACGGCGGCATGCACGCCGTAGAAACGGTCGAGTGCTTCCACCTTGACGAGAACTTCGCTGCTCATGGTTTGCATGTTCAGAGAGATTTGTGACGAAAAAGTTCAATCCGCGCGAACGCCCTACGGACTGGCGGTACCGACGCGCTATACGCGAGTGGATTTACCGCCGCCATCCGACTGCCTGTATTTCCAGGCTATTAACACGACCAGCACGGCCAGTAGGCCCCAGGCGCCACCACCGCCACCAGAAGTGCTATTGCCCTTCCCCGGGCTGGCGGCATCGGACGAATCCGCAACTTCAAATCCTTCCGTCGCCTTATTGTCAGATGTAGAGTCGTCTTGAACGTCCGAGGTTACCGTGGCGGTGATGGAGACATGGCCTGCGGTTGAAACTCGATAAGACAACGCCCCTTGAGCAGTTGCTCCGCCTGTCAACTTGCCGAGACTACATTCGGCACTGTCGCCATTGACAGAACACGTCTGGCCTTGAAGGGTGGCCGATTCAATTGTGACGTCGCCATTGACTTCAAGAGTGACTTTAACATTTGTTGCCGTGACGTCAGATTTGTTGATCACCAAAAAGCCTGTCGTTACTTTGTCCCCTGTCTGAGGAGGCGAAGCTTGTTTGGCGATCGTGACCGAAAGATTGGTAGCCAAGGCGCCGGAGAATATTTCAAGATGCGCTTGGGTCGGGCCGTCGCTCGAATTGTTAGTCGAAGTTTCCGTGTCGCCCGATGACGGATGGTTCCCGACTATTGCATAATAGCGATTGCTGACGGATGGGTCGAAGTAGAGAGCCTTGATGGAGTAATTGCCGAACGGATCGCGTGCATCGTCACCCTTGTCGATAGAGACCCACTGATCACCGCCGTCGATCGACGCAAACAACCCGTTCAGGCGGTCTCCCACAAGGATATGGCGTGGATTCTGCGGGTCCAGCGCAATTGCGATGACGCCGGCGAAATTATCGCCCGACGCCTGGAATAACTCCTGCCATGACGAGCCGCCATCTGTCGTTCGCCACAAATGCCCGAATCCCTGGCTGTCAAAAATACCGGCAAAGACACGGCTCGGATTTGTCGGATCAATCGCGAGTGTCGAGACATAGGAATTTGCACCCGAGGAAATTCCGTTGTTGACGGATTGCCAGGTCAACCCGGCGTCGATACTTTTATAGACGCCATGCACGGTGCCAAGATAGAGAATTTTCGCGTCGGCCTTACTCATTACCAACGTATGGAAGTGCGGCCCGGAGACGTTGAAATCGGGAAGACCGCTCTGCTCGAGCATCCAATGGGCACCACCGTCCTCACTCTTCAAGACTGCGCTATCAGGCGCGTCCCGCGCATAAAGAATATCCGGATTATTGGGATCGACCAGTAGCGCAGAGATATTTGGAAAACTGCCGGCGTCGATCGTGGAGGCATTCCACGTTTTGCCGCCGTCATGACTAGAATAAAAGCTCTCGAATGCCTGTTGTGTGTATATCGTGCCTGGGGTCGACGGGTCTGGTGCAATGATGCGCATGTCGGTGTCGCCGAAAACACCGTTACGCGCCTGCCAACTTTGCCCGCCATCGTCTGAGCGGAACACGCCTTGCCACGGACTTGCCCCGTAAATGACATTCGGAGTAGCCGGATCCGGTGCGATATACCAAAGATCGGCATTGGAAAAGCCAGTATTACTGGGGGACCAGGTGCTTCCCGAGTCGTCGCTGATGAAAATGCCGCGATTGGTACCCAGGACGAGTCGCGCTGGATTTGTTGGATCCCTATATATTGCGGACGCATCTGCGCTTTTCACTTGATCCGGATCCGGAAGCGCGGTCCAGCTTCCATCGCCATCGTGCAGTCGATAGAGAGACCCCGCTGCGGCATAGATGACGGTGGGATCAGCGGGGTCGAACGTGATGTCTTCCACCGTGCCGCCGTTCGATCCTTGAATCGCAGCTATCGGTGCCCACGAATTGCCGCCATCGATCGACTTGTAGATGTTAATGCAACAGTTTCCAGCGGCAAGAATAGTGTCGGGATTCGATGGCGCGAAGACCATAAGATCAAATTCCCGGTCCGAGGGCAGGTCAGGAATTATTTGCCAGGAAGCGCCGCCGTCTGTTGATCGATATAGGCCGTCCTCGGTGCCGGCGTACAACACACTCGGACTCTTTGGACTGAAGCGTACCACTCTGATGTGAAGGTTTCCCGGCTGCGCATTCGCTTTGGCCCAGGAGGCACCACCGTCGGTGCTCACATAAATGCCCGCGGCCCACGTTCCTGCATACAGTTCGTCCGGATTCCCGGGAGCCCGCGCTACGGACGTGACCGCGAGGCCGCTCAGGGGATTATTTGAATCGCCGCCGAGTGTCTTCCACGTCTTGCCACCGTCCTCGCTCTCCATGATCCCTTCATACTGCACCGCAGCTAGCAGGTGCGCGGGGTTGAGCGTATCGACTCGCAGATCCGCGACGTACCATGGCAATTTGGAAAGCAGCGCCCACGATTCGCCGGCATCGCCGCTGAAATATAGCCGCTGCTCGGAGGTCATGAACAGGCCGCCTTTGCCGTCGGGCACCAAGGCATCCACAAGGCCGCCTGGCGGGCTGCTTTCGACCCATTGGGTTGTATTTGTGGTCGACGCAATCGCCAATGCCGAAGTGAAGCAGCCAATGGCAAGAAAAATTGAGCAGCAAATGCGCCCTGAAAGACTTTCCATGTGATTTCCCCTTCTAATAATTCGATGCGCCAGGTGAAATTACTACTCACATGACTGACGTGCAAGACATTTGCCCGAGTGTACACGCAGCATTTCAATCGGCGGGACTCTTTCCAATCTATGCCCAAAAAACGACTAACGGTAGTCGAAAATGGCTTCTGACAAACCGATTAAACCCTTTCTCGTATAGTGGTCTTTATACGCGCATAAGGAACAGGCGAGCCAGCCGTCCGCCGCTTTGTCCTCTTCTCCTATGAGATCCCCGCACAACTAGTGGTCTCATTTGCCCAGCACCTATAATTAAGGGAAAATACGCGGCTCACACCGGGAGCCGCCATGCCTGATCGCCGCGAACTTGCCAATGCCATCCGTGCGCTCAGCATGGATGCGGTTCAGAAAGCCACTTGCGGGCATCCGGGCATGCCGATGGGCATGGCGGATATCGCCGAGGTGCTGTGGCGCGACTTTCTGCGCCACAACCCCGTCGATCCGCGCTGGCCGGATCGTGACCGCTTTGTGCTGTCGAACGGCCATGGCTCGATGCTGCAGTATTCGCTGCTGCACCTGACCGGCTACGCGCTGCCGCTCGACGAGATCAAGCGCTTCCGCCAGCTCGGCTCGATGACGCCCGGGCATCCGGAATATGGCGTGACGCCGGGCGTCGAGACGACGACCGGGCCGCTGGGGCAGGGCGTCGCCGCCGCGGTCGGTATGGCGCTGGCGGAGAAGCTGCTGGCGGCGCGCTTCAATCGGCCGGGGCACACCATCGTCGATCACCATACCTACGTTTTTCTGGGCGACGGCTGCCTGATGGAAGGGGTGTCGCATGAGGCCTGCTCGCTCGCCGGTACGCTCAAGCTCGGCAAGCTGATCTGCTTTTACGACGACAACGGCATCTCGATCGACGGCGAGGTCGCGACCTGGTTCGGCGACGATACGCCGGAGCGCTTCCGCGCCTATGGCTGGCATGTTGTCGCGGATGTCGATGGCCATGACAGCGACGCAGTGCGCGCGGCCATCGAGGCGGCGCGGGCCGAGACGGACCGGCCGACGCTGATCTGCTGCAAGACGGTCATCGGCTGGGGCGCGCCCACCCGCGAGGGTACCGCCAAGGCCCATGGCGAGGCGCTGGGCGACGATGAGATCGCCGCCACGCGCGAGCGGCTCGGCTGGCCGCATCCTGCCTTTTACGTCCCGCCGGAGATTTACGCGGCCTGGGATGCGCGCGAGCGCGGCCAGGCGCTGCAGCAGGAGTGGAGCGCTCGCTTTGCCGCCTATGCCGAGGCGCATCCCGATCTGGCCGCCGAGTTCGAGCGGCGGATGGCCGGGCGGCTGCCGGCGGAATGGGATGGCTGCGCCGACAGAATGATTGCCGACGCCGCCGCGATGACGGCCGGCCAGGCGACACGCAAATCGTCGGCCGCGGCGATCGAGGCGATGGCGCCGTGCCTGCCCGAGCTGATCGGCGGCTCGGCCGATCTGACCGGCTCGAACAACACCAACTGGTCCGGCACCAAAGCCATTACCCCGAGCGATGCAAGCGGCAATTACATTCATTACGGTGTGCGCGAGTTCGCGATGGCCGCGATCGAAAACGGCCTGACCGTGCACGGCGGCTTCATCGCCTACGGCGGCACCTTCCTGACCTTCTCTGACTATGCGCGCAACGCCCTCCGCCTCGCGGCGCTGATGAAGATCGGCAGCATCTTCGTGATGACGCACGATTCGATCGGCCTCGGTGAAGACGGCCCGACGCACCAGCCGATCGAGCACGTCGCGAGCCTGCGCCTGATGCCGAACATGAGCGTCTGGCGGCCCGCCGACGCGGCCGAGACCGCCGTCGCCTGGCGAGTCGCGATCGAGCGCCGCGATGGCCCGACGCTGCTCGCGCTGACGCGGCAGAACGTGCCGCAGCAGGCACACAAGGGTGATGCACTATCGGACATCCGGCGCGGCGGCTATATACTGGTCGACACGCCCGAAGCGCCGGACGCCATCCTGATTGCGACCGGCTCGGAAGTGCAGCTCGCCGTGGTCGCGGCGCAGGAACTGGCCCGCCGCGATATCGCGGCGCGCGTCGTATCGATGCCCAGCACCGATGTCTTCGACGCCCAGGACGCCACGTACCGTGAACAGGTTCTGCCGACCGACTGCGACACCCGCGTCGCGATCGAGGCGGGCGTCACCGCCGGCTGGTATCGCTACGTCGGCACGCACGGCCGCGTCATCGGCATCGATCGCTACGGCGAATCGGCCCCCGCGCCGGTGCTGTTCGAACACTTCGGATTCACCGTCGAGCACGTCGTTTCGACGGTGGAAAATTTACTGTCGGAAAGAAAAATCGAGGTTTGAAAGGAATGGCCAAGAAAATCGCAATCAACGGATACGGACGCATCGGGCGCAACATCCTGCGCGCGCTGTACGAGTCCGGGCATGCGAACGACCTGAAGATTGTCGCGATCAACGACCTCGGCAATGCCGAGACCAACGCGCACCTGACGCGCTACGACACCGCCCACGGCCGCTTTCCGGGCGAGGTGAAGGTCGAGGGTGACGACCTCGTCGTCAATGGCGATCACATCAAGGTGCTGGCCGAGCGCGATCCGGCGAAGCTGCCATGGGGCGACATGGGCGTCGACGTGGTACTCGAATGTACCGGCCTGTTCGCGAGCCGCGAGAAGGCGAGCGCGCACCTCAAGGGCGGCGCGAAGAAGATCATGATTTCGGCACCGGCCGGCAAGGATGTCGACGCGACCATCGTTTACGGCGTCAACCACCAGGTGCTCAAGGCCAGCGACCAGATTGTCTCCAACGCGTCGTGCACGACCAACTGTCTCGCGCCGTTCGCGAAGGTGCTGAACGACGGCGTCGGCATCGCCGCCGGGCTGATGGTGACGATCCACTCGTACACCAACGATCAGGTTTTGACGGATGTCTATCACAAGGACATCCGCCGCGCGCGCTCGGCCACGCAGTCGCAGATTCCGACCAAGACCGGTGCCGCGGCCGCGATCGGCCTGGTGCTGCCGGAGCTCGACGGCAAGCTCGACGGTTACGCGATGCGCGTGCCGACGATCAATGTGTCGATCGTTGATCTGACGATCAGCACGGAACGCGCGACCAGCAAGGAAGAAATCGACCGGATCATGAAGGAAGCCGCCGATGGTCCGCTGAAAGGCGTGCTCGGCTATACCGAGGAACTGCTGGTTTCGAGCGACTACAACCACAACCCGCTGTCGTCGATCTACGATGCGACGATGACCAAGGTCAGTGCCGACGGTCGCCTCGTCAAGGCCTGCTCCTGGTATGACAACGAGTGGGGGTTCTCGAATCGCATGGTCGATTCGACACTGGCCTGGTTGAATGCGAAATAGGCGGCTGCGCCACCGGTAAGTGGTCGGTAAACAATGCCTGACTCAATCTTAAAGATGTCCGATCTCGACCTCGCGGGTCGGCGCGTGCTGATTCGCGAGGACCTGAACGTGCCGATCGGCGACGACGGCAAGGTCGCGAACGACGCGCGGCTGCGCGCGGCACTGCCGACGATCCGCGCCGCGCGCGAGGCCGGCGCGAAACTGCTGCTGGTATCGCATCTCGGCCGGCCGAAGGCGGGCGAGTTCGAGGCGAAGTTTTCGATGCAGCCGGTGGCCGCGCGGCTGGGCGAACTGCTGGATGCGCCGGTGCGGCTCGCGTCGGACTGGATCGACGGCGTCGAGATCGAAGCCGGCGAGATCGTGCTGGCGGAAAACGTCCGTTTCCTGCCCGGCGAAAAGGAAGACGACGATGCGCTGGCGCGGAAAATGGCGGCGTTGTGCGACATCTACGTGATGGATGCCTTCGGCACCGCGCATCGCGCCCAGGCCTCCACCCACGGCGTCGCCAGATTCGCCCCGGTCGCGTGCGCGGGCCCGCTGCTGACCGCCGAACTGGACGCGCTCGGCCGAGCCCTGGCCGATCCGGCGCGGCCACTGGTCGCCATCGTCGGCGGCGCCAAGGTCTCGACCAAGCTGACGGTGCTCGAAACCCTGCTCGGCAAGGTGAACCAGCTGATCGTCGGCGGCGGGATCGCCAACACGTTTATTGCGGCAACCGGTCACGACGTGGGCAAGTCGCTGTACGAGCCGGATCTCGTCGATGAAGCGCGCGGCCTGCTCGAGCACGCCCGCAATCGCGGTATCGAGATTCCGCTGCCGACCGACGTGGTGGTCGCGACGGAGTTCGCCGCCGATGCCGAGGCGGTCGTACGCGATATCGACGCGGTCGGCGCCGACGAGATGATTCTCGACGTGGGGCCGACGACGGCCGAGGCGCTGGCCGGGCAGATTGCCGAAGCCGGCACGATCATCTGGAACGGGCCGCTCGGCGTGTTCGAATACGACCAGTTCGGCGGGGGCACGCGTGCGCTGGCCGAAGCGGTCGCCGCGAGCGACGCGTTCTCGATCGCCGGCGGCGGCGACACGCTCGCCGCGCTCGACAAGTACGACATCGCCGACAAGGTGTCCTACGTCTCGACCGGCGGCGGTGCGTTTCTCGAATTCCTCGAAGGCAAGACGTTGCCGGCCGTCGCGATGCTGGAATCCCGGTTTCAGGAAACGGCGGCAGCGCGCTAGACTGTCGTTTCGTCGTTCCTGCGCACAGGAACCCAGTCTGATCATTCTGACTGGATGCCAGCCTCCGCCGGCATGACCAACTGTGATCTCCGCTTTCTCGATCGGAGCCGCTATGCCAAGACGAACAAAAATACTCGCCACCCTCGGCCCCGCGTCCGACGCGCCGCACGTGCTCGAAAGCATGATTCGCGCCGGCGTCGACGCCGTGCGCCTCAACTTCTCCCACGGCACCGCCGAGGAGCACGCCAGGCGCGTCATGGCGGTGCGCGCGGCGGCTGCGAAGGTCGGCAAGGATATCGGCGTCATCGCCGACCTGCAGGGGCCGAAAATTCGCACCGAAAAATTCGCCGACAGGCCGGTCATGCTGGTCGACGGCGCCGAGTTCACGCTCGACGCGGAACTGCCGGACGACGCCGGCGACGAGCATCGCGTCGGCATCACCTACAAGACGCTGCCGCAGGACGTGAAGCAAGGCGACCGGCTGCTGCTCAACGACGGCCAGATCACGATGATCGTGCAGCGCATCGACGGGCCGCGCATCGTTTGCAAGGTCGAAAGCGGCGGGCCGCTGTCGGACCACAAGGGCATCAATCGTGCCGGCGGGGGACTGTCGGCCGAGGCGCTGACCGACAAGGACCGGCGCGACATCAAGACGGCGGCCGAACTGGGCGCCGACTATCTCGCCGTGTCGTTCCCGCGTGAAGCGGCCGACATTGAGCTCGCGCGCAAGCTGCTGCGCGAGGCCGGCGGCAATGCCGGCATTATCGCGAAAATCGAGCGCAGCGAGGCGATTATCAACGTCGAAGAAATCATTCGCGCGAGCGACGCGGTGATGATCGCGCGCGGCGATCTCGGCGTCGAGATCGGCGACGCGGAACTGCCGGGTGAACAGAAGCGCATCATCAGCATGACGCGTGACATGAACCGGGTCGCGATCGTTGCGACCCAGATGATGGAGTCGATGATCTCGTCACCGATCCCGACGCGTGCAGAGGTGCTCGACGTTGCCAACGCCGTCATCGACGGCACCGATGTCGTCATGCTGTCGGCCGAAACCGCGGCCGGGAGGTATCCGGTGAAGGTGGTCGAGGCGATGGCGCGCGTCTGCGTCGGCGCCGAGCGGCAGCGCATGTCGCCGCTGTCGCGGCGGCGGCGCGAGGCGAAGATCGAGCGCATCGACGAGGCAATCGCGATGGCCGCGATGTATACGGCCAACCACGTCGGCGCCAAGGCCATCGTCGCGTTGACCGAATCCGGCTCGACTCCGCTGTGGATGTCGCGGGTGCGCTCCGGCATTCCGATTTACGCCATGACCCGCCACGACAGCACCCGCTGTCGGGTGACCCTGTATCGCGGCGTCTATCCGGTGCGTTTCGACGTAACCCATGGCAACCCGGACCGCGTGCTGCAGGCCGCCGCCGAAGAACTGGAGCGGCTGGGCGACGTGGAACCCGGCGACATCGCCATTTTCACCAAGGGCGACATGACCGGCGTGACGGGCGGCACCAACAGCATGAAGCTGATGCGCGTCGGATCGTAAATTCCTTGCGCCAGATCACTGCGCAAGCCGATCCGTCTCGCCCACAATTTTGTTTTTCCCGTCTACATGGAGGTAGTCATGAAAATTTCCCACACCGCTTTGCTGGGCGCCGCGATGGCGCTGAGTCTGCCGCTGGCGGTACCGGCCTTTGCCCAGACCGGCGGCACCAACCAGCAGCAAATGTCACAAATGAACAACGAACAGTGGCAGGGCAAGGACACGATCCACGGCAAAATCCAGAACATCGACCAAAGCAGCAGTATCGTCACCGTCAAGACGCGGCACGGCCACGAGTTGAAACTGCACTATCCGTCGTCGGCGCTTCAGAAGGTGAAAGAGGGTGATAACGTCGCCGTTCAGCTGGCCTACGCAAAAACCAACGGCACCTCGGGCGCGAGTTCGACAGGCGAGCCTCCGTCGATGAGCGAAGGCAACTGGCAGGGCGCCCACACGATGACCGCGACAGTGAAAGAAGTCGACCAGGAAAAAGGCACGGTGAAGGTCGAAAGCGAAGGCAAACCCCTGGTCGTCGCGTTCGAGCCGTCCTCGCTGAGCCAGCTTAAACAGGGCGAGGAAATCAAGATACATCTCGCCATTCGCGACACCTCGTCGCCGGCTTCCAGCATCTCGCGCTGATCCTGATCACCGAGAGCATACTTGAAGGGCTGCTGAAAGTCATTTCAGCAGCCCTTTTTTATGGTGCGCCCGGCAGGGCGCACCCACTTGGAGGTGAAAGTCCCCTACGCGCCCGGCAAGGGGAAGTGTTAGCCGAACGGCAAGGGCGTCCATCGCGAGGTGGAGTCTGAAGGAAGCCGAAGGCAAAGCGCTGGCCTGACGCACAGCAAGCGGATAGCAGGCGACGCATCGGGGTAAGGCGGCCAATATC
>DASSNE010000019.1:0-72208 GCA_035688265.1 Gammaproteobacteria bacterium
CACCCGTCCGCCACTCGCCGCCAGGGAGCAAGCTCCCCGCGCTGCCGTTCGACTTGCATGTGTTAGGCATGCCGCCAGCGTTCAATCTGAGCCAGGATCAAACTCTTCAGTTTATAGCTAAAAAGCTAAACATCGAGTTGAGCCAGAATCAGAAACTACTGTCTCAAAATTCGTGGCACTCATAGTCATCGTTTGCGTACACAAACTTGCGACGTGAGCGCCCACACAAGTTACTTGATTCAAACTGTTAAAGAGCTGGCCCCGGTGGCCCCGAGGCAGACGGACAATTATACGGGCATTTGCCGATCCGTCAATAGCTGAAGCACAATTTTTTGCGTTCAGCCGGGGCTTCTTTCAGCCCGCACCGGCCAGTTTTCCTGACCGGGGGAGAGGCATTATAAAGGCGGTATTTTGAACGTCAAGGGCGATTGCAATATTTTTCAATCGCCGCGCAACACGACCCGCGCAAGCCGGCGTTTGCCGACCTGCACCAGGCAGGTTGTTCCGCCCGGCAGCGTCAGTTGCCGATCGTCCACGCGCTCGCCGTCGACGCGCACCGCGCCCTGTTTCAACATCCGCATCGCTTCCGATGTACTCGGGGTGAGACCGGCCTGCTTCAGGACCTGAGCGATGGCCAGACCCTCCGCGCCGGCAGCCAGCTCGACCTCCGGCACCTCGTCCGGCAACGCGCCCTGCTGAAAGCGGGCGATGAACGCGTCGCGCGCTTTCTCACCCGCACCGGTACCGTGGAAGCGGTCGACAATTTCGACGCCGAGCTGGAACTTGACGTCGCGCGGGTTCGCGCCCTCGGCAACCTGGCGGCGCAGCGTCTCGATTTCGCCGATCGGCCGGAAGCTCAACAGTTCGAAGTAGCGCCACATAAGATCGTCGGAGATCGACATCAGCTTGCCGAACATCTCGTCCGGCGGCTCGGTGATGCCGATGTAGTTGCCGAGCGACTTCGACATCTTCTGCACGCCGTCGAGTCCCTCGAGGATCGGCACTGTCATGACGATCTGCGGCGGCTGCCCATAGGCTTCCTGAAGCTGCCGGCCGACCAGCAGGTTGAACTTCTGATCGGTACCCCCCAGCTCGACGTCGGCCTTCAGCGCGACCGAGTCGTAGCCCTGCACCAGCGGGTACAGGAACTCGTGAATCGCGATCGGGCGGCCGTCGCGGTAGCGCTTGCTGAAGTCGTCGCGTTCGAGCATGCGGGCGACGGTGTGATGCGCGGCCAACCTGACCAGGTCGGCGGCGCTCATCGCGTTCATCCAGCGCGAGTTGAATTCGATGATCGTCTTGTCGGGGTCAAGGATCTTGAAGATCTGCTCCCGGTAAGTTCTGGCGTTCGCCTCGATTTCTTCCGTGCTCAGCGACGGGCGGGTCGCGTTCTTGCCCGACGGGTCGCCGATCATGCCGGTGAAGTCGCCGATCAGGAATATGGCCTCGTGGCCTTGTCGCTGGAACTGGCGCAGCTTGTTGAGGACGACCGTGTGGCCGAGGTGGATATCCGGCGCGGACGGATCGGCGCCCAGCTTTACCCGCAGCGGGCGGCCCTTGGCCAGCCGCTTTTCCAGCTCGTCCTGCGGCAAGACGTCTTCGGTGCCTCGGAAAAGCTCTTCCAGCGCGTTCGCGCTCATCCAATCCTCCAACTGTGGATCAAAAATATACGCTATCGTATTGTAATTGGCCGTAAATGCCGACGAATGGCCGTTGACCATATACGTGCAGACCCGCTAGTGTAGCGGTTTACGGAGGTGGGGTGTTCATATAATGCTGAATCAGGCGCCGTTGCGCACACTCAACCCGGCAATCAGGAAAGTGGTCGGGCTCATTCAGCGCAGGGAGGCGGTGATCCGGTACAAGGCGCTGCTGGCATACGGCCGGCGGGCACGGCCGGTACATTGGATGTCCGGCGGTGGCGCCATACTCCTGATTCTCGTATTGGCGATTATCACCGGCGGTGGCGCCGCGCAGAGTCTTGCCGAACGGCTGGCGGCCGGTGCCATATCCATATCGCTCCCGCTCCCGCAAAGCGAGACCACCGACGCTGCTGTGCAGCCGCCCGAGCAGGTGGACACCGTCACGGTCCAGGGCGGCGACACGCTGGCCTCGATTTTTGCCCGCGAAGGCTTCTCCGCCGCCGATCTCGCGGCCATCATGGCGGTCGGCGATGCCACCCAGCCGCTGCGCCGCATTTATCCCGGCGACGAGTTGCAGTTTGTTCGCAGCCCCGACGGCACGCTAGCCAAGCTCAAGCTCGTGCTGCCCGACAACGCGCTGCTCACGGTCAGCCGCGGCGCCGCCGGCTTCGTCGCCCATCGCAAGCCGCTGCCGGTGCTGGAAAACGCGACCTGGGCGCACGGCGTCATCGAAAGCTCGCTGTTCGGCGCGGCCACTGAGGCCGGCCTGTCCGACAACATGACGATGCAGCTGATCCACCTGTTCGGCTGGGACATCGACTTCGCCAACGAAGTGCGCCCCGGTGACAGCTTCACGGTCCTTTACCAGCACACCTACAGCGCCCGCGATGGCTCCGGCGACGGCGCCATCCTCGCCGCCGAATTCCATGCCAACGGCCGTGTCTATACCGCGATCCGCTACACCGATGCCGACGGCCACACCGGCTACTACACCGCCGATGGCCATAATGTGCGCAAGGCGTTTTTGCGCAGCCCGGTCAAATACACGCGCGTCAGCTCGCGCTTCAGCATGCACCGCATGAATCCGGTGCTGCATTACGTCCGCCCGCACGAAGGCGTTGATCTGGCCGCGCCGGAAGGCACACCGATTCATGTGACGGCAGACGGCACGATCATCTTTCGCGGCCGCAAGGGCGGCTACGGCAACGCCGTGGTGGTCAAGCATTTCGGGCGCTACAGCACGCTCTACGGCCACATGTCGCGCTTCGCGCGCGGCGAACACGTCGGCAGCCACGTGCACCAGGGGCAGGTGATCGGCTACGTCGGCCACACCGGCATCGCCACCGGGCCGCACGTCCACTACGAATTCCGCATCAACGGCCGCCACGTCGCGCCGCTCAAGGTCAAGTTGCCGGCAGCCGACCCGATTGCGAAAAAATATCGCCAGGCCTATGAAGCCTACGCCACGTCCTTGCTCGCCCAGCTAAAGTTTGCCGATGGCTCGCACGTAGCGCTGGCCGCCGCGGGTGACTAGTGGCCATCTTTATATAGGCCTGATGTCCGGCACCAGCGCGGATGGCGTCGAGGCCGCGCTGGTCGCGATCGAAGCCGGGCACGTCCGGCTTCGCCACGCCTGCTACCAGGGCTTTTCGGCGGAGTTGCATGCCGAGGTTCACGCGCTCGCGCACGGCGAATACGCGGATGCCGACGCGATCGAGACACTGGGCGCACTGGACGTCGGTCTCGGAGCGGCCTTTGCCGATACGGCGCTGCAAGTCATCGCCGAAGCCGGTATCCAAGCGCGCGAAGTACGCGCGATCGGCAGCCACGGCCAGACGATCCGCCATCGCCCAGACGCATCCGCACCGTTTACTCTGCAAATCGGCGACCCGAACGTCATCGCCGCGCGCACGGGCATCACCACCGTCGCCGATTTTCGCCGCCGCGACCTGGCGCTGGGCGGCCAGGGCGCACCGCTCGCGCCGGCGTTTCACCAGGCCATCTTTGCCGACGTCAACGAACCTCGCGCGGTATTGAACCTCGGCGGAATCGCCAATCTGACATTGCTGGAGCCGGGCCGCGATGTGCGCGGCTTCGACTGCGGCCCGGCGAATACGCTGCTGGACGCGTGGGCGACACGGCAGGGGCGCGGTCCGATCGACAGGGACGGCGCGCTCGCGCTTGCAGGTAACGTCTGCGCCCCGCTACTGGAAAAACTTCTTGAAGACGCGTACTTCCAGCACCCGCCGCCCAAGAGTTCCGGGCCTGAGCACTTTAATCTGCAATGGCTCGATGCCGCGCTGGCGGGACTCGGAGAATCACCGACCCCGCCCGACGTACAGGCGACTTTAGTCGCGCTGACTGCCGCCACTATTGCGCGCGATCTGCGGGCACAGGCCAACGACACCAGGCGCCTGTATGTCTGCGGCGGCGGCGTTCACAACCCCGCCGTGATGGATGCCCTGCAACAGGCGCTGCCGGACGTCGCCATCGCCTCGACTGCCCGACTGGGCGTCGATCCCGATTACGTCGAAGCGATGGCGTTTGCGTGGCTCGCGCACCGCACGCTGGAAGGCCAGCCAGGGAATTTGCCGGCCGTCACTGGTGCGCGGGAAGCGGCAGTGCTGGGCGTTATCTGCCCAAGTCACCACCAGACCTGAACTCGGGCGAGAGGCTCAAACGAACTCAAGCGTCCAGCCCGCCGCCTGCCAGTGCGCGGCCTCTTCCTCCAGATCGGCGGCCGTCAACGGCCGCACTGCCAGCCAGCCGGCCGGAAACTCCAACGTTAATGAACGTTCGCCGGCCCTGGCCTGGATATTCGCGTGGCCGAGGTCGGCGCGCGAGCGGCATAGCAGTACCGCAAGGCGCAGCAGCAGTGTGAGCCGCAGGAGATTTTCACGTAACGGTTGCGGGTGACGCTGGAAAAGGGCCACCGGCAACATGCGACGATGCGCATGCACCAGCGTCGCGACATTGCGCTGATCCTGCTGGCTGCAGCCCGGCAGATCCGCATGTTCGACGATGTAGGCGCCGTGGCGATGATAGCCGCTGCAGGCGACCGCGCGCCCGCTTTCATGCAGCCGCGCGGCCCAGCACAACCAGTTCGCATAGTCCGGCTCGTCCAGCGACCACCCCGGCGCCACCTGGCGCAGCAGCGATAACGCGGTGGCTTCCACCCGCTCGGCATGCTTCATGTCGACCCGGTAGCGTTCGGCGAGATCGCGAATACTGGCCGGGCGCACGTCGCTGCCGTTCAGCCGGCCAAAACTTTCGTAGAGCAGGCCTTCACGCAGCGCGCCGTCGATCAGGCGCATGCGCTGGATGCCGAGCCCGGCAAACAGCGCCCGCATGATGGCGACGCCGCCCGCCAGTACCGGCCGCTGGTCTTCCGTCAGCCCCGCCAGGCGCAGCCGCGCGAGATTGCCCGCGGCGCTAATGGCCGCCGTTAGTCGATCGAGGACCAACGGAGTAATGACGCCATCGGACCAGCCTGCGCTACGCGCGATCGCGGCGATGCTGTGAACGGTGCCGGATGCGCCGACGGCTTCCGTCCAGCCGACTTCGCGGTAGCCGCGCGCGGTCGGTTCCAGTTCGCGCCGTGCCGCGACTTCCGCACGCTGCAGCGCGTCCGCATCCAGCTTGCCGCCGGGGAAAAACTGCTGCGTCAGACTGACGCACCCGACCGGCAGGCTTTCCAGTCGCAGCGGCGTCATGCCCTCGCCGACGATCAACTCGGTGCTGCCGCCGCCGATGTCGGCGACCAGCCGACGCGTGTCGCCGTTCAGATCGCCGCAGACGCCGAGATAGATGAGCCGCGCTTCCTCGATACCCGAAATGGTTTCGACGCGGCAGCCAAGCCGCGCCTCGGCCGCGGCCAGAAAGGCATCGGCATTGGTCGCAATGCGTAGCGCATTGGTGCCGACCGCGCGCACCGCCGTGGGGCGCGCCTGGCGCAGCCGCCGGCCGAAGCGATCGAGACAGGCGAGGCCGCGCGCGATGGCCGCGTCGCTGATGGCGCCGTCGGCATCGACATCCGCCCCAAGACGCACCGCCTCCTTGAGATGCTCGTCGATTTCGAGGCGCCCGCGCTTCTCGCGCGCAATCAGCAAATGAAAACTGTTGGTGCCGAGATCGACCGCCGCGACGACCGGCTCCGGCTCGGGCGTCGTCCACTGCGGCGCCGGCTGAAATGTGACCTGATCCATTGAATTCCTTTTAATCCCCTGTCCACTGCGCCCCATCATAAACAAAAAAAGCGGCCCGAAAGCCGCTTTTTTAACGAATATTCCGCGCGACGCCGCTCAGACTGCGAACGACGAGCCGCACCCGCAGGTGGTCTGCGCGTTCGGATTGCGAATCACGAACTGTTCACCCTGCAATCCCTCGGTGTAGTCGATCTCTGCGCCGCTCAAATACTGGTAACTCATCGGGTCGACCAGCAGCGTGACGCCGCAGTTCTCGACCGCGGTGTCGCCGTCCTCCACCTTTTCATCGAACGTGAAACCGTACTGGAAACCCGAGCAGCCGCCGCCGGTGACGTACACCCGCAGCTTGAGGCCGGGATTTTCCTCTTCTTCGATCAGCGATTTGACCTTGCGCGCGGCCGCCTCGGTGAAAACCAGCGAGGCCGGCGCGTCCAAGCTTTCGGCAACGTCGTTCATGATGTCTCTACGGGAGCTTAACTACCTGAATAAGCTAACATTTTGCAGGCGATTGCGCAATGCTCAAGCGCTTTCGAGCGACTCGTCCGCGTGCTCCAGCAACGCCGGGCGTACCGATTGCTCGGCTGCCGGCTGATGCACGAGCTTGCCGTTCACGGCGGCCCCGCCCGCCATTTGCAGCACGTTGTAATAAACGCTGCCGTCGATGCGCGCGTGGGTGCCGAGTTCGAGGCGCCCGGCCGCGTGCACATCGCCGACGACGGTGCCGTCCAGCTCGATGTCGGTCACCCACACTTCGCCTTCGATGCGGCCGTGCTCGCTCAGGCTGAGATGCGACGGCTCGTCGCGGTCGCCGTCGAGGTTGCCTTTGACGCAGCCGTCGACATGCAGCCCGCCGCTGAAATGGACATCGCCCTCAATGCGCGTGTTACGCCCGACCAGCGTGTCGATCGTTACCCGGGGGCGCCTGTTACCGTTGTTGCCGGAAAACATAATTCTCTCCTAACTCGTCACTTGCCAATCGAAACTGCGCTTGAACGGATCGCCGGAATGGCGGCCACTTTGCGTCACCGTTACATCGATTCGCTCCGGCGTAAAGCCCGCCGGCAACTGCAAATCGCCACGCAGATTCTCGAAATAGCGGAATTTGAACTGGCGCGGGTCGAGCGCCACCGGCTTGTCTCCAGCCTTGCCGATGACTGTCAGCTTGACCGTCCCGGCGATCTCGGGATGATGCGGCCCCTGCATCAGGACCAGGCTGTAATGATAGCGCCGCGGCTTCTGGCCCGCGACGACTTCCAGCGCCGGCACCCGCACGCCGGAATGCACCTTGCCGGGCGCGACGATGTCCTGATAGAAACTCAACTGCTTCTTGAGCGTGACGATCTTCGCCTGTAGCGCCGAATTGTCTTTCTGTACCTGCTGCTGCGCCTTTTGATCGATGTCGCGCGAGCGCTTCAGGAACACCATTTGCTGGCGCAGGCCGGCATTGGTATTCGCCAGTGCGTCGCGCTCCTGCACCAGCCGGTGATGACGCGCCTCGACGATCCAGCGCTGGTAGCCGCCGCGATATTCCCCGTAAAAATACGCGCCGGCGATGGCGGTGATGACCGCCAGACCGCCCAGCGCGAACACGATCGAGCGGCCGCGCGGGTTGTGCGGTTTCACGGCGAGCGGCTTGCTTTGAAATTTTATTGCACGCATCGGTCGGAGGATTAATGTTCAAAAGTAAATGGTAATGCGCGTGATTCGGCCAATTGAAGCGAAAGCTGACGGACGGCATTTGCGGCGGGACAAGGGTGTTAAAATCCGCGCCTGGCTCTGCTAATTGAACAAAAATCAGCGCATGCTCTGGATCAAAGCTTTCCACGTCATCTTCATGGTCACCTGGTTCGCCGGCCTTTTTTATTTGCCGCGCCTGTTCGTCTACCACGCGGACGCGACCGACGCGGTCAGCCGGGAGCGTTTCATGGTCATGGAGCGGCGCCTGTTCGTGCTGATGACGATCGGCATGATCGCGACGATCGGCTTCGGCGTCTGGCTGCTGGTGGGCTGGTGGCTGCCGATACCGCACTGGCTGGAGGCAAAGCTGGCGCTGGTCGTACTTCTGATCGGCTACCATCATTACTGCGGCAAGCTGATGCGCGACTTCGCCGCCGGCCGCAACGCGAAAAGCGCGAAGTTCTATCGCTGGTTCAACGAAGCGCCGAGCCTGCTGCTGATCGGCATCGTAATCCTGGCGTTCGTCAAGCCTTTCTGAAAAAGTGCTGAGGACTAAGTGCTCAGCACTCAGTCCTCAGCACTCAGTCCTTCTGCCTTTCGGTGCTTCTGCCACACGTAAATCGGAAGGCCGACCAGCATCAGTAGCGTGCCCCAGTAGAGCGATTCTTCGCCGGTGCCGGCCGACGCCCACAGCGCGAAGGCGAAAGCGATACAGCTGAAGACGATGCCTTTGACGCGCGCGCCGCCGTGACCCAGCACGATTTCGGCCATCGCGCAGAACATGTACGGCACCAGCACGAAGAACGTCGTCAGCAGAATGATGATGTTGAACATCGCCACCAGGCCGTGGCTGTAGTTCGCCAGGATCAGGAGCGACGCCAGGACACTGGAAAACACCATGCCGAGCACCGGCGTGCCGCGCCACGAGTTGACGGCGAACAGTTTCGGAAACAGCCCGTCCTTCGCGACCGCCTGCGGGAACTGGCCCTGCATCAGCAGCCAGCCGTTGAGCGCGCCGAAGCATGAAATGATCGCCGCCACCGCAATCACGTAGCCGCCCCACGTCCCCCATAGCGCGTTGGCAGCATCGGCGAACGGCGCATTCGAGTGCGCCAGCGACGCGGCCGGAATAATGCCCATGACGACAGTCGTGGCAAGGATGTAGAAGCCGGCGGCAATCGCCGTGCCCAGCAACGTCGCGCGCGGGATGGTCTTCTCCGGATCCTTGACGTGACCGGCCGGCACGGTCGCGCATTCCAGTCCCAGGAAGGCCCACATCGTGAACGCGGCCGTCGTGTTGATCGATGACAACGCGGTGCCGGTGACGTGGCTGGTGGTCAGGAAGTCCGGGTTGAAATAGAAAATGCCGAACAGGGCGAGCGCGAGCACCGGCGTAATTTTAAGAATCACCGTGACGAGCTGCAGGTTCCCGGCGGCCCGCACGCCCCAGATGTTGATGCCGGTCAGCACCCACACGGCCGCTACCGCGGCGAGGCCGCCGAGCAGCGGCTGGCTTGCCAGCACCGGCACGAAAACGGACAGGTAGCTGGCAAATGCCACGGCGATCGCGGCGTTGGTGCCGAGGATGCTCAGCCAGTAAACCCAGGCCACGAGGAAACCGACGAAATCGCCGAACGCTTCGCGCGGATACGCATACGGACCGCCCGCCTTCGGCAGCCGCCGCGACAGGCTGCTGAATACCCAGGCCAGCAGCAGCGCCCCGACGGTGCTGAAGCCCCAGCCCCACAGGCTGTAGGCACCGTACGCCGCAAGCGACGCCGGCAACAGGAAAATGCCGGAACCCACCATGTTGCCGATGACGATCGACGTGGTGGTGGCGAGCCCCAGCCGACGTTGCGAGGTGTCGGCTGAAGATGTGGATTCGGGAGCGGTATCGACGGGCATGACCTGTTCGGCGGGCGTAGCAAGCGGCATTGCGCTGCGTCCTGTGGCTGCGGAGCGGGCAGTTTCTGTGTCGCCACGTCGGCTGTCAAGCTGTCGGCAGGCAATCGCCTTGCAGGAATGCTACCCTTGCGGGCGCATGACGCCCGAATCCGTCCTCAAAACCACCTTTGGTTTCGACGCCTTCCGCGGCCGCCAGGCCGACATCGTCGATGCGCTACTGCACGGTCGCGACGCGCTGGTACTGATGCCGACCGGCGGTGGCAAGTCGCTGTGCTACCAGATCCCGGCGCTGCTCAGGCCCGGCGTCGGCGTCGTGGTGTCGCCGCTGATCGCGCTGATGGCCGACCAGGTCGCGGCGCTGCGCCAGGCCGGCGTCGCGGCGGCCTTTCTCAATTCCAGCCTCGCCGCCGCCGATCAGCGCGCGATCGAACAGCAAATGCGCGGCGGCACGCTCGACCTTGTCTACATCGCGCCCGAGCGGCTGATGCAGCCGCGCTCGCTCGAACTGCTCGACGACTGCCAGATCGCGCTGTTCGCGATCGACGAGGCGCATTGCGTATCGCAATGGGGCCATGACTTTCGCCCGGAGTACATGGAGCTCGCGACGCTGGCGGAGCGTTTTCCGGACGTGCCGCGGATTGCGCTTACCGCAACCGCCGATCCGGCGACGCGACGCGAGATTGTCGAACGGCTCCAGCTCGGCGGCGCCGGGCAATTCATTCACAGTTTCGACCGGCCCAACATCCGCTACCGTGTCGCCGAGCGCGGCGGCGGCAAGGCACAGTTGCTGCGCTTCATTCGCGGCGAACACGACGGCGACGCAGGTATCGTCTATTGCCTGTCGCGCAACAAGGTCGACCAGACGGCCGCATGGCTCGCCGAGGAGGGTTTCACCGCACTGCCGTATCACGCCGGCCTCGACCACGCGACGCGTGACGCGCATCAACGCCGCTTCGTGCGCGAGGACGGCGTCATCATCGTCGCGACCGTCGCGTTCGGCATGGGCATCGACAAGCCGGATGTGCGTTTCGTCGCGCACCTGGATTTGCCGTCCAGCATCGAAGCCTATTACCAGGAAACCGGCCGCGCCGGGCGCGACGGCCTGCACGCGGATGCCTGGATGCTGTACGGCCTGAGCGACGTGGTCCAGCGCCGGCGGATGATCGAGCAGTCGGATTCGCCGGAGGCGCGCAAACGCGTCGAACGCGCCAAGCTCGATGCGATGCTGGCCTACTGCGAGCTGTCCGGTTGTCGCCGAACGCACCTGCTGCGCTACTTCGGTGAGCAACCCGATGGCGATTGCCACAACTGCGACACCTGCCTTACGCCGCCGGAAACGTGGGACGCGACGGAATCCGCACGCAAGCTGTTATCGGCTGTCTATCGCACCGGCCAGCGCTTCGGCGCGCAGTATCTGGTCGGTCACCTGCGCGGCGATGCCGACGCACGCGCCGAACGCTTCGGCCATACGAATCTCTCAACCTTCGGCATCGGGACAGACTTGAAGCCCAAGCAATGGCGTTCGGTGATCCGGCAGCTAACCGCACGCGGTTACCTTCAAGCCGACATCGAGGGCTACGGCGGCCTCAAGCTGGGCGAGCGCGCGCGGCCGCTGCTGCGCGGTGAAGAAACATTGCATTTACGCCGCGACCGCAAGCCGGAAAAACAGAAGCCCTCGCGAAGCGCGGCCAAGGCACCCGTCGAGATTGCGCCCGAAGACGAAGGATTGTGGGAGGCACTGCGAACACTGCGGCGGGAACTCGCCGATCAGCAGGGCGTCCCGGGGTTTGTGATCTTTCACGACACGACGCTGCGCGAAATGGTCGCGCAGCGGCCGGCGACCGAGGACGAATTTCTGGCCTTGAACGGCGTGGGCCAAAAGAAACTTGAAGCCTACGGCGCGGATTTCATGCGCGCCATCGCCGCCCATCGACATTCATAGCAAGGTTGTTTCGCCCCGCTCGAGCGCCAGCAGTTGCTGCTTGACCGGGAGACCACCGCCGTAGCCGGTCAGGCTGCCATTTGCGCCGATGACACGGTGGCACGGAATCACGATCGGCAGCGGATTGAGGCCATTGGATGCACCCACGGCGCGCACCGCCTTCGGTTTGCCGATGCGCTTCGCCAACGCGCCATAGGATTCGGTGCTGCCATAGGGAATATCGCGCAGCGCGCGCCAGACACTTTGCTGGAACGCGGTGCCCTCGGGCTGCAACGGCAAATCGAAGTCGCGCCGCTCGCCGGCGAAATATTCGTCGAGCTGCCGCACCGTTTCACGCAACGGCGCCTCGTCCTTTCGCCACTTGGCATCCGGCTGGCGCACGTGGCGGCCGGTCTCGAAGCTGATCAGCTTCAATGCCTCCTCATCGGCGGCGAGCAGCAGCCGACCCACCGGGCTGTTCATGTAGCGGAAATACATTTTTCCTCCGTTGCCAATCCCCATAAATGCATCGCCGCATAAGCGCGCCACGGCCGCCACGCTTCGGCTTGCGCCAGCAGTTGTTTCGGCTCGAGCGGCTTGCCGTCGCCGGCGGCTCTCAGCAGCACCAGATCGGCGACCGGCAGCGCGTCCGGTTCCCCGAGTGCGCGCATCGCGATGTATTGGGCCGTCCAGTCGCCGATGCCGGGAATCGCCGTCAATCGTTGCAACATCTGTTCCGGCGCCGCGTCCGGCTCAAGGCGCAGTTCGCCACCGGCGATGGCCTGCCCGAGCGCCTGGATTGCCCGCGCGCGGATCGCGGGCATGCCATCCAGTTGCACCGACGCCAGGCGCGCCGGTGTCGGAAATATGCGGTCGAGCACATCGTCATCGAGCGCCAGCGGCTCGCCCAGTCGGTGCGCCAGCACGCCGGCGCGCCGGCTGGCGGCGGCGACCGTCACCTGCTGACCCAGAATCGCGCGCACCGCCAGCTCGAATCCATCCCACGCACCGGGAATGCGCAACCCCGGGCGGTGCCGCGCCGACAGGCCCAGCAGCGCATCGTTCTGGAAGTGGCGGGCGATCGTGGCCGGATCGGCCTCCAGATCGAACAGACGCCGCACTCGCGCAACGATCCGCAACAGTGCCGTCGGCTCCGGGAAACGAATCTGCAACGTCAGCGCGCACGCGCTGGCCGCATGGCCGACGTCGATCACGCCGTGCCGGCCGCCGAGCGCGATGCTGCGACGATAGCGCCCGTCGACGACTGCTTCGACACCGGGGATCGCCCGCCGCTCCAGAAAGTCGAGGAGCGAGTCCCAGTCGTATGGCGGCCGGTAGGCGAGTTGAAAAACGTATTGACCGGGCCGGGGCGCAGTCGCAGCCTGGTGCAGCCGGCGCAGTTGCGACGGCGTGCGCGCGTAGATCTTGCGGATCTGATCGTTGAAGCGCCGGACGCTGCCGAAGCCGGCCGCCAGTGCGACCTGCGCCATCGGCAGATCGGTTTCGTCGAGCAGCTTTTTGGCGAAATGCAGCCGCCGCGTCTGCGCGACGGCCAGCGGCGACGCGCCGAGATGGCGAACGAACAAACGGTGCAGATGCCGCGGCCCGACGCCGAGGCGCGCGGCCAGCGTTTCGACATCGCCGTCGTCGAGCGCGCCCTCGGCGATCAGCCGCAGGCCGCGGTTGACGGTCGCGGATGTGCCCGACCAGGCCGGAGTGCCGGGCGCGGCTTCGGGGCGACAGCGCAAACAGGGGCGAAAGCCGGCTTCCGCCGCGGCCGCGGCGGTCGGGTAATAGCGGACATTGGCGCGCTTCGGCGACGGCGCCGGGCAGACCGGCCGGCAGTAGATACCGGTGCTTGTGACGGCAGTAAAGAAGCGACCGTCGAAGCGGGGATCGCGCGACAGGCGCGCGCTTTCACAAATAGTGTAGTCGAGTTCCACGTCGACAGATTACACCAGCGGCGCATCGCTATTAGCCGTTTTCGGACCTCGATTCCCGCCGTCGCGGCGTCAGGTCTTCATCTCGTGGCCATGATCCCGGGCGTCCTTCAGGCACTGCGCCTCGGTGTCCAGCGGCGGCAGGTACGGCTTCAGTTGCGCGACATCCTTCGCAAGCTGCAGGCCCTCGTCGTGCAGCACGCCGATCGGCTTGCAGACTTTGGCGGCGACGTTCTTCGCGAACTGATCGGCGCGATGCTCGATCTTGTCCTCGGCGTCTTTGCCGTGCAGCAGCATCCCGATAGTCGCATCCCAGACCGTATCCAGCGCGAAGTGCGCCGCGTTCAGGCCGACGTCGAGCGCCTGGTCGCGCAGCAGGCGCAGGTGCGCGACGTAGTCGCTGACCTCGCTGCGCTGCGTGTCGGACAGCGCGAGGGTCTTGTCGCCGATCCGCACGCTGCCGTCGTTGGCGGCGTGTGCGTCCGGCTTGCCATCCAGATGGAATACCGCGCCGTCGTCGTTCAGCTGGACGCCATGATTGCCGTCGCTGAACAGGTTGCTGTCGCCGTTGATCGTCACGCTCGCCTGGGCGGACGCGCAAAACAGCGCCGCCAGCAGCAGGCACGCAAACGTTATCGATTTGTTCATGATCGTCACCTCTCGGCGCCACTTGGTGTTGTCGTTATATATAACACCGATCCTGCGACCGATCAAGAGGCTTCGAGCGCCTGGCGCCCGACCGGGCTGTAGAACGATTTCTCTGCGACGCCTTCAACGCACTCCTTGCCGAACCGGATCATGTGGTAGCTGACAGCCCCGACGTGGATCACGTCCTCGATCTTGCCCTGCTTGAGCGCGGGCAGCGCCATGCGCCAGAACGAACGTCGATGATCCGACCAAATGCCGACGTGCCACATGACCTGCGCGAGAATCTTCAAGCCGTGGGCGATGTTGCGCGCGTTGACGCGCGCCTTGGTCGCCGGTAGTGGCTTGCGATTCGGATACGTATGTTCCATCTGCCACGCAAAGCGGCGGTAGATCGCCTCCGGCGCATAGGCACTCTCGATGCACGTGCGCCAGCCGTTGAGCACGGTTTCATACGGCAGCAGAAAATCGACGTTGGATTCCCGCTCGCCCGGGTCTTCAATCAGCCGGCCTTCGCGCTCCAGCCGCGCCCATAACTGGGTGCGCGGCAGCGCCTGGATGACGTTGATCGTCAGCATCGGGATGTGCGACGCCTCGGTGAACTCGACGATGTGCTGATAGGTTTCCGGCGTGTCGGTATCGAGCCCGACGATGATGCCGGACACGACTTCCATGCCGTAGTCGTTGATCATCTTTACCGAGTCGAGCACCGGCTTGCGCATGTTCTGCACCTTGCCCATGCCCTTGAGCCCGGCGTCCTCGGGTGTTTCAATGCCGCAAAAAACCGTCGTGAAGTACGCTTCGCGCATCAGCTCGAGAATGTCCGACTTGCGCGTGACGTTGAGCGATGCCTCGCAGGCGAACTGTACCGGGTAGCCGCGTTCCTTCTGCCAGCGGATCAGTTCTTCGAGCAACGGCACGGTGGCTTTGGGGTTGCCGATGAAGTTGTCGTCGACAAAATAGACGCAGCCGGGGTTGCCGCGGGCGAGCATCGCGTCCAGTTCCGCCGTCACCTGCTGTGGCGTCTTCAGGCGCGGATTGCGCCCGTAGAGCGTCGGAATATCGCAGAATTCGCAGCGAAACGGGCAGCCGCTCGAATATTGAATGCTGGCCAGGAAGTAATCGTTCAGATTGAGCTGCTCGTACGCCGGCGTCGGAAACTCGGTCATCGGCAGGCGTTCGACGGTCGTATAGCGTTCCTGCTGCTCGGGGCGCGAAATATCGGCGTCGATTCGCGCGATCAGCTTGTCGGTTGCATCGCCGAGTTCGCCGATGTGGAGCATATCGATATCCGGGTACCAGTCCGGGCAACCGGACACCGACGGGCCGCCGCCGGCCGTCAGCTTGCCGAACTGGTGGGCGCGCTCGACAATCCGGTGAATCGACTTGGCCTGGACGTGCATGCCGGTGACGAAGACGACATCCGCCCATTTGAAATCCCGGTCCTTCGTGAGCGCCTTGTTCTCGTCGACAAAGCGGACATCCCATTCGTCGGGCAGATAGGATGTAATCAGCAAAATGCCCTGCGGCGGCAGGAAGGCGCGCACCGACAGCATCTTGTGCGCATGCTCAAAGGTGCCGAACGAATGTGCGTAGTGCGGAAAGACGCACAAAATGCGCCGGTGGTTACGGACGCGGTTCCTGGTTGTCGCCGCGCCGGGCGAGTCTGATGTCGGGTTGCTGTTGGTGGCAGTCAACATATCCTTGTCTCCAGCCGGTTATTCTTGAATTGACCGCTTTCACTTTATGCGCTGGCCGGCCGAAAATCAAAAGCCGGATGTCCGACAGACTGCTATGCTGCCGCGTTCCATGAGCACCGAACTCACCCATCGCGCAATCTGGCGGATCGCCGGGCCGATGATGCTGTCGAACCTGTCCGTGCCGCTGCTCGGGCTGGTCGATACCGCGGTGGTCGGGCATCTCGACCGGCCGGCGTATCTGGGCGCGGTCGCGGTCGGCGCGACGCTGTTCGACTTCCTCTACCTGGGCCTCAACTTTCTGCGCATGGGCACCACCGGCGTCACCGCGCAGGCAGCCGGCCGCGACGATACCGAGGCCGTGCGCGCGGCGCTGGCGCAGGCGCTGCTGCTGAGCGGGGTGCTGGCGGTGCTGCTGCTGGCGTTGCAATGGCCGCTGCGCCACATCGGCCTGACGCTGATCGCGCCGGCGCCCGCCGTGCTGCCGTATGCGCAGACTTACTTTGACATTCGCATCTGGGCGGCGCCCGCGGTACTCGCCGACTACGCGCTGGTCGGCTGGTTCCTGGGGCTGGGCAATGCCCGCGCGCCGCTTGGGCTGGTGGTGACGGTCAATGTCGTCAACGCCGCATTGGACATTGCCTTCGTCGCCGGCTTCGGCATGAATGTCGCCGGCGTCGCGCTGGCATCGGTGATCGCCCAATATTGCGGGCTTGCCGTCGGCCTCGTGCTCATGGGCCGGGCATTGCGGCGTCATCCGGCACCATGGCGCCGGGCGCGTATTTTCGACCGTGGCGCGCTCGCGAAACTGGCCGGCGTCAACGGCAACCTGTTCGTGCGCACGCTCTGCCTGATGTTCGCGTTCGGGTTCTTCACGGCGATGGGCGCGCGCCTCGGCACGATCGTGCTGGCGGCGAACGCGATCCTGCTCAATCTGCAAAGCCTGCTGTCGTACGCGCTCGATGGCTTCGCTCACGCGGCCGAGACATTCACCGGCCGCGCCGCGGGCCGCGGCGACTCCGCCCTGTTCAGCCGCGCCGTGCGCCTGACGCTCGGCTGGTCGCTCGGCGCCGCGGCATTGTTCGCGCTGCTGTATGCGTTGGCCGGTGGTCGAATCATCGCGCTGATGACGAGCCTGCCGGACGTGCGGGCGACGGCGCTCGCCTACCTGCCGTGGATGATCGCATCGCCGCTGGTGTCGGTGTGGGCGTTCGAGTTCGACGGCGTGTTTGTCGGCGCGACGCGGGCGCGCGAAATGCGCAACACGATGCTGTTCGCGCTCGCCTGCTACCTGACGATCTGGTACGCGACGCAGCCGTTCGGCAACGCGGGGTTGTGGCTGTCGTTCCTGCTGTTTCTCGCCGCGCGCGGAGTCTTCATGGGCTGGATTTATCTGCGCCTCGGGCGGCGCAAGCGCTTCGTGATCCCGACGTGAGGCTGTCGATCCCTTATAATTGCGCCGCTTGAAGATTGGCAGGTAGGGATTTCGATGTTCAGCAAACTCGCTCATTTTCTCGATTCAAGCTTGGCCAACCGGGACGATCCCGGTCAGCGCGAAGTCGCATTGAAGACCGCGACGGCGGCGCTGTTGATGGAGGTGGCGCGGGCGGATTTCGACCGCAGCGGTCCGGAGATGGAGACGGTCGAGCGGTTGTTGAGCGAGCAGTTCAATCTGAGCGAGGACGAGACGCGCGATTTGATGGAGGCGGCGAAAAGCGCGTCCGAGCAGTCGGCTTCGTTATACCGCTTCACGCACGCGGTTCACGAACATCTGGATGCAGCGGAAAAGCGGCATGTCATCGAGATGCTCTGGCGCGTGGCGCTCGCGGACCGGACACTCGACAAGTACGAGGATTCGCTGATGCACAAGATCGCGGATCTGATCTATGTGCCGCACGGGGAATTGATGGCGATGAAAAACCGGGTTATAGAAGAGATTAGTCGCTAGGCCTGAGTCGCTAGGACTGAGTGAAGAGGGAAGAGGCTAGCCGCTAGTCACTGACGACTAGCGACTAGCGACTAGCTACTTTTTCAGAGCATATCCTTCAAGCCTTTCAGCGGCTGCACCTTCACCGCCTTGCGGGCCGGCTTGGCCTTGAAGACGGTCGGTTCGCCGGTGAACGGATTGGTGCCTTTGCGCGCCTTGGTCGCGGGCTTTTTCACCACTTTGATTTTCATCAGGCCCGGCAGCGCGAACACACCCGGCCCGCGACGGCCGACGTTTTTCTTGATCAGGCCGTTCAGGGCATCGAACACGTTGCCGATCTCGCGCTTGGTGAGGTCGGTCTCGGCGGCGAGGTGCGAATAGATTTCCGACTTTGTCATCGGCTTCGGGTTTGCAGCCGACGTTTTCTTCGCGGCAGCTTTTTTCGCGGCCATGTAGTTCTCCTGTGGGTTGGTCAAAAACGCTGAAGCGCCTGCAATCTAGCACATTTTCCGCAATGCAAGTAGAAAATCAGCTCACGAGGATACGCAGCACCTGCAGAACGATCATCACCAGGATCGGCGAAAAGTCGATGCCGCCCATCGGCGGCAGGATGCGTCGCGCCGGCCGCAGGATCGGTTCGTTGAGGCTGTAGAGAATGCTGGTAAACGGATTGTAGCTGCCGGAATTCACCCAGCTCAGAACAGCCTGAATCAATATCGACCAGAAATAGATTTCGATCGCCATCACGAACAGCGCCCGCAGGCTGAACAGGACGACGGGACCGGCGCTCAGTGCATAACCGCCAAGCACGCCGAAAATGACGACGACCTTGAAGACCTCCAGCAGAAACATGATCAGCAGCGCGGCGACGTCGACGCCGAAGTAGCCGGGTATCACGCGCCTGAGCGGCTTGAGCACCGGGTTGGTGATCTTGACCAGCGCCTGCGACAACGGGTTGTAGAAATCGGCGCGCACGAGCTGCAGCAGGAAGCGCAGCATGAAGCACAGCACGTATAGGAAGATCAGGATATTGATCAGGAATACGCCGACCTGGTGAATGTTAGCGCCCATAGCTCTCGGTCCCAGTGGTTTAGCCGGACAGTTCGCGGCCGCGATCGCGGGCGGCGATCAGCGCGTTCTTGAATAATTCGCGGATGCCGCCGTCTTCGAGCACGGCGAGCGCAGCGGCGGTGGTGCCGCCCGGCGAGGTGACGCGGCGGCGAAGCTCGGCCGCGTCGGTGTCGCCGTTCTTCGCCATGCTGGCCGCACCGAGCGCCGTTTGCAGCACGAGCCGGCGCGCGTCTGCGGGTGCGAGCCCGAGTTCGGCGCCCGCTGCCTGCATCGCTTCGATGATCAGGAAAAAGTAGGCCGGCCCACTGCCCGATACAGCGGTGACGGCATCCATCAGCGATTCGTCCTCGACCCACAGCACTTCGCCGGCGGCACCCATGATCGCGGACGCGGTGTCGCGTTCTTCCGCCGTCACTGACGCGTTGGCGTAAAGACCGGCTGCGCCGCACCCGACCAGCGCCGGCGTGTTGGGCATCGCGCGCACAATCGCGGCGTTGCCGCCGAGCCAACCGGCGAGTGCCGTCGTGGTGACGCCGGCGGCGATCGACATGATCAGCGGTCGGCGCGCCGCGATGGCGGCGGCCGAAGCCTGCGCCACGGCCGGCAGCGCCTGCGGCTTGACGGCGAACACGACGAGGTCGGCGTTTTCAATGACCTGTGCGTTGTCGGCGGCCGTGTGGACGCCGCAGCCTTGTTCGAGCGCGTAACGGCGCTCGGCGTCGGGGTCGCCGACATGGATTTGCCGCGGCGTGACACCGCTCGCGATCAAGCCGCCGATCAGGGCGCTCGCCATGTTGCCGCCACCGATGAAAGCGATGGTTTTATTGTCGAGAGACAAGAATTGGTTCCTGTTGAAAAATGGCTGTACAGGATACAGTAAACGTTCCTATTTTTTCTTCGGCCGCGCGCCGAAGATCGCGGTGCCGATGCGCACGATGGTAGCGCCCTCGGCGATCGCCGCTTCGAAATCGCCGGACATTCCCATCGACAGCGTATCGACGTCATGGCCGGCGGCGCGCAGACGTTCGAGTGCGGAAGCCAGCCGCCGGAACGGTTTGCGCTGCGCCTCGAATGTGTCGCTCGGCGCCGGCAGCGCCATCAGGCCGCGCAGCTCGAGGTGCGGCAACTCGGCCACTGCGTCGGCCAGCGCGTCGAGTTCATCAAGGGCCACGCCCGCTTTTTGCGGCTCGTCGCTGACTTTCACTTCCAGGCACACGTTAAGCGGCGGCAGCTCGGCGGGACGCTGCTCGCTCAACCGTCGCGCAATCTTGAGACGATCGACCGTATGCACCCATGCAAAGCGTTCGGCGATCGCGCGCGTCTTGTTCGATTGAATCGCGCCGATAAAATGCCACGTCAACGCAAGGTCGGCCAGCGCACCCATTTTTGCCAGCGCTTCCTGCAGGTAGTTCGCACCGAAGTCGCGCTGGCCGGCGGCGGCCGCGGCACGAATGGCTTCCGCCGGCTGCGTTTTACCGACCGCCAGCAGCGTGATCGTCGCCGGATCGCGGCCGTGCCGCTCGGCGCTTTCCGCAACCGTTCGTCGGACGTTTGCGAGGCTGGTGGCGATGATGTCGGCTTTCAACGGCATAATTTCGCTATGATAACAGCCGCAAAAAAGGGCTTGGGGTAAAACAATGCCAGTCGATATCTCGCAACTGCTTGCGTTCAGCACCAAGAACAAGGCGTCCGACCTGCACTTGTCGGCCGGGGTGCCGCCGATGATTCGCGTCGATGGCGACATCCGCCGCATCAATGTGCCGGTGCTCGAACACAAAGATGTCTACGACATGATCTACGACATCATGAACGACAAGCAGCGCAAAAATTTCGAGGAATTCCTCGAGTGCGATTTCTCGTTCGAGATTCCCAATGTCGCGCGGTTCCGTGTCAACGCGTTCAACCACAGCCGCGGCGCCGGCGCGGTGTTCCGGACGATTCCGTCGGAAATCCTGTCGCTGCAGGACATTCACGCGCCGCAGATTTTCGCCGACATCTGCAACAACTCGCGCGGCATCGTGCTGGTCACCGGGCCGACCGGCTCGGGCAAATCGACCACGCTCGCGGCGATGATCAATCACATCAACGAAAACGAATTCGGGCACGTGCTGACGGTCGAGGACCCGATCGAGTTCGTCCATCAGAGCAAGAAGTGCCTGATCAACCAGCGCGAGGTGCACCGCGACACGCACGGCTTCAATGAGGCGCTGCGTTCGGCATTGCGTGAAGATCCGGATTACATCCTGGTCGGCGAGCTGCGCGACCTCGAAACCATTCGCCTCGCGCTGACCGCCGCCGAAACCGGTCACCTGGTGTTCGGCACGCTGCATACCTCGTCGGCCGCCAAAACGATCGACCGTATCGTCGACGTATTCCCGGCGGCGGAAAAAGACATGGTGCGCTCGATGCTGTCCGAATCGTTGCGCGCCGTCATTTCGCAGACACTGTTGAAGAAGGTCGGCGGCGGCCGGATCGCGGCGCACGAAATCATGATCGGCACCCCCGCGATCCGCAACCTGATTCGCGAAGGCAAGATCGCGCAGATGTACTCGGCGATCCAGACCGGCCAGGCCTCCGGCATGCAGACGCTCGACCAGAACCTGAAAGAACTGCTGACGCGCAAGCTGATCGAACCGGAACAGGCGCGCGCCAAGGCCGCCAACAAGGAAGCCTTTTAATGGATCGCGATCAAGCCATCAAAATCATGCAGGACCTGCTGCGCGCGATGGTCGCGAAGAACGGTTCGGACCTGTTCATTACTGCCGGCTTTCCGCCGGCGATGAAGGTCGACGGCGAGCTGACGCCGATGACGGAACGGCCACTCAGCGAGGAGCAAAGTTCGCTGATGGTGCGAGCCATCATGAACGACAAGCAGGTCAAGGAATTCGACGCGACGCACGAATGCAACTTCGCGATCAGTCCGGCGCAGATCGGCCGCTTCCGCGTCAACGCGTTCGTACAGCAGGGCCGTGCCGGTGCAGTACTGCGCAAGATCAATACCGACATCCCGACGCTGGAACAACTCGACTCACCGCCGATATTGCGCAGCCTGGTGATGCACAAGCGCGGGCTGGTCATTTGCGTCGGCGCGACCGGCTCCGGCAAATCGACCACGCTCGCGGCGATGTTGAACCACCGCAACCAGAATTCGCGCGGCCACATCATTACCATCGAGGACCCGATCGAATACGTGCACCCGCACGCCGGCTGCATCGTCATGCAGCGCGAGGTGGGCGTGGATACCGAGTCCTGGCACATCGCGCTGAAGAACACGCTGCGCCAGGCGCCGGACGTCATTCAGATCGGCGAGATCCGCGACCGCGACACGATGGAATACGCGGTGCAGTTCGCCGAAACCGGCCACCTGTGCCTGTCGACACTGCACGCGAACAGCGCGAACCAGGCGCTCGACCGCATCATCGCGCTGTTCCCCGAGGAAAGCCGCGCGCAGTTGTTGATGGACCTGTCGCTCAACCTGCGGGGCATCATTTCGCAGCGGCTGATCCGAAAAGCCGACGGTAACGGCCGCATCGCCGCGATGGAAATCATGACCAACTCGCCGCTGATGGCCGACCTGATCTTCAAGGGCGACGTGTCCGAGATGAAGGAGATCATGGCGAAGTCGAACCGGCTCGGCATGCAGACCTTCGACCAGGCGCTGTTCAACCTGTTCGAGAACGGCGACATCACCTACGAGGACGCGCTGCGCAACGCGGATTCCCAGAACGAGCTGCGCCTCAAGATCAAGCTGGAAAGCAAGCGCGCGCAGCGGCCGGTCGAGTCGGGTCTCGACAAGCTGTCGCTGCAAGGCACCGACGACGGCAACTCCTTCTTTTAGCTATGGATCTTTTGCCGTACCTGAAGCTCGTCGCGGAGCGCAAGGCGTCCGACCTGTACCTGACTGCGCACGCGCCGATCAAGATTCGCCACGAAGGCAAGGTGCTGTCGGTCGGCAAGCAGGAGCTGACGCCGGAAGCGGTACAGGCGGCGGCCGACGCGCTGATGACGGACGACCAGCGCGAGTTCTACGCATCCAACCTCGAATGCGACTTCGCCATCGAACCGGAAGGCGTCGGCCGGTTTCGCGTCAACGTGTTCTCGCAGCGCGGTACGCCTGCGCTCGCGATGCGCTACATCCCGACCGACGTGCCGCGTTTTGAAACGCTGGCGCTGCCGGACGTGCTCAAGGAACTGATCATGCACCGCCGTGGCCTGCTGCTGATGGTCGGCCCGACGGGCAGCGGCAAGACCACGACGCTGGCGTCGCTGATCCGCTATCGTTCCCACCTGCGCACCGGCCACATTCTGACGATCGAGGACCCGATTGAGTTTTCGCATCCGAACGCGCGCTCGATCATCAACCAGCGCGAGATCGGCCAGGACACGCACTCGTACATGAACGCGCTGCGTAGCGCGGTGCGCGAGACCCCGGACGTGATCCTGATCGGCGAGATTCGCGATCGCGACACGCTGGAGTCGGCGATTCAGCTCGCCGGCACCGGTCATCTGACGATCTCGACGCTGCACGCGAACAACGCGTCGCAGGCACTCGAACGCATCCTCAACCTGTTCCCCGACCAGCAGCAGCACAAACTGCTGATGGATTTGAGCGTCAACCTGCGGGCGATCGTTTCGCAGCGACTGGTGCTTGCCAAGGACGAGCGGCGCGTGGCGGCGGTCGAGGTCATGCTCAACACGCCGTACGTCGCCGAGCTGATCGTCAAGGGCGATGTCGACGGTATCAAGCAGGCGCTCGACAACGGCGGCGAAACCGGCATGCAGTCGTTCGACACCGCGCTGCACCAGCTTTATCAGCAGGGCAAGATCAGCCTGGACGAAGCCCTGAGCCATGCCGATTCAAGGGCCAATCTCGAAGCGAAGATCAGCTTCGGCTAGTTCGGTTACTCGAACAGATCATCCGCGGACACGACTTTGACCGCGTCCGGCTCGAACCCCAGCGGCAGCGCACCGACCCGTTCGTCCTCCGCCAGCATCTCGGCCGGCTTTTCGACGTTGTACGTCATGCGCGACGGCGTGTCGTTGACGAGCCGCGTCTTCAAATCCTCGGCGTTCTCTGCCACGAACACGAACTTCATGCGCGATGGATCGAGGTGACGCTTAAGCGCCGCATTGACGCGCGCCGCGTCCAGCGCGGCGAGCCCGTCGCGCACGTAGTCGACGAATTCCGGCGTGCCGTAATACGCGCTGTCGATGGCATACCCGAGCCGCCGCGCAGGCGACTTGACCATCAGCGCGACAAACTTGTGCAGGTAATCGCGTGTCGTTTCAAACGCCTCGGTCGCGAGGCCGTCGGTGATGAGCTTGTCGAGTTCGTACAGCGCGAGACGCAGCGCGAACACCGCGTCGGCGTTGTCGCGCAGCGGCCGCAACCAGACCTGGAAAATCTGCTGGCGTCGCGCGAGATTCGGCGCCGGTTGCAACCGGAACATGCCCTCGGGGAAATATTCGATATAGGCGTAGTCGCCGTAGTTCATGCCGCGCAGCTCGCGAATGCGCTGGTAAAGGTGGCTGACGCTGGAGCGATGTTCGCCCAGCCAGGCGCGTGCGAGCCACAGTGCGACCCAGTCCGGATCGCCCCGCTTCACATCGATCGGCTGCCCGAACGAGATCGCCACCGCCGGCGTTTCCTTGGCGATGATCAGTGCTTCACGGGATTTGATGGGCGGCGGCGCGGGGAGCTTGGGAGCCGGTGTCGGGTTTTTTTCGAGCGCGCCGAAGTCGCGTTTGACGCGTTCGACGAAGCCTTCCGAGTAGCCGCCGCCGAGGCCAAGCATCAAATTGCCGCTGGTGTAATGCCGCTTGTAAAACGCGCGGCAATCGTCGAGCGTGAGCTTTTGCAGATCGCCGACCGCCCCGAGGTTGACGTGCCCGTAAGCATGATCGGCACCGTAAATCCATTCGTACAGTGCCTCCTTGCCCAGCTCTTCATCGTTGTCGGCACGCAGATCAGTGCGGATGGCATTGATCAGCCGCGTTTTGACGCGCTCGAAATCGCTCTTGCGCCAGCCGGGCGTCAGCAGCAGCTCGCGCAGCGTCGCGTAGTAGGCGTCGAGCCGATCGCGATGCACTTCGCCCGAGAACGCTGTCATCTCCTTGTCGACCTCGACGCCCACGTCCGCCGCCAGCGGATACAGCGCCTCCTGAATCGCGCGCCGCGGCCGCGCCTCGGAGCCGCCATCGGCGATCAGCATGGCGGTCAGCATCGCCAAGCCGCGCTGGCCGGGCGGATCGTTGGCCGCGCCTGCCCTGAATACCAAGTCGAAATCCACCATCGGCGCCTCGGCCGGCAGCAACACCGTCTGCATAGCGGATGGCGCCGGGCCGGGCGGCGTCGGCATCGTGACTTTCTGCGCGAGCGTGCCAAGGCCGAGGTCGGTCTGGTTCGCCAGACTGACGATCGTGCGACCGGCGGAGACGAAGTGATGCTCGGCCGCCTCGCGCAAATCGTCGGGCGTCAGGCTGTCGTAGAGCGTGAACAGACGATTGAGCACGTTCGGGCTGCGCTCGAAGCGCATGAAGCCGGCCAGCACGTCGCCGACGGCCTCGGCCTCGGATAGCGAGTGCGCAAAGCCGTAGCGCATCCGGTCGCGCACGGCGTCAAGCCGCGGCGCCTCGACACGCTCGGTCGCGGCGCGCGAACACGCTTCCAGAATCGCCTCGGTCACGGCTTGCGCGTGCTGCTCGTCGGTCAGCCGCGCGGCGACCACCAGCAAATACGGATCCTCGTGATCGGAAAAATCGGTGAACAGCTCGTCGGCCTGCTGACGCTCGACCACCACGTGTTCGTACAGGTCCGACTGCGGCGAAAAATACAGCTCGCGGATGAAATCCATGCACGCCATCGCCTTGTCTTCGACCGAAAACGCCGGCCCGCGAAACGCGACCATCACCCAGGCTTGCGTCGGCGTCTCCCAATGGATGTGGCGGTAATACGGCCCGGACGGCGCGGGTTCAGATGGAATGTCCACCGCGTAGTCGCCCGCCTGCCAGCCGCTCCAATAATGCTCGACGCGCGTGATCGCGGCGTCGGGATCGATGTCGCCCGTCAGCAGCATCGTCGCGTTGTTGGGCCGGTACCAGCGGGCAAAGAACTCGCGCGCGTAGTCGATCTGCTCCGGCATCGCCTCGATGTCGGCGAAAAAGCCCATCGTCGTGTGCCGGTACGGATGCACGTTGAAGCTGAGCTCGCGCAGCACCTCCTCCATCTTCTCGGTCGGGTCGGAGTAGTTCTTCAGATATTCGCCCTTGACCGCCAGCGCCTCGGTGCGAAAGCCCTGCTCCTCGAGATGCAGATGCTGAAAGCGGTCCGCCTCCAGCGCGAGCATCGTGTCCAGATCGGGCTTGGTAAACGTGACGTGGTAATTGGTAAAGTCGTCTGTCGTGTAGGCATTCTGGTCGGCGCCCGCGCGCGTCATCACTGCCTGGTAACGCTCCGGCGGATAGTCGCGCGTGCCGCGAAACATCATGTGTTCGAAGAAGTGGGCGAAGCCGGACTTGCCGGCCTCGACCTCGTTACGCGAGCCGGTGTGTACCGGAATCTGCAGGTTGACGACGTCGGGCGCGCCGGCACGGATGGCGATGACTTTAAGACCGTTGGCGAGTTCGTGTTCGACGTGGGGAAGATCGAAGATCGGGCGATTCATGACAACTCCATTTCATCTGTGGCCAATATAACGCACCCAAAAATTTGACGCCGCCCGCAAAAACAGGAATTCTTGGGCGTCTTCAAGTCCACTGGATTACCCTATGTCGTCACCGAGCGCCAACTCCGACGCCGGCAAACAGCGCCATCCGCGCGGCCTTTACACCTTGTTCTTCACCGAGATGTGGGAGCGTTTCAGCTTCTACGGTATGCGCACGCTCCTGGTGCTGTTCATGACGGCTACGGTGGCGGAGGGTGGATTCGGCTTCAATAACGCCAAGGCAACAGCGATTTACGCGCTGTACATGGCCGGGGTGTATCTCTCCGCACTGCCTGGCGGCTGGATTGCCGATCGTCTATTGGGCCAGCAACGTGCCGTATTTTATGGTGGCATTATCATCGCGCTCGGCCATTTCACCCTCGCCATCCCGAACGAGAACACCTTTTTTATCGGCCTCATCCTCATCGTGATTGGCACGGGGCTCTTGAAGCCGAACACGAGCACGCTGGTGGGGGATCTTTATCCCGAAGGCGGGTCGCGGCGCGACGCCGGATTTTCGATCTACTACATGGGCATCAATCTTGGCGCCTTTGTAGGGCCTATTATTTGCAGCTGGCTGGGCCAGAAGGTCAATTGGCATTATGGTTTCGCCGCCGCGGGCGTGGGCATGGTGCTTGGCCTGGTTCAGTATCGCTTGATGCTGGGCAGTCTCGGGGACTCCGGGCGGCGCGCCATGACCCGCTTCAAGGATGCCGCACTGGAGGCGCGCTCGCGCCGGCGCAGCTGGACGGCGTTGGCAGCGGTGGTGGCGGGATTCGCGCTGCTCATAGTGCTGGGTTTTCTGGGCATTATTCATTACGTACCGACAGCTCTGAACGTCTGGGCAACCTATTTCACCGTGGCACTGGGAGTAGGATTCGTCCTCTGGACACTGTTTTTTGGCGGACTGAATACCCGGGAAAAGCGACGCCTCATGGCGTTGTCCATCCTGTTCGTGGTCTGGATATTGTTTTGGGCCGGCTATGAGCAGTCCGGGTCGACCTTCAACCTGTTTGCGGAACACTATACTCAGCTCAGCCTCTTCGGCTGGCACTTCCCCGCGGGATGGTTCCAAAGTGAAAATCCGCTGCTCATCATTACATTATCGCCGTTTTTTGCCTGGCTGTGGGTCTGGCTCGGCCGCCGCAACCTTGATCCATCAACGCCGCTCAAGTTTGCCTTGGGCCTGATTTTCGTGGGCATCGGCTTCGCGGTGATGTTCGGGGCGGCATTGATCGTCGTGACGGGCGAGAAGGTGCTTCCGACGTGGCTGGGGCTGACCTACTTGCTGCACACTACCGGCGAACTGTGTTTGAGCCCGGTGGCGCTGTCCGCCACGACCAAGTTGTCGCCTCGCCGCTACGGCGGGCGATTGATGGGCACGTTGTTCCTGTTTCTCGCCGTCGGCGAGTTGCTCGCCGGCTTGATCGCCAGACAGTTGACGGCAACGGACGTCTCGGACATGCCGCATATTTACCTGGAGCTGGCGCTGGTCATAACCGGTGTCGGCATCATCATGGCGCTCATCTCCAAGCCGATACAGAAACACCTGATAGGGAAGGACGTTCAATGAATTCCATCTCCAAGCAGCCACGCGTCCCCAACATGGGTCCGCCGATGACCGCCGGCGAACTCACGATTCGCGGCATCATCATCGGCATTCTGATCACGATCGTGTTCACCGCGGCGAACGTCTACTTCGGCCTCAAGGCGGGGCTGACGTTTTCAACGTCGATTCCGGCCGCTGTCATCTCGATGGCGGCGCTGCGCGCGCTGCGCGGCGGCACGATGCAGGAGAACAACATCGTCCAGACGGTCGCCTCGGCGGCCGGCACGCTGTCGGCGATCATCTTCGTGCTGCCGGGCCTGGTGATCATCGGCTGGTGGAACGGCTTCCCGTTCTGGATGACGTTCGGCATCTGCGCGACCGGCGGCATTCTCGGCGTGATGTTCACGATCCCGCTGCGCCGCGCGCTGGTGACCGATTCGGACCTGCCGTACCCGGAAGGCGTGGCCTGCGCGGAGGTGCTCAAGGTAGGTTCCGGCGAGGCGAAAAGCGAGGAGGTGGACGCAGTCGATACCGGCGCGATGGGCGTGCGCGCGATCGTCATCGGCGGACTGGTCTCGGCGGTATTTTACGTGATTGTGCAGACGCGCATTTTTGCCGCCTCGCTCTCCGCCTACTTCCACTTCGGGGGCGCCAAAAGCGGCGCGACCGGCTTCGACTTCAGCCTGTCGTTCGCGCTGTTCGCGATCGGCCACCTGGTCGGCCTGTGGGTCGGCATCTCGATGCTGGTCGGCGCCTTTATCGGCTGGGGCTGGGCGGTGCCGTATTTCAGCGCGATTCATCCGGCGACGGGCGACGCGCTGACCGTTGCGCAAAACACCTGGAGCCAATACGTGCGCTTCATCGGCGCGGGCACCATCGGCGTCGCGGCGATCTGGACGCTGATCAAGCTCGTCAAGCCGGTGGTCGTCGGCCTCGCCGGCGCGATGGCCGCCGCGCGCGTACGCAAGGCCGGCCAGGCCCACACACTCCCGCGCACCGAACAGGACATGCCGATCGGCACCGTCGCGATCGTCAGCCTCGCCTGCCTGATCCCGGCAGCGTTCCTGCTGTGGTACTTCGGCAACCTGATCGGCCTCGGCGCGCACATCTGGCCGCTGGTCATCGGCGGCGCAATCTTCACCGTGATCATCGGGTTCCTGGTGTCCGCGGTCTGTGGCTACATGGCGGGTCTCATCGGCTCGTCGAACAGCCCGCTGTCCGGCGTCGGCATCCTGGTCGTGGTCATCGCCGCCGTGATTCTCGCGGGCGCAGTCAAGTCCATGTACCCGGGCGATGTGGGCAAGGAACTGGTTGCCTTCGCGCTGTTCCTGACATCGATCGTGTTCGCGGTCGCATCGATCGCCAACAACAACCTGCAGGACCTGAAGACCGGCCAACTGGTCGACGCGACGCCGTGGAAACAGCAGGTGGCGCTGGTCATCGGCGTCATCGCCGGCGCATTGATCATCCCGCCGACACTCGATTTATTGCAGCAGGCCTACGGCTTCCTGGGCGCCCCCGGCGCCGACCCGACCCGCGCCCTGCCCGCGCCGCAAGCCGGCCTGATCTCCGCGCTCGCCGAAGGCGTCATCCAGAGCAACATCGACTGGAGCCTGATCGGCATCGGCGGCGCGATCGGCGCCGCCAGCATCATCCTCGACGAAATTCTCGCCCGCAAAGCGAAATCCGTCCGCCTGCCGCCGCTCGGCGTCGGCCTCGGCATCTACCTGCCGACCTCGACAACGCTGATGGTCGTCATCGGTGCAATAGCCGGCTGGTACTACAACCGCCGCGCCGAAGGTAAAGCCAACACCGAAGCGACAAAGCAACTCGGTGTGCTGCTCGCCTCAGGTCTGATCGTCGGGGAGAGTCTCCTCGGCGTCATCTTCGCCGCCTTCGTCGCCTTCTCCGGCAACAGTGCGCCGGCGGCCTTGATGGGACCGGGATTTGAGACGGCTTCGATGGCGATTGGGGGCGTTGTTTTTGTGGTAAGTCTTGTTGTGCTTTATCGATGGATAGCGAAGTTGGGGAAAAGTTAATTTTCCCACCGCCGACGTGATCTGCGTGTAACGACGGTGCCCAGCTGGGCATGGCCTTTTTGTCGAAGAAAAATGCTATTAGCAACTGCGTACAAGTATTACAAACCCGTCGTATGCGTCATGCTACTGTCCGGGTTTCTGTCGGTGGGAAAAGCTGACACTTTCCCAACTAAGAAGGTGATCCCAATAGCGGCGACTCCGATAATCGCGCGCCTGCTGTCGTCGACGGGCTATTTGTTCAGAATCAATATTTCGCGTCTCGGCGTTCCGCTATTTCCAGAATACAAGTGCGGTGCTGCACCAAAGGCGATAACAGACAAACTCATCGAGCAGCAATACGAATACATGCGGGACCTTATAGGGCGGACGACTCCAACAGGAACCAAGGACGTGCAAATTGTCGCGAACCTTTGCGGCATGACAATCGTGCCAAGAGGAAACGCGACGCACTCCCAGGTTTCCCACCTCAACTTGTCATATGCAGATTTCAGCGGCGTGACGGCTCCCTCGCTCGGGTTCTGGTACGTGACATTGAGCGATGCGAATTTTGAGAATGCAGATATCCAACACATTTCGTTTTTCCACGTGACTGCTGACCGGCAACGGTTCAAAAGCACTACAGAGTCAGTTGGAGTCAGTTTTATTGACTTCAGTGGTGCCAACATGCGCGGAGCCAATATATCTCTAAGTAACATGCGAGGGTCGCAATTTCTGAACGCTAACTTGGCGCACGCAACGATGTCTTCGTCTGATTTTGCAAATGCTGATTTTCGCGGCGCAGTTTTGACGAACGCAAAATTCGTCGACTGCGATTTGTCAGGTGCTAAATTTTCCGGGGCGAATGTCTCGGGCCTAGTATACGAACCAAATCACGGTGCTATACCTAATGTCGCGGATATGGCGGCCGCGTCTAACTTGTACCGGCTGACCTATGAACGGACAGCTGCGCCGCTAAGAGAACTGCGAGCGGCATTTCAGCGCGCGGGATACAATGAAGGGGCTCGCGCAATCACATACGCTATTAAGGAGACGCAAATACGCAAAGGTTTGGTGTCCGAAAGTGTTTGGCAACGGGTGAAAGCAGGGTTTGCGTGGGTATTGTTCGGATGGCCCAGTGCGTGGGGCTATCGCCCACTTCGGCCTCTATGGTTAATCTTGATGATCATGGCTGCGTGCATTCCCGCTTATTATTTTGCAATCCGCTCCGGAAGAGTTGTGCGATTAGCTGGCAACTCAAGCTTTCGAGCAGCTTTTGGTGAGACACCGCCGCTAGGAACTTCGACAGCAACTGCGCTTAGATACGCCCCGTATGTCAGCTTACTATCGGCATTCAATATAGGTTGGCGAGGGCTTGATCTCTCCGCTTGGATAAGGCGGTTGCAGCCGACGGATTCCCGAATCGTCACACGTGGCTGGGCGCGCGTTGTAGCGGGCGCACAATCGCTATTCACATTGTTTATGGTGATTACCTTCTTGTTTGTGTATTTTGGCGGAGGGTTTTGAACGCATTATCTCCGGTGTGAGCAAATCTTGGGGGTCAGGCTGAGGCGCTCTCGCTTTCTAGCCAGCGAACATGCCACTGGCATAGTGTGCGGCGGCGGCCGCGGGATTGCCCCTTGCCCTTGCGGCCCGCCGCAGTTGACCATTCTACAAGGCGGACACTAAGGACATTATTTTCTCCCGATTCTCCGATAGCCGACGTGCATTCGTCTTTGCCGAGAGATCACTCTCTGCCTTCTCGTTCAAGAAGAATGCGATCCGTTCGGCGTTGGCACCGGATGGATGCGGCATGCCGCAGAGTATCTTTGAAGGATGCACTGCGCCTTTATCTGCCATGTACTTGAGAGCGGCTTCGACCTTCGGGCCCAGCGGAATGTAAATAGCATCGTTACTGAGCACAGTAATTTCTGTACTCAGGTTCTGGTCGAGTTGTTGCCGCAGCGCCGGGCAGCCAGTCATATCAGGCACTCCACTGTAATTCTTCCCATGCCGGAAAACAGGATAGCGGAGTGCCGACGTGTAGTGAACAAGGCGGTTGTTTATGCCAAATAGTTCACTACACGAAGGCATGCCGAGCTTTTTGTGCAGGCCTATGAAATCCAACATGCGGACCAGATTTCGTCGCATCGGGCCTCCAAAGCTGCCCGTGTTCTTCGCCGCCTCCCTCGCTACGTCAACGGACGCGCCTGATCTTAGCTGCTTGCTAGCTTCCCGAAGGGCAAGCAGCGCTTGCTGAAGGCCCGGGGTGATGCCACAGATAACAATCTCGGCATGTTCATTGATATGATCAAAAGGCGCATAGAAAGTCGATAGAATGCCGTCGTCGTCCATACACAGTTCTTGGGGCAAGTAGGGCTGACCTAGCTGGAAATCCGTCTCCTTTATGAAGTCTGCATAGTCTTCGAGTTGTTTCACGTGAACCTCTTTTTTAGTTCGGAATCCAGTTAGCTATATAACATCGCTCAATCTTGGCGGATCCCGATGACGTTGCGGCGACCCAACTTGTATAGCCCTTGGCGGCGACCAGACAACGTGGACGCTCTTATGGCCCAGCCGTCCTCTACTACTCGACTGAGCAAGAGGTCTTCGTCGTTTTCTTCTAGGCTGAGCGCCTTCGTGTTACCGTTGGCCCCGCCACGCGACAATCGAAAAGCCACCACACCAGTTTCGCGATCGCGAATTCGAACTGGATACAGCAAGTCACCCGATTTGTGAATTAGACAAAAATTGTTTGAATGGCGGCTTTTCATAGCGTCTGTCTCTCCGTTTTTATTCTAAGGACGGCTCAGAAGTGATCTTCTGGGCTGAGGCGACGTTATATAGGGCAAATTATGGCAACGCAAGCACCTGACGGTGCTAGCAGTCAGGTGTCAAGGTCAATGGTTCCGCGAACGCGCCAGTCGCTGATCGGGCAGATACATTGCCGGCTCATGAAAATGGATCAGCTTGAAGTCGCGATGCACCGGATTGAGCAAATAATTCCACTCATCCTGCACTAGCGCAGACGGTACCTTGAGAACGGCTGTTGAGCCTTGTTCCAGCCACTGTCGGCCGATCTTCTGCAAAACTGAAGGGGCCACTGGATCGTCCCAATCCGCGGGTAGTTCAGTTAGATTGACTTGCGCGATACGAACTGCTTTCGGGATTTCGGCGCTTGCCACAACCGAAGCCGGCAACCAGCCGCGGTTTTTGTAGTGAACCATGTATTCCAGCAGCGCGAGCGACGCGCTTTCTGACGCATAGACGACGCGATGCCCCTGGGGAGACCAGCGGCCGTTGGCGTAGAGGCCGCCGATGCCGTCAAACAGGGTGTCGCGGTGCTTCGCCTTGCCGAACCGGTAGACGGTCAGGCTCACGCATACACCCCGTACTCCATCTGGTGCAGGATGTTGACGACCTGCTCAGTGCCGGCATCGGTCGCCAGCGCATCCAGCGGACGCGCGCCGTGCAGGGACACGCTCGGCTCCCGCAGCCAGGCGACCGCGTGCTGGGGGTTTTCCAAAACGTCGATCGCCAACGCGTAAATGCGCGCGACGCGTGCCAGCTTGTCCGAGCTGTCGGCGTCCAGCCGCTGTCGCTGCTTCCAGCGAGAGCGGGTCCGCGGGCTGACGCGCAAAACAGCGTTGGCCTCTTCAGGCTTGAGGTGAAGCGCCTTTGCCAGCGTTTCATAGGCTGCAGTCGGAAGGCCCCGATCTATTTCCTTGATGAGGTCGATCCGGGCCGGGATCTTGCCGAAGACTTTGCGCCCGCCCATTACCTTGACTATTGCTTCCCACATGTCATAATACCGTTGATGCCATTTGGCTCATTGTAACACGTCTGTTGGCGCGTCTATGACGGCTTCCTTGCTTTACGACCCGGCGCAGGCCATTGCCGAGCTGCGTCGTGCGGACAGGCGCCTCGCGCGCCACATCGACCGCATCGGCCCGTTCACGCTGGTGGCGCAACCGCGCCAGCATCCGTTTCGCGCTCTGCTGAGGGCGATTATTTATCAGCAGCTCTCGGGCCGGGCCGCGGCCTCGATTCATGCGCGCGTCGCGGCGTTGTTGCCGGACCGGCGCAGCGTCGGTGCGGCGCAACTATTGGCGCTGCCTGAGGGCGCCTTGCGCGGCGCGGGGTTGTCCGCCGCCAAAGTGCGTGCGGTGCGGGATCTCGCGGAGAAGACGCTGGCCGGCGTGGTGCCCAATGCTGCGGGTTTGCGCGCGCTAGACGATGAAGAAATCGTCGCCCGGCTGACGACGGTGCGCGGAGTCGGGCGCTGGACGGTGGAAATGCTGTTGTTGTTCAGCCTTGGCCGGCCGGACGTGATGCCCAGTGCGGATCTTGGAATTCGCAAGGGCTTTATGAGCGCGTTTGGAACCGCAAACCTGCCCGCGCCGGCCGATATTGAGGCTCATGCTGAACGATGGCGGCCATTCCGCTCCGTCGCGAGTTGGTACCTGTGGCGGATAGCAGATACCGTGACTCCGGCCGTGGGACGCGCGAAGAGATAGACGCCGCCTATAGCAGATATACTCACGGAAAGGATTTCGAATGACCAAAGCAGTGGAGGCACAAATTGAAATGTCCTAAATGCAATGTCGACCTGGCGCCGGCGACCCGGCACAAGCTCAAGGTGGAGCAATGCCCGTCGTGCAAGGGAATGTGGCTGGAGCGCCAGGAACTCGATGAACTGGAAGATGAAGTTTTCGACTGGGGTGACGATGCGAAGGGCAGTATGGCCCTCAGCTCCACGCCCACAACGGCCAAATGTCCCGTCTGCGACGCGCCTCTCAATCGATTCAGGTACCGATTCTTCGATCTGGAACTGGAGTTTTGCGGGAACCAGCATGGGTACTGGCTGGACGCGGACGAGGACACCCGGGTCCTGGAACTGATGAAAAAAGAAGAAGCGGACTACAAAAGAAAGGTGCTCGCGGAAGACCGCTGGGCGACCACTTTGAAACACATGCGCTCCGGTTCTTTTATGGACAAGGTGCGGAATCTGTTTCGGTAATTTGGGAAATACTACAGACTGCGATACGTGGGCGCGATTAGTTAAGGTTTCCACACTTCCGTAATTGCTGCGGTCTTTGCGCTTTTACCAGGCTGTTATGAGTATAGGCCCATTGGGTATAGCGGCTCAGGTTTTGCTCCAGCCATCGATCCGCCTCTTCAATGCTGCCGTCGTGCATGTCATGGTCGAGGTCTGGAACTACCAGCGATACCGTCGGTAGCTCGTCAAGGCTGCCGGGAAAGGCTTCAAAAGGCAGGTTCTGGTCCGGTTGCACGTTTGCCGCCCGCCAGTTGACGGCCGGATTGTGCTTTCGTGCGTACGCTCCGCTGGTGCAGCCGGTAAAACCGGCCTCGGGAAGAGATTGCGAATAGGTTGCGAAACTGTGGCCTGCCTGGCGCAGCTCGCTGGCGAGATTCGGGCCGGAAAAGCTGTGGGGACAGCTGTCGTCTGCCACACCTTGCGTGGAGCCGGAGAACAACGCCAGGTAGTTAGGCTGGCTCGGATGCGTCACGCCGTGGGCATCGGCAAACAGGGCGCCCTGTTCTGCCAACTGATTCAGGTAGGCTGCATCCGGATTGCCGACGATTTGCGAGTACGCTTTGTTCTCCTCAACGACGATGACGATGTGAGTCGGGCGCGGTATGGTGTCGGCCGGTCGGGATGATGTGCCTCCGGTTTGCGAAGGACCGTTTTTTTGGATGCAGCCGACTAGCAACAGCGCGACGACGATGACGCTGCTCAGCGCAATCCTTAGCGCCGCCTGATTAACCGACGTTTTTCTCATTGGCCTGCCGATATTCCGATCAACTGTGGAGATAGCGCGGCGCAGATGGATCCGCGCCGGCCGTAGCCGGCCTTCGGCGGGTGGCGCGCTCGCATCCGCCTGCCATGATACCGGGATCGGGCTGCGATGGTTCATGTCGCGCTCGCATGGTCTTCAACCGTCCGATCACCGATAATGGCGGCTCCCCAGCCGATCACGAATGCTTGTGGACAACACTTCCGACTCAATCCCCTCGCTGCCGGCCGACGAATACCACCTGATCGTGTCGCCGGTGCTGCAGGCGACGGCGGAAATTGCTGCCGCGCGCGGCGATCCCGATCTGTACAACGACATGGCGTCGATGCTGGCGCTGATGGCGCTGGTGCAGGCGCTGGGCAACTGTTACCTGCAGCAACGGGCGGATGACACTGCCGCCGTCCGGGAGGCGGTTGAAGCGGCGCCGACCGGCGCGTGCCTGATGGTGCTCAACCGCAGCGAGCTGGACGCGGACCAGATCGGCGACTGCATCGGCGCGTTGCAGGCAGCCACGCGGCAGCTCATTGAAGCCCATGTGCTTGGACACGAGCAGAAACTGGCGCACGAAGCCTGGCAATGCCTGCTCGACAACGATCGCGCCGGCGCCGTCACCCGGCTGAAACGGGCGACCGTGGGGATCGTCACGGCCATCGATCAGTGGGAGCGGGCGCGGGGCGAGGACGAAAATTAGCGCCTGCAGAAAATAAACGGCCTTTTTTTGGCCAAACCGCGTATAGTGGCCGGAGTGTGGGATGTCCCACACGCTCTGCTTTACGGATTCAGCCTTAAAACCCTGACCTCGCACGGCAGGGTTTTTTTATTTTTTGTTCAGGTATATGTTCATGTCCAAGTCTATTTATGTCGGCAACCTCCCTTTCAGCGCCACGGAAGATGAAGTTCGGGAAATGTTTGAGGCGCACGGCGAAGTGCAAGCCGTCAAACTGATCGCCGATCGTGACACCGGCCGGCCCCGCGGGTTCGGTTTTGTTGAAATGGAGCAGGCCGACGCCGAAGCGGCCATCAAGGCGCTGAATGGCGTCGAGAGCGGCGGTCGCCCGCTCCGCATCAACATGGCGGAAGAGAAAAAGCCGCGCGCCGGCGCCGGCGGTGGTGGTCGCGGCCGCTGGTAAGCGCCTCGCATCATCCGCTGCACTGAGTAGCGCAGTAAGAGGGCGGCCCCAAAGGCCGCCCTTTTTCATGGTTTGACCAGTGCCGCTGAATGACTCTTTGGAACGATGGATGATCTGAACGAACCTGCAGCGAAGTGGATCCGGCACGGCACGCCGGCTTTCCGCCGGATGAACCTGGCGCTGGTCGCGGCCGGGATTGCGACGTTCGGCTTGCTGTACTGCGTGCAGCCGCTGATGCCGGGTTTCTCGCACGAATACGGCGTCAGCGAAGCGGGCAGTGCCCTGTCGCTGTCGCTGACCACCGGCGTGCTGGCATTCGCGATGCTGTTCGCCGGCGGGCTGTCGGACACCTACGGTCGCAAGTTCGTGATGACGGTGTCGCTGGTGTCCTCGGCGGTGCTCGTCCTGCTGACGGCGCTGGCGCCGACGTGGTACGCGCTGCTGGCGCTGCGCACGTTGCTGGGCCTGACATTGAGCGGTCTGCCGGCCGTGGCGATGACCTACCTTAGCGAGGAAGTCCACGTCGAGTCGATCGGCCTCGGCATGGGGCTCTACATCAGCGGCAACGCGATTGGCGGGTTGTCGGGGCGGCTGATTGCCGGTGTGGTCGCGGAGGATTTCGGCTGGCGCGGCGGCGTCGCGGCCGTCGGCGTGGTCGGCCTGATCGCCGCGCTGATCTTCTGGCGCAACCTGCCGCCGTCGCGGCACTTCGCGCCGCGACCGTTGCAACCGGCCGCCCAGATCGGGCGCTTCGCCGGCATGTTCCGCGACCCGGCGCTGCGCTGCCTGTTCGCCGAGGGCTTCCTGCTGCTCGGCGCGTTCGTCACGATCTACGACTACATCCCTTACCGCCTGCTCGCGCCGCCTTACGACCTGAGCCAGGCGGCCGTCGGCCTGATCTTCGCGGTCTACATCGTCGGCATGTTCAGCTCGCCGTGGATGGGCCAGTTGGGCGGCCGCCTCGGGCGGCGCAAGGTGCTGTGGAGCACGTTCACGCTGATGCTGATCGGCCTGTCGCTCACGCTCGCGGCGTCGCTGTGGCTGGTGCTGGCGGGACTGGTAGTGCTGACGTTCGGCTTTTTCGGCGGCCATTCGATCGTCAGCAGTTGGGTCGGCCGGCGCGCCGCGACCGTCAAGGCGCAGGCCTCGTCAATGTACCTGTTTTCCTACTACATGGGCTCCAGCATCGCCGGCGCGAGCGGCGGCGTGTTCTACGCCAGCGATGGCTGGAACGGCGTGAGCGGCTTCGCCGGCGTATTGGTGGTTGCCGGGCTGCTGATCTCCTGGCGGTTGCGGCACATACCGGCGCTCTACAGTCCGGATACGCCGACGCCGATGAGTCATGGGGCGATGCCCTAGAAGCCCTCGAAACTGCCGGAAAAATTTACACTTCACCAGTCGAAATCCAATGGCAAATCTCTAATTCGTTGATTTTATAGCCGTAAATTTTTATGGCACGTTTTTTGCTTGGGTTTCTACTAGGCCGACCGCTGATGCAATCGCGGCATGCCTGAGGAGTGTAGGTTGAATTTCACGGAGGAATCATCATGAAAACTGGACTTCTGGCTGCCGGAGCCATGGTGGCGGCGCTTGCCTTCGGGCCGCTTGCTCAGGCCGGTACCTTTCATTTCCAATTCAGCGGCGCCGGTGTCACCGGATCCGGCACGCTGACAATCACGCCGGATACGAACAGCGGCGACCCGAGTTCCGCGTTCACCATCACCGGCGTCAGCGGAACGTTCGCAGACGCAAACATCGGCATTTCCAATGCGTCGATTACCGGACTGGTACCGCTTAACCCATTCGATCCGCCGAGAGGCGGCATCGTACCTGCGAGCGAGAGCTTTTTTCCGGTAAACAATCCGCCGCCGAACGCGGGCGGTCCGGTGCTCACATATGACAATCTGTTCTTTCCGGATGGCTCTCCGGTCGACTGTCCGGATTTCCCCTACAACGGTGGGGGCTTTTTGGACGTGTACGGCATGATGATGACGCTGGATAATGGCAACGTGGTGGACTTCTGGAGTGACGGCGCAGGGTCGCCGCTCGGCGCTGATGTGACTTACGGCGTCGGTGTCATCGCTCCGGGCGGCGAGGGTGGTAACACGCTCACTGATTACCAATTCGCCGGTGTCACGGCTACCGCCTCCGTTCCGGAACCGCAGTATCTGTGGCTGCTGGGCGCCGCACTGCTCGGCTTTTTCGCGTGGCGGCGGCGGAGCAGCGTCCGCGCGACGGTCCGGGCGCGGCGCGGGCGGCGTTACTGAGCCGGCTTTATGGCGTGCAGCGTGATGTCGAACACCAGCATGCCCTTCGGCGCACCGGGACGCGGATTCTTGCCGTAAGCCAGGTTGGCGGGAATCCAGAAACGCGCCTTCTCGCCGACCACCATCAGCGGAATACCTTCCTGCCAACCCTTGATCAAGTGGTTGAGCGGGAAGGTCGCCGGCTCACCGCGCGTAACGGAGCTGTCGAACATCTTGCCGTCGGTGGTCCAGCCGGTGTAGTCGACCGTGACGATATCCGTCGGCTTCGGATGCACATGGCCGCTGCCGGGCTTGAGTACTTTGTACGCCAGGCCCGACGGCAGCGTCATGGCATCGGCCGGCGGCGCTGCGACATCGGCGGGAGCGGAAACGGTCTTTTTGGCGCCGCAGGCCGCGGTCACGCTGAAGATTCCGATCGCGAAAATGAAAAGAATGCGCTTCATGGTCGCCGTCCCGTTAGCGTCAATGGCAACGCAGACTTTACCACGGCTCCAGCTTACGCCGCCTGGCTGACGACGCTTTCGCTGCATGCGAAGCGCACCGGACAAAGCCGACAGGTCGTCTTGCGCGGGCGTGCGTCGAAGTTGTGCTCAGCGATATTGCGGAAGACGTCATCGAGTTCCGCGCGCACCGGATCCGAATCACGGCACGGCACTTCCTCTTCCACGCCTTCGCGAAGGTAACGGACGATCAGTCCGATATCCTCGCCCGGATATGCCAGCGCATAGTGCTCCAACTGCCGCCGCGGATAATCCGGCATCATCTGGTTCTTGTGGTACTTGAATTCGACGATCTCGAGGCGGTCGTCGCGCTCGCGCACAAGGTCGATGCGCCCCGTCAGCACCCCGCGTCCTTCAGCAACAAAAAATGGTCTTTCGATGTCCACGGTGCGCAGGTGGTGCGCCCCTGCCTCCTGCTCCCAGTGATCGGCGTAGTCGGAAAAAAGCTTGAATAACTCCGTCCTTTCCGTTTCCGCCGCACGCTGGCTGCGCGGTCGTACCCACGCGCGCTCAAAAATCCGCTCGCGCCGCTCAGGCGTCACGCGCTCGCCGTCGCGCAACAGACGATGATAAATTTCCAGGGCGCGGTGCAGGCTTTGGCCGGCACGCAACGGCGCAATGGCACGACCTGCGAATCCATAGCGGCTCTCCAGCAGGTAGCGACGCGGACAGAAGTGATAGTTATAGATAGCGCTGTGGTGCGCGTGCAGTGGCGGCGCAACGTGCCGGGGCGGGCCATAGCCGTCGACCGTGACACACGGAATCAGATCGGGTGCGGCGACCTGGGCAAATTCGTCGAGGAAGGGCGACGCATTTCCGCTCGCGGTCGCGACGACCAGGTATGCGCGCGCCCGTGTCATGCCGACGTAGAGCACGCGCCGCTCCTCCTCGCCCGGGTCCAGCGGCGATTCAAGCCCCGCCAATTCCCGGCGCAGGCGTGTTCGCAGATTCTCGGGAAAATTCGCCGGCATCACGCCATCGTTCATGTCCGGGATGACGACGGCGCTAAATTCCAATCCCTTCGCCTTGTGAATCGTCATCACGGACACGATGTCCTCCGGTTCCTCGTGCGGACCTTCGAAGGAATCGGCCGCAGCCTCCGCGTAAGTGCTGAACCACGAAAGGCGTTTGGCGATGTCCGGGCTTTTGAGCTGCGCCTCCGCTTCGGCGATGAACGCCGACAACCGGCCCAGTTCCGGCAGCAGCGTTTCGGCTCCGATCGCACCGCTGTCGCCCAGCAGCGTATAGAACAGGTCGATCAGCGACTGGAAGCGCCCGGCGTGAAGGCGCTTGTGCCAGCTGTCGATCATGGCGGCCATTCGATCACGATCATCAATGCCGCACGCCTCGAACCAGGCGCGGTGTTTGCGTATGCGGGACGTCAAACCGGGGTCGTCACGCGCGATCATGTCGAGGATCGCGCGGAATGAGCGAATCACCGACTGCTTCAGGAAGCGGTGGTCGCCGCTGATTTGCGCCGGCACACCGGCCTGTCGCAGCGCCTGCATATATTTCGGCACATTTTTGCCGAGCCCGCGAAACAGGATAGCGACGTCGCGCCAATGGTCGATGGCGCCTGATTCCTTCATTTTCAGCAGCAACTCCGCGACCGCTTCCGGGAGCGCGACTTCAGGCGCTTCGACCCGCCACGGCGGTTCACCGTCAGGATTGCGTGTCCGCAACGCCTTCGGCTCGCGGATGCGATTGTGCTGGATCAATTCGGTAGCCGCCAGGATCAGCTTGCGCGTTGAACGCCGATTCTCTTCCAGCTTTTCGACCCGCGCATGCGGCCAGCGCTGAGTGAACTGCGTCGCGTTGCGCACGTCCGCGCCACGAAATGCGTAAATGGATTGATCGTCGTCCCCGACCGCAAACAGTCTTCCGTCACTGCCAACGACGGCACGAAAAATTCGATCCTGTATCGGATTGGTGTCCTGATATTCATCCACCAGGACGTGCCGGTATGTCGCCTGAACCCGGCGGCGTACCTGCGGATCGTCGAGCAACGCCTCCGCGTAAGCGAGCTGCATTGAATGATCGAGAAAGCCTTCTTCCTGAACCAGCTGCCAATACCGCGGGAAGGTGGCGATGATGCGCTCGTCGACGGTAGTTGCGCCGCCGGGTCGAATAATTTGCAGGTAACGTCGCCGCAGTTCGGGCTCGGCTCCGCGCAGCACATCTTCCGACAGGAAGTCGTAAATTTCGCCGACATACGCATAAAAATGAAAGAGATCCGTGGGCATCCATCCCCCCGCGTTCCGGCGCGCGGCTTTCCAGTCCTGGTAAACGGGAAAGACCTGCAGCGGACGGCCGTGGCGAAACAGGAACAACATGCGCTGGGTCGTGTCCATCGGCGCGAATGTACCCTTGAGAAACAGCGCATGGTGGTGAAATCGACTGACAAGCTGAAAACAGAAGCTGTGAATCGTGCTGATCGTCAGCCGCTGCATGATCTGGTCGACGCTGTTTACGCCCGCATCGCGGAGCGAGGCGTGCACACGCAGTCGCAACTCGTCGGCGGCCTTGTTTGTGAACGTGGTCACCAGAATATTCTCCGGCGGCACACGCTCGCTCAGGAGCAGCCGCTGCAGCTCCTTTTCAATCCGGTACGTCTTTCCGGTGCCGGGGCCGGCAAAGACAATCGTATGACCACCAGGCGTCGGCCGCGCCGGCGGCGCCACCAGGTCTTCGCAGCGTTCCGCCCACACCAGATCCTCGTCGCCTGCCACAGCATCGGCTGTCAACAGAAGCTCGAGGTGGCTGCGGAGATCCGTGTCGAGATCGGCCTCGATCAATGTCGCGACTTGCATCCAATAAGCCGACTCCGGATCCAGGTGATGACGATCGAGGAGAGATGCGCCGAAACGTTCACTGAAGCGGCGAACGAGCAGCGCGATCAGCGCCAGATCCTCGCGGAAGCCTTCCGGACCGTAGATGAACTCCGGCCTGAGGTCGAGCGGGCTGATCAGATATTTGATTACCCGCCGCACGACACGCCGTTGCGTCTCGTCGAGCGCCGGGGCGCCGGCGAGGTCAATCAGGCAATCAAACCATCCCGGGATGCGCCGGACCAGCGGCCACCAGACGTCGTCCGGCGTCGCGTTCGGCTCCCAGTCCGCGATTTCCGCGGCGATTGCGGCACGATATCGTTGCCGCTCCGCATTGTTCATTGGCTTCGGCCTCCCCGCGACCGATCACCCATTTAACATAGCAGAGGCGCCGACGTGTTGCCATATTTCACTGGACGGGCGGTCCCGACAGTCGGCTGAAATGGGGTAGGATTTCCTTCATGCGGGGAATCTTTACCATGATCGGCACGTTTGTCATCGGCTCGTCCGGTTGGTGGCTGGGCGCGCGCATCGGGCCCGGCGTTGCAGTAATCGTGGGCGCCGTTGGCAGCGGCATAGGGCTCTATTACGGCCGGAAGCTGTTTGACGAATGGCTGGGGTGAACGGATGAAGATTGCCAACGCCGATACGGCCGCTTTGCTGCTGGTCGACATTCAGCCGGACTTTATGCCGGGCGGGGGACTTGCGGTTGCCGATGGCGATGCGATCGTCGCGCCGGTGCGCGAGTTGATGACGAGTGATCAGTTCCGGTGCTGCGTCGCGACCCAGGATTGGCATCCGCCGGGCCACATTTCGTTCGCGAGCAGTCACCCCGGCCGCAAGCCGTTCGAGTCGATCCCGCTCCATGGCCACCCGCAGACGTTGTGGCCGGACCACTGCGTGCAGAATTCCCCCGGCGCCGAATTGCATCCCGATCTGCCGGCCGAGCGCATTGACGCAATCATCCGCAAAGGCGCGGACGCGGCGGTTGATTCCTACAGCGGCTTTCGCAACAACTGGAACGCGGCGGGCGAACGGCCGCCGACGGGCCTCGCCGGCTACTTGCGCGAGCGCGGCATCGACACGTTGTACCTGTGCGGGCTGGCACGCGACGTGTGCGTCGCCTGGACCGCCGAGGACGGCGCCGCAGCTGGTTTCGCTGTGTATTGTCTATGGGAGTTGACGCGGCCGGTCGATCCGGCGTCGGGCGCCGCTGTGCGGCGGCGCCTGACCGAGTGCGGCGTCAGGATCGTCTGAAAAAAGGAAGGGGCTCCGCAGAGCCCCTTCGCCATCTCGCCTTATTTCTTGTAATTGGCTTCGATGAACTTCGCCGCCGCGTCGTGCAGGCCGTCGTGGGCCTTCGGGTTCAGATAAACCATGTGGCCCGACGGGAAGAAGTGGAAGCTGATGTTGTCCTGCAGATCCTTCGGCAGATTGAGCTGCTGCATTTCGTACTGGGCCGCAAAGAACGGCGTGCCGAGGTCGAAGTAGCCGCCCATCAGCAGGACGTTCATGTTCGGGTTGTGCTTCAGCGCCGCGGTCAGGTCCGGCATCACGTTCGGCGTGCCCGAGCTGGCGTAACCCGAACCCGGCTGACGATGCTTGAAGCTCCAGCCTTCCCCGCTGCTGTAGATCTGGCGATAGGCGGACGGCCGATAGTGCATGCCCTTGCCGAAGTGCAGCGTGTTGCGGATGTAGTCGTTGAACTCGGCAACGGTCGGCGCGTCGATCGACGAATCCATCGGATCGTAGCGGCCGCGCTCGCCCATCGGGTCCATCGCCGGGCCGCTGTAGCGCGAGTCGAGCCGGCCGGTGATCCGGTCGGAATCACCCAGCAGTTCGTGCGCGAACTGGCCGCCGGCAATACGCAGATTGTCCTTCAGGATGTAGTCGACCGGCAGGCCAGTGTACTGGTGCAACTGCTCGGCGACCTTGCGCTTCTGCTGCGCGCTGATCGTGTTGCCGAGGTTGAGCGCCTCGAGGTAGTCGGTCATCGCGTAATGCTCGACTTCCTTCAGGAACGGCACCAGATCCTTCGGCTGGTTGGGCAGCTTGTGGTGGTACCACGCGGTCGCCGCATAACTCGGCAGGCCGGTCGCGTAGGAAATGTTGACGCCCGGGTTGCCCTGCGGACCGTCCACGCTGATGTCGAAGTTCAGAATCGACGACAACAGGACGACGCCGTTCAGGTCGATGTTGTGCTGCTCGAGGTCATACGACAGCACCGCGGAACGCGTCGTGCCGTAGCTTTCGCCGAACAGGAACTTGGGCGAGTTCCAGCGGCTGTGCTCGGTGAGCCAGCGCGCGATGAACTGCGTGAACGCCTTGGCGTCCGGGTCGATGCCCCAGACGTCCTTCGGCTTGCCGACGCCGCCTTGCTTCTTGCCGATCACGCGGCCGAAGCCGGTGCCGGGCGCGTCGATGAACACCATGTCGGTGGCGTCGAGCAGGCTGTCGTTGTTATTGACGAGCTGGTACGGCGCGGGCGGCGTGAGGGTACCGTTGCCGACCACCACGCGCTTCGGCCCGAACGCCAGCATGTGCAGCCAGACGGTCGAAGAGCCCGGGCCGCCGTTGTAGAAAAACGTAATCGGGCGATGGTCCTGGTGATCGACGCCGGTCTTGATGTAGGCGACGTAGGACATGCTCGCGTACGGCTTGTCGTTTTTGCTGCGATCCTTCAGCACCATGATGCCGGCGATCGCCTTGTAGCGAATGCGGTTGCCGTCGATCTCGACGGAGCCGTTGGTCACCGACTGCTGGTCCTTGGGCGGCTGCACCTTGGAAGCCGTGTCCTGGTCGTGCTTTTGGTCATGACCGCCGCCGGCGGCGAGAGCGGGGCCGGCGATCAGCGCCAGCGCGACGCCTGCGGCGCGCAGAGATAATTTATTCACTCGCAATCTCCTGTTCGATATCAAAGCGATCGGCTGGCCGCCGATATGTATGCTTCAGAGTCCTTCCGGGTACGTTGGTTCCCGCACCGCTGGATAATGCACGGCGCGAATGGTAGATTCTAGCCGCGTCACCTGAACATAAACACTATGCCACTGACCCTGGACGCTTACGAGTTCAGCGTCTTCGCACTGCCCAACCTGGTTGTGGCCGCGGCGACACTGCTGTGGGGACTGCTGATGCGCTGGCGCATGTCCGAGTCGCCGGCGGGCGTGTGGGCGCTTGCGGTCGCAGTCGCGGTCGCGTTGTGGCAGGTGGCCTACGCCATGGGCTATATGGCTCGCGCGCCGGACGTGGCGCAGCCGTGGATCGCGCTGGGCCAGGTCGGCATCATTTTCATCGGCCCGAGCCTCTACGAACTGCTCCGACGCCTGCTGGGGTTGTCCGACTGGCGCGATCGGTTGTCGGCACCGATCTGGTTCATAGCCGCCGGGCTGCTCTACATACTCCTCGCCACCGACGATTTCCTTGGCGTGCCCTACCATTACACGTGGGGCTACTACGCCCATTACCAGCTCGGCGGCACGCTGCTCGGCGCGAGCCTGTGCGCCACGCTGCTGTTCCTGTTCGTCTGCTCGCTCACCACCTGGCGCGCCTCGCCGCGCGACAGTGGCCGCCGCCACCGCGCCCGCATCCTGCTGTATGGCTTCTCCGTATCCTTCCTCGGCGCGTTCGATTTCGCCGCCTGCTGGGGCTTTGCGCTGTACCCGTTCGGCTACGTGATGGTCGCGTTCACGGTGGTGACGATCGGCTATGCGGCGTGGCGCTATCGCGTGGTCGCGGTCAGTTCGCACGCGGCGGCGATGCAGGTGCTGAAGACGCTGTCGGACGGCGTGCTGGTGCTGGACGATCTGGGCGCCGTGTCGGTCGTGAACGAACAGGCGGCGTTGTTGCTGGGCCGGCCGCACGACGATCTGATCGGCAGGATGATGAAGGACATCCTGCCGGCGCTGAACTTCACCCGTGAACCGGCCGCGGAAGAGACCTCGGGGACGGTCGACACCGAAGTCCGGTTGACCGGACGCGATGGCGTCAAGCGCACGCTCAACGTGAAAGTCAACGTAATGCGCGACTCGCACGGCGATGCGCCGCTGACCGTGTACGCACTGCAGGACGTGACGCGCTACCGCGAGGCGCTCGAACGCATCCGAAAGCTGGTCTGGTTCGATCAGGCAACGGGGCTGCCAAACAAGCGCCACCTGGACGACAAGCTCGAGCAGGCGCTGGGCCGCGCGACGCTGACGCAGGGCGTCGCCGTCTGCGCGCTGCGGCTGGAGCACATCCGGCGGCTGGCGGATGTGCCGGGCGCGCCCACCAATCCGCTGCAGGCAGAAATCTCCGCACGGCTCAAGCAATTCATCGCGAACGCGCCGCCGGGGACAGTCACCGCGGCGCGCACGCAGAGCCACGAATTCGTGCTGCTGTTCGAGCGTATGGATTCGGTGGGCAGATTGACCACGCAGCTCAACCGTCTGAACGCATTGCTGCGCGAGCCCATCGACATCGGCGGTCGCAGCATCCAGCCGGTGCTGTGGCTCGGCGTCAGTCTGTATCCGAATGACGGCGAGACCGCCGCGGCGTTGCTCGAGCGCGCCGCGGCCGCGATGGACCAGGCCGCCGAAGACCGCGCGTCGCAGGCGCATTTCTTCAATGCCGCCGCCAACGCCGCTGCGCTGCAGTCGCTGGCGCTGGACTCGCGCCTCGCGCGGGCAATCGAGGCGAATGAGTTGCAGCCGTGGTTTCAGCCAATCATCAACACCGACACCGGCGCGATCGAGTACGCCGAGGCGCTGGTCCGCTGGCGCGACCCGGAGCGCGGCCTGCGGCTGCCTGATGAATTCATTCCGGTCGCGGAGGAAAGCGGGTTGATCGTCACGCTCGACCGCTGGATGCTCGGCGCCGCCTGCGCCGAGGCGGCGCAGTGGCACGGTCAGGCGCCGGCGCCGCGCGTCGCGGTCAATGTATCGGGCGCGCATCTCGCGGCTACCCGCGGCGCGGATCTGGCGGCCGCGATCGGCGCGATTCTGGAACGCGATGCGCTCACGCCGGATCGGCTCGAACTCGAAATCACCGAAACCCACGTGGTGACGGCCGACAAGCCGATGCTCAACAACCTGCGCCGGCTGCGCGATCTCGGCGTGCGAATCGCGGTGGACGACTTCGGCACCGGCTACGCATCGCTGGGTTACCTGCAACAGTTCCCGCTCGACAGCCTCAAGATCGACGCCAGCTACACGATGGCGATCGGCCGCGACCAGACGCGCACCGCGCTCTTGCAGTCGATCCTGACGCTCGCCTCACAGCTCGAACTCGAAGTCGTGGCCGAGGGCGTGGAAGCTCCGCATCAGGCGGCGTTCCTGCGCCGCTACGGCTGCCACCTGATGCAGGGTTACCTGTTCTGCCGGCCGCTGCCGGCCGATGAGTTCCGGCACTTCGCCGAGACCTGGACCGGCCACACCGACATCACGCTGCGGCTGTTGAGCGAAGGCTGAGTCATCCTGGCTCCCCTCGCCCTCCGGGAGAGGGGCCGGGGGTGAGGGCGGTTCAGGCAACAGCTTCAGATGTACCTCAAGGGCCCCTGTCTCCGGGCACCCTCACCCCAACCCCTCTCCCGAGGGGAGAGGGGCTTCAGTCGTTTGGGCAAATCGGCGGCGCATTCGCTGGCTGCGGCGGCGCATCACCCTGCTGCGCGGCCAGCGTCGGCACTGTCTCGGCACGCGGCGCATGCTTGTCGAACTGCGGCCGGATGCGCGCCTCGGTCGCTTGTTCAAAGCCATACCCGATGCCGATCAGCTTCGGCTCGCTCCACTTGCCGGCGAAGAACACGACGCCCACCGGCAGGCCGTGCACATTGCCGGCCGGCACGGTGATCGACGGATAACCCGCGACCGCGGCCGGGCCGTACCCGCCGCCGCCGTAATTGTCGCCGACGACGAGGTCGCTCACCCAGGCCGGACCCGTCGCCGGTGCCATCAGCGCATCCAGGTGATGCGCCTTGAGCGCGGCGTCGATGCCCTCCGGACCGGCCAATTGTTTTTCCTTCTCCAGCGCCTTGCGGTACGCCAGATCCGTCAGCGGACCCTTGGCCTCGGCCTTGATGAACAGGTCCTGGCCGAACCAGGGCATCTCTTTATCCGCATGCGCCTTGTCGAACGCGATCAGGTCGGCGAGCGTGTAGACCTTCAGATTGGGGCGCGTGGCGAGGTAGGCATTGATGTCGTGCTTGAACTCGTAGAGCAGCACGGTCATTTCAGCCTTGCCGTAGCCGTGCAGGTGCGGCAGCTTCACCGGCATCACCGTCGCGCCGGCGGCACGCAACGCGGCGGCGCTTTCGTTCATGATCTCGTCGACGTGCGGATTGAACCCGGCCAGCGCGCAGACCATGCCGATGCGCGCGCCCTTGAGCGCGCCCGGTTTGGCGAACTTCGTGTAATCGGTGGCGTGGCTGTCGGCCTCGGCCGTCGCCGGATCGCGCGGGTCGCTGCCGGCGATGGCGGTCAGCAGCGCGGCGGCGCCCTTGACGGTGCGCGCCATCGGTCCGGCGGTGTCCTGGCTGTGCGAGATCGGCACGATGCCGGCGCGGCTGACCAGGCCCACGGTCGGTTTGATGCCGACGATGCCATTAATCGACGATGGGCAGATGACCGAGCCGTCGGTCTCGGTGCCGAGCGCGACCGTCACCAGGCCCGCCGACACCGCCGCCCCCGAGCCGGCGCTCGAGCCGCAGGTATTGCGCGGCAGCACGTACGGGTTCTTTGTCAGGCCGCCGCGCCCGCTCCAGCCGCTGGTCGCGTAGCTCGAGCGGAAGTTGGCCCACTCGCTCAAGTTCGTCTTGCCGATCAGGATCGCGCCGGCCGCGCGCAGCTTGGCAATCACGGTCGCGTCCTGCGGCGCGGGCGGCCCCACCAGCGCCAGCGAACCGGCGGTCGTCATCATCGGCCCGCGGGTATCGATGTTGTCCTTGACCATCACCGGAATGCCGAACAGCGGGCCGTGCGCGTTGCCGAGGGCCCGCGCCCGATCGCGCTCGCGGGCAATCTCGAGTGCGTCGGGGTTGGTCTCGATGACCGAATTGATCGCGGGGCCGTGCTTGTCGATCGCGTCGATGCGCTGGAGAAAATCGCGCGTGAGCTGATACGACGTGATCTTGCCGTCACTCAGCGCGGCCTGCAGCTCGGCGACAGTCTTGTAATACGGCTTGAAAGCCGGCTGCGGCGCGGCCGGCGCAGCTTCAGGAGCCGGAGGCGGCGCGGGTTGCGGCGCGGTGGCGCAGCCGGCAAGCGCCAGCACGGCAACGAGTGAGGCCAGTTGAATTTTCACGGTTGGCTCCTCTGTTATGATTTTAGCGTCGCCGCCATTCTACTCCGACATGAATTCATCGACCTCTGCAGCTTCAGCCCGCATTCCTCACCAGCCTTCTACTGCGCCGTCCCAATGGCACGCCCTGAGCGTCTTTCGCTCGGTCGCAGTGCTCGACGTAGTGTGGCTACGCCTGCGCGCTGCTCGGTCACGAAACCCGCTCAGCCCACACCCTTGAACCGGCTCGCCACGAACTCTGGCGATAAATGCGGGCTGGACCGCGTCCACGCCGACCGTCCGCGGCTGGCGGCGCTGGCGTGGGCGCATTTCCTCAATGACGGCGCGGCCAACTACCTGCCGGGCGTGCTGCCGGCGATCCTGGTATCGCTGAATTTGTCGGTGACCTACGCCGGGTTGTTCATGGCGGCGCTGCTGATCGGCCAGGCGCTGCAACCGCTGACCGGCCTGCTCGCCGACCGCATCGGCGGCCGCCTGTTCATCGTCGTCGGCCTCGCCGGTGCGTCGGTCGGCGGCGCGCTGGTCGGACTGATGCCGAATCGCTGGTCGCTGCTCGGCCTGCTGATCGCAACCGGCCTGTGCAACTCGCTGTTTCATCCGCAAAGCCTCGCGGCCGTGCGCGCGATCGGCGGCCGCCGCCACGGCGGCTCGATGTCGATCTTTCTGGTCGGCGGCGAGATCGGCCGCGGCGCCTGGCCGGTGATCGCGAGCTGGCTGGTCACCGCGCGCGGGCTGCACGCGCTGTGGCTGATCGCCATTCCATCGCTGCTCACGCTGCCGGTGTTGTGGCGCTATGCGCCGGCGGCTGCGCCGCGCCCGCGCGAAGCGGCGCCGCTGCACTTGCGGGCGCACGCCGGCCCGCTCGCACGCCTGGTCGCGTTCTGCGCGCTGCGCTCGGTGATGATCCTGAGCGTCGTGACGTTTCTACCGGTGCTGTGGCACCAGCGCGGCGGCAGCCTGACCGGCGGCGCCAGCTTCATCACGGTGCTGCTGCTGGTCGGCATTATCGGCAACCTGGGCGGCGGGCGCGTCGGCGACCGGATCGGCCGGCGGCCGGTCATCATCACTGCGATCGTCGCGGGCGTGGCGCTGCTCGCGGGCTTCATGGGCGCTTCCGGCCTGCTCGCCTGGGTCCTGCTGGCGCTGCTCGGCATCGCGCTGTTCTCGACACTGCCGCTGACGGTACTGATCGCGCAGGACATCCTGCCCGAGAACCGGTCGATGGGCTCCGGGCTCGCGCTCGGCTTTTCCAATGCGCTGGGCGCGCTCGGCGTGGTCGCACTCGGGCCGGTCGCAGACGCCTGGGGCGTGTCGATGGCGCTGTGGGCGGCGGTGATCTGCGGCGGACTCGCCATCCCGCTCGCGTTGTCGCTGCCGAAGGGCGGCCGCGTGGTGGAAGCCTGACATGGCCGCACCCGATCGCCAACTTCCGACGCGCGCGCCGTTTCATCTCGAAGCGACGGTGCGCGTGCTCCAGCGCCGGCCGGCGAATCGCGTCGAGGTGTTCGATTACGGCCTCTACCGGCGCCTGTTCAGGACGTCGCACGGCCTGGCACTCGTGCAGGTGGAAAATCACGGCGCGCTCGATGCGCCGGATGTGCGCTACGCGGTGCTGCACGGCAAAGCGGCGCCGGCGCAGCTTGAGCCGACGCTGCGCAACGTGCTCGGGCTCGACATCGACCCGGCGCCGCTGCAACGGCTCACGGAAGCGGAACGGGCGATGCGGCCGACGGCGCTGGCGCTGCGGGGCATGCGCCCGCCGCGCTTCGCCGAGTGGTTCGAGGCGTTCGGCAACGTGGTACCGTTCCAGCAGGTGAGTCTCGAAGCGGGGATCGCCATCGTCGGCCGGTTCATCGAGCGCTTCGGCGAGTGGCTCGACTTCGACGGTCGCCGTTACTACGCGTTCCCGGCGCCGGCGACGGTGGCCGAGGCCGGCATCGAGGCGCTCCGGGCCTGCGGCCTGAGCCGCACCAAGGCAACGGCGCTCGAGCGGATCGCGATGACGATCGAATCAGGCGAATTGAGCGAAGCGCGGATTGCGGCCATGCCCACCGCCGAGGCGACGGCGACGCTGACCGCGCTGCCGGGCATCGGCCCGTGGAGCGCGGGCCTCGTGCTGCTGCGCGGGCTGGGCCGGCTCGACGTGTTTCCACCCGGCGATGTCGGCGCGATGCGCGGCCTCAACAAGCTGCTGCACCTGGAATCGGACCGCAACGGACTCGCACGTGTCGCCGAGCGCTTCGGCGATTACCGCGGCTATCTCTACTTTCACGCGCTGGGGCGTAGCCTGCTCGACAAGGGACTGATCCGCCCTGCACCCGCGCGCGGTTAATACGCGCTCATCGAATACGGCCGGCTTTGCGGCGCGACCGCCCAGTCCTTGTTCGGCTGCGCCTGCATCACGAAATGCAGCGTCCCGCCGGTGCGGATTTCAGCATCGGTAATGTAGGTGCGATCCAGCGGCTTGCCGTTGAGCGTGACCGAGCCGATGTACGAATGGCCGGCGTCCAGGTGATCGGCGATGACGGTGAACGTCTTGCCGTTCGGCAGATGCAATACCGCGCGTTTCACGAACGGCCGACCGATCACATACTGGTTGCTCGCCGGCGTCACCGGGTAAAAACCGAGCGCGGTGAAGATCAGCCACGCGGACATCTGACCGCAGTCGTCATTGCCGGGCAGGCCTTTCGGGCCGGTGTGGTACTGCGTCGTGACGATCTGCGTCAGGCGCTTTTGCGTCATCCACGGCTGACCAGCGTAGTCGTATAAATACGCGATGTGCTGGCTCGGCTCGTTGCCCTGCGCGTAGTAGCCGATCAGGCCGGAGATATCTTCGACGTTGGCGAACTCCTTCGGGTCGACCCTGGCGTCGAACACGTGGTTGAGCTTCGCGACCAGCTTCTGCTCGCCGCCGAGCGCGTGCATCAGCCCGGCGATATCCTGCGGCTCGTACCACGAATATTCCCACGCGTTGCCTTCGGTGTAGTCGGTGTTGTAGCCGGCCTTGGCGGGGTCGAACGGCGTGCGGAAATCGCCGTTGCTTTTGCGCGCGCGCACGAAGCCGGTCTTCGGATCGAACACGTTGCGCCAGTTGCCGGCGCGCCGGTAAAACTTTGCGGCGATCTGCTTGCGCCCCATTTCCTCGGCCATGCGCGCAATCGTCCAGTCGTCGAACGCGTACTCCAGCGTTTTCGACGCGCCTTCCACTTCCTTGTCGATCGGCACGTAGCCGAGTTTCATGTAGTCCTTGAGGTCGTCGTACGGACCATAGGTCGCGCTTGCGACCATCGCCTTCAGCGCCTTGTCCGCCGAGAAGCCGCGAATGCCTTTCATGTAGGCGTCGGCAATCACCGCCACGGCGTGATAGCCGATCATGCACCAGGTTTCCTGCCCGTCGAACTGCCAGATCGGCAAGAGGCCGTACGGACTTTCCTGCTGCGAGGCGAGGAATGAATTGATGAAATCGTCGGTGCGTTCCGGCGGCTGAATCAGCGTCAGCAGCGGGTGCTCGGCGCGGTAGGTGTCCCACAACGAGTAGGTTGAATAGAACGTGAAATTCTTCGCCCGGTGCACCTGGTTGTCCGGTCCGCGATAGCGGCCGTCGACATCCATCGACAGGTTCGGCGCAATCATGGCGTGATAGAGCGCGGTGTAGAACATCTGCTCCATTGCCGGCGACGCGTCGACATCGATTGCTGACAGCGCCTTGGTCCACGCGACGCGGGCGGCGGCGCGGGTCGCATCGAAATCCCAGCCGGGCAGCGTATCGAGATTGCGGATCGCGTTCGCTTCGCTGACCGGCGAGATCGCGACCTTGACCAGCAGCGTCCGGTTTTTCAGCTTGCCGAAATCGAACACGCCGATGGTGCCGCGGCCGGCGATTTGCGCGCGCGCCGCCGGATCGTGGTTGGCGGGCGGCGGAAAGCCGTTGTAGGCGACCTTGCCCTCGCGGTCGTAGAGTTCGTGGCCGGTCAGCGGCTGCGAGAAGCGTATCGCGAAATAGAGCTTCCTGTCCGGCGCCCAGCCGCGCGTTGCGCGATAGCCGGTGATCGTGCCGTCCTGGTGAATGCGGATGCGCGACCACAGGACCTTGCCGGGATAGTTGTAAATGCTGGAGCGCAGATCGACGAGCACGTGCGCCGGCTTGCCTTTCGAAAAGTGGTAGCGCTGCATGCCGACCCACTGGGTCGCGGTCAGTTCAACGCGGATGCCGTAATCCGACAGCGTCACCACGTAATAACCCGGCTCCGCCTGCTCGCTTTGGTGGCTGAAGCGCGAGCGATAGCCGCTGTCCGGATCCAGGGGCGTGCCCGGATCAAGCTTGACCTGACCCGCGATCGGCATCACCAGCACGTCGCCCAAATCGGAATGGCCGGTGCCGGAGAAATGCGTTTGCGAGAAGCCGCGAATGGTCGTGTCGTCGTAGCGGTAGCCGGCAGCCCAGTCGTAGCTCTGGTGGAAGTTGCGAATCTGCGTGTCGGGACTCAACTGGATCATGCCGAACGGCACGGTCGCGCCCGGAAAAGTGTGGCCGTCGCCGCCGGTACCGAGGAACGGATTGACCGCGGCGTAGGCCTTGGCCGGTGCGGCGCTGGCCGGCAGCGGCGCAAGGGTCGCCGTGGCAAACATGGCAGCGAGGAAGACGGTGCACTGGCGGGCGGACATGATTGGCTCCTCAACGTTTTGACAGCGCCGGCCGATCTGGCTACCGTGCTTCGGCCGTCCCTGTCATTGCCGGCGCCGTGCAACCTTAATACATGACCAGCGACTTGTCATCGAAAGCCCCGTCGGCGCCAGCCGCCCCACCCAAAAGCGCCACCCACACCGCCGCAATGACGGTGATGACCGTGATCTTTTTCATGTGGGGCTTTCTCACCAGCCTGAACGACGTGCTGATTCCGCACCTGAAGGCGGTGTTCGCCCTCAACTATGCCGAAATCATGCTGGTCCAGTTCACGTTCTTCGGCGCGTATTTCGTGATGTCGCTGCCATCGGGCAAGGTCGTGTCGTGGGTCGGCTACAAGCACAGCATTGTCATCGGCCTGGTGGTGGCGGGCCTCGGTGCCGCATTGTTCTATCCTGCCGCGGCGCTGCCGTCGTACGGCCTGTTTCTCGGCGCATTCTTCATTCTTGCGAGCGGCATCACGCTGCTGCAGGTCGCCGCGAACCCGTACGTCAGCCTGCTGGGGCCGGCTCGCACGGCATCGAGTCGGCTGAACCTGTCGCAGGCGCTCAATTCGCTCGGTACGACGCTCGCGCCGAAGTTCGGCGGCATGCTCATTCTGTCGGCCACGGTGCTTGGCGCGGCGGAACTCGCGAAGTTATCTCCGGCCCAACAGGCAGCCTATCACGCGGCACAGGCGCAGGCGGTGCAGGGGCCGTATCTCGGGCTGGCGGCGGTCTTGCTGATCCTCGCGGTGGGCGTATTCCTGTTCCGTCTGCCGGCGCCTGCAATCGAGCGCGCGGAGGGCGGCCACGCCAGGCACACGTTTCGCGACGCGCTGAAGCACAAGCATCTGCTGTTCGGCGTCATCGGCATTTTCGTTTACGTCGGCGCCGAAGTCTCGATCGGCAGCTTCCTGATCAACTACATCTCGCTGCCCGCGATCGGCAACCTGCCGCAAGCCCGCGCGGCCGATTTTGTCGCGCTGTACTGGGGCGGCGCGATGATCGGCCGGTTTGGCGGGGCGGCGCTGCTGCAAAAGGCCGACCCGCGCAAGCTGCTGGGCATCTTCGCCGGCATTGCCGCGCTGCTGGTGGTGACGACAATGCTGACGACCGGCTTCGTCGCGGTCTGGACGATCGTCGCGATCGGCTTGTTCAACTCAATCATGTTCCCGAACATCTTCACGCTCGGCATCGACCGGATGGGCGCGCTGACCAATCGGGCGTCGAGCCTGCTGATCATGGCGATCGTCGGCGGCGCCGTGATTCCGGAACTGCAAGGCCTACTCGCGGATACGATCGGACTGCACCACGCTTTCGTGTTGCCGTTGTTGTGCTATCTGTACATTATCTTTTATGGCTTCAAAGGCTCAAGAATGAATGTGGGAGCGAGCGCTGCTCGCGATCAATGATTTAATCGCGGCCGGCGGCCGCTCCTACACGGAATGGCGACGGTATACGAATGACTGAAATAGTGTGTTTTGGGGAAGCGCTGATCGACTTCCACGCGGAGGCGCCGCTTGAGGCCGGTGCGCCGGCTCAATTCGTCCGGTACGCCGGCGGCGCGCCGGCCAATGTCGCGGTCGCCGTGGCGAAGCTCGGCGGTCGTGCGGCGTATGTCGGCATGCTGGGACGCGACCTGTTTGCAGACTTCCTGCTGCAAAGCTTCGAGGAAGCCGGCGTCGAGACCCGCTATATCGCCCGCACGAATGAAGCCAACACCGGCCTGGCTTTCGTATCGCTCGACGACGACGGCGAGCGCCGGTTCAGTTTCTACCGCCCGCCCGCGGCCGACCTGTTGTTTCGGCCGGCGCATTTTCGCGATGACTGCTTCAGCGCCGCGAAGATCTTCCACGCATGTTCCAACAGCCTGACTGAATCCGCGATTGCCGAGACCACGCTGGAAGGCATGCGTCGCGCCCGCGCGGCAGGCGCGCTGGTCAGTTTCGACGTCAACCTGCGCCCGGCGCTGTGGCCGGCGGCGGTCGATCCGCGCGCGCGCATTGCGGCGGCGCTCGCCGAGGCCGATATCGTGAAGTTGTGCGGCTCGGAACTGGCGTTTCTGGCCAACTCAGCGGGCAGCGAAGACGCCGTGCTCGATGAACTATGGCGCGGCCGCGCGGAGCTGGTATTGATTACCGACGGCGCCGCGCCGATTCGCTACTTTACCCGCACCGGAAGCGGCGAAGTGGCGACCATCGCGACACGAGCCGTCAACACGAATGCGGCAGGCGATGCATTTATCGGCGGTTTCCTTTACCGCCTCACAAAGCGCGGTATCGACGCGGCGGGACTGCCGTCATTTGCCGCAACTGGCGAGCTGAAATCCATGCTGCACTTTGCCGCCGCCTGCGGTGCGTTCGCGGTCACCCGCCACGGCGCCTTTACCGCGATGCCGACGCTCGACCAGGTCGAGGCGCTGCTGAAGGCACACCCATGAGCGACAAACCAGACTTCAATTCGCCGGCCTTTTTGCGGGACCATATCGCGCAAACCATGCGCTTTTATCATCCGCGCGCAATTGATCCGGATGGCGGCTTTTTTCATTACTTCAAGGACGACGGCACGGTCTACGACCGCCAGCATCGCCATCTCGTCAGCAGCACGCGCTTCGTGTTCGATTACGCGATGGCGGCGCGAGAGTTCGGCGATCCGGCCTGGCTCGACGCGGCACGTCATGGGCTGCGGTACCTGCGCGAAGTGCATCGCGACGCGAACACCGGCGGCTACATCTGGACGCTGCGCGATGGCCGACCGGAGGACTGCACCAATCACTGTTACGGTGCTGCCTTCGTACTGCTCGCATACTCAAAGGCGCTACAGGCGGGTATCGCCGAGGCCGGCGAGTGGCTCGACGAAACCTGGCGACTGCTCGAAACGCGCTACTGGGATGCGGCAGCCGGGCTGTACCGCGACGAGGCCGATGCCGACTGGCGCTTCTCGCCGTATCGCGGCCAGAACGCGAACATGCATCTATGCGAAGCGACGCTCGCCGCGTACGACGCGACCGGCGAAAGGCGTTACCTGGAGCGCGCCTACCTGCTGGCCGATCACATGACGCGGCGCCAGGCCGCCAAGGCGGGCGGCTTTATCTGGGAGCATTACGACAGCGACTGGGACATCGACTGGGACTACAACCGGGACAATCCGCGGCACCTGTTCCGGCCGTGGGGTTTTCAGGCCGGCCACCAGACGGAGTGGGCGAAACTGCTGCTGACGCTCGATCGGCACGTCGATGAGGCGTGGCTCGTGCCGCGGGCGCAGGAATTATTCGACGCGACACTGGAACGCGCGTGGGATGAGGAGTTCGGCGGCATCGTGTACGGCTTCGCGCCGGACGACAGCATTTGCGACGCCGACAAGTATTACTGGGTGCAGGCCGAGTCGCTGGTCGCGGCGGCGCGGCTGGCGAAACGCACCGGCGAGGCGCGTTATCAGGATTGGTACGCGCGGCTGTGGACGTATGCGTGGCGGCATTTCGTCGATCATGAATACGGCGCCTGGTTTCGCATCCTCGACCGCGAGAATCACAAATACAGCGACGAGAAAAGCCCCGCCGGCAAGACCGATTACCATACGATGGGCGCGTGCTACGAACTGCTGGAACTTAAAAAATGAAAACCGTCATCCTGCTTGTTGCCGCCCTGCTACCGTTCGCCGCAACGGCCGCGCCAAAGCCGGTCGACACCACCGCGCTCGCCGCGCAGGTCAAGGCGCAATTCCTGCACGCGTGGCGCAATTACGAACGCCACGCGTGGGGCCACGACGAGTTGCGTCCGCTCAGCAAAAAGCCGTACGACTGGTACGGCCAGTCACTGATGATGACGCCGGTGGATGCGCTCGACACGCTGGTGCTGATGGGGCTGAAACACGAGGCCGACAAGGACCGCACGCTGATCGACACCCAGCTGTCGTTCGACGAGGACATTTACGTCAAGAATTTTGAAGTGACGATCCGGCTGCTGGGTGGCCTGCTGTCCGGTTACGAGCTGACGGGCGACAAGCACCTGCTGACACTTGCCGACGATCTCGGCACGCGGCTGCTGCCGGTCTTCGACTCGCCGACGGGACTGCCGTACCGCTACGTCAATCTGCGCACCGGCAAGGTGCGCGGCGTCGACACCAATCCGGCCGAAACCGGTACGCTGCTGCTCGAATTCGGCACGCTGAGCAAATTGACCGGCAACCCCGTTTTCTACCAGAAGGCCAAGCGGGCGCTGGTCGAAACGTACAAGCGCCGTTCGGCGATCGGCCTCGTCGGCAGTAGCATTAACGTCGAAACCGGCCAATGGACCGACACCGACTCGCACATCGGCGGTGGCATCGATTCGTATTACGAGTACCTGTGGAAGTGCTGGAAGCTGTTCGGCGACCGCGATTGTCTCGCGATGTGGCGGACCAGCATCAAGGCGATCAACAAATACCTCGCCGACGACGTGCACGGCCGGCTCTGGTACGGTCACGCCGACATGAATACCGGCAAGCGCACCGGTACGACCTACGGCGCGCTTGCCGCGTTCTTTCCGGCCGTGCTCGCCTTCTCGGGCGATCTGAAGCGCGCCGCGCGGCTGCAGGATTCATCCTTCCGCATGTGGAATCTGTACGGCATTGAACCGGAAGTCATCGACTACAAGACGATGCAAGTGAAATACCCGGCCTACCACCTGCGCCCCGAAATCGTCGAGTCGACCTATTATCTCTATCACTTCACGCACGACCCGAAGTATCTGAAGATGGGTCGGACAATGTTTCGCGACTTCGTCGAATACTGCCGCACGAAGCATGGCTATGCCTCGCTCGGCAGCGTGATCACGAAAAAGCAGATCGACGAAATGCCGAGCTTCGTGTTCGCCGAAACCTTCAAGTACTTCTACCTGCTGTTCGCGCCGGCGCAGACGCTCGACTTCAGCACCGTGGTGTTCAACACCGAGGCTCACCCGCTGCGGCGCATGAACAAAAGCCGCTAACGGCGTCAGGCCGCTTGCGCCAGTACCCAGCCCTTCGGATCGACGACCACCTTCGCGCCGTGCGGCACGGCGAACGATGCGACGCCGGCGGGCATCGCAATGCGGCGCGGCTTGCCATCGACTGCCACCGGCAGCGGCAGCTCGAAATTGTCGTGGCGCCAGCGCAGCGTGATCGTGTCGGTCTGATCCCCCGCCTTGCGCGTCAGCGCATATTCGGGCTCCGCCGCCTTGTACAGGTAGCGCTGCCAGAACCAGTCCAGATTCTCACTGGCCAACTGGTTCACCAGGTCGGTAAAATCCTTTGTCGACACCAGCTTATAGGCGAAGCGCGGGTCGTTCTGGAACTGGTATAACGCCTTGAAGAACAGCTTGTCGCCCAGCAGCCAGCGCAGCGTGTGCAGCACGCACGCGCCCTTGGTGTAGATGTCGCCGATGTAGGCCTCGTCGCCGGTCAGGTTCCTGCCCTGCACGATCGGCTTCTTGTTTTTGATGTGGCTGCAGATGCCGTGCATGTACTCGAGGTACTTGGGCACGCCCAGCGTGTCGTTGACGTAGATCGCCTCTGAATACGCGGCGAAGCCTTCGTGCAACCAGAAGTCCGACCAGTCGCGCGCGGTCAGCTTGTTGCCCCACCATTCGTGGGCAGTTTCGTGCAGCAACAGCCAGTCAAAGCCATACTTGTTGTCCTTGAAGTGCGAGCCGTAGGCGATGAGCGTCTGGTGCTCCATGCCTTCATAGGGCGCCTCGGCGACCCAGTACTTGTCGCGCAGGAACGGATATTCGCCAAAGCGACGGCCAAGCACGGCGAGTATCTTGGCGCCTTCGCGCAGCCACATCTTGCGCGCCTTTTTTACGTCCTGCGGCAGCGCCCAGAAAATGATCGTCTTGTCGAGATTACCGTGAATGCCGTGGTAGGGCGCCTTGATCGGCACGTACGGCGCGACGTTGATCGTGACGTCGTAATTGTTGATCGGGTAGCTCACGCGCCAGTGCGTCGTGATCGTGCCGTTGGCGTTGCGCGTCTCGCCGACCTTGCGGCCATTCGACAGGCCGACGAGGCTGGCCGGCACGGTCAGCGCAATCGTCATGCCCTCGTCCGGCTCGTCGGACGGCGCGTCCTTGCACGGCCACCAGATATCGCCGCCGCTGCCTTCGCTGGTGACGCCGATCCACGGCGCGCCGGATGGCGTGTGAGCCCAGACGAAGCCGTCCATCCACGGCGGGTTGACCGCCACATAGGGCGCGCCGCCGTAGCTGACGGTGACGGCATGCCGGCTGCCGGTCTGCCATGGCTGCGTGAGTGGTACGCGGATCATGCCGTCGCGATGGCTGAATGCCGCGGACTGTCCGTCGACGCTCACCTTGTAGACGCTGAGATGCCCGTCGAGCTGGACCTCGAACACCTTGAGCGGCTTCAGCACCGCCACGGTGATCTTGTTGCGCCCGTCGATCGTCTGGTTCTTCGGATGCACCGCGACGGCGAGATCGTAGCGGCGCACGTCGTAGGCCGCTTGCGCTGGCAGCAGCGGCCCGCCGGTGACGGCGACCTGCTCCCATTCGTGGCGCTGCCATGCGAAATATCCATAGCGAACGGCGAAGCCTATCCCGATAAGGATGGCGATCACTACAGTAATCGTGATCAGTCTGCGCATGGTTCAGTGCTTCGGTTTATGAGAAGATTCCCTTCATTTTATTATAGGGAGCTCACCTATGAGACCGCTGTTGTCCACTTTTGTTCTGGCCGCAGCGCTGGCCGCGGCCGGACTCGTACCGGCGCATGCCGACACGCACCCGTTCAACGCGAAGGACCTGGTGATGATGAGCCGGGTATCGGACCCGCAGCTGTCATCAGACGGCCATCTTGCCGCATTCACCGTGCGCGCCACCGATTTTGCCGCCAACAAGGGCGTCACCAGTGTCTGGACGCTGGCGCTCGACAAGCCCGGCGCGGAACCGCACAAAGTCGCCACCGGCAACAGCCCGCGCTTTGCGCCCGACGGCAAGACGATTTACTTTCTCGCGCCGCACGACGGCCGCACGCAGTTGTGGCGGATACCCGTTGACGGCGGCAAGGCGCATCTCGTCAGCACCCTGCCGGTGGGCATCAACAACTACAAGCTGTCGCCGGACGGCAGCCACGTGCTGCTGTCGATCGACGTGTTTACCGATTGCCCGGATCTCGCCTGCACCCGCGCGCGCCTCGACGCGCGCAAGGCCGATCCGGCGACCGGCAAGCTCTACCATCGCGTGTTCGTGCGCCACTGGGATACGTGGATGGACGGGCGGCGCTCGCAACTGTTCATCGCGCCGCTCGATCACGGCAAGCTGGGCACGCCGGTCTGGCTGACGCACGGCATTGACGGCGACATTCCGTCGAAGCCATTCGGCGACGACGCCGAGTACACGTTCTCGCCGGACGGCAAGACCGTCTATTTCGACGTGCGCATCGCCGGCAAGACCGAGCCGTGGTCGACCAACTTCGACATTTACGCCGTGCCGGCCGACGGCTCGGCCGCACCGCGCGTGCTGACCGCGGCCAACAAGGCCTGGGACGCCTGGCCGCTGGTATCGCACGACGGCAAGACGCTCTATTACCTCGCGCAGAAGACGCCGGGATTCGAGTCGGACCGCTTCGCGATCATGGCGATGAACCTCGCCACCGGCGCGATCCGCGAGGTCGATCCGACATGGGATCGCTCGGCCGGCGCGCTGACGCTGTCGGCCGACGGTAAAACCCTTTACGCGACGGCCGACGACTGGGCGAATCACGCCCTGTTCGGTGTCGACGTCGCCAGCGGCAAGGTCGCGCGGCTGGTGACCAACGGCACGGTCAAGGGCTTCGCCGTCGCCGGCGAGCGACTGCTGGTCGCGCGCCAGGATTTCAAGCATCCGACCGACCTGTACGTGCTCAATGCCAACAGCGGCAGCTTGCAGCAGGTGACGCATTTCAATGCCGAGCGCCTGAGCCATATCCGCTTCGGCGACTACCGCTTCTTCACCTTCAAGGGCTGGAACGGCGACACGGTGCAAGGTTACGTGATGCGCCCGGCCGACTACGTGCCGGGCCAAAGCTATCCGGTCGCCTTCCTGGTGCACGGCGGCCCGCAGGGCGCGTGGCTCAACGACTTCCACTATCGCTGGAATCCGGAGGTGTATGCCGGCCATGGCTACGCGGTGGTCGCGATCAACTTCCATGGCTCGACCGGCTACGGCCAGGCGTTTACCGACGCGATTTCGCAGCACTGGGGCGACCGGCCGCTGGTCGATCTCAAGAAAGGCTGGGCCGCGGCGCTGATGAAGTTTTCGTTCCTGGATCGCGACCGCGCCTGCGCGCTGGGCGCGAGCTACGGCGGCTACATGGTCTACTGGATGGCGGGCGTCTGGAACCAGCCGTGGAAGTGCTTCGTCGATCACGACGGCGTGTTCGACACCCGCATGATGTATTACGCGACCGACGAGCTGTGGTTCGAGGAGCACGAGAACGGCGGGCCGGAGTACCTGCACCCGCAGAACTACCAAAAATTCAATCCGCTCAACCACGTCAAGGACTGGCGCGTGCCGATGCTGGTCGTGCACAGCTCACACGACTATCGGATTCCGATTTCGCAGGGCATCGGCGCGTTCAACGCGCTGCAGCGACAGGGCATTCCGAGCGAGTTTCTGACGTTCCCCGACGAAAGTCACTTCGTCTCAAAGCCGCACAACAGCCTCGAGTGGCATCACGTCGTGCTGCACTGGCTCGACCGCTGGACGAAGCCGGACGCTACAGCCGCGAACTGAAATCGCGCAGGGCGAACCCGCTCGGCTGCGTGCCCAGGCCGCGGCCGAGCAGGATCGCCTTGAAGCGCTCGCCCATGTCGGCAGGCGAGGTCAGCGTCTGGACCTCGCGCGTCAGTTCGAGATGCGCACGCGTGTCGGCGGCGTCCGACGCGGCCAGCATGGTTTCGAGCCCGCCGCCGAGCAGAAAGAACGCCTGCGTCGTGTAGCCGTCGAGCTCAAGGCCGGCAGCGACGCCGGCCTCGGCGACAGCCGTGAAGTCGACGTGCGCGGTGATGTCCTGCAGTCCCGGATAGAAAAACGGGTCGCCATGCGCGCGATGGCGGTAATGGCACATCAATGTGCCGGCGGCGCGCTCGGCGAGGTAGAACGCTGCGCGCGGCAGGCCGTAGTCGATAAAAAGCAACGCGCCGCGCTCCACGCCATCGGCCAGCCCGCGAATGAAGGCCGGCAGGTTCAGATTGATTTCCGACACGTAGCCGGCGACAAACGGCTCGCCGCGCTCGTCCTCGATCCGCGCCACGGCCGCGCGCAGCGCATCCCGCGCCGGCAGGTCGCGCCATACAAGCGCATCGCCCTCCCGCCCGACGCCCTGTTCGCGCAGGCCCTGGGCCGTCGCCATAAAGCGTGCGACCGGCAGTGCGTCCAGCACCTCATTGCCGACAATCACGCCGCGGAACGGTGCGGCCGGCAGCGAATCCAGCCATTCGACCCGTGCCAGCACGTCGGCCGTCAGTGCCCGTTGAAGCCGGGTGCGCTGGCGCGCGCGCAAATCGGCGCTGGTTTCGAGAATCCAATAGTGCGCCGGCAACGCATCGTGTTGCGCGAGTTCGGCCAGTGCGGCGGCGGCCAGTGCGCCGGAGCCGGCACCGAGTTCGAGGATCGTGTCGCCGTCGCTCGCGGCGAGAATTTCGGCGCACTGGCGTGCCACCACGCGGGAAAACAACGGCGACACTTCCGGCGCCGTGATGAAGTCGCCGGCTTCGCCAAATTTGTGTGTGCCGGCACTGTAATAGCCGAGGCCCGGCGCGTAGAGCGCCAGTTCCATGTAGCGTTCGAAGGTAATGGCACCGCCGGCGGCGTCGATGGCGTCAAGGATGTGGGCGCGCAACCGGTCGCTGTGGACGCGGGCGTCGGCGCCGGGCAGAGGTAAGTCGGAAACGGAATTATTCATCGGGTTAAAAGAATACGCCGCCCGGAGGCGGCGTATTCACATCATGCCAATTCGGCAAGATCACTGCTGACTGAAGAACTTCTCGGCGGACGGGCTTTGCGCCTTGCGCCGTGCCGCACACAGATGCGCCGCTTCCATCGCCTGTGCCATCGCCCGGTGAGTCGCCGGGTACTTGGCCAGCCGCGGCGCCAGGAAGTTTTTCACCTCTTCGGCCTTCTTGTCGCTGCAGAAAGCCTCGGCGATCATCGGCAGCCGGCCCATGTGGTCGGCCGACACGCGCGCCACAGCCTGCTTGAAGTTCTTCTTGAACCACTGCCAGGTCGCCTCGCGCGTCTCCGGCTGGCTGATCTGGCCGAGCCAGATGCGCATCACTTCGTTCTGCCGGACCACGTTCGAGTCCAGCGACATCGCCCGAATCCTGGCGGCCAGTTGCGGATCGGTGGCGCTGGCCATCGCTTGCAGCGCCACGCCGCGAACCATTGGATTCTGGGCATGGCGATAAACCTGGTCGAGCGCGTCGAACACCGGCTTGCCCTTATCCTGCACCGCGACTGTCAGTGCGACCGGAATGAAGTCCGACGCCACGGCAGTCAAATCCGGCTTGCTGTTATTGCCGAGTCCGAGCAGTCGCGCCGCGGCGTCGTCGGCCGCCTGGCGTACCTGCTGGTCGCGACCGGTGTCGGCCAGGAACGCCGCGACTTTGGCCTCGAATTCGCGTTGGTTGGCGTCGTCGGGCGCACCGCCTTTCTTGAAGTCGCCGGCCACATCGTACTGTCCGTAAAGTTTTTGTGCATAAGCTTCGAGCGCATCCTTGGTCTTGCCGGAGACCAGCCATTCATGCGCATACCGCAACAGGCTCATCGGCTCCTCGGCGACCGGCTCGTTCTTCGAGTGCGCGAGCGGTGCCAGCGCCTTCATCGCCTGGATCGTGTTGATCTTGCCGGCGTCGAACGCGGCCTCGATGCTGCCCGCGAGCGACATCTGCCCGACCGGCGTGAGCTGGTCGAGCGACTTCGTCAGTTCGGCGTAGCCGGTGTCGCCCAGCGACCATTGGTAGTAGCCGACGCCCTCGGTATTGGGCATGAACCACGTCGGCAGCTTGTCGCCGTTCAGCGTCACGTCGGCGCTGTGCTGGGTGAGCATGTAGCACTGCTGCGTGGCGTGGCCGTCGACCGGATAGCGCATGCAGACGGGAATATCCCAGTGCTCTGCCTGCGGATTGCCGGACGAGCCTACCGGCAGGTAACGCGACTGCACCAGGTGCACGGTCGGCTTGCCGTTGTCCATCTTGAGCGTCGCCTCGACCATCGGCAGGCCCGGCTGGTTGAGGAACGTCTTGAACGCCGGCCCGATGTTCTTGCCGGCGGCTTTCGAGATCGCGTTGAGGAAGTCGTCCAGGCTGGCGCTGCCGTAGGCGTTTTCCTCGAGGTAGTTATGCATCCCGGCGCGGAACTTGTCCGGCCCGACATAGTTCTCGAACATGCTGATGACAGCCGCACCCTTGGAATAGGTAATGCCGTCGAACGCGTTCTTGATATCGCCGGTATTCTTGATCGGCTGGCGGATCGCCCGCGCCGAGACCAGCGAATCCGCGTGCATCGCGCCCTGCCGGGTGTTGAGGATATCCATCTTCGGATTCCAGTCCGGATGCAGCTCGACCATGATCTTCTGTTCCATCCAGGTCGCGAACGCCTCGTTCAGCCAGATGTCGTTCCACCACGGCACGGTGACGAGATCACCGGTCCACATGTGGCCGAGTTCGTGGGCAGCCACGCTCCAGTAAGCGCGCTTCTGCCAGGTCGGCGCGGTCTTCGGATCCATCAGCAGCAGCACGTCGCGGAACGTAATCGCGCCGGCATTCTCCATCGCGCCGGCACTGAAGTCCGGCACCGCGATCAGCGACAGCTTCTTCCACGGATAACCGATGCCGTAGTACTTCTCCTCGGCCTGCACGATTTCGCCGGCGTGATCGATCGCGTACTGGATCTGGTCGCCCTTGCCCTTGACGGTGACGCCGTAGACAGGGACCGGATGATCGCGCAGGTCATTGGCCGGAATCGACGGCCCCTGGACGATATCGAGCGGCCCGACGGCCCACGCGACGAGGTACGTCGGCAGCGGCTTGGTAGTCATGAACTGCCACTTGACCATGCCATTGCCGGCGTCGGTCTTCGATTCGACCGGCGTATTGGCGACGACCTTGTCGCTGCTCGGCACGGTGAAGCTGTAGGTGTAGGGCGTCTTGAACGCCGGCTCGTCGAAGCTCGGGAATGCGCGCCGCGCGGCGATCGCCTCGAACTGCGTGAAGATGTAATTGTTGCCGTCGTCCTTGACCTTGTACGCGCCGAGCAGGCCCGGCGAGTACGGGTTCTTGAAGTCGATCACGATGCGTGCCTTCTGCGGCTGCACCGTCTTCGGCAGGCTGAGTTTGGCGACACCGTCGTCGTTGACCTGCCGGAAGCGGAGGTTCAGCGACTTGCCATTCTCAAGCGCAAGCTTGATGCTCTTGATGTCGATGTTCTGGCTGTGAAACCAGATCGTATCCGTCGGCTGCTTGAGATCTACCGTCAGCACCTCGTGCGCGGTGAAATACGCCTTGTCCGGGTCCATCGTGAAGTCGATGTTGTAGGCGAGCGGCTGCACGTCGGTCGGCAGGCGGCCCGTCGGCACGCCCTGCTGGGAGGTGCTCGCCGACGGCCGATCGGCCTGGGCCGTCTGCTGTTGCGAAGAAGAATGCTGGTTGCCGCAGGCAGCGAGAGCGCCGCAGGCAGCCATGAGCAATACGATGCGGGATAGGCGCATGATCCCCTCCTTTACATTCCGTTCGTGCGTATTTAAGGGCCTTGGCGGCGGCTTGTCCAGCCGCCGCCAGTCAGAATGCCCTTGGCACAAGGACGTGCCAACATTTTTCGGTCGCTGCAAGCGATTGAAAAATGGAGCGAAACGGAAATCGCATTTTCGTTTCGCGTGGCTGAAAAAGTCAGGATGACTTTATTCAGCTTCTATTAAAGCTGCTGAAGAACTTCGCGGCGGATGCGCTCTGTTGCTGGCGTTGCGCCGCGCACAGATGCGCCGCTTCCAGCGACTCTGCCAGCGTGCGCCGACTCGCCGGATATTTCTTCATGCGGCCCTCGAAGAACGACTTCACCTCGGCCGCCTTCTCGTTGCTGCAGAACACCCGGCCGACCGCCGCCAGCCGCGAGACGTAGTTGTCCGGCAGCACCTTGACGAGCTGGTCGAAGTTGGATTGCAGCCACTGCCACGACGACGCCCGCGTTTCGGGCTGTTCGAACTGGCTGAACACGACCCGCGGGATCTCGTTCTGCCGCAGCAGGCCCGGCTTGATCGCCATCGCGCGAATGCGCTGGGCGAGTTTCGGCTCCGTGGCGGAGGCCATCGCTTCGAGGCTCGTGTTGCGTGCGAACGGCGTCGACGCGTGCTCGAACACCTTGTCCAGCGCATCGAACACCGGCTTGCCGTCGGTCCGTACGGCGGCCGTCAGCGCGGCCGGCGCGAAGTCGGCGTCAATCGCGGTCAGGTCCACCTTGCCGTGATCGTCAAGGCCCAGCAGGCGCTTGCCCGCGGCGGCCGCGGCCTTCTGCACTTTCCGGTCGTGACCGGTGTCGATCAGGAACTCGGCAACCCGCGCCTCGAACGCGCTCTGATTGGCATCCTTCGGCGCGCCGTTCGGCTTGAAATCGCCGGCGACGTCGTAATGGCCGTACAGCTTGCGCGCGAAGGCTTCGGCACCCTGCTTCGCCTTGCCGGACAGCAGCCGGTCGTGGGCGAAGCTGATCAGGCCCATCGGCTCCTCGGCCACCGGCGCGTACTTGGAGTGCGCGAGCGGCGCGAGCGCCTGCATTGCCTGCACGGTGTCGATCTCGCCGGCGTGGAACGCCGCCTCGATGCTGCCGGCGAGCGACATCTGGCCGACGGCGCTCAACTGGTCGAGCGACTTGGTCAGCTCGCCGTAGCCGGTGTGGCCCAGCGACCACTCGTAGTAGCCGTTACCCTCGGCGTTGGGCATGAACCAGGCCGGCTTCGTATCCGTGTTCAGTGCGACGTCGGCGCTGTGCTGCGTCAGCATGTAGCACTGCTGCGTCGCTTGGCCGTCCACCGGATAGCGCATGCAGACCGGAATGTCCCAATGCTCGCTCTGACGATTGCCGGTCGAGCCGAGCGGCAGGTAACGCGACTGCACCAGGTGCGCGGTCGGCTTGCCGTTCTGCATCGTCAGCGTGACGTCGACCATCGGCACGCCCGGCTGGTTGAGGAATGTCTTGAAGGCCGGCGTGACATTCTTGCCCGCCGCCTTCGAAATGGCCGTCAGGAAGTCGTCGAGATTCGCGCTGCCGTAGGCATTCTGCTCAAGGTAATTGTGCATGCCGGCACGGAACTTCTCCGGCCCGACATAGTTCTCGAACATGCTGATGACGGCGGCGCCCTTCTGATAGGTAATGCCGTCAAACGCGTTCCAGATGTCGCCGTTGTTCGTGATCGGCTGGCGGATCGCCCGCGCGGACATCAGCGAATCGGCGCGCATGATGCGCACGCGGCTTTCGAGCGCATCCATCTTCGGATGCCATTCCGGATGCAGTTCGTCCATGACCTTCTGCGCCTGCCAGGTCGCGAACGCCTCGTTCAGCCAGATGTCGTTCCACCACGGCACCGTGACGAGGTCGCCGGTCCACTGGTGGCCGAGTTCATGGGCGGCCACGCTCCAGTAGGCGCGCTTCTGGCTGGTCGGCGCGGTCTTCGGGTCCATCAGCAGCAGGCTGTCGCGGAACGTGACGGCACCGGGATTCTCCATCGCACCGGCCCAGAAATCGGGCACCGCGATCAGCGACAGCTTCTTCCACGGATAGCCGATGCCGTAGTACTTCTCTTCGGTCTGGATGATTTCGCCCGCGTGGTCGATCGCATATTTGATCTGGTCGCCCTTGCCCTTGACCGTCACGCCGTAAACCGGCACCGGATGATCGCGCAGATCGTTGGGCGGAATCGGCGGACCCTTGACGATGTCGAGCGGCCCGACCGCCCACGCGACGAGATACGTCGGCAGCGGCTTGGTGGTCATGAACTGCCACTTGGTCATGCCGTTGCCGACGTCCGTCTTCGACTCGACCGGCGTGTTGGCGACGACCTTGTCGTTGCCCGGCACCGTAAAGCTGTACGTAAACGGCGTCTTGAAGTCGGGCTGGTCGAAGCTCACGAATGCGCGCCGCGCGGCGATCGGCTCGAACTGCGTAAAGATATAGTTGATGCCGTCGGCCTTGACCTTGTAGGCGCCCTGCAGGCCCTGCGGATACTGGCGCGTGAAGCTCAGCACGATGTGCGCCTTCTGCGGCGACACTGTCTGCGGCAGCATCAGCCGGGCGACGCCGTCCCGGTTCATCTGCTTGTATTGAATGTCGAGCGACTTGCCGTCGGCGAGCACCAGCTTGGCATTGGAGACATCGATACCGCGGCCGTGAATCCAGATGAGGTTGCTCGGCTTGTTCAGCTTGATGCTGATGTTCTCGTGGCCGCTGTAGCCGGCCTTGTCCGGGTCCATCGTGAAGTCGAGCGTGTAGGCCAGGGGCTGCACGTCGTTCGACAGCTCGCCGTTCGGCACGGCCTGCTGCTGCGACTTGGCGGATGGCGAATCGGCCCGGGCCGTCTTTGAAGATGACCCCGGGTTGCTGCAGGCAGCCAGGGCGCCGCAAGCGGCAAGCAACATCACGATGCGGGACAAGCGCATGACGCTATCTCCTCTTTATATATGTAGGTATCGACGGCTTTTGACGGCGCGCTGTCTGTCTATGACCGCCGCCGTTTGGGATTGTTCCGTCAACCGTCGACCGCCACCAGCGGCGGCTCGTCGGTTTCGAATCGCCGCCAATGTTCGGCAAAGGTAAGCCCGGTCAGCGGGTGGCGGCGTTCGCCGGCCAGTTCCGCCAGCGGCCGGAGCACGAATGCGTACTCCAGAATTTCACCGCGCGGGATCGTCAAACCCGGCTCGTCGAGGACGACATCATCGTACAGCAGCAAGTCGAGGTCCAGCGTGCGCGGCGCGAAGCGCGGCGCGCTGCGGTCGCGACCGCAGGCGGCCTCGATGGCGTCCAGCTCGGCATCGAGTGCGTGAATTTCGAGATCGGTGGTAAACGCAACGACGAGGTTGTAAAAATCGTTGCCGTGAAAACCGACCGCGCGTGAACGCCAGATCGTCGAGATGCGCAGCGGCCCAAAGCGCTTGCCCATGGCGTCGAGGCCCATCTGCACGTGGCGCGCCGGCTCGACGTTGCTGCCGACACCGATGAAAACGTCAGCCACGCTCGCCCCTTTCGATTATCACGCCGACACTCTTGCTGCCGCGCACCGCGCCCGGCTTGCTGAGCGTCAGGCGCAGCCACGGCACCGGGAATTCCGCCAGCACGATCTCCGCGATGCGCTCGGCCAGCGTTTCGACCAGCTCGAAGCTTTGCGCCTCGACGTAGGCGATCAGTCTTTTTGCGACGGCCTTGTAGTCGAGCGCGTCGACGATCTTGTCCGTTGCCGCGGCGTGGCGGATGTCGGTCGCCATGTCGAGGTCGATGCTGACGGTCTGGCGCACCTTGCGCTCCCAGTCATAGATGCCGACGACCGTTTCGATGCGTAGATCCCGGATAAAGACGATGTCCAAGATTGCTCCTTCCTTATTTATCGTGGCGGCGCGAGCTCGCTCAGCGGCCAGCGCGTCCGCACCTGCGCGTCGGCCGTGCCGCCCTCGCCGGCGCTCAGGCGCGCCCAGCCGGCGTAAGCGATCATCGCGCCATTGTCGGTGCAAAACTCAAGGCGCGGAAAGTAAACGCGCCCGCCGCGCGCCGCCAGCATATCGGTCAGGCGCGCGCGCAGCCGCTTGTTGGCGCCGACGCCGCCGGCGACCACCAACTGATCGAGGCCTGTTGCATCGAGCGCGCGCTCGCACTTGATCGCGAGCGTCTCGACGGCGGCCTCCTCAAACCCGCGCGCCAGATCGGCGCGGCCCTGCTCGTCGAGCGGATCGTGCTGCCTGAGTGCGACCAGCACCGCCGTTTTCAGGCCGCTGAAGCTGAAATCGAAGCCGGGCCGGTCAGTCATCGGCCGCGGCAGCTTGAAGCGGGCCGGGTCGCCGCCCTCGGCAAGCCTGGCGAGTGCCGGGCCACCGGGATACGGCAGCCCGAGGAGCTTGGCGGTCTTGTCAAAGGCCTCGCCCACCGCGTCGTCGATCGACTCGCCCAGAATCCGGTACTGCCCCAGTCCTGCGACCTCAACCAGCAGCGTATGGCCGCCCGACACCAGCAGCGCGAGAAACGGAAACCGCGGCGCGGGCGATTCGAGCATCGGCGCCAGCAGGTGGCCTTCCATGTGATGCACACCGAGCGCCGGCTTCTGCCACGCAAACGCGAGCGACCGCGCCAGGCAGATGCCGACCAGCAGCGCGCCGGCGAGACCCGGACCGGCGGTATAGGCGATGCCGTCGATGTCGGCCGGCGTGCTGCCGGATTCGGCCAGTGCGGTGCGAATCAGCGGCGCGAGCTTGCGGATATGGTCGCGAGACGCCAGCTCCGGCACGACGCCGCCGTACTCGGCGTGCATTTTGACCTGGCTGTAGAGCGCGTGCGCGAGCAGGCCGCGGTCGCCGTCGTAGACGGCGGCGGCAGTTTCGTCGCAGGAGGTTTCGATTCCAAGGATTCGCATGCTGGCTTCAGGACAAATGGACGCATAATGATGAACCAATCGCATTTGTTCTGCTATCTGTCTAGTGGCTAGTAGCTAGTGTACTGCGACAGAATTAAAGGAACATAAAGTCGTATGTTCTGTCTTAGTCAGAGAGTGGAGCGAAACAGGACAAGCGAAATGCGAGTTGCCGCAGCAATTAAACTGACCCCGCAAGAAGAACAGCGACTGACACGG
>DASSNE010000021.1:0-67189 GCA_035688265.1 Gammaproteobacteria bacterium
GGCGACGGAAACGCCGTCCTTGGTGACGGTCGGCGCGCCGAAGCTCTTGTCGAGCACCACGTTGCGGCCCTTCGGGCCCAGCGTCACCTTGACCGCGTTGGCCAGCGTGTTGACGCCCTTGACCATGCGCGCACGCGCATCGTCGCTGAATTTGATTTCTTTAGCAGCCATTGCTGTTTCCTCTGATCCTTTTGGTTGGACTCGGTTTACTTGCCTTCGATGACAGCCATGATGTCGTCTTCTTTCATGACGACCAGCTCTTCACCGTCGATCTTGACCTCGGTGCCGGAGTACTTGCCGAACAGCACCTTGTCGCCCTTCTTGATATCCAGCGCACGGACTTCGCCGTTCTCCAGAATCTTGCCGTTGCCGACAGCGATGACTTCGCCGCGAATCGGCTTTTCGGTGGCGGTGTCGGGAATGACGATGCCGCCGGCGGATTTACGCTCTTCTTCCATGCGCTTGATGATCACGCGATCGTGAAGTGGACGCAGTTCCATGGGATTATTCTCCTCACGAATCAGTAAAAATGATTTTTGGGGCCGGAAGAGCTTTATTAGCACTCACCCGGACTGAGTGCTAATAATAGGGGCCGCATTAGCAGAGTCAAGGGTTAGCCACGATTTTTTGCGTTAGAATGAACCTCCACAGATGCCCAGCGAACTCTTCACCCTCTTTTGCACCTGCCCCGACGCCGCCTGCGCCGAAGCAATCGCCAAGGCACTGGTCGAGGAGCGCCTCGCGGCCTGCGTCAACCTCGTGCCCGGCCTGCGTTCGTTTTATCGCTGGGAAGGCCGGGTGCTGGACGATTCGGAAGTTCTGTTGATCGTCAAGACGGCGCAGGAACGCCTCGAGGCCGTTGAAGCGCGGGTTGCCGAGCTGCACCCGTACGAACTTCCGGAGTTGATCGCGGTCCCAATTACCACCGGCAGTGCCAGGTACCTGGCGTGGCTGCGCGACGAAAGCGCGCCGACTGGCTGAAAAGCTGAATCAATGCGTCTCTCCAAAAAATCCATCGCGATCCCGATTTTGGCGGTTGCCGCCGGCGCCGCCGGCTTTTTGTACGCCCGTTCGCAGACGCCGCAGCGGCCGGACCGGCAGACGCTACTGAAAAAGGCCGTCGACCTGCACCCGGTCAAGCGCGCGCCGAACTTCGCGCTGCCGGACCTCGACGGCAAGCTGCACGCGCTCAGCCAATGGCGCGGCAAGCTGCGCCTGCTCAATTTCTGGGCAACCTGGTGCGGGCCGTGCCGCGACGAAGTGCCGGCGCTGGTGGCGTTGCAGAAGCGTTTCGGCCCGGAGGGGTTCCAGGTCATCGGCATTGCGACCGACGAGCCCGGCAGCAAGGTCGTCAAAAAGTTCGCCGGCAAGTTCAAGATCAACTACCCGCTGCTGATGGACAACGGCCACGCCGGCAACATCGCTCAGCACCTCGGCTTTAACCTGATCGGCCTGCCCGCCAGCATCCTGATTGATGGCGACGGCAACATCATCACGTATCATTTGGGCCCAATCGATCCGGCGACGACCCAAAAGCAAATTCAAAAGTTGCTGAACGGTCGAAAAAACGCGACAAATGTCCCCGATCGGGCGCGAACTTGATGAAATTGGGTTGCGAGGTCGCCGCCGATCGGCGACAATGAGCGCTGTTCTCGCGATTTGATCCCCTGTGGCCAAAATTCTCGTTATCAACGGGCCGAACCTGAATTTGCTCGGCACCCGGGAACCGGAACATTACGGCACCGAAACGCTGGACGCGCTGATGGCACGTGCAGCGGCCGTCGCCGCGGCTGCCGGCCACGAACTGGAAGCCTTCCAGCACAACGCGGAACATGCACTGGTCGAGCGCGTTCATCGCGCGATCGGCGAAGATATCGGCTTTATCGTCATCAATCCGGCCGCTTTTACCCACACCAGCATCGCGCTGCGCGACGCGCTGGCGGCCGCGGCGATCCCGTTTATCGAAGTGCACCTGAGCAACACGCACCGGCGCGAACGGTTCCGGCGCCGGTCGTACTTCACCGACCTCGCCGCCGGCGCCATCATCGGGCTCGGCGGTCAGGTTTATGAACTCGCCGTTGAAGCCGCCTGTCGGCGGCTGTCAGACGACCACTAAGGAGTTCGGATGGACATCCGCAAAGTCAAAAAGCTTGTCGAACTGCTGGAAGAATCCGGCATCGCCGAAATCGAGATTACCGAGGGCGAAGAATCGGTCCGCATCAGCCGCTATCAGCAGAACCAGCCGATGATGGCGCCGCCGCCCGTGCCTGCGCCGCAAGCACCGGCGTCCGCGCCTGCCGCGCCGCCCGCCGCCGCTGCCGAGCCTGAAGCCGAGGCGCTGCCGGCCGGTCACGTCGTCAAGGCGCCGATGGTCGGCACGCTTTACCGCGCGCCGTCGCCGGGCGCAAAGCCCTTCGTCGAGGTCGGCCAGGCGGTCAACGCCGGCGACACGCTGTGCATCATTGAAGCGATGAAGATGCTCAACCAAATCGAATCCGACAAGGCGGGAACGGTGAAGGCTATCCTGGTCGAGAACGGCGAGCCGGTCGAATTCGGTCAACCGATGTTCGTGATCGAATAATGATTGACAAGATCGTTATTGCCAATCGCGGCGAAATCGCGCTGCGCGTGCTGCGCGCCTGCCGGGAACTCGGAATCAGGACGGTCGCGGTGCATTCGTCGGCCGACCGGCAGTTGAAGCACGTGCTGCTGGCCGACGAGTCGGTCTGCATCGGCCCCCCCGCATCGGCGGAAAGCTACCTCAACATGCCGGCGATCATCAGCGCGGCCGAAGTCACCGACGCCGAGGCAATTCATCCCGGTTACGGCTTCCTGTCCGAGAACGCGGACTTCGCCGAGCGCGTCGAACAAAGCGGTTTCACTTTCATCGGCCCGCGCCCCGAGACGATCCGCCTGATGGGCGACAAGGTCTCCGCAATCAAGGCGATGAAAGAGGCCGGCATCCCGACGGTGCCAGGCTCGAACGGCGCACTGGGCGACGACCCGCAGGAAAACGCGCGGCTCGCGCGCGAAATCGGCTACCCCGTTATCATCAAGGCGTCAGGCGGCGGTGGCGGCCGCGGCATGCGCGTCGTCCACGGCGAAGGCGCGCTGCACAACTCGATCGCGATGACGCGCAGCGAGGCCAATGCGGCGTTTGGCAACCCGGAAGTCTACATGGAGAAATTCCTGGAGACGCCGCGCCACGTCGAATTCCAGGTGCTGGCAGACGGCAAGAACCACGCGATTCACCTGGGCGAGCGCGACTGTTCGATGCAGCGGCGCCACCAGAAAGTCGTCGAGGAAGCGCCCGCCCCGGGCATCACGGAAAAGCAACGGCGCACCATCGGCGAGCGCTGTGTGGAGGCGTGCCTCGAAATCGGCTATCGCGGCGCCGGTACGTTCGAGTTTCTGTACCAGGACGGCCAGTTCTATTTCATCGAAATGAACACCCGCATTCAGGTCGAGCATCCGGTGACGGAATTCATCACCGGCGTCGACCTGGTCCGCGAGCAGATCCGGATTGCGGCGGGCGAGCCGTTTACGTTGCGGCAGAAGGATATCGAGATCCGGGGCCACGCGTTCGAGTGCCGCATCAACGCAGAAGATCCGCACAACTTCACGCCGTCGCCGGGGCCGGTGACCAACTGGCACGCGCCGGGCGGTCCGGGTATTCGCGTCGACTCGCACATTTACTCCGGCTACACCGTGCCGCCGTTCTACGATTCGCTGATCGGCAAGCTGATCGCCTACGGCGACACGCGCGAAACGGCGCTGGCGCGGATGCGCACCGCGCTGGCCGAGATTATCGTTGAAGGCATCAAGACCAACGTGCCGCTGCACCAGGACATCTTTACCGACTCAGCGTTCGCGCAGGGCGGCGTGAGCATTCACTACCTGGAAAAGAAGCTGGGGTTGTAGAAAGAAATCCCCCTCCAGCTCCCCCTTCCGGCCTGCGGCCGCAAAGGGGAGGGCAAGAGCGGCCCGACGCTTCTTGCCCTCCCCTTTGGTCGCGAAGCGGCGAAGGGGGAGTTGGAGGGGGATTCTTCGGCAGCTGAATTATCGATGGCCTGGAAAGAACTGCGATTTGCATTGGGTAAGCTCGACGCGGAATGCGTCGAGACGGCGCTCGAAGGCGTCGGCGCGGCGGCGGTCACGCTGGAAGATGCGGCCGACGATGCGCTGCTCGAACCCGCTCCCGGCGAGCACCCCTTGTGGCCCAGCAGCCGGGTCCGCGCGCTGTTCGACGCGCGCTGCAATCTGGATGAGGTAATCGCCGCGCTGCGTGCACGACTGAATTTTGCTGAGTCGGCCGGTTTCGAGATCACCGCCGTCGAAGACCGGCAATGGGAGACGGCCTGGCGGCAGGATTTCAATCCGATGCGCTTCGGCCGGCGCCTCTGGGTCTGCCCGACCGGCGAAACCGCGCCGGCGGACGCCATCGTCATCCATCTCGATCCGGGCCTGGCCTTCGGCACCGGCACACACCCCACCACCGCGCTTTGCCTGGACTGGCTGGACCACACGCCGCTCGACGGCGCGACCGTGATCGACTACGGCTGCGGCTCCGGCATTCTCGCAATCGCCGCCGCCAAACTGGGCGCGGCGCGCGTGATCGCCGTCGATCACGACCCACAGGCGTTGACGGCCACGCGCGGCAACGCGGCCGCAAACGACGTCATGGCGGTGATCGAAACCGTCGCACCGGCGGCGCTGAACGCGTCCATTGCCGATGTCGTGGTCGCCAACATCCTGGCACGACCGCTGATTGAGCTGGCGAAACATTTCGCGGCGCTGCTCGGCGATGACGGTCGCCTGGCGCTGTCCGGACTGCTGGCGCCGCAATGCGCTCAGGTCGCTGCCGCTTACGCACGGTGGTTCGCCATGAATGACGCTATACTGCGGGACGACTGGGCGCTGCTCGAAGGCCGGCGCCACCCTGTGACTGACTGATCAGATCGCCATGTTCACCCGCTGCACCAACTGCAATACCTGGTTCCGCCTCGGTCAGAACGACATCCGGACGGCGCACGGCGAAGTGCGCTGCGGCGCGTGCGGCGCACGGTTCAACGCGCTTGCGAGTCTGTGCGAGGAGTTGCCGGCCGCTGCCCTGGAAGGCATCGCCGCCGAACCAGTCCGGCCGGCCGAGCCGCCTGCGCCGCCGCCGGCCGAGCCAGTGATCGACGAGCAGGTCGGGGCCTGGTCGGAGCCGGCGCCTGCCGACGCGCCGCCGGAGGTGGTCTTCGAGCCTGAACCTGCTCCGGAAGATCCGGAGACCCTCGCCGAGGAAGTCCAGGCGCACGAGACGGAGATTCCGCCCGCGCCCGCGACGCCGGAAAAGCGCCGCCGGCGCGTACCAAGATGGGTGTGGTGGACGGCCGGAAGCGTTATTCTGCTCGCCGTGCTGATCAGCCAGGGGATCATCTACGGCCATGCCGCGCTGCGCGCCAACCCGCTGACGCGTGGCGTGATCGAAAGCCTGTACAGCGCATTCGGCCATCCGCTGCCGCCGCGCCACGACATTAACGCGCTGACGATTACGGCCGCGCAGGTATCCACCACGCCGGCCGCGCCCGGCGCGCTCATTCTGACGGCGGCACTGACGAACAAGGCGGATTTCGCCCAAGCCTGGCCGCAGTTGCGGGTGGTGCTGACGGATCGTTTCGGCAGCGTGGTGGGGCGCGGCCTGTTTGGCCCACGCGATTATCTTCCCGCGCACGACGCGGACAAGCTGGCGGCCGGGGCGACACAGCCGGTGCGGCTGAAGCTGGCCGATCCCGGCAGCAACGCCGTTGGATTCGTGGTCGTGCCGTGTCTGGAGAAGGATACCGGCCCGGTCTGCGCCGGCGACTGACTTACTTCACGACGCGCAACGGCGCCGCACCCTGGGGCTTGACCGGCTGGCGCGGCTGGTACTGCGGCACCAACGCCTGCATCGCCTGAATCAGCGCCGCCGCGTCGGCGCTGGTCGCGGCGCGTTCCAGCACGCTCATCGGTTGTTCCAGCGCCTCCATCTTCATCCCGTCGCAACTCGCCAGCAGCAGCTTCGGATGCGTGGTGCCCTGCAGCGTTTCGTCCTTGTAAAACAGCTCTTCGTGCATCTTTTCGCCGGGGCGCAGGCCGGTGTAGGCGATCTCGACGTCGCGGCCGGGCGTCAGGCCGGACAGCCGGATCAGCTTGTGGGCGAGATCGCGAATGCGGATCGGCTGACCCATGTCGAGCACGAAAATCTCGCCGCCGTGACCCATCGCGCCGGCCTGCAGAATCAGCGACACCGCCTCGGCAATGGTCATGAAAAAACGCGTCACGTCGGCGTGCGTCACCGTCACCGGACCGCCCGCCTTGATCTGGCGCTCGAAATGCGGCACCACGGAGCCGGTCGAGCCGAGCACGTTGCCGAACCGCGTGGTGATGAAACGCGTACCCGTCTCGCGCCCCAGCGCCTGGCAGTACAGCTCGGCGATACGCTTCGACGCACCCATTACGCTGGTCGGATTGACGGTCTTGTCGGTCGAGATCAGGACGAAGTGCCCGATGCCCGCCCTGGCCGCCGCGTCCGCAACTCGTTTGGTGCCGAACACGTTGTTCCATACGCCTTCGATCGGATTGTCCTCGACCATCGGCACGTGCTTATAGGCGGCGGCGTGAAAGACGATTTCCGGCGCATATCGGCGGAAAAGCGGCTCGACCACCGCGCTGCCGCGAATGTCCCCGAGCACCTTGACGAACTTCACCGGCTGCTTGCGCGCCAGCAGTTCCTGCTCGATCCGGTACAGGTTGTATTCGCTGTGGTCGACGATAATCAGCAGTTCCGGCTCGCGGTCGGCGAGCTGTCGGCACAGTTCCGAGCCGATCGAGCCGCCGCCGCCGGTCACCAGAATCCGCCGACCCTTGATGAAATCCGACACCTGCCGCTGATCCAGGCAGATCGGCTCGCGGCCGAGCAAATCCTCGACCGTCACCGGCCGCATCTGGGAGGCTTCGAGGCGGCCATTGGCGAGCTGGCCGAGCGGCGGCAGAATCCGGCAGCGCGCGCCGGCCTCGGCACACACGCGCACGATCCGCTCCAGCTTGCGGCGCGGCACCTTCGCCATCGCCACCAGCACCACGTCGATTTCAAGCCCCTGGATCAGATCGCCGAGCGCATCCAGTTGGCCCGCCACCCGCACGCCATGGATTTCGTAGCCCTGCTTGCGCTTGTCATCGTCGACCAGCGCCACCGGTGCGAACGGCCCGTGCCGGATCAGGTCGCGAATCAGCGTTTCGCCGGCGTGCCCGGCGCCGACGATCAGCGCGCGCTCGAGATCGACGCGCATCGGCTTGAAATGGCGGTCCTTGAGAATCCGGTAGCCGAGCCGCATCGAGCCGGTGCCGAGGCCGAGCAGCACCGGGTACAGCACCAGCACCGAACGCGGAATACCGTGCAGGCGCAGAAACAGCGCGACGCCGAGGGCGGTACCCAAGCCACCGAGCGCGACTGCCTTGGCGATGCGCGCGAGATCGGGCAGCGAGGCGAAACGCCAGATGCCCCGGTAGCAGCCGAAAAACCAGAACGTCAGCGCGTGCAGCGGCAGCGCGATGGCCGCTGTCAGGATCATGCCGTCGAAAAAGCCGTCGGGGATCGGTTCGAGGTTGAACCGGAGCCAGTAGGCGAGAAACACGCTCGCCGGCACCCACGCCAGATCGTGCACCACCACGATCCAGCGGCGGCGCAGCGCCAGCATCGCCTGGGCGAAGTTCATGCTGCGTTACCCGCGCACGCGGCAACGGACCGCGTCACCGCGATTCCCAGCATTGTGTAAATCAGAATCCACCCCAACAAAATCGCTGCCCCCACAGGATTTGCGTCGTATGCACACACGAGGATAGCAGAGCCGGCGCAGCTTGTCATAAGGATATATTCCCGGAGCACCGTGCGCCGGTGGCCCCAGCCTGCCCGGACCAGCCGCTGGTAGGCATGCACCCGATGCGCCTGCCACGGCTTTTCACCCGTCGCGGTGCGGCGCAGCAATGTCCAGGTCGCATCGACGACGAAGGGCGAAAACACCAGCACGCCGACCCAGAATGGGAACACATCGGCGCGCGCGCCCCACAGCGTGAACAAGCCGGCGAGAAAGCCGAGCGTGCCGGAACCGACGTCGCCCATGAAGATACGGGCGGGCGGAAAATTGAATAGCAGGAAGCCGGCGGTCGCCGCGGCTACGCACAGGCTGAACCACGCAAAAACGGGAGCTCCTGCCAGCCAGCCCAGCACTGCGAAAGCACCGAAGCCCAACACGGCCATGCCGCCGGCTAGGCCGTCAATGCCATCCATGAAGTTGTACAGGTTCAACATCCATATCAAATAGAGAATGCTACCAGCGAGGGCAAGCCAATTCGGGAGCACCAGTTCCCAAAACGGAAAATCCAGCCGGTGCAGCGCGACGCCGCCGCCGATAACAATGGCCGCGGCGGCGGCGACATGTACCGCGAGACGGGCCGCCACTGGCGCGCCGCGGACGTCATCGACAAGGGAGATCGCAGCGACTGCCAGCACACACACCGCAAGCCACAGCGGCCCGCCCGGAAGGGTAGCGGCCAGCGCGCCGCCGCCTGCGGCAAACCCGAGTACGATCGCGACACCGCCGGAGCGCGGACGCGGTATGGCATGCAGTGAGCGAGCGTTGGGATGATCGAGAATCGCCCAGCGACCCCGGTAGCGGACCAGCCGGGCGGTCAAAAGTGCGCTGACGAGCAGCGCAATGATCGGGCTCCAAAACACAAGCATGGTATCTGCACAACTTTGCCGGGCGCGCTTATTGTGCCGGAATTAGTCGCGCGGCGGGCGCTCCTGGCCGAAATCGGGTCGGAACGGCCTCGGCCGGTAATCGAAATCCTGCGCCGCCTCGGTAAGATCGAAGGCCATGTCCTGATTCATTCTGTCGGCCATGGCTGCATTCAGATACCGGTATCGAGGCACGATCCGTGCCGTCGCCAGCGCGGCGCCCAACAGCGACGGCGGAATGCGCACGCAGCGCGGTTTTTTGCCGAGCGCGAGGAAAATCCGCGCCACCATGCCCCGGTAGCTTAGAACTTCACCGCCGGCGAGGTTATAGGTCCGGCGGTAGGTATTCGCGTTCGTCAGCACGGCCCCGCACGCTTGCGCCAGGTCGGCGGCGTGCACCGGCTGCCGCTGTCCGCCCGCTTCGCCGACCAGCGGGAAAAAGCCGAACCGGCTGACGAAGCGGGCGATCAGCGCGACGTTCTTGTCGTTTGTGCCGTCGTAAATCATGGTCGGCCGAAACAGCGTCCAGGCAACTGAGCGCGCGTCGCATTGCCGGCGAAAGGCCGCCTCGGCCTCAAGCAACCGCGCCGCCGCGGCCTTTTCGCGCGGATCGGTGGAACTTTGCTTCGTCAGCGCGCCGGTGGAACTGAAGGCGACGAGCCGCTGAACGCGCGGCAAATGGCCCTGCGCCAGTACCTCGACCGTCACGCCCAGAGGCGCCAGCGATACGACTGTCCGGGCAGCCACGACCTCCTCCAGCCGCCGATGTGCAATGTCCGCCTGACACCAACGCGCAGGCGGCGCTTCCGCCGGCACGTGCCGGCTCACCGCCGTCACCTCGAAGCCGTACCCTTGCAATTGCGGCAGCAGAAAGCGCCCGATCTGGCTGCTCGCACCGATGACGAGCACGGCGCTCATTGCCGACGCGCCGCCAGCACGTTGCGATACACCGCCAGCGTGCGCTCTGTGAAGCGTTCGAGCGTAAATTCAGCGCACACGCGAGCGTAGCCCTGCTCACCCAGGCGGCGCGCCTCATCGGAGTCATCGAGCAGCCTGTTGACTGCCCGCGAAAGCGCATCGACATTGTCCGGCGGCACAGTCAGCCCTTCCCGACCGTCGCGCGCGACCCACGCGACACCGCCATGGATCGAGGTGTTAACGACCGGCTTTGCACACGCCATTGCTTCGAGCTGAACCATCCCGAACGCCTCGTTGCGGCCCACCGACGGCAGCACCAGCATGCGGCATGCGTGCATCAGCGTCTTGAGCTGATCCGCGCTCGCGTGCTCTTCGAACGTTACCCGGGAAGCGACGCCCAGCGTCTCGGCCAGCCGCTGCAGCCCGCTCCGGAGCGGGCCGGTGCCGACGATCGTCAACTGTCCGTCGACCCCCGGCATCGCACGAATCAGGTTCTCGAAGCCCTTGTACGGCACGAGCCGGCCAACGGCGAGGATCAGCCGCGGGTGTTTCGCGCGCAGCCGGTCAATGCGTTCAACCTGCTCAGACTCAACCGAAGCCCATGCGGCTACATTGATCCCGTATGGCACCACTTCACATTTGCTGCGAAAGTCGCTGAGAATCGGCGACTGCTCGATATGGAACGGTGTAGCGGCGATGATGCGGTCGGCCCGCCGCAGACAGCGCCGGATGAACGGCGCAAGCAGTCGGCCGGTGCGCCGCTGCGCAACAATATCGCTGTGCCAATGCACAACCAGCGCCGTGCCGCTCGGAAACCACAGGCTGGTCGCCAGATCGGCGAGCGGGAACGGATAGTGATAATCGACGATGTCGACGCGGCGTGCTCCGGTCCAGAACCAGAAGGGCAGCGTCGGCGCGACCGGCAGCGCCATCAATTGCCCGGCAGAACTCGTTCGTTGTACCGGCACGCCGTCGACAACTTCCGATCGCCCGAGCCCCCTTTCCGCGGCAACCAGCACGCTTGCATCGACGTCATTTCGCAGCCCCTTTACCAACGCTTCGATGACCGAAATGATCCCGCCACGAAATGGCAGATAAAGCTTGAAGACGTGCAGGACGCGCACGTCAGTGCGAAGCGCTGACCAGGATGTCATCGGCCTCCAGGCGCGCGCGCTGCAACGCACGCACGCGGTACAGGCCAACCATCACCGCGGCCGGGAAGACGCACCAGATGCCGATGCCACCCCAGTCCGCCGGGCCGAACAGTCCGATAATTTCATGCGTAAGTGCGGCACCCTGGCCGGCGTAGCTCAGGATGTCGAGCTTCGGCGCCTGACCGAAGAATTTGGTGTAAATGTCGAACGTGAGATACACGACCAGCCAGAGGACGAACCAGCCTATAACGATGCCTGCGCGCGCGCCGCGCTTGCGCCGGAACGGCAGGCACAGCAAAAAAAGCAGCAATCCCTGTAGCGTCGCCGATAGCACGACCGCGTGCCAATATTCGCCCAAAATGCCGGCGCCCCAGTAAAGCTCCATCGCGAGTCCGAAGGTAAACCCGGAGAGCAGCAACACGTGCCCATACGTCTCGGGCGCCGCGAGCAGGAGCTTGCGGATGAACCAGTACGTGACGATTGCAGCCAGCCCCACCACCGTCAGCACCGTCGGCAGGACAACGATGTAGACAACCAGCGCCGCCGCCAGCGCATAGACCACCTTGCCATACCAGTGCGGGGAGCGCATAACGCGCTCGCAAAAGCGGAACAGGAACCAGATGCCGGCCAGGCTGCACAGGAAAAACAGAAATGAATTAATCACCAGCGCGGTCCGGCCGCCCACCTGGAACAAATTTCGGTACCAGAAAAAAGGTTCGTAGACGAAGCCGGCGGTGACACTGTAGATTCCGGCTGGTGGCGTTTCGGCAAATAACCACACGGCGTGCCAATTATCGCCTTTTTGCAGTGCGGGCAACTCGAACCGCCGACCGGCTTCGAGAAGCATGCTTGGCTTGCGCGCGAACGTCTCCGCTATCCGGAACCCCGTCTTCTTGGCGCGTGGCGAATAGATATCGTACACGATGGGCACGCGCGCAAGGCTGTTCGCCGGAATCAGGCGCGGCACAAGCTGGTATATCTTCCGCACCCGCGGCAGATCATAATCGACCGTCACCTGCGCGGCCACCGACGGCGCATGCAGAAACACGGAACCGTCCCCGGTCATGACATCAATGATGAAATGCAGGTCCTGCGGCGCGCCAAACCGGTAGCGGTAAACATCGATCGGCAGCTTTGCGGCCCAGACGGTTCGCCCGCCGGCGTCCCTGGCCTTGAATGTCGCCGCCGCCAGCGTCTGCCGGCCGTTTACCGACCGATTCAGCACCACGGCTTTGCGGCTCATGACATCCCAATCAAGCAGTTGACCGTCGGCATTGACAACGTGGTAGGTCAACCGCTTTCCGGCGAGCGCGGGGCACGTCGTTGTCACCTGGACCGACAGGGACGGATGCCGCGCAAGACGCGCATAGTCATAGCGAACGACGCTCTTTTGGTCTTGAACGGCAAGCCGGCAGTGACTGCCGGAGGCTGCCGCAGGCCCGACGGCGATAGCCGCCACGACACGGTGCTTGATGCTGCTCGCAACGTGGAAACTATCGTCACCGGGCTTGTCCGGAGTGCCGTGCCTCGCGGCGTTAATGGCGTGACCGATCACACCCAGCGCCGTCAGCCCGACCAGTACGACAGCGACTACTCGTATCACCCACAGCCTCATGGCTCGGCCCCGGCAGTTGCAGCGAGATCCTTCGGCCGATGTAGCGACAGCAAGGTCAGCTTGCGAACGTCGACAGGTATCCGCCGCTTGATCGGATCGCCGCGGCTGTCCATGCCGACGATCGCGCCGCCGCCCGGCAGCAGCACGCTGATGTGCGAATCGGGCAGCCCGCCCACGGCCGTCGCCGGAACCGGCAGCCCCTGTGCCGTCAGAATGGTGGGCGCGAGGTCCTGCAGCCCGCTGGGCCGCTTGACGACGCCGCTGCGGCCCAGGCCGTAGATCATCATCGTGATCTTGTCGTGCGCGGCCGGATTACGGTTCGGCGGATTGCGATACTTGATGATCTGGCGGGTAATGCCGCTGTCGTGATCGCCATACAAGGCGATGACGCAGTGCTTCAAAATCCCTTTTTCCTTGAGCAGATGGAAGAACAGCTTGACCGCCCCGTCCAGATATTGCACCGAGCGAAGATAGTCGTTGACGATCCCCTTGTCCGGGCCGCCAAACCTTTTCCGCACGCCGTCGAAGGGATGATGACTGCTGAGCGTGATGATGTGCATGAAGACCTTACCCTTCTGCGCCGCAAGGATATTCACCGCCTGCGTCATCACCGAGCGATCCGATATGCCCCAGCCGATCTTGTCGTCCTGCTTCAGGTCGTTCTCGTAGTACTGCTTTTCGTAACCGAGCGCCTTGTGACTCTTCCTGCGATGCCAGAACTGGCCGTCAAAGCCGTGCACCGAAATCGTCGTATACCCCGCCGCGTCGAAAATGCGCGGCACAGCCGGCACCTGGTACAGGCTCTGGTTGGTATAGACCGGGGTCCCCTGAATCGGAATCACGCTGGTCAGCGCCAGGAACTCGGCATCGGAGGTGCGCCCGGCATCGGTCTCGTCGAATGCGTTTTCGAACCAGAGGCTGTGGTTGCGCAACTGCCGCAGGAACGGCGCCACATAGTGGCCGTCCAGCTTGAGCTTCAGCGCGCTCGCGGCAATCGCCTCCATCTGGATGTAAATCACGTAGCGCTTTTTCACGACCGGCATCGTGGCGAGCGCCGCCTGGCGCTTCTTCGCGCGTCCGGCGAGAAACTTGCGGTACGGCGTCGCATCGACGGTCTGCAGATGCTCGTCGAACCACCAGTCATGCACTTCCTGCCATGCATCGTGGAAGACGTAGCCGGTCACCCCCAGCTCATGCAGCACGAAGTTGGTCGTAAAACTGCGGTTGACAAATACCCAGTTGATGTTCCGGTAGGCAGCAACCACCAGCAGCACCAGTGCCAGCGTCGCAACGGCTCGGCTACCGATGCGCCAATATTTAGTCATCACATACCTGCCTGCACAGTGCCATCGCTTCGCGCGCGCACTAATTTACTTTTGCATCGTCACAATGCCGCCCAGGCGACTTTTCAGGACAGATGAAGCCAGTAAAAACGCGTGTCTCATCGCGATCCTGCGCACCAGCTTCGACAGCTTTTCATTGGTGGCGCGTCCATACATGGCGGCTTGGGTAGTGCTCGCGCCCGGGTATACGTTGAAAATCTTGAAACCGGCAGCGCGGCCCAGCGAGATGACCTTGGCCGGCGGCATATCCTTCTCCGTCACGCCGAACTCGTCGATCGCCCGCAATGATGCTGGCTGATGCGCATGGCCTTTGCCAGGTTCAGACGTCACGCAAACCCCACCGGGCTTGAGGGCCTTAAACGCAGCTTTAACTGCCAGCGATTCATCGACGGCGTGATGCAAGGCGTCGAAAAATACCGCACAATCGAATTCGCTTTCATAGCGCAAGTGTTCATAATCGCTAACTGCGAAATCAATGTTGTCCAGCCCTTCACGTTGCTTGAGATCCCGAGCACAGCGAATCATATCAGCGGCGATATCCACGCCCACGACCTCATAGCCCATCTTTGCGAAGAACATGCTCGTCCAGCCCGTCCCGCAACCAAGGTCCAGAAGGCGCGCCGGCGGTGGCGGAAGCAACGACCTGATTGCTGCAATACCCATCAGGTAACCGGCACAATTGGGATCCGAAAACGGCTTGTTCGCCGCATGCCGTACCCCCTCCGGCCCTATGTTTTTTAGATAATCGATCTCGCCTTGCTTCGCCATATCTCCCTCAATTGTCTCGTTGCAATTGACCGCAGCCAACTGACCATGTCATACCAGTACCTGGTCATCAAGCACACGCTTGTAAACCGCCATCGTTTCACTGGCGCATTTTTCCCAACTAAAATCTCGCGATCGTTCCAACCCCGCGCGACCGCGCCGCTCCCGCTCACCGGCATCATCAATGAGACTCATGATCGCTTCGGCGATCGCATCGATATCGTAGGGCTCCACCAGTATGCCGGCGTCGCCTACCACTTCGGGCAGCGAGGCGCGATTGGACGCGATTACCGGCACCCCGCACGCCATCGCCTCCAGCGGCGGCAGGCCGAAACCCTCGTAAATGGACGGATAAACGAGCATCGAGCTGCCGGCATAAATCTGCGGCAACTCGTCGTCGCTCAGATAACCGAGCAGCTTGATTTCACCGGCGGCGACCGACGGCTCCATCTCGCGGCCGATCTCGCCGTAATGCCAGCCCTTCATGCCCGCCAGCGCGAGCGGGAACTGCCGGCGCATGCCGGACGGGATTTTCTCATAAGCGCGGATGAGACTGGTAATGTTCTTGCGCGGCTCCAGCGTCCCCACAGCCAGCAGATAGCTCCCGTACGTCAGCCCATATTTCGCCAGGCAGTCGTGTACCTCCTGCGCCTCGCGCGGCCGGAACTGCTCGCTCACCCCGTTATGAATGGCATGCACCTTCGACGGGTCGACCGAAAATGTCTCGACAATCTCCCGCGCGATGAACTCGGAAACCGTGATGACGACATCCGATCGCTCGATCGCGGCCGGCAGCGCGTCGCCGATCGCGCGCACACGCTCCTTCGGGTGCGTCTCCGGAAACCGCAGGATGGACAGGTCGTGGATTGTATTGATGATCGGGCCGTCGAACCGGAGCGGGACGAAGTTCGGCTCGTGATAGAGCTGGATCGCGTGGTTCCTGACGCCGCGGCTGAAATACCGCTGCTGCAAATGCCGAGCAATCGCGTACGAATTAGGCACGAAAGTCCGCAACAGATTCCTGATCCGGCTGACGCGCTCCGCCTTCAAGCGGCTTTCGAGCGTCGCCTGATCAATCCGCCGCGTATCCCATACGGGACCGTAAAAGAACCATGGCTGAAAGTCCGGATCCTTCTCAATTTCGCCTAGCAGGTTATACGTGTATTGGCCCACACCGGTCAGCGGGGCCAATAAGCTGATGCCGTTGACGGCGAGGTTGACAGCCATTATTACTCCAACGCGTCTTTCTTCTCTACCGACAAGGCGTCGGCCAGAAATTTCAGGGTCGGCGGATGGCCGCTTGCGAAGCGGCGGAAATGGTACCGCGCAGGCTGAAATAACTGCTGCGCCGTGTAATCCGCAAATTTGTCCGCATCATCTTTATTGATGAAAAACGCGTTGACTCCCGACAGGCCGCATGCCACGAGCTTGTAGCCAAAATCGTCCAACATCTCGACGAAACAGCATAATGACGCGCCTTGATAGTCATCCCCGCCCCATGCTGCATTCGCCGCCGGTCGGGCCGCTATCCGCATCGGCGGCGGAAACTTGGCGTTATATTCCGCGCAAATCACGCGCGGCCGTATCTTCGTTACAAGCGTACGCAAAACATTGAGATCATCGCCGTCTATATCGATCGAAAGGAAGTCGAGGTCGTCCGTCTTGAAGTGCTCTAACGTACGCGACACCATTGAGGAGACATTTTCCGGAGAGACAAATTCTCGCGTTACCAGCAAGGAATAACTATCCGGAATTTGGCGCTTGACGAAGTCCACTTTTGAGGCATCGGCATCGATCCACGCGCCATGCCATCCTTTCAACAACAGAGTGTGAGTATTATTCTCAAGTCCATCGCTACAGCCGATTTCGATAAACGTTCGGCCGCCTTCTCCGATGCGAGAAAAAATCTCAGCTATGATCCCGTCTTCATCGAATTGGGAGTAAACCTTGTATCCTGAAACAGCCGGATTACCGGGAGTTTCGGCAATCAGCTTGTCCCTTAACCGGTCGTACTCCCGCTGGAGGATCGCCTGCCTGTTTGGCAACTCCCGTACGCGTTCCAGGAACTTCGAGCCGGCTTGAGTTAAGGCGCGCTTATAATGGGGCATTTCTTGTCCTCATGAGGTAAACATGAATCATTATCTTCGGGAGACTCCCAGCCCGTTGAACAGGTTGATATAAGCGTCAACGGCTTGCTTTTCGTCGAATACATTTATGGCACGTTCGCGACCGGCAATACCGAAGTCGTGCGCCAAGCCGGCGAAATTTACCAAACTGCGACAGCGCTCAGCCATATCCAAGACGTTCTCTGGCGGAGAAAGAAACCCGGTTTCCCCGTGCCTGATAACGTCCCGCAATCCGGCAACATCGAAGGCGACCACGGGCTTTGAGCACGCCATCCCTTCCAACGCCGTATAGCCAAATCCCTCGTGCCTGCTCAAGCAAGCCACTATGTCTGCGGCTCGATACGCCTTGATCAATTCGGATTCTGAGAGTCCGCTAACGAACCGGAGCCGGGCGCCGCGCGCAGAGATCGACGGTGCTTTCCCGCGCAAGCCGGCAACAACCGTTACTTCAAACTGGCTTCCAAGTGCCTCGCAGAACGGCGCGATCAGGTCTCCTCCCTTTCGCCTGCTCATGTTACCCACAATCAATACTTTGGCTCGATCGCCTCCGTGTCCTATAGCTTCATCCTGTGGACTGAAGCGCGCTGTGTCGACCCATAGCGGAATCACGGTCGCGGAGTTGATACCGAATTCCTGGATCATCTCGTCCCGGGTCGAGTCGCTAATCGCAACAAGCGCATCTGCATGTTTGAGCGAGCTGCGCTCGAAGCGGTAAACAACCTCATCATGAAAAATTGATTGTGCACGACTTTTCCATCCAGGATAGCCTCTATGACTGACGCAATGAAGAACATACGCCACTATTGGAATACCTGATCGCCTGAAGGCGAACGCATTCCAGCTGTTGGCCAGGACGAGATCGACGTCAGGGGGGCACCGGCCTTTCAAAAAGTGCGGCGCATACTGGTACCTGTGTTCGAATGCCTCAACAACCGGCTCGTACCCGGCGGTGGACAGCGCCCGCCCCAGCCGCGCGACGAAGACATCCGCGCCGCTTTTAGCACTGACATAGGGAAGCCATATCCTGCTCATGGCGATCCTCTGGTGCCTTCACCCGGAGCGGCCGCAAGACATTTCCGCGCCGCCTGACCCCGCTCGGATAACCATATCCACAAGAGCAACGTAAGCGTCATCACAACGTGCGTGGCGTACGTCGCATAGACGGCTCCAACCCATCCCCACAGCGCCACTGCTGCGACGCCGGCTACGATATTGAATGCCGCGCCCCCCAACTCCGTCATACCCATGGCGTGCTCATGATTCGAAGTCGCCGCCAACGTACGAACAACAATCCACAGCGTCATGGAGAACGGAACCAGCGCGAGGATGCGCGCGACATGGACCGATGGCTCATAGGCACGAGTTAGCAGCAATGGCAACACGGGCGCTATCAGATAAACGGCGGCGCTGAGAATGAGTCCAGCAATCAAAGCGAGGCAAATACGCGGAAGAGACGTGCGGACCGCATACAAAAAGCCACCCTCGCCCTTCCTGAAGAGGCTTGGAAGCAGTCTTTCGACCCCTGCCACTATGGGCAGCGTAAGGACATCGGTAAGCCGATAGGCGATGGCATATTCGCCGGCGATTGCCGTACCGGTCATGCGAGCAAGTATGACTTTGTCAGCATCGCCATGGACGCGCGATGACGCAGACGACAAGGCGAAACTTAACCCAGATAGACGATCACTCCAGCCCGCGGTGACGGCTGCCCCACCAGACGACCGACCCGTGAGGCTGAGGAGCAATAAAGTTGTCATAGCGGCTACGCCAGTCGCAAAGGATATCCATGACCAGGTATCGAACGTGAATACCCCGATTTCAGCGAGAAGTACCGCCGCAATAGCCACTCGAACAATGGGTACGACACAAATAGCAACAGCCATAGCGCCAAACCGGCTTCGAGCCTGGCAGGTCCTCATGAACATCTCCGCAGCTGACGCCGCGAGGATTTCCCCAACTACCAACAACGATATAGAAATTGGCGATACCACATGCGGAATCAGCAGCCACGAAAGGCCTGCCGCGACTATGATCAGCCCGGGCAAAGACCAGCAAATCTGAACAACGGAGCGGCGCAAGCTGTCTCGGTAGCTGTGACTGTCTCTGGAAACATCCCGAAGATGCAGAGACGCCGCGCCAAATCCGCTGAAGGTGGAAAAGAAGGTAGCGAGGCTGACGGCTGCCGCAAATGCACCATAGGCCCCGACTCCAAATGTGCGCGCTAAAATTACAACCAAAGCGGCCAGAGATGCAGAGCGCACTCCTAACCCGATGAGGATGGCGAGATAACTATTTCCCAGCATTTACTTGGCTAAGCTCGGAATGCTGTTTTAACCAAAGTCACCGTAGTCATTCAGGCATTCTCCTGAGCAAAATCACGGCTGGACTTTGAAGCAAGTAGATCCATGTAATCGCGGCCGACACGCTCCCACGTGAACACCTCAGCTACAGTTTTTTTCGCGTTGGCCGAGAATTTCTGCCGCTTCGCTTGTGGCCACAAATAAATTTCATTTATCCTCGCCGCAAACGCGGCCGCATCCAGCGGCTCCACAAGAAATCCCGTAACCCCCTCCACGACCGCTTCGGCCAAGCCGCCACAACGGCTCACGACCGTTGGGACGCCCACAGCAGGTGCTTCAAGCGCCGACAAGCCGAAGCCTTCTCCCTGAATTTTCTCGTCTGGAGGCAGGTTCGGCATAACGCATGCCGTTACCGACGCCCTCAGTTCGGCCAGCGACCCCGGGTCAACCACTCCCAGATACGTTACGCGCTCGCACTGCTCGACCGCGTTCATTTCACTTTCGTCCCATGGCGGCCCAGCAACCTCGATCGACAGGCCTGGGCTTACCAGAGGAAGCACTTCCTTAATAAACCAGGAGAGACCTTTATAACGAATAAGCCGGCCAGCGAATAAGATAACCGGCCGCGGAACACTTGACTGAGCCAGGTCTATTTTTTTTGTGGCAAGCGGAATGACCGCAATGTTCCTGAAGCCAAGATTGGACGCTGCCCGTGCCGTGTAGTGGCTGTTTGCGATCAATAGATCAGGCAACCTCGCGAGGCGCCTAATCGCTAGCCGGTATAGTCTTGATCTCAATCCCTTACCTTGGGAAAAAAAAATGTCGTTCCCATGTGCAGTTCCGACTAGCTTCATCTCGTGCCTACAGAAGAGTTTTGAGATTAGCGCGAGGGGTAGAAGCAGGACATCACCTAACAGCAAGACATCGATTTTTCTACGGCTGCGAATAATATGGACTGCCGCACCAAGAAAGAATCTCAGCAGCTGAATCATAGTAGGGCGACCGATGATGGGTGGACTCGGCACGTATATCCGTGTCTGCGAATCCATCCGGCTCAAGGCGTCGTAGAGTTCTTTGGAGAAAACTTCCATGCCTCCGGTCGACGGCGGAAACTTTCGAGTCACGAACAGGAGGTGCATTTGGCTATTTCAACTTTTGCTCATCGGGCTTGAGCCGGTCCATGCCCAACTTATTGATTTTGTGTTGAATGTTTTCCATGAGCCGCCTGTTGACGGAAAAGAGATCCGCCATAAACGCAACCAAGACTGTCTGAAACCCCATCCCCAGAATTATAGCGGCAGCAATCAATGACTGGATGTGACCATTGCCATCGCCTACTATGTAAAAGTATAAAAATCGCGCGCCGATGCCCATGCCAATCAAAAACAAGACGACACCCACAGTCATAAAAAAGCGGAACGGGCGGTAGACGACGAATATCCGGATGATCGTAACCAGAGACCGCTGTATATATGCCGGTATGCTTTTGACTAATCGCGACGGCCGCAGGTCTTCGTTGACCCTCACCGGAACCGATGTGATCGCCATATTCTTTTGTCCGGCTTGAATTATCGTCTCGAGCGTATATGTGTAGTTGTTGAAAACGTTGAGCTGCATTGCGGCATCGCGGCTGATTGCGCGGAAGCCGCTTGGTGCGTCGGGAATCTCGGTTTTACTCGCGATGCGGACGGCCCAACTGCCAAGCTTCTGCAGAAATTTTTTGGCGGGCGAAAAATGGTGAATCGTGTCGATGGGCCGCGCCCCCACGACCATATCGGCCTTGCCCCCAATAATGGGCGCAACCAAAGCGTCAATATCGGCGGCGTTATATTGATTGTCAGCATCCGTATTAACGATAACGTCAGCACCCATACGCAGCGCTGCTTCAATCCCCGTCATAAAAGCTTGAGCCAATCCTTGATTCCGAGTGTGGCGCACGACGTGATCGACGCCATTTTGCGTAGCGATATCCGCAGTGCCATCCGTACTTCCGTCATCGATAATCAGCCATTTAACTTCGTCGACCCCCTTTACCTTGCGCGGTAGAAACGATAGAGCGGTGGCCAACGTCCCCGCTTCATTGAAGCACGGAATTTGAATTATCAGCTTCATGGCTACTCCACAATTATGCTTTTCAGGTCAATCCCCAAGCGCCTGGTGTCGCTATTGATACCGAGCTTCTTTGGAATGAACGTATTCGATTTAAACTGAAGCGTATGGATGCATCCAATGTGTTCAGGTAACTTGGCGACGTAACTGGTTCGGCTCCGCCACGTCCCAGGTAGAGGCATATCATTTGCGAATACCCGCAAATTAATTTCGCCAGTTTCCACAGATCTCGGAATATAGCCGTACATTCTAATAATGACCCTTTGGTGCTGCTCGGGAGGGCATATATCCAAGCTGTAGAAGCGCGCGTCGCCGTCAGTCCAGACGTTATCGCCGTACACTCCCGTGTGAGCCGATGCCTTGATATTTATTTGATTCGACCAGACGCGACCGATGGTGAGCGCTATCGGATACCCTTTTTTTCCACCGGCGAAGACACGGCCTTGCAAGGAAGGTTTTGCTGTCACGACAAACGATCTGCGCGCTATGACATCAATCGGCAGCGGTTGCTTGTGCAACCGCTGATATTGGCCTCCAGTCGACGCAAAGATAATATAGGCTTGCTTGCCGTTGGTTAAAGCCTCATTTACAGCCGCATAGCTCAGGGGAGCATCCTGTGAAAATGGACCCGGCTGAACGCCTGCACCTTTTACATCATATCCAAAGCTATGAGACAGCGGCGTCAGTATAGTTCTTCGCAGATTCGGAAATACCCAGCGCGCCTCGTATTGATCATCCAGGAACAAAACGCTGTTGGACCGCGGAATGCTGGACTCAAGCCACGCTATCATCTCGTAGCCCTCAGACAAATATTTGCTGTCTGCGTTGATGCCCATCCAAACCGCAGCTTGAGCGACATACACTCCGAGAAAGGCTAACGCGAACCACCGGGTGAATTTAGTCCGGAAGCACCAAATGGCACCTGCGGAAATCACGACGACAAATACTATGAACGTATCGCTAAGGAAATAGCGATCCCAGTACATATAAACATCGTGCGAATTTCCGTACGTAGGCCGGATGTAACTTATCATCAGAAAAAGAGCGGAAAATAGCCAAAAAACCGCCCAGCTCTCATCCTTGAAAGGGTCGCGCTTTCTAAATAAAAAATACCACCCGGCAAAGAAAAGCGGAATGGCGAGAATCGTAAAATAGTGTCCAAGGTAATAGCTATCTTCGGGGAAATGCCCGGCTGCCAGCCGACTGGCCGCACCAATTATCAACCAGTGATGCCAGTCGTCCACGAAGTGCAATGTTGTCAGAAACAAAAATCCGATAAACCCAAGAAATGTCCATAATCCGGTTCTTGTCTTGATCCAAGCAGGAAATCGAATCCATGGGCTGAGCTTAAACAAGGCTGTCGCCAAGGTTACGAGGCCAATTGCCCAAACGAGGTGAAACAGGATGACAGCGTCCGATGTTTTTAACCACGGTAAAAACGAACGCAGCTGCCAATTAATGTAGTAGTTTTGCCCAAGACTTAACGCAATCTGTACGGATAAGATGTAGCCGGCTGCGGCAATTAAAAAGGCCAAAACGAAAGGCTTTACTCGTTCACTTCTTCTAGAGCAAAGAAACAATAAAACGCCACTTAGCACGAGCATCCATATGATGCCAGTGACTCGGGTTAACGACGCCACGGCCACAAATAAGCCGAACAGAACATAGTAGCGGTAGTACGTCGGCCCTGTGTCGACCGCGAATTTCCAGTAGGCAAGAGCGCCAAGATTGGCAGCCAACATTAAAGATTCCGAATATGGCAACCTTCCAAACCACATCGCAAGCACATTAAGGCTGACGATGATTCCAACTAGCCAACCGGCCCGCCAACTGCCGAAGTAGGCTCGCCCGAGGAGTACTGCGAACCATGCGCTCGCCATACTGGCAAAGAGCACTCCGTATGGAGTCAACGCCGCTCCACCTATGAAGGAGAAAACGCCCAGCAAAACCTGATTTAGTGGGAAGAATTGCGCGGTACTTGTGCCGGCGGATGCGAGGTGATTAGCGGAATTGACGTAAGCACCAGCATCTCCTATTTCAAAGATGAAATTAGATACTGGAATGCGTCCCATTAGCGCTGTGAAACCGAACGAAAGCAGACACAGTAAGAAACGACCGTCCGGCTTTTCAATAGGGGCTATAAAATTGCCGGACGCCGCTGAAGCAAGCAAACACACCACCAGCAAACATACTACTGAAGGGACGAAAAATTCATAGGCACCGAAGTCGTAGAACAGCGCGCCTATTAGCAGAATGCCGGTAAATCCAAACGCGCTTGCAGTGGCCCACGTAGCTTCCCTAATTCTCAAAGCCTGTAGCGCCGACATTCCGAAGATTGGAAAAAAGGCTGCAATCAAGCAAATTTCAAAAGCCATCACTCGCGGCGCCCATTGGTATTAAATGAGATGGTACTCAGATATTTTTTTCTAATAGCAAGCCATGCATAGTTGGATTCTATAAACCGGTTTGCGCCGCAAGCGATCCACCTGTTCCTTCCTATTTCTTTTATACATGCGACAAATTCCGGATAACTTTCGTACCACAACCCTCCATTGCTCCGTTTGCACTGGCCGACCATTGCAGCAGATTTTCCAGACACGAGTACGGGACGATCAAGTGACCAAGCCTCCAGTAATATCATGGACAGGCTTTCATAAGGCGACGGGTTGACTACCAACGCAGCGCCTGATATTGCATCGAATTTCGTTTGCTCGTCCACAAAGCCTAGCGAAATGATGTCTGGATGTTCCGGAATGGGGATGATCGGCTTTCCCGCTAATACCAGCTTGAGAGGCTCGGGCCTGTCGGTCTTGTACCGCTGAAAGTAGTCGAATAACTCACCACATCCCTTATTGATGTCGATACGGCCGACATATAACATGTAGGGGTCGTGAACGCCGTACGCTGAGCGGAAGCGCTGACTTGAGTAATCGGCTGGCAGATCTATTCCCACGCCGGCGATTTGGCCCTTAAGATGGACCGAAGGAAATCTCTGCTCCAAAAATTGTTTTTCTTCCGGCGTATTAAGAATAAATCCCTGAGGCTTCTGAAACCACGAGTCCCATATCGGTAAATAGATCGGGGGTTCGTCGTGTGCCGTCGGCACCAGGTACGCACGATCGGCCACCAGCGGCAGGCCTTGGTACGTTGTAGCGTATAGGTAAGTAAAGAACAGGAACGCGTCGTAGTCTTGGCGGTGCCGGTCGATGTAGCCGAGCAAATCGGGGCTTAACGGCCCCTGCTCGTCCATCCATTTTTCTGCTTCCTCAATCGTGACTGAACCGAGTCGGGAAAAAAGGTCGCGACATAGCGCGCTAAAGCGTCCCATATCTCGTGATTCTGCGACGGAAAAGCGCGTGACAGAAACCCCGCGGACCTCGCTCCTTCCTGGCGGATAATAATTGTTCCAGGTCGTATAGTCGACTGCACAGGTCGTTAGAATTTCGACATCCCATTCGGCCTGCATATGTATAGCGGCGGCTAAACAGTGCGCCTCGGACCCGCCGTTCACCTCTTCACCGCACCGCTGCACAACGAAGGCAACTCGAGGACGACGATTATTCACTGGAAGACTTCGCCTATTAGCTGTTCGTACAGTGGCTCAAGCTGCCGAGCCGTAAACCGTTCCCGATTGCGCCGCTGCGCACTGCGGATGCGTCGCCGTATGTCAACATCAGTCAGAATAACCTTGATCAGCGCGGCGATGCTGTCCATATCCTGCTTTGATGTAAACATGACTGCAGCGTCACCGAGCGTCTCCGGAATCGCGCTACTCTTAAACGCGACTACCGGCACATCGAACCACATCGCTTCTATCAAGGGGACTCCGAAGCCTTCGTGCTCGCTCATCGAAACGTACACGTCTGCGGTGCGATAAAATGCTTGAAGTACAGAATGAGAAACCTGCCCTGAAATCAATACATCATTCTCTAAGCCCAGGCTGCTGATCCGCTGAGTCACATACTGGACGTACGGGTGGTCTGCTTCGCCGTCGCCGACGATGCAAAGTCGCGCGTCGGGAGCCAATCGTGTTAAGGCCGATATCATTTCCACCAAGTCGTGCTGACACTTGTTGGGCGCTAATCGGCCGACAAAGAGTATGTTTTTCCTGCCATCTTCCCGTAGAGCACGCATCATGCCTTCGTCTGCAGGCTCAGCCCACTTTGCCGGATCGACAATCAGTGGCAGGCAATGTACATCGTTAAACCCGGCATCAAAAAGGTCCTTCACGTTAAATTGGGATACTCCCCATGCGCTGTCGAAGCTTGATGCTAAGTTATGCAGTTCATCCAAACCATCTGAGAGTAACCTCGCAAAATCTTCGTCGTATGGCTCGAAGAACCGAGGCGGCGTGATATTGTGGTAATTTAGTACGCGCGGGCCGTTATGCTCTACAACGTACGGAGTCAAGGCTGAACCGATCGAGTGATGATAGACTAGTCCATCCCCCGCATGAATGAGGTTGGCTTGGAATACTTCGGCCTGATGCGCCATACGTTTATCAATAAATTGAACAAAGATATTGGATTTAACTCCCCGTCGCCTTAGAAAGTCTCGCAAAGTGAGGGCGGAGTCCGAGATAGCGTCGCCATAGGCCAAGTTCGGCAAAACTTGATGGATTGCCCGAACTTTCCAGTGCACACGCGGCGGGATCGAGGACTGCTCGCTCATTTCGCACAAGCCCAAGAAGGATTCGTAGCGGCTTATAACACTGTCCCAGTTCGCAACCGAACGCGCGAAATCATGCCCTAGGCACCCCAATCTTTCGCACCCGCCGGCCGGCATTTTCTCTAATCGACAAAATGCTTCCGTCCACTCACTGAGAGTCCTCGCACTAAATCCACCACCGGACTTATCGACCGCGATCGCTGTTGCGTCACAGTCGCCATTAACTACCACGGGTTTCCGGCAAGCCCAACCTTCCATCATGACGCGAGAGTAGCTTTCATTCTTACTGGGTTGAAAGAGTGCAGTCGCGGCCCTAAGTAGCGCAAGCTTCGTTGAATCGTCAACCAACCCGAGGTCATGAACCCCTGAAGCGCGGTCGTCATATGACATAGGACCGGGGCCGGCAAGGACAAGCTTCATTGAAGAGTTCTTCGAATCCTTACGAAAGTTCTTGAAAGCCTGCACCACCAAATCTGTGTTCTTGGTGGCGTCCCGACGCCCTAGAACAAGCACGAATGGCCCCTGCGGCAGCGATGAGTCATCCACGGCTTGGCTTGAAGAATCCGGACCAAACAGCTCAACCCCTGACCCGACAACGAAACCCTTGGTCGCGATCGCTGGTCCGTATAGACGGTGAGCGAGCAATTCCTCACCTTCGGATAGATACAAAATGCCTTTGGCTGAACGGAATATATGCGCGCAGACCGGCAGATAGGCGTACGCTTCGTCGTGAAGACACGGAATGAGAAACGCCTTGTCAGCGATCTGCGGAAGCCCGTTCAGCGTTGTCCCATACAAATATGGGGTAAAAAGGACAGCGTCGAATCGCTTCGCTTGTTGTTTCAACTCCGCGACCAAGGCGGTCGAATTTATGTTCTCGTTAACGAAAATATCTTCGTCCTGTTGCCCCACAGGCGGTATGCCGGGAAGCAACTCGTCTGCGCTCAGCTCAAGAAGACGTTTATTGATCGCGTTAAACCGGCCCTCGCGCCTATGATCCACCGGAAAACGATGGACTCGGACACCTGCGTCCAATTCCTCGCCTATCGCGAAAAAGTCGTTGCTCCAGCTTGACTGAAATGAGCGGCTGCATGTCGTGAATACTTCAACCTGATGCCCCCGCTTTGCAAGCCGCATAGCAACTTCACGCGCCTGCCGCTCGGCTCCGCCCGGTTGATCCTCACCGTACCAGGGAATGACCAGCGCCACGCGCCCAGTCACTGCTTGTATCCTATTACCGCATAGTCCTGGTAGTTCATTCGGGGTTCCGAGAAACTTCGCAGCGAAAGTGGCGTCAGCGACGAATAGGTCAGCTTGCAATTCGACAGCCCATTCCACGCGACCAGAAACTGCAACAACTCAGGCGGGATGGGCTTGATGTGCGTCGGATCCTGATAAAAATTTCCAAGGGCGGAAGGGCAGTGCGGATTGACGGTTTCAAGGATCATTACACCGCCAGGTACGAGTCGGTTTACGGCAATACCCAAGAACCTCATCAAGTAGTCGCTATCCAAATGTTCGATAACCTGAAGCGCCGAGATACCACCATACATTTGATCAGACTGCTGAAGCCAAGAGAGCATATCGGCTTCCTTAACCGTCACACCCTGTTGATCGAGTCGCTCAATCTCATGCCGATTCACATCCACGCCAATGGCTGGTATGGCAGCCCCAGCCAAGGTCTCCAAAAATTCGCCTCGGCCGCATCCACAGTCGAGAAACGGTTGCTTGACAGTGACGTCAGCCTTGATAAATTGAAGGTATCTCCTCTGATTAAGTCGAACCGCCTCGTCGTCGCGAAATGCGTCTTCGAAGGCGCTGTAAAATTGATCTTCGTGTCGAAGCGGCCTTGCGTCGCCTTGCTCCTCAGTAAGATGCTGCAAAAATTGTCTGTTGCCATCCAATATCCAGAACTCCGGCAACGATGAATTGTCTATCTTATCGGCTTTCGATTCGTTCAGTTCGGCCGTCCGTCGGGCCTCATCCTGTATCTCCGCACGTAGCGCCACCAGCATTTTCTCAATGGCATCGAGGCGCTTCTCCGCCGCTTCCGCTCGCCGATCCGCCGCCAATTTTGCAGCGAAAAGTGTGGCCAGGCGTTGCGACAACGTTTCAATATCCCGCCCAAGGTCGCCAAGCCGATAGTGGACGGAAGCATGAAGCTGCTCAAAATTACGCATCAGAAGAGGTAGCCGGAAACATGCCGTTGCCCATCGCGCCAAGTAACCGAGCACAGGCAAGTGAAATAGCTTTCTGACGTTGAATCGCAGCCAGAGTCCTCTTATACGAATCGCTTGCTGCTTCCCTTCCTCGGAATATCTGAACGTTCCAATCAGTTCTATCTTTGGAAGCGAGCCATCGCGCAACTGCTGAAGATAACTGTCGGCACCGCCCGGCTCGGGCTCCCGTTGCAGCACGCTCCTGTAAGCATTGCGTATGAAAAGGGCATCTTCGTACCTAAGCAGCTCCGTAAGCGTGTAGTTATCGCGAAACTCGATCGCCTGATCCTCCGCCGAGCGTAAGCCAACCTGACTTTCCTGCAATCGCAGCGATAGCAGAGCTGATGACGAACGGCGTCGGGAGTGCTTCGCGGTCGTACGCCCGTCTTCGGCTGCCGCGAGTTCAGCCTTAATCTTTTTCATTAGCTCTTCGACCGACAAATTCGGATTTTTCACTTCCAGAATACTCACGGCAATTGTTTCGCGGTTGCTGTAGCGGCTTCTGAGGCCGCATGGAACGAAAACGACGGATGCAATCGACACAGGCCGGTGAATCGGCTGCCATGGTAGCCGGCGACCTCCAGGGAGGCGATGCGGTCATGCCAATGGAAGCACCGGTCTACATGATCTTCCTCCGTATGCAGCGCTATCGTTATGGTGTATTTTCCTGCGCCCAGATCGATTGGCAGCTCGAAGCTGCCGGTATACCGTTGGCCTTTGCGGAGTGTCAGAGACTGCCCCAACAATCGGCTATTTGTTCCAAAGATATCCTGGCCAAATTTATCGCGAATCAGCATGCCGACCGTTACGTTGTCGATATCCTCCACTGCACGAAGCGTTATCTCTATCAGCACGTTCTCCCCGGAACTGACGACTGAGGATGACGATTTCTCCCCTGTCACCCGCACGTTCTCAATCGTCGCTTCCATCGTGCCGTAGCCATTCGAAGTGGCTTCGCGTTTTACCGCCACATCACCTTCGGACTTGGCCAAAAGAAAATTGTAGTTGTTGACGACCGACTCAGGATCGCCGGATGATATAACTTGTCCACGTTCCAGGAGTAAAGCCGAATCGCAAAGCGTCTTTACCGCGTTCATGTCGTGCGATACGAATATGATCGAGCCGCCCTGGTCCCTGAAATCTCTAATTCGTTTCGTACACTTCTGCTGGAAGTGGGCGTCGCCAACGGACAAAGCTTCATCGACAACGAAGCATTTTGGCTCTGCGTGAATGGCAATCGAAAACGCCAGTCGCATCACCATGCCTGACGAGTACGTTTTTATCGGCTCATTAATGAAGTCACCCAATTCCGAGAACTCGATAATGGCCTCTCGCTTCTCTTCAATTTCACGCGAAGTCATGTTAAGCAGCAGTCCATTGTCATGGATGTTCTGCATGCCGGTTAGCTCGGGGTTGAAGCCGGTGCCCAGCTCAAGAAGGCCCGTGATCTTCCCATTTATGTCGATGACGCCGCTATCAGGTAGGGTTACTCCAGTCAATATTTTCAACAACGTGGACTTCCCGGCACCATTGCGACCAATCACGCCCAGCGTTTCACCGTCCTTGACTTCGAACGACAGATTGTCCAGCGCGTCATAATCAACATGGAACTTCTTGCGCAGCAAAAGCTCTTTCAGGCGATCCGCCGGAGACGCATATAGCTTGAAGCGCTTCGATATATTGGCGACGCGTATCATGTCAGCGCGCCCTGAAAAATTGCCACCGCCTCGAATATTAGAGCGAAATAAATTGCGCTGACGGTGATATCGAGCAGCCCACGGCGACTCCAGTGGATTTGGCGTCGCGAAAAGAACCACGCGAGCGGGATGCCCGCTGTTAACGCGATCAATATCAGCCCTAGCCAAATCATATAAAATCGCGAATGTCGCGCTCCAGAAATTTGAATGCCATATAGGCAATAGCAAGCACAACGTGCACCATGACAACGGCCTTCAACGGCCCGGACATATCAAGGGGCTGTCCCGTCAAAAAAATGCGGTGGTACGCATTTATGAATACCCACATCGGGTTGTACTGCATCAGATGTTGTATCGACGGCGGCAAAATGGACGTGACGTATACAATTGGCGTAAACCAGAACCAGAGCTGCATCGCAACGCCAACAAACTCCTTTACGTCGCGAATAAAAACATTGAAGATCCCAAAGAACAGCCCGAGGCCATACGCGAACAGCTGTTGCAGCGCGTAGATGAATGGGAACAACACAAGCGTCTTGTGCAGCGGATAGCCCGTTGCGAGCAGGAACACAATGAACACTGCCATCGTGATCAGCATCGTGATACTTTCGGATAAAACAACATACACCGGCAGGCCGAGCAGTGAAATGTTCACCTTCGAAACGATCGGCTTCTTGTCGACGAATACTGTCGATGTGCGAGTCACCGTGTTTGAAAATGCCGTCCACGGCACGAGCCCTGCGACGAGGTAGATACCATAGCCGTAGACATTGGAGATACCGGGAATACGGCCGCCCATGATGCGGCCGAATATAATTACGTAGATGCCGATCATCACCAGTGGCCAGATAAACGCCCAGCCGACGCCGATGATCGACCCGGAGTACTTGTCGATGAAATCCTGCTTGGTGAAGTTAAGCAGTAAGGCGCGGTTCATCAGGCTTCTTCCCGCTCCACGCGGCGCATGTCTGCATCGACCATATCTGAAATCAACTCTTCGAGACTCGTTTCCGCCTCCCATCCCAGCACGCGCTTTGCCTTGGCCGGATGCCCCAGAAGGACGTCTACTTCCGCGGGCCGATAAAACTGCGGATCCTGAACGACGTAGTCTTCGTAGTTCAGGCCCACGTATTCGAAGGCTATGCGGCACATGTCTCGTACGGTAGTGGTCCTGCCGGTGGCGACGACGTAGTCATCCGGCTTGTCCTGCTGCAGCATCAGCCACATCGCCTTGACGTAGTCCCCCGCAAATCCCCAGTCACGCTTCGCATCGACGTTGCCGAGGCGAAGTTCGTTCTGCCGCCCTTGCTTGATGCGGGCGACAGCCTGCGTAACCTTGCGCGTCACGAACTCCGGACCGCGTAGCTTCGATTCATGGTTGAACAGGATGCCGCTGCTGGCGTGCAGGCCGTAGCTCTCGCGATAGTTAACGACCGTCCAGTGCCCGAACAGCTTTGCGACGCCGTAGGGGCTGCGCGGGTAGAACGGGGTGCTTTCATCCTGCTGTTCGGCCTGAATGAGACCGAACATTTCGCTGGTGGATGCCTGGTAGAAGTGCGCATCCGGGTTAACCTGCCGAACCGCTTCCAACACTTTGACCACGCTCAGACCGGTCGATTGAGCTGTCAGCAGCGGCTGATTCCAGGAGGTCGCGACGAAGCTCTGTGCAGCCAGGTTGTAAACTTCGCTCGCGCGGGATTGCTCCAGTGCGCGCATCAGCGATGAAAGGTCGTTGATGTCGCCGTCTATAATCCGCACTTGATCCGCGACCCCGAGTTCGCGCAAACGCCACAGCGAATCGCTGGAACGGCGGGCGAGCAGGCCGTGGACCTCGTATCCTTCGTTCAGAAGATGCGCGGCAAGATAGGCGCCGTCCTGGCCGGAGATGCCGGTGATCAATGCGCTTTCAGTCACTTATTTGCTCCCAATATTTCAGTGTATCCGTGAGGGTGGTATCCATGGCGAATTCGGGCCGCCAGCCGGTGTCGCTGATCAGTTTCTCGTTGCAGCCGCATACACGCCGCTGCTCGCTCGGACGCATACGGTCCGTGTCGCGTACAATCTCGGCTTCGACACCCGCAAGGTCGATCAATCTCTCGAGCAGCGAGCGAATCGTGATCTCGCGGCCCGAACATACGTTGTAGACCTCGCCGGTTCGTCCGTCCTCCAGCAGCGTGAGGTAGGCGCGCACCACATCCCTGACATCGGTGAAGTCGCGGCTGACGTCGATGTCACCCACATGAATCGTCGGCATCCGTTTGCCAAGTTTGATTTCCGCAACCTGCCTGGCGAAATCTGCCATCACGAAACGCGTGTCCTGGCCCGGCCCCAGGTGGTTGAATGACCGGGTCATGACGATGTCGAGCCCTTCGGTTTGCGACCATTGGTAGCACAATGCCTCGGCAGCGACCTTGCTCACCGCGTACGGGTTCCGCGGTTTAAGCGGATGCGTTTCGCGCAATGGCAGGTCGTCCGGCTGCACCAGGCCGTACACGTCGCCGGAACCCACGAACAGCATCCGGCCCCGAAAGCCGGTTTCCTTCAAAGCCCGGAGCAGGTTCAGAGTGCCGTAGAAATTGACGTCGAACGTCGCGCGCGGATCGTTGAACGCATCCGGTACAAAGCTCTGCGCAGCGAGGTGAACCACGCCATCGGCTTGCGCGCCGGCAACTGCACGCAGCAATTCGTCATAATCGCAAATATCCAGGCCGGCATCCGGTGCGACGGCGGTGATACCGGAAGCGCCGGACGCCAGCTGCCTTTGCAGCGCGTTGCCGACGAACCCGCTGTATCCGGTCACGAACAAGCGTTTCATCGGTTTGCCTCTTCCGCGCGCTGGCGGACTTCCTGCTCCAGAACCTGCAATTCGCGCTCCAGCGCCTCATACTCGGCCCGCTTGTGCTGCAGAAAGCGGATTGCCATGCGCGTCCGGTCCTGCATCCCCTGCGGCGTCAGATGGTAGAGGTATGCCTTCTTGTTGACGCTGTTCCGGAATCGGCTGACTTTGACAAAGCCGCGCTCGATCAGCGCTTTGAGGCAATAGTTGACCTTTCCCAGGCTGATTCCCAGCTCGCGGGCCAGCTCGCGCTGGTTAACCTCCGGGTTATCCTCGAGGCGCTTTAGTATCCGGTAACGGGTGTCGTCGTCCAGCATTGACGTACGTTCAATGGTTGAACGCTGCATTTAAGCTGAACAGGGAAACGGAGTCAAGCGCGTCGCGCCACTCCGGCGCGACGCAGAACCGTTTACGTCGCGAGTTCGGCCCGGGCGGAGTTCTCCCCGCCCGCATCACGCGCCAAATACCAGCGCGCGGTCCGCCGCAGCCCGCTCGGGAAGGTTTCGGCCGGCTCCCAGCCCAGCTCATGGCGGATCTTGTTGCCGTTGATGGCGTAGCGCAGGTCGTGACCCAGCCGGTCGGTGACGAATTCGATGAGTTCATGGTGCGGCGCGTGCGGCGAATCCGGCCGCAGCTCGTCCAGCAGCCGGCAGAGCTGCCTGACCAGTTCGAGGTTTTGCATCTCGCAGTTGCCGCCGATGTTGTAGGTCTCGCCCACGCGGCCGTGCTGCAGAATGGCGTCGATGGCCGTGCAGTGGTCCTCGACGTAAAGCCAGTCGCGGATGTTCGCGCCCTTGCCGTAGACGGGCAACGGCTTGCCCTGCATGCCGTGCGACAGCATCAGCGGGATCAGTTTCTCCCGATGCTGGTATGGCCCATAGTTGTTGGAGCAGTTGCTGATGGTGACCGGCAGGCCATAGGTGCTGTGGTAGGCGCGAACCAGATGATCCGAGGCGGCCTTGCTCGCGGAGTACGGCGAGTTGGGGGCATACGGCGTCTGCTCGGTGAACGGCGGATCGTCAAAACCGAGGGTGCCGTAAACCTCGTCCGTCGATACATGGTGGAAACGGCAGGGGCCTTGATGCCGCCCGTCCAGCCAGGCGCGCTTCGCGGCCTTGAGCAGAACGTGCGTGCCGACGACGTTGGTTTTGATGAACGGGTCGGGACCGTCGATCGAGCGATCGACGTGGGACTCGGCGGCGAAATGCACGACCGTGTCGATGGCCTCCTCAGCCATCAGGCGATCCACCAGCGGCTCATCGCAGATATTGCCGTGAACGAAGCGGAAGTTCTTGTTGTCCCGTACCGGCGCGAGGTTGTCGATGTTGCCGGCATAAGTCAGCGCATCGAGGACAACGACACGATCGCGCGGGTATTTCGCCAGCCAATAGTGAACGAAATTCGTGCCGATGAAGCCGGCGCCGCCGGTGACCAGAAGATGGCGGCGAAAGTTTTGCGAATTCAACATGAATAAAGTCTCAGCTGCGCGCAGCAAACAAGTGGGAGGTTTCAGCCGGTGAATTCCCCATCACGCGCTCGTTAAAGCGCGATGCGTTGCATTGCAAATACCCGCGCCTGTTGTGATGCTGCTTTGAGATCACCGCGCTTGAGCGCATCACGCACATCGTCAAGTTTGTACGCATCTTCCAACGAAAGATATGGCGCCCATTCGTCCGACGTTTGCAGCAACTCAACTTCGACTTCTGCTACATATCCGGCTTCGTGGACGTACTTGATTCGCTTTCGCTTGCTCATGGTTTTCGCTCGGTAAAAGTTTCGTTCCAGCGCTCTTCATCGGGGCGATAAGCCGTCACCAGGACAGCCGGACTCTGATGCCCTTTCGGTATCCCCCACACCGCATGAACCGGGTGCTGCTCCCGATCTGCCTGAAGCACCAAGACTGTGGGACCCTTCGGGAAATCAGGATAATCTTCGACAAGGACAGCAGATGCAACGCCAGCTACCAATTCACGGGCCGTGAGGCCATCAGCCGCCATTTCATCATATCCGTGTTCCGATATCCGCACCTCTCCCGAGGCAACCAACGTCCTGACGCGCTCAAACGTAGCCATCATCGCGCCTTCGGCTCATATTGTCCGTCGTTCCTCAAGGAATTCTCAAGGTCTTCGGTCAGCATCTGCCGCAGAGCCCTGCGCCAATGGATAAGATCGGTACCAAACTGTCCGGCGGTGTGACGTTTGTCGAGCACGCTGAAGGCCGGTCGGCGGGCGACTTGCGGGTAATCTTCGCTGGCGATCGGCTTGATTGGAACGGCCTTGTTCAGCCGGCCGGCGACAAGCGCTTCTTCCTGAATGGCGACGGCGAAGTCATACCAACTGGCGATGCCGGCGTCGGTGTAGTGGTGGGTACCGTTGATGTTGGGGTAGTCGGGCGCGTGCCACAGAAACTTCGCCAGTGAGACCGCCCAGGTGGGAGTGCCAACCTGATCGGTAACCACCGTCAGCGCCGGCTTGGTCTGCATCAGACGCAGCATCGTGTTGACGAAGTTGCCGCCTTGCCTCGCGTAGACCCAGCTGGTGCGAACGATCAGTGCGTCGTCTCCGAGAATGGCGCGGACGCGTGCCTCGCCTTCCGCTTTGCTGGCGCCGTAGACGCATAGCGGGTTGACCGGGTCGTCCGGGCGGTATGGTCGTGGTTGGGCACCATCGAAGACGAAATCGGTGGAGATGTGGATGAAGCGCGCGCCGGCCGCCTGGGCCGCGCGGGCGAGGTTTTCGGCGCCGGTGGCATTGACGGCGTAAGCCAGTTCCGGCTCGCTTTCGGCTTTATCGACTGCCGTGTACGCGGCTGTGTTAATGATGGAATCCGGGGATTCTTTGCGGGCAGTTTGAGCTACTGCCTCGGCATTGGTGATATCCAATTGCCCGCGATCGTACGCAACAATATCGACGCCCGCTGGCGCTGTTTGTTGGAGAGCACGGCCCAGTTGCCCGTTTGCGCCGGCAATCAGGACTTTCATGAATCTGCCAGTTTGCCATCCATGGCCACTGGATTCCGGCTTCCAAGGCGGAATGACAGAATTGGATTCATTCGTATGTCTCGGCGTCTTTGAAGGTTGCTCCTTTTTTGTCTTTTTCGGATACCAGCGGCTCACGGCCGTTTAGCGGCCAGTCGATGTTCAGGTCCTTGTCGTCCCAGCGGATGCATCGCTCATGCTGCGGCGCGTAGAAGTCGGTGCATTTGTAGACGAATTCCGCTTCGTCGCCGGTGACCAGAAAACCATGCGCGCAGCCGGGCGGCACCCACAGCATGCGCTTGTTGTCTGCCGACAGAGTTTCCGCGATCCACTGGCCGTAAGTTGGCGAGCTGCGGCGGATATCCACGACCACGTCGTAAACTTCGCCGCTGACGACGCGAACAAGTTTCCCTTGCGGCTGCTCGATCTGGTAGTGGAGGCCGCGCAGCGTGTCTTTGATGGACTTGCTGTGATTGTCTTGCACGAAATCGGCATGGATGCCGGCGGCGGCAAACTTGCGCTGCTCCCACGTCTCCATGAAATAGCCGCGCGTGTCGCCGAAGACTTTGGGTTCGACAAGGACGACGCCGGGAATAGCGGTGGCGATGAATTGCATTAGTAGGCTTCTTCGATGACGCGGAGCAAATACTCTCCATAGCCATTTTTAGAGAGCGGCTGCGCGAGGCGCGCGACTTGCTCGGCATCGATAAAGCCCTTGCGGAACGCGATTTCCTCCGGACACGCCACCTTGAGTCCCTGCCGACTCTCGATGGCTTCGATGAAGGTTGATGCCTGTAGTAGTGACTCGTGCGTCCCGGTGTCGAGCCAGGCAATGCCCCGTCCTAGCTTTTCAACGCATAGATCGCCACGATGAAGATACGCCTGATTGACATCGGTGATTTCCAGTTCGCTGCGTGCGGAAGGTTTGATCGCCTTGGCAATCGAAACCACGTCGTTGTCGTAAAAATACAGGCCGGTGATGGCGTAGCGCGAGCGCGGTTGTTTGGGCTTCTCTTCAATGCCGAGAGCTTTACCGGCTGAATCGAAATGGACGACGCCATACCGCTCCGGATCGCGAACGTAATAGGCAAACACGGTTGCCCCGCGGGTTTCGTCGCCGGCTGCCGCGAGCTGCCGGTCCATGCCGTGGCCGTAGAAGATGTTATCGCCCAGGATCAGCGTGACCGGGTCGGCGCCGATGAAGTTTTCGCCGATCAGAAACGCCTGCGCGAGGCCTTCGGGCCGCGGCTGTTGGGCATAGGCAAGGTTCATTCCCCATTGGCTGCCGTCCTCGAGCAGATCGCGATAGCGCGGCAAATCCTCGGGCGTGGAAATGATCAGCACATCGCGAATGCCGGCCAGCATCAGGGTCGACAGCGGATAGTAGATCATCGGCTTGTCGTAGACCGGCAGCAGTTGCTTGCTGGTCGAGCGCGTGACCGGGTACAGGCGCGTGCCCGAGCCGCCTGCCAGAATGATGCCTTTGCGTGCCAAACTACCCCCTTTAGCCGGCTTTTATCTGATGAAGCCGAGACTTTCCAGCTTGACGACAATCTGGTGCGCCGCCTCGTCGGGCGTGCACTCGCGCGTATCGATCGTCATTTCCGGCTTTTCCGGCGCCTCGTACGGGTCACTGATGCCGGTGAACTCCTTGATCACGCCGGCGCGCGCCTTGGCATAGAGGCCCTTGCGGTCGCGCTGCTCGCAGACCTCGAGCGGCGTCGAGACGTGAATTTCCAGAAAGCCGCCGACCGGCTCGATCATCTCGCGCACCTGGCGGCGTGTTTCCGCGTACGGCGCAATCGGGGCGCAAATGGCGACGCCGCCATTTTTGGTGATCTCGCTCGCGACGTAGCCAATGCGGCGGATGTTGATGTCGCGGTGCTCTTTCGAAAAGCCGAGTTCGCTGGACAGGTGCTTGCGCACCAGGTCGCCGTCGAGCAGCGTGACCGGACGACCGCCCTGTTCCATCAGCTTGACCATCAGCGCATTGGCAATGGTCGACTTGCCGGAGCCGGACAGGCCGGTGAAGAACACGGTGAAGCCCTGCTTGGAGCGCGGCGGGTGCGTCTTGCGCAGTTCCTCGACGACTTCCGGGTACGAAAACCAATCGGGAATTTCGAGACCCTCGTGCAGCCGCCGCCGGAATTCGGTGCCGGAGATGACCAGCGCGGTCTCGTCGTCACGCACCTCGTCGGCCGGGGCGTATTCGGCGCGCTCCTTCACGTACACCATCATCTGGAACGGCACCATCTGGATGCCGATTTCGTCCTGGTGCTTGCGCAGCAGTTCCTGCGCCTCGTACGGGCCGTAGAACGGCTCGCCGTCGCTGCCCTTGCCGGGGCCGGCATGGTCGCGGCCGACAATAAAATGAGTGCAGCCGTGGTTCTTGCGAATCAGCGCATGCCAGATCGCCTCGCGCGGGCCGCCCATGCGCATGCCCAGCGGCAGCAGCGAAAGAGCGGTCGTGTTTTCCGGAAAACGCTTGATCAGGTGCTCGTAGCAGCGCACGCGGGTGTAGTGATCGATGTCGCCCGGTTTGGTCATGCCGACGGTGGGCTGAATCAGCAGGTTCGCTTCGACCTGCTTCGCGGCGCGGAACGTGAGCTCCAGGTGCGCGCGGTGCATCGGATTGCGCGTCTGGAACGCGACGATGCGGTGCCAGCCGAGCTTCTTGAAGTAATCGCGCAGCTCGCGCGGCGTGCGGCGCAAGTGGCGGAAGTCGTAGTGCGTCGGCGGCTCGATGCCGCGCAGCCGGCCGCCGATGTAAACCGGGCTGGCGGTGCGCATCAGGTAGCGCACGCCGGCGTGGGCCTCGTCGGTGGTCTTGAAAACGCCGCGCGCCTCGGCCGCCTTGTCCGGCTCCCAGATGTCGCCGATGTCGAGCAGCGCGATCAGCACGCCTTCCGGGTCGCGCAGCGCAATCGTGTCACCTTCTGTCAGCGGCTCGGCGAACTCGCGCGTCACGTCGAGCGTAATCGGCATCGGCCAGAGCGTGCCGGACGCCAGGCGCATGTTCTCGACCACGCCGTCGTAGTCGACGCGGTTCATGAAGCCTGTCAGCGGCGAGAAGCCGCCGCTCAACAGCAACTCGATGTCGCACAACTGGCGGTGGGTCAGGTCCCAGGACGGGTAATCGGCCGCGGCCTTTTTGGCTTCGGCGGCCTCGGCCTCGGAAAGATACAGTTCTTGCAGGGCGCCGCCATGCGGCGCGATCAGGTCACGGGGGGACATGCAGTCAAAACTCCTTATTTACTGCTTAAAACGGGATGTCGTCGTCGAAGTCGTCAGCAACCGCACCGGGCTTCGCCGCCTGCGGCCGGGGGCGCTGGTCGTCCCCGCCGCTGCTGTAATCGCCGCCGCCCATGCCGGAGCGGCCGCCGAGCATCTGCATTTCATTGGCGATGATATCGGTGCTGTAGTGGGTCTGGCCGTCTTTTTCGTAGGTGCTGGTCTCGAGCCGGCCTTCGACATAAACCTGCGAGCCCTTGCGCAGGTATTCGGCGGCGATTTCAGCCAAGCGGCCAAAAAACGTGATGCGATGCCACTCGGTCTTTTCCTGCTGCTCGCCGGTCTGCTTGTCTTTCCACGCCCGCGTGGTCGCGATGCGAATCTTGGTGATGGCGCTGCCGCCGGCGGTGTAGCGGGTGTCCGGGTCGGCGCCGAGGTTGCCGACGAGAATGACTTTATTGATGCCCCTGGCCATGAACTGCTCCGTTGGCGGAAATCTGGGATGTTCTAGTAATAAAGAGCAAGGATTCTACGTCGATTGGGCGGCGATTGCATCCGGCGAGGACGTGTCGAAGGCTTCGAGCGCCGTTTCATCCAGCTCGCGGTTGTCGACTTTCAGGTAGGCCACGCCTTCTTCGGCCACGACAACCGCTTCGGCGACGCCGGCAATCGACAGCAGCCGGGCGCTGAGCCGCTCGCGCTCCTCCCGGCCGCGGATTTTCGGGATGCGGATCAGCCGGCTGGCGAGATGCTTCGGTGCCGGCATCGTCATGGCGACCAGCAGCCACAGGACAGCAAGGCTGGTCGTCAGCACGAACACTGCGAGCAGGCCGTGGGGCGCGAACACGCCCTGCAGCCAGCCGCCGACGGCGCCGCCGACGAAAATGCCCAGGAACTGGGAACTGGAATAGACGCCCATTGCGGTGCCCTTGCTGTCCGCCGGGGCGACCTTGGAAATCAGCGACGGCAGGGTCGCTTCGAGCAGGCTGAAGGCGGCGAAGAACACCAGCAGGCCGGCGCCGATTGCCCACAGGTTCGCGTGCCAGACCAGCAGCGAGAGCTGGCCGAGGCCGACTGCGGCGACCGCGCCGATGAACACCGGCTTCATCTTCCGGTACTTCTCGCCGATGATGATGAACGGCGTCATCAGCACGAACGCGACCACCAGGATCGGCAGGTAGAACAGCCAGTGCGACCCGCTGCCGCCGGCTTGCTTGAGCGCCAGCGGCAGCGCCAGGAAAGTGGCGGTGAGGATCGCGTGCTGGGCGAAGATGCCAAAATCGAGGCGCAGCAGCTCACCGTTGGTCAGCACGCGCTTGAACAGTGCCGGCACCGGCTCGGTATCCGCGTGGTGGCGAATCAGATGTGGCTGCGGCACGAGGGTGTACAGCACGGCGATACCGGCCAGCGCCAGCACCGCGGTCAGCCAGAAAATCCCCGGCACCCCGACCCAGCCGTTCAACAGCGGCCCCACGACCACCGCCAGCGCGAAGGAAACGCCGATGGTCATGCCGATCATCGCCATCGCCTTGGTGCGATTCTCTTCGCGGGTCAAATCCGCACCCAGCGCCAGGATCGCCGAGCCGACCGCGCCGGCGCCCTGCAGCGCACGGCCGAGGATCACGCCGCCAATCGAGCCCGACATCGCCGCGATTACGCTGCCGATCGCGAACAGGATCAAGCCAGCCGCGATCACCGGCTTGCGGCCGATGCGGTCGGACAGCGTCCCGAACGGGATTTGCAGGATCGCCTGGGCGAGGCCGTAGATGCCGAGCGCGAGACCGATGGTGGCGGCAGTCGCGCCGGTGAGGTGCTTCGCGTAGACCGCGAACACCGGGTAGATCATGAACAAGCCCAGCATCCGCAACGCGAAGATCGCCGACAGCGATAAAGCGGCGCGGCCTTCAGTGCGGCTTAGGTGGGTAGTGGGCACGGATCAGAACGGGTGAGCGAGCGGAGCCGTTGATTTTAACACGCCGCGCAAGTCACTAGTGCTAAGTCGCTAGTAGCTAGTGCTGAGTGAAGACAAGAACACGTGCCCCTACTCCAGTACTAGGTACTAGCGACTCAGCACTAGCTACTGGTCCGGCGCCTTTGCGCCGGACTCGTGAGACAGCGTATATTGATTCGTTTCGTTCCACTTGCGCGAACTCATGGACACCATCCGCATCCGCGGCGCCCGCACCCACAACCTGCAGAACATCGACGTCGATCTGCCGCGCGACCAGCTGATCGTGATCACCGGCCTGTCCGGCTCCGGCAAATCCTCATTGGCGTTCGACACCATCTACGCCGAGGGCCAGCGGCGCTACGTCGAATCGCTGTCCGCCTACGCACGCCAGTTCCTGTCGATGATGGAAAAGCCGGACATCGACCACATCGAAGGCTTGTCGCCGGCGATCTCGATCGAGCAGAAATCAACTTCGCACAACCCGCGCTCGACGGTCGGCACCGTCACCGAAATCTACGACTACCTGCGCCTGCTGTACGCGCGCGCCGGCACGCCGCGCTGTCCGGATCACGGCATCGAGCTGGAGGCGCAGACGGTCAGCCAGATGGTCGACCAGGCGCTCAACCTGCCGGAAGGCAGCCGGCTGCTGCTGCTCGCGCCGGTGGTGCAGAACCGCAAGGGCGAGCACCTGCAACTGATCCAGGAGCTGCGCTCGCAGGGCTTCATTCGCGCGCGCATCGACGGCAAGGTGGTCGAACTCGATCAGGCGCCATCGATGGACCTGCGCCGCAAACATACGATCGAAGTCGTTGTCGACCGCTTCAAGGTACGGCCCGACATTACCCAGCGGCTCGCGGAATCGTTCGAGACTGCGCTGCGCCTGGCAGGCGGCATCGCGTCGATCGCCTTCATGGATGAACCGGAGCGCGAGGAGCTGGCATTCTCGGCGAACTTCGCCTGCCCGGTCTGCGGCTACAGCCTGTCGGAACTCGAGCCGCGGCTGTTCTCGTTCAACAATCCGGTCGGCGCGTGCCCGACCTGCGACGGCCTGGGCGTGCGCCAGTTTTTCGACCCGGACCGAGTGGTCGGCCATCCGGATTTGAGCCTCGCCGGCGGCGCCGTGCGCGGCTGGGACCGGCGCAATCAATACTACTTCCAGATCATCCAGTCGCTGGCCGAGCACTACGACTTCGACATCGAGGTGCCGTTTCGCGAGCTGCCGGCGGATATTCGCGACATCATTCTGCACGGCAGCGGCAAGGAGAAGATCAGCTTCCGCTATCCGTCGCCGCGCGGCGGCTGGCGCGAACGCCGCCACCCGTTCGAAGGCATCCTGCCGAACATGGAGCGGCGCTACCGCGAAACCGAATCCGGCATGGTGCGCGAAGAGCTGGCGAAATACCTCGGCACGCGGCCCTGTCCGGAGTGCGGCGGCGCGCGCCTGAATCGCGCGGCCCGCAATGTCTTTGTCGCCGGCGCGAGCCTGCCGGAGATCGCGCGCATGTCGGTGCACGATGCGGCGGAATTTTTCGCCGGCCTCGACCTGCCCGGCTGGCGCGGCGAAATTGCCGCCAAGGTCGTCAAGGAGATCGGCGAGCGGCTGACGTTCCTGGTCAACGTCGGCCTCGATTACCTGACGCTCGAACGCAGCGCCGAAACGTTATCCGGCGGCGAAGCACAACGTATTCGGCTCGCGAGCCAGATCGGCTCGGGCCTGGTCGGCGTGATGTACATCCTGGACGAGCCGTCGATCGGCCTGCACCAGCGCGACAACCAGCGCCTGCTAGACACGCTGTTCCACCTGCGCGGCCTCGGCAACACGGTGATCGTCGTCGAACACGACGAGGACGCGATCCGCAGCGCCGACCACATCCTCGACATGGGCCCCGGCGCGGGCGCGCATGGCGGCCGTGTCGTCGCGCAAGGCAGCGTTGCCGATATCACCGCGCACAAGGAATCGCTCACCGGCCAGTACCTGTCCGGCCGGCGGCAGATCGAAGTGCCGGCCAAACGCAAGCCGCGCGACCCGAAGCGCGAGATTACGATCCGCCAGGCCAGCGGCAACAATCTGAAAAACATCGACGTGACGATTCCGCTCGGCCTGCTGGTGTGTGTCACCGGCGTGTCCGGCTCGGGCAAATCGACGCTGATCAACGACACGCTGTACCGCTACACCGCGCGCGAGATCAACCGCGCCTCGGGCGATTACGCGCCGTGCGACGACATCGAAGGGCTGGACCAGATCGACAAGGTCATCGACATCGACCAGAGCCCGATCGGACGCACACCGCGGTCCAATCCGGCCACCTACACCGGCCTGTTCACGCCGATTCGCGAGCTGTTCGCCGGCGTACCCGAAGCCCGCGCGCGTGGCTACAAGCCCGGGCGCTTCAGCTTCAACGTCAAGGGCGGGCGCTGCGAAGCCTGCCAGGGCGACGGCGTCATCAAGGTCGAAATGCACTTTCTGCCCGACGTCTACGTCGCCTGCGACGTCTGCAAGGGGCGGCGCTACAACCGCGAAACGCTGGACGTGCGCTACAAGGGCAAGAACATTCACGAAGTGCTGGAAATGACGGTCGAGGAAGCGCTGGACTTCTTCGCGCCGGTGCCGGTCGTCGCCCGCAAGCTGGAAACGCTGATGGCGGTCGGGCTGACCTACGTCAAGCTCGGCCAGAATGCGACCACGTTATCGGGGGGTGAGGCGCAACGCGTCAAGCTCGCGCGCGAGCTGTCCAAGCGCGACACCGGCAGCACGCTCTACATTCTCGACGAGCCCACCACCGGGCTGCACTTCTACGACATCGAGCAGCTGCTCGGCGTGCTGACGCGGCTGCGCGAAGGCGGCAACACGATCGTCGTGATCGAGCACAACCTCGACGTGATCAAGACGGCCGACTGGCTGATCGACCTCGGTCCGGAAGGCGGCGAAGGCGGCGGCCGCGTGATCGCGACCGGCACGCCGGAGGATGTGGCGGCGAACAAGCGCTCGTATACCGGGCAGTATTTGAAGCCCCTTCTCGAGACCCAAAAAGAAAAGAAAACCGCATGACCGATAACGAACTGCTGGAACCGCTGACGCGCATTGCCGAAGACGCCGGCGCGGCGATCCTCGACATCTACGCCACCGATTTCGACGTGGAGTTGAAGGATGACCGCTCGCCGCTGACGGCGGCCGACAAGGCGGCCCACCGCCTGATTTGCGCGCAACTGGCCGAACTCACGCCGGACATGCCGGTGTTCTCCGAAGAGTCGGCCGCGGTTCCGGTGGCGGAGCGCCGCCGCTGGTCGCGCTATTGGCTGGTGGATCCGCTCGACGGCACCAAGGAGTTCATCAAGCGCAACGGCGAATTCACCGTCAACATCGCGCTGATCGAAGGCAATGCGCCCGTCGCGGGGGTGGTTCACGCACCGGTCACGGCGACCACCTGGCTTGGCATCGACGGCGTCGGCGCGTTTCGCAAGACGGCCGCCGGCACCGAATCGATCGCCGTGCAGACGCCCGCCGCCGAGCCGGTGCGCGTCGTCTGCAGCCGGTCGCACCTGAACGCGGAAACGCAAGCGTTCATCGACCGGCTGGGCCCGCACGAAGCCGTCGCCACCGGCAGCTCGCTCAAGTTCTGCCGGGTCGCGGAGGGCGCGGCGGACGTCTATCCGCGCTTCGGGCCGACGTCGCATTGGGACACCGCCGCCGCGCACGCGGTCGTTGCCGCGGCCGGCGGCGCGGTAGTCACCCTCGACGGCGAGCCGTTACGCTATCCGGCCGCCGAATCGCTGCTCAATCCGCCGTTCCTGGTCTACGGCGACACCGGTCGCGACTGGCGGCGCTATTTGCCAACCTAGCTCGACTTCTTCCCGAGCAAATTCTGCTTCAGACCGCTGTCGACGGGGTTGCCGCCCAGCCAGATACTGAAGATCGCCTGCCCGAACGTCTCGCCCGGCACCACGCCTTTCTGCTCGCCGTTGATCGTCACGCCGGTGCCCTTGCCGGGGATGTAGCCGATGATCACCTTGTCGTGCTTTTTCAGGTTGGTAAAGAAGCTCGAGAAGTGCTGCCACTTGCTTTGCATCGCGCCCTGATTCCCGGCGTTGGCGTTCCGGCTGTTGTTGTTCGCGCCGTTCTGGCCGCCCTGGCTGCTGTTCGGGCGGTTGTTCTGGAACGCCTTGTGCAGCGAGTTGACGAAGTCCTTGGCCTTCATGTCCGTGAGCATCGACAGCCAGATGGCCTTCGCGCTGTTACCGGAAATGACATCGGAGGCGGAATCGGTCGGCTTGGGCAGATACAGCGCGGCGACGTACTTGTTGAAGAACCACCACGTCGTATGCACGCCGGCGCCGTTCAGCGCAAGTTGCCAGCCCTGGTAGGTGATGTCGCCCGGCACCCGAACGTTGTGCACGGTTCGGGCCGGAAGCTTCGGCGCGGTCGTGTGCTGCTGGTTCGCCATCGCTCCGGTCGCCGGCATACCCGTTTGCGGCATGGGCTGGTTGCCGCTGGCGGGTTGCGGCAGGGCCGATGTCATCGGCTGCGGCGCCCCTGTTCTCGTGACCGGCGCGCTGAATGATCCTATGGGCGCGTTGGTGGAAGGCGTCGGCGCCTGCCGGGTCTGTACGGTGGGGGGATTGGTTTGTGTCGCCGGCTGTGGCGGCGTGGCGGCAATCGCGGTCACGCTGACAGTGGCCAGCGCCAGCGCTGCGAGCGTCGAGATGATCCGTTTCATGGCAAGACCCTCCTTGGTCTTGTTTGTTTTAACGAAAACAGTAGCCTAGCGCAAAATCCGCGCGCTGACTATTCAGGATTCTCCATAATACACGCAGCCGGACTGGCAGGTTTCGGCGACGACGACATGGTGGAGATCCGGCAGCGCCGGCGCGAGACGCTGCCAGATCCAGCGCGCGAGATTCTCGCTGGTCGGGTTGGCGAGGCCGTCGATTTCGTTCAGGTAGGAGTGATCCAGCACCGCGAACAGCGGCTCGAACGCAGCCTTCAGGTCGGCAAAGTCGCACACCCAGCCGAGCTTTTCGTCCACCTGGCCGCGCAGGTGAATCTCGATGCGGAACGAATGGCCATGCAGCCGTGCGCACTTGTGCCCCTCCGGCACGTTCGGCAGGCGGTGCGCCGCCTCAATCTGAAAGACCTTGAATATATCCATAGCGTCGATGATAAACCTGCCGCGCAATTGCGCGTAACATAATAGAGATGATTGCCGGCGACCGTAACCTGAGAGAAGAACTCGTCCACCTGCGGACGGAGCACCGCGACCTCGATGCGGCGATCGCCGCCCTCGCGGCCCAGCCGGGCGTCGATCAACTCCAGCTCGGCCGCATGAAGCGGCGCAAACTGCAACTCAAGGATTACATCAGCCGACTGGAAAGCCGGCTGATTCCCGATCTCGATGCCTGAAGAAAGTGGCTAGTGGCTAGTAGCTAGTACGGAGTCAAAGAACTACCTTCTTCACTAGCCACTAGCGACTAGCGACTAGCCACTAGCCACTAGCGACTGTCTCCGGTCGCAGATTAGCGAAATCGAACAACTCCGGATCGGCAAGCTGCGACGGGCGCACGTTCTGCAGGGCGCGGAAAATCATGTCGGCGCGCCCCGGCGTCTCGCGCTCCCACTCGTGCAGCATCGCCTTGATGCGCTTGCGCTCCATATTTTCCTGGGAGCCGCACAGGTTGCACGGGATCAGCGGAAATTCTCGCAACTGCGCGTAACGCTCGATGTCGGCCTCGGCGCAATAAGCCAAGGGGCGGATGACGACATTGCGGCCGTCGTCGCACGCGAGCTTGGGCGGCATCGCCTTGAGCGTGCCGCCGTGGAACAGGTTCAAAAACAGCGTTTCGATGATGTCGTCGCGGTGGTGGCCGAGCGCCATTTTGGTCATGCCGTGCTCGGCAGCGTAGCGATACAGCGCGCCGCGCCTGAGGCGCGAGCACAGCCCGCAGGTGGTCTTGCCTTCCGGGACGACGCGCTGGACAACGCTATACGTGTCCTGCTCGATGATGTGATACGGCACACCCAGCGATTCGAGGTAATCCGGCAGCACGTGCTCCGGAAACCCCGGCTGCTTCTGGTCGAGATTGACGGCGAACACTTCAAACGCGACCGGCGCGCTGTCGCGCAGCGCCAGCAGGATGTCGAGCATCGCGTAGGAGTCCTTACCGCCCGACAGGCAGACCATCACCCGGTCGCCGGCCTCGATCATGTTGTAGTCGGCGATCGCCTTGCCGACGTTGCGGCGCAGGCGCTTTTCGAGCTTTTTTGCGTTGACCGATCCCGGCTGCATCAGAACCCCGTCGAGAAAATAATGCCGTAGCCCTGCCGCGGGCCGGTCTGGCCGTAGACGCCGACATGACCGTCGCCGACCTCGAACGCCACCTCCGCAAAGCCGCCGCCGGCACTGCCGGCGCTGAAGTCGCGCTTGAACGCGAGCGGCCCGTGCGCTTCTTCCTGGCCGTCGTAATGCTCGAGATAACCGCCGGCGGAGACTTCGATCGGACCCATGCTCAGCACCGGGCCGAGCCGCAGCGCCGCTTCACGCCAGGTCAGTTCGTCGTACTGGTGATCGACGCGGCCGTTATCCACCTTGTGCCAGCGCCAGGCGGCCTGCAGCCGCAACGACAGCACGCCCGGGATCAGCGTCGGTTCGCTGCGAGCGACGATGCCGAAGAAGCGGCCGGTCAAGTCGTAGCCGCCGGTGGCCGGGTGATTGTCGAGGCTCACGTTGCTGTAGCCGCCCTGCAGCGCCAGGTCGAACAGCGGCGTGATCGATTCGCCGATCGTCAGGCCGAGTTCATCGATGTCGGCATTTTCGGTCGGCGCGTTCGCAAAGTCGAAGTTGGTGCTGTAGCGGGTGTACGAGATCGCCGCGCCAAAGCCGGCAGCCTGGGCAGCCGGGATGGCGGCGACGAGCGCCAACGCCGCCAACCCGGCGCTAATCCTCATGACTGAACCCTTCGATGATGTAGCCGCCGGAGCGCTCGTCGCGCGCCAGCTTCATCAGGCCCTGCTTGCCCGCCTCTTCCAGCAACGCGTTGAAGCTGCGAAAGCCGTAATACGATTCGTTGAAGCTCGGCCGGCGACGCTTGAGAGTCTGCTTGATCATCGAGCCCCAGATCTTGTCCTGGTCACCTCGCTCGCTGGTCAGCGCCTCGACCGTTTCGAGCACCAGGTCAAAGGCCTCCTGCATCTTGTCGTCGACAGTCTGGGTTTTCTTCCTGGCCGCTTTCTTCTTGCGCGTGCGCTTGGGCTTCTCGCGTACCAGATCGTCGTAGAAAATGAACTCATCGCAGTTCGCGGTCAGCAGGTCCGACGTCGAATCCTTGACCCCGACGCCGATGACGACCTTGTTGTTCTCGCGCAGCTTGCTGACCAGCGGCGAAAAATCGGAGTCGCCGCTGATGATGACGAACGTATCGACGTGCTCCTTCGTGTAGCACAGGTCGAGCGCGTCGACGACCATGCGGATATCCGCGGAATTCTTGCCCGACTGGCGCACGTGCGGAATCTCGATCATCTCGAACGAGGCCTCGTGCATGCCGGCCTTGAAGTCCTTGTAGCGCTCCCAGTCGCAATACGCCTTCTTGACGACGATGTTGCCCTTGAGCAGCAGGCGCTCGAGCACCTTCGTCATGTCGAAACGATCGTAGTTGGCGTCGCGCGCGCCGAGCGCGATATTCTCGAAGTCGCAGAACAGCGCCATGCTCTGGGTGTCGGGTTGTCCGGTCACGAATGCGTCGTCCCTGTAAAGTTGGAGCCGCCTATTCTGACATTGTTTACAGCTCGAATCACCGCCCGCAGACCCTCCCGGTCGGAGAGGGTTTAGTGCTTTGCCCCATCATCGGTCTTGCGCTTGTACACGATCTTGCCGTTCAGAACCGTGTAGTCGACCCTGGCCTCGTCGATCTCGTCCGGCGGCACCGTCATGATGTCCTTCGACAGCACGACGATATCCGCCAGCTTGCCGGGCGCCAGCGAACCGAGCTGCTTCGCCTTGAACATGCCGTAGGCATTCCACAACGTGTACGACTTGAGCGCCTGGATGCGCGTCATGGCCTGCTTCGGGAAGAAATACGAGCCGTCCTTCAACTGCCGCGTGACGGCGCACTTGAAGTTCGGGATCGGGTTTTCGTCCTCGACCGGCACGTCGGTGCCGTTGTTGATCATCGCGCCGGTCTTGAGCAGCGACTGCCAGACGTAGGCGCCGTTCCTGGCGCGCTTTTTGCCGATGCGCTTGACGACGTACGGGCCGTCCGAGCAGGCGTGAATCGCCTGCATCGACGCGATAACGTGCAGCTGCCCGAAGCGCGGAATGTCGGCCGGATCGAGATGCTGCGCGTGCTCGATGCGCCAGCGCAGGTCGGTTTTTTTCGGGTGCGCCTTGAACACCTTTTCGTACACGTTGAGCACTTCATGGTTGGCGCGGTCGCCGATCGCATGCACGGCGAGCTGGAAACCGTTGTTGATTGCAATCTCGGCGGTGCGCTCGATGCTGGACATCGGCGTCACGTTGATGCCGGTGCTCGACGGCAGGTCGTTGTACGGCTTCAAAAACCAGGCGCTGTGCGTGCCGAGCGCACCGTCAGCAGTGATTTCGCCGATACCGCGCACAGTCAAAAAGCCGCGCCGACCGGCATCGATCACGCCGTAGTCGCCAATGTGCGCGGCAAGCGCCTGGTTCGACTCGCCGTTGATCAGCGCGTACAGCCTGAGCGGCAGCTTGCCTTTCTTCGCCAGCTTTTTGTAGAGATCGATGATCTCGAACGGCTCGCCCATGTCCTCGAATGTGGTGATGCCTTTCGACAGCGCATCTTCGCCGGCAAGCCGGATCGCCTTGCGCCGCGCGGCCTCGATCTCGGCCGGCGAGCGCTGTGCGCGCCATTGCTTCAGCGCCGCGAGCACCGGGGCCTCGGCATTGTCGCGCAACATGCCGGTCGGCGTGCCGTCGCGCTTGTGGACGATTTCACCGCCTTTCGGATTCGGCGTGTTCTTCGTGATGCCGGCGATCGCAAGCGCGCGCGCATTGGCGAACACCGCGTGACCGCTGGCATGAATCAGCACGACCGGGTTGTGCGGCGACACGGCATTCAGCTTGTCGCCCAGCGGCAGGCCGTCGATGTTCGGCTGCGGCGGGTGCGTCCACTTCTCCTGGTGCCAGCCGCGACCGACGATCCACTGGCCGGGCGCCGCCTTGGCGACCGCCTGCTTGACCATCGCGACGATATCGCTCCAGGTTTTCGCCGTCGTCAGGTCGAGTTCCATCTTCGACCGGCCGAGTGCCATGAAATGCCCGTGACCCTCGATGAAACCGGGAATGACGAGGCGGCCATCGAGGTCGATGACCCTGGTGTGGGGGCCGATGTAGGTGTCGATGTCGTCGTCGCTGCCGACGGCGAGTATTTTGTTGCCCGCAATCGCGATCGCTTCCCCCTGCGGCGTCTCCGGCGAAACGGTCACGACCTTGCCATGGTGCAGTACCAGGTCCGCGTGGCGCGGCGCGGCCAGAACCGGGCCGGCCGCCAGCAGCGCCGCGGCCGCAATCGTCCACCTAAGCCACCGTGGGCATCTCCTCATCGTAATCCTCCGAAACCGTTGCATCGACGCCGTGGTGGGCGCCGGCGAATTTGAACGCGAAAGTCAGCACCACGCACACCGCCAGGTTGAGTGCCAGCGAGTACAGCGCGGCATAACCGGCGACCGTGAAACCGCCGAGCTTGAGCGGAAAAATCGACGTCGCGAAGTGCTGCGCCGCCGCCATCCAGGTGCCGACAGTCATGCCGACAGCCCAGCCGCCGGCGAGCGCCCAGCGGTGCAGCCAGCGCGTGTACAGACCCAGCACGATCGCCGGCAGGGTCTGAATGATCCAGATTCCGCCCAGCAACTGCAACTGGATCGCGTATTTGTTGGGGAGGAAGATGATGAACGCGAGCGCGCCGATCTTGACCAGCAGCGAGACGAACTTCGCGGTCCCGGCTTCGTGCGTGGCGCTGCAATCGGGCCGCAGGAACTCGCGGTAAATGTTGCGCGTGAACAGGTTGGCCGCGGCGATCGACATGATGGCCGCCGGCACCAGCGCGCCGATTGCGATCGCGGCGAAGCCAAGACCTGCGAACCAGTCCGGCAGCTCGTGCAGGAACAGCGCCGGCACGGCAAAGTTGGGCCCGTAGCTGTCGAAATAGCTCGCATATTGAGGCAGATGCTGCACGTTCGCGGCATAAGCCATGTAACCGAGCGCCGCAATCAGCGCCAGCACCAGCGAGTACGCCGGCAACAGCGCCATGTTGCGCTTGATCGTCTGGCGGCTGCTGGCGCTCAACAGGCCGGTGATCGAGTGCGGGTACAAAAACAGCGCCAGCGCCGAGCCGAACGCAAGGGTCGCGTAGGCCGTGTAGGCACCGAAGCTGTCCGCGGTGGGCGGCGCCAGCAGCAGCTTGGTCGCAGGAATCGCAGCGAAGATCGCACCGTAGCCGCCGAGGTGCATCGGGATCACGATCACCGCGACGATCACCGTCAGGTAAATCAGCGCGTCCTTGACGATCGCGATCATCGCCGGCGCCCGCAGGCCGCTCGTATAGGTGTAGGCGGCGAGAATCAGGAACGCGATGATCAGCGGCAGGTCACCGGCAAGGCCAGTGCCGTCGAAGCCCATGGCCGCGATCACCACTTGGATGCCGACGAGCTGCAGCGCGATGTACGGCAGCGTGGCGAGAATGCCGGTGATCGCGACCAACAGCCCCAGCAGCCGACTGTCGAAGCGCCCGCGCACGAAATCGGCGGCGGTCACGTAGCCGTGGCGCTTGGCCACCGACCACAGCCGCGGAAACACGATGAACACGAACGGAAACACCATCAGCGTGTACGGCAGCGCGAAAAAGCCGATCGCGCCGCGGCCGAACACCAGCGCCGGTACCGCGATGAAGGTGTACGCGGTGTACAGGTCGCCGCCGAGCAGGAACCAGGTGACAATCGTGCCGAAGCGGCGCCCGCCGAGGCCCCATTCGTCGATCGAGTTGAGATCCCCGCGCCGCCAGCGCGCGGCGTAAAAGCCCAGCACAGTGGCGAACGCGAACAGGATGATGAAGACGCTTAATGCCGGCCAATTCATGTCGTCTTCCTTTAGAGCCGCGCTTTATACGCCAACCCGGTCACGGCGGCCGTGACGATAATCCACACGAACTGAAACCAGTAAAAAAACGGAATGCCGGCGAGACGCGGGTCGATGCGATTGTAGAACGGCACCCACAACGCCCCGGCGAAGATGAGCGCGACCGCCAACCACCATCCGGCCTTGATCCCGACTCGGCTTTTGCTCATATCTTTCTCCCTACCAGCGCTCCCGCAGGCGCGTAAACGCCGAAGCCGCCGGGTTGAAGCCCACCAGTAGCAGGTTTTTCGAACTGGCCGCATAGAACACGAAATTCTGCTGTCCGCCGCCTTCGGTGAGCAGCGTCAGCGTGCCGCGGCCGTCTTTGCCGAGCGTGTAGCTGCCGTCGAGGGCGATGGCGGTGGACCCGCTGCCGCCTGCCGCCGCGGCTTCGACGCCGTCGATGTTGCCGTTGCCATCCAGCACGATCCGGCCCACCACCGTCTGCTGAGTGGTCGCGTTCGCGCCGCTCGTGAGCACAAAGGAGCCGTCAAGGCTGCTTTCGGAAAAGGTATCGTCACTCTGGGCGAGGAACTGGCCGTCGCGCGCCGCAGCCGAATCCGCCTCGATCGTCAGTGCGCGGTCGGCCGATTGCAGGTAAAAAATGAGGTCGGTCTCTCCGGCCGGTGTAAAGAGCCGCGCGGTGCCGCGGCCGGTGCCGTCGATCGCATAAGCGCCGGTCAGCGCAACCGGCTGCACGGCGGCGGTACCGCTGCTGTCGAATTCGCCGCTGTCGATATTGCCGGCGCCATCGGCGTGCAGCAATCCGGCCGTCGCGGCGCCGGTGCCGCCGGCGAGGTAGAACGCGTAGTCGCCGGTAAGGTCGCTGTCGTCGAAACGGGTGCCCGTTTGCGCCAGCGCGCGGCCGGCCCGGACCTGCGCCGGGTCGACCGACAGCAGCCGGATCGTACCCGGTGCGACGACGTAGAACACGTAATGCATTGTGCCGAAGACATTGGTCAGCGTCATCGTGCCGCGGCCGGCATCGTCGACAGCATAGGCGGCATCGAACGGAATGCCCGTTGTCACGGCGCCTGCCGTGTTGCGATCCTGGACGGCGTCCGCAATGCCGCCCGCGCCGTCCGCTGTGAAGCGCCCGACGATCGCAGTGCGCGGGTCGGTGAGCTTGAAGACGTAGTCGCCGCTGACGCTCGCGTCACCGCCGACATCGGCGCTTTGCTGCAGCATGTCGCCCGCACCGGCGCCGCCGCTGTCGGTGCGAATGAAGCGAGCCCGGCCGCTCGCGCCGATCACGAAGCGAAAATCGGCCTGGCCGCGCGCGCTGACGAATACCGCCTCGCCGGTGCCGTCCGCCGCGACCGTGTAATTGCCGTCGAACGGCAGCTTGAGGAACACACCGTCCGGCGCGTTGACGTCTTCGCTGCCGGCAGCGATGCCACCTTTGCCGTCGGCCTGAAAGCGGCCGATAACGCCGAGATTCTCGTTGCGGTAGGTAAAGACCCACGTCCCCTGCAGCGAGGCGTTGGAATACTGGATGGTCGCGGTGGCGCTACCCTTGGCCGTCGAGTCGCTTTTCGCAATTGCGGTGACGGTGACCTTGCCGCCGGTCGGCGGCAGCGTGGGCGCGGTATAAACGCCGTCGGTGCTGATCGTGCCGATGCCGGCCTTGCCGCCGGTGACGCCGTTGACCTGCCAGACGAAGGCGGCATTCGGATTGCCGCTGACGGATGCCTTGAACTGCTGTGTCTGCCCCGCCGCGACCTTTGCGTCGGCCGGCGTGACCGTGACGCCGCTTGCGGGAGGTGGATTGGATGTCGACCCGGAGGAGCTTGAGTTGGCGATGCAGCCCGCCAGCAGGGCCGCCGCCAGCAAACAACCGATTGTTTGTAATTTGCGCATCGGCTGTTTGTATCACAGTCCGGCTCGCAGGTGCCACGGCGGCGTCAGGTGCGCAGCGCGCTCCACTGCCACGGCTCGGGCACGTGAATGTCGTAGCCTTGGGCGAAATCGACGCCCAGTTCGCGCAGCTTGTCGAGCACGCCGCGCGCCTCGACGTATTCGGCTACCGTCTTGATGCCCATGATCTTGCCGACGCGGTCGATGGTCTCGACCATCGCGCAATCGACCGCGTCGTCGGCCATGTTGCGCACGAACGCGCCGTCGATCTTGAGGTAATCGACGCGCAGCGTCTTGAGCCAGGTGAATGACGACAGCCCGCTGCCGAAATCGTCGAGCGAAATCGCGCAGCCGAGCTTGCGCATCTCGGTGATGAACGCGATGGCCTGGTTCAGGTTGGCGATGGCCGCGGTCTCGGTGATCTCGAAGCAGATCATCGCCGGCGGCACCTTGAAGCGCTCGAACTGCTCGCGCACGAACGCGGCGAACGGCGCCTCGCTGACACTTTCGCCGGAAATGTTGATCGCGACGATCTCGCCCCGGCCGCGGGTCTGGCGCAGTTCGAGCTGGCGGCGCAGGCCGGTCAGCACTTCGCGCACCACCCAGCGGTCGAGCGCCGGCATCAGGTGATAACGCTCGGCGGCGGGAATGAAATTGCCGGGCGTGATGATCGTGCCGCTTTCGCCGCGCAGGCGCAGCAGAATTTCGTACCAGCGGGCGTCGCCGACGCCCTTGAGCGGCGAAATCGTCTGGTGATAGAGCACGAAGCGGTTTTCTTCGAGCGCCGTGCCGAGCCGCGACACCCAGCTCATTTCGTCGCGGTGGCGCGAGATCTCGCGATCGTCGCGTCGATAGACTCGCACGCGGTTGCCGCCTTGCTGCTTGGCCGACCAGCAAGCGGCGCCGGCAGCGGCGAACACGTCCGGCAACGTGACGCAGTCATGGTCGAGCGCCACGACGCCGACGCTTGCGCCGACGCCGTACGTGCGCCGTTCCCAGATGAAGCGAAACGAGGAAATCACCTGGATCAGCCGGCCCGCGACCCGCTGCGCAGCATTACGGTCGCAGTGGCGCAGCAGCACGCCGAACTGGTCGCCGCCGAGGCGCGCCAGGAGATCGTCCTCGCCGAGTTCGGCATCGATCAGCGCGGCCAGCCGGCGCAGCAGTTCGTCGCCGGCGCGATGGCCGCCGATATCGTTGACGACACGGAACTGGTCGAGATCGAGATACAGCATCGCGTGGGCGGCGCCGCCAAGGTTGAGCAGCGCTTCGAGACGGCGCTCGAATTCGACGCGGTTATAGGCGCCGGTCAGAATGTCATGCGTCGCCTGCCAGCTCATTTGCAGCGTCGCGCGCTGTGCTTCGGTCAGGTCGGCATACACGGCATAGCTCGCCGCCTGGCGGCCGTCGAGCAGAATGGGAAAGGCGCGAATGCGTACCGGCACGCGCGAGCCGTCCTTGCGGCGCCGCTCGGTATCGAGTTCAACGGTACACGCCGACGCCAGGCGCTCGGATAGCGTTTCCGCTTCGTCGCGCAAATCCTCCGGGACAATGCAGGCGTCGATACGGGCGCGGCGCAATTCTTGCGCCGAATAGCCGAACAGCCGCTCGAAACTATGGTTGACGTCGACGATGCAGCCGTCGAGATCGAGCACGGCGACGCCGTCCGTCAGGTTCTCGAACAGCGCGCGAAAACAGGCAACCTGGCGCGCAAGGCGGCGTCCGATCCTGGCCGGATCGACGGGTTTGCCCGAAAGTAGAATGGTGGCAGCCTCGTCCGGGAGTGATGGAATCGGCTCGTTCGATTTCATGAACGAGTCTTGTTCAAGTCATCTGCCGCAGTTGGCGCAAGCACAGACGGCTTCCCCTGAATAACAACGTGTCAGCGGCGCGTGCCGCTTCCCCTCCAGCTATCGCCATCGTAAACGATTTGACAAAAATAGCAACTGTGGCGACATCTCGGTTGTCGCAAAGGCTGCTTCATATATACTGACCTCGGCTAACGCATAAAGCGACATATAAAAGGATTTATGGCCGACACCCGCCGAGAAGCGCAATGGACGCTCGAAGACGACCGCTGTGTCCGGCTGTCCGGTGACTGGGCACTGCTGGTCAGCGGCGCTCGCCGCAGACGGCTGACGCGCGAACTGCACGAACTCGATTCACCGCGTCGTTACGCCTGGAACCTGTGCGACATCAGTGCGTTCGACAGCGGCGGCGCATTGCTGCTATGGCGGTTATGGGAGGGTTCGCTGCCCGACAACCTCGACTGTCGGGACAGTCAGCGCCACTGGTTCGAGCGCCTGGAGGAAAGCGAAACACCAGAGGCGCCGAAGGCATCCCGGCTGGTCAGCGCAGTCGATCACCTGACCGAACGGGTGATGGCAATCCTGCACACCGTCGGCGGGCTGTTGCTGCTGGTCGGCCAGTTAATGGTCGATCTGGCCTGGTGCGTGCGCCATCCCCGGCTGATGCCGTGGAAAGAAATTTCCGCGACGATCTACCGCAGCGGCGCGTCGTCGCTGCTGCTGCTCGGCCTGATCGGCTTCATGATCGGCGTGGTGATGGCAATCCAGATCGGTATCACGCTGCAGAAGTTCGGCGCCGGCGACATGATCATCTCGCTGATGGGCCTCGCGGTGCTGCGCGAACTGGGTTCAGTGATCGCCGCGATCATTCTCGCCGGCCGCTCGGGCTCGGCGATGACCGCCGGCATCGGCGCGATGCATATCACCGAGGAATTTAACGCGCTGCGCGCGTTCGGCGCATCGCCGACGATGCGCCTGGTGCTGCCGCGCGTCATCGGCATGGCGATCAGCGTGCCGCTGCTCGTCGTCTGGACCGACTTCACCGGTCTGATCGGGGCGGCGATCACCGGCGACTTGATGCTCAACGTCAGCTGGCAACTGTTTCTCGCCCGGCTGCCGAACGTGGTGCCGATCGTCAACTTCTGGATCGGCCTCGGCAAGGGCGTCGTATTCGGAATCATGATCGCGCTGATCTCATCGTACTTTGGCATCACGGCGAATCCCAATACCGAAAGCCTGAGCCGCAACACGACACTGTCGGTCGTCACCAGCCTGTCGCTGATTCTGCTGTTCGACGTAGTCGCCGGCGCGGCACTGACCAACGTGGGGTTGTGATGGACGAAGAGCGCGAAGTCGTCATCGACGTCAACGACCTGCACACGCGCATCGGCAAGCAGGAAGTGCACCGCGGCCTGAACCTGAAGGTTTATCGCGGGGAAGTGCTGGGCGTGATCGGCACCACCGGCAGCGGCAAGACGACGCTGCTGCGCCAGATCATCGGGCTGATCGCGCCGGCCTCCGGCACGGTCGAGGTGCTCGGCAAGCGCATCCACAGCCTCGAAGGCGAGGAAGTGCGCCTCCTCCGGCGCCGCTGGGGTGTGCTGTTCCAGCAGGGCGCATTGTTCAGCGCGTTCACCGTGTTCGACAACATCGCGTTCCCGATGCGCGAGTTGCGCAAGGAGGGCGAGGAATTCGACGAGGACGCAATTCGCGACCTGGTCGCCGTCAAGCTGCACATGGTGGGTCTGGCGCCGGAAGACGCGTGGAAGTACCCGGCGGAGCTGTCGGGCGGCATGCTCAAGCGCGCCGCGCTGGCGCGGGCGCTGGCGCTCGAAGCCGAGTTGCTGTTTCTCGACGAGCCGACTACCGGGCTCGACCCGATCTCGGCGTCGGAATTCGACACGCTGCTCGACCAGCTCCACCACGAGTTGAACCTGACGGCGCTGATGATCACGCACGATCTGCACAGCCTGGCAGCGCTCAGCGACCGCATCGCGGTGCTCGACGAGGGCAAGCTGTTGACTATCGGTACCCTTGTCGAGGTGGCCGAATTCGATCATCCTTTCATCAAGGAATTTTTCCGGCGGCGGCGCGGCGATGACGAATTGCGCGCCCTGCCGGCATATTAGAAGAAAGAGCTGTAATGGAAAACCGCGCCCACGCGATCATCGCCGTCACCTTCCTGATTGTGTTTTCGATCGCCGCCATCCTGGTGTACTACTGGCTGTCCAACACACAGCCGGAGCCGCGCTACTACAGGATCGTCACCAGCCAGTCGGTCGGCAGTCTGCAGGCAAAGTCGGAGGTGCGTTTCAAGGGACTCCTTGTCGGCCACGTGCAGAAAGTCGCATTCGACAAGCAGGATCCGACCAAAGTCGATATCCTGATCACCGTGCAGCCGGACGCCCTGATCACGCAGTCGACATATGCCACGCTGCAGATGCAGGGACTGATGTCCGGCGGCAAGCTGGTGGAACTGCATCTGGGCAAGGGCAGCCGCAAGCCGCTCAAGACCAGCGAGAAGAACCCGGCGCGCATTCCGATGCACAAGAGCCTGCTGGCGGAACTCGAAGCCACCGGCACCAAGGATCTCAAGAAGATCAACGACATCATCAGCAACGTGCAAAAGGTGCTGAGCGACAAGAACCGCAAGCACCTTGCCGATACCATCCGCCAGATCGACGAAGCGTCGCGCAAGATCGTCGCAATCGAAAAGGAACTGATACCGGTGGTGAAGCAGCTACCCGCGCTGGCCGACAGCGCACAGCAGACGCTCAAGCAGAGCCACGCCCTGCTGGCGCAGGCAACGCAACTCGCCAGGGCGGCGAAAAAGCCGGTCGAAAAAATGGGCGAGGCCGCCGATTCGCTGGCCGGACTGACCGCGAGCGGCAAGGACGTGGCGCGGCGCCTGGAGCGCCAGACGCTGCCGGATATCGATCAATTAAGCGACAGCCTGATGCGCGCCTCGAAATCGCTGATCGACCTGAGCCAGGAACTTCAGGCCAAGCCGCAAAGCCTGATTTTCGGACCGCCCAAGCCGCAGCCCGGCCCTGGCGAACCCGGATTTCAAAACAAAGATGGAGACGGACATGAATAAGAAACTCGCGCTATTGGCGGTGCCGGCCGCGCTCGTACTCGGCGGCTGCATCAGCACCTCGGAGCCGGTGCAGATCGAGCACTACACGATCACGGCAGCGCCCGCACCCGCGCAGGCGGCCCCGGCGACTTCGCAGGCGGCGGGCAATAAGCCGGTCCTGCGCATCGCCGGCATCCAGGCGCCGCACTGGCTGGATAGCGCCAGCATGTACTATCGGCTCGCGTACCAGAACAGCGCCAAGGTCGCGGCCTACAGCCGCTCGGACTGGGTCTCGCCGCCGCCGGCGCAGCTATTGAACCTGCTCGAAGATGTGCTCGCCGCCTCCGGCGATTACAAGGCAATCCTCGGGCCGAGCGACATCTCCAACGCCGACGTGACGCTGCGCATCGAGCTGGGCGACTTCGAGCAGGTGTTTTCGAGCCAGAATCAAAGCGCCGGCGTGATCGACGCCACGGTGACCGCCATCGACAACAATGCCGGCAACATCATGGCGCAGCGCCATTTCCACATCGAAAAGCCGGCGCCGAGCGCCGACGCCGCGGGCGGCGTCAAGGCGCTCAGCGCGGCGAGTCAGGCTTTCGCCACAAGCGTGCGGGATTGGCTGGAAAAGCTCATAACGGATATAAAACGTAGCCCTTCTGCTGCAGGATAATCAGGTCCGACAGCGCCGACAACGACAGCGTGACATCCGGATTGACGTCCTCGTGGGCGATGTGGTGCTCCGCGAGCGCCTGGTCGCAAACGTAGATCTTGACGCCGGCCTGGCGGAGCGCTCGCAGCAGCTTGATGTTCGGGTTGTCGTGCCCGGTGCGCTTCTTGTATTCGGCGTTCTTCATCACGATGTCCGTCGCCGCGCCATGAATCACCACGTCGAACTTGCGATGCGTGGCGCGCACGCCTGAGATCGCGAACACGTTCACCGCGCGCGCAACGTGCTCAAGGCCCCGGTTGACCTCGTCAGCCTTGCCGGTCTTGGTCAGGTTGAAGACCGCCTTGTAGGTCTCCAAAGCCTCCGGTTGCAGCGCCGCCTTGGGCTGCGGTATCACGCCGCCCGCGTGCTGAATCACCGGGTACTGCCAGACCTGTGCCGACTCATGCGAGGCGGGCGCGGCCAGCAACGGCAGCGCGGCGAGCGCGAGTGCCAGTGTCATCAATCCTTTGATCATGTTTCTCATGGCGGTGTTATCTCCTTTTTCGTTGGGGTGGAAGGCACCTGGCCGTAATAGCCCATGTGCTGGTGGTACTTCTGTTTCGTTTCCTTCACGCTGCCGGTGAAGCGCGGATCCTGCGGCCGCGGATGATGGTCGACAAACGCCGCCACGTCCCACGCCTGCTGGTCGGTCAGCGTGCCGCCAAGGCCCAGCGGCATGTTCGCCTTGATGAATGCGGCGGCAGTCGGAATGCGGTGCATCCCCGCGCCCCAGTTGAACGATTGCGGGCCCCACAGCGGCGGAAACACGACCGCACCCGCGCTCGTGCGCCCCTGGCCGTCGGCACCGTGGCAGAGCGCGCAATGCGTCTTGAAGACCTGGGCGCCCCGTGCCGGGTCGGGCGCCCTGGCGGGCTTGGGGACATCCGGATAGCCGGTACCCGGCGGGTCGGTGTTGACGGGCACCCCCGTAGCCAGCCAGTGGAAGTAGCTTTCCAGCGCGACCATGACCTTGCTGTCCGCCGGCGGCGGCTTGCCGTTCATGCTGAACACGAAGCAGCCCTGGATGCGGTCGGCAAGCGTGTTGACCTTGTCGTTTTTCTTGCGGTAGCGCGGATAGCGGCCGAACGCGGCCCACATGGGCGCCGAATTGGCGAGGCGGCCGCGGTCCAGGTGACAGTTGCTGCAGTTCAGGACATTGCCGGTGTACGCCTTGGCGTAATGGCCGGTGTCGGTGAAGACTTGCTCGCCGAAGCGGATCATCTCTCCGTCAGGGCCGCCGGGAATGGCTGATTCGGGCGGTGGCTGAAAGCCTTTCGCCGCGACCCGCCTGGCGGCCGGCGACGCAACCTTCACCTTTGGAACCTGGTTGTCGCCGCCGGGCCGCAGCCACGCCAGATAGGCGGCAACTGCCTTGACATCGGCATCGTCCAGTCCACGCGCCACGTGCTGCATCAGATTGAGCGGATCGCTGCGCCGGCCGCCGCGTCGGAAGGCGTTGATTTGACCGGCAATATAGTCGGCGTACTGGCCGGCGAGCATCGGAAAATCGGGCGCAAGACCCGCAAGCTTCGGCCCATGGCACGTCGCGCAGGCCGGTACTTCAGCCGACCATTTGCCGAGGCGCACCAGCGATTCGCCGTGCGCGAGCGTCGCCGGATTCACCTTTTGCCGCGACGGATATGGCGCCTGGGCGCGGCTGTAGTACTGAGCAAGGGCGGTGATCTGGTCATCCGACAGTCCGGCCGCCAGCGGCTGCATGATGCGGTTTGCGCGCGCGCCGGACTTGAAGTCGTGCAGTTGCCGGGCGAGATAAGCTGCCAGCTGGCCGGCGAGCCGCGGAAACGTGCCGCCTCCGCCGCCGCCGCCGTTTTCGCCATGACAGGCCGCACAGGTGGCCGCGGCAGGCGGCGGCGCGGCCGATGCCGGGATGGCGGCAGCCACGCCGGCGAGTATGCCAACCGGGGCGATCAGCATCGCAGTCCATTTGCTCATTGTTAAAGGATAACCGATCATGGCCGCCGGTTGCGTCAGCGGGTGAAGATTTATGTTATGGGGTTGGCTGGGCGCACTGGCAATCGGGCTTGTGCTGGGGACTCTGGGCTCGGGTGGCTCGATCCTGACTGTGCCCGTGCTGGTGTATCTGTTCGGCCAGCCGGAAAAGGTCGCGATCGCGGGCTCGCTCGCGGTGGTCGGCAGTATCAGTTTCGTCGGCGCGATGTCGTATGCGTGGCGCGGCCTGGTCGAATGGCGCCTCGTCGGCCTGTTCGGCGTGCCCGGCATGATCGCCGCCTACGGCGGCGCGTGGGTCGGCCGCTTTGTTCCCGGCGCCGTCCAACTGTTGCTGTTCGCGTTTGTCGTGCTCGCGGCGGCGATACTGATGTTGCGGCCGCACAAACGCCAGGAGGCGCGCGCCCGCCAGCCGTGGTGGAGCGTACCGCTGGACGGCATTGCAATCGGTTTCATCACCGGGCTGATCGGCGTCGGCGGCGGGTTCATGATGGTGCCGGCGATGGTGCTGCTGATCGGCGTGCCGATGCATCGCGCCGTCGGGACCAGCCTGTGCATCATCGTTCTCAATGCCTTTTCCGGCTTCCACAAATACCTCGGCGTGCTCGCACAACAGCACCTGACCCTCGACTGGAGCATCCTCGGCGGCATCATCGCGATCGGCATTGTCGGCAGCCTGATCGGCAACGTCGTCGGCATGCGCGTGCCGCAGGCGAAGCTCAGGCGCGTGTTCGGCGTTTTTCTTCTCGTGATGGGCGCCTACATCCTGGCGCGCACGGCGCCGGCGGTGTTTGCCTGACCGCCGGCGCCCGGCGCCTTAACGTCTCCTCCGTCCTAGAACTGCCACGCCAGTCCCACCTGGATCGACTGCATCCGGTAGCCGCTGCTCACATCCCCGGACCCATTGTTGAATGTAGGCGAATCGGCCTTGAAGTAGCGCCAGTTGACGTCCAGCGCGAGCGTGTTTGAGAGCCACGAACGAAAACCGACCATGCCCTGGTATGCAAGGCCGCTGTCGACATCGTCCATGAACGTCACTGTTGGGGTGCTGATGCCCGGCAGTTGCAGCTGCGCGTTGTACTTGTGGAAGTCAATCCGCGCGTAGCCGATGCCCAGACCGATGTACGGATCGAACGCCGAATGGGGACTGAAGTCATTGATGACGTTGAACATCAGCGTCCAGGCCTGCGTGTGCCCGCCGGGGTCGGCGAGAGTGCCGCTATTGCCGGCCGTCGTTGTGTAGGTAAAGCTGTCGACCCCATTGTTGCGGTAGCCGAGTTCTCCCTCGACGCGCAGCATCCCCGCCCCCCATTCGTCAAACGCGTACCCCGAGTTCAGCAGCACCACGTCGCCGTCGTGGGAATGCGTCGTGATCCGGCCACCGATCACATCGAAGCTGTGATCGTACAGATGCGAACGACCGATCTGCAGCTCAAGATACGAGCCGGTGTCGTTGTTTGGATTGTAGTTGTCGTTCTGCGCCATGGCGGCCAATGGCACCGCGGCCAGAACTGATCCACATAGCAACATCGTCGTGACTTTCATCGCGAACCTCCTTGTCAGTGGAGAGAATTGAGCGCGGACTTGCGCTTGAGATGGGTCCCATTATCGGCGCGCATTGCAACAGGTCAAAGGCTTCCGGGCGTATCCGCGAGGGGCGTCACACAGATTCGACGCGGCTTGCGGGGTTGTTTGTAACACCGTAGGCAGGGCTCCGGTATGCCGACCCCTCGGGTGCACTGTGCCAATCGCTTGCATGCGTGCCATAATCGGCCCCCGGGTTTACCCGATTGCAAAGGAGACAGCCCATGACGCGCATGATCCGCATTTTTCCGATCGCGGCGCTCGCCGCGGCGACGTTGTTGTTCGCCGCCTGTTCCACTCGCACTACCGTCCCCAGCAACCTCGGCATCAACGACGCCCCCGATTGGGTCAACCAGGGCAGCCAGGCGCTCGACAACCAGGGCGGCCGGCTGATTCACGGTATTGGCTCGGCACCCGCAATGCACGACTTGTCGCTGCAGACTTCCGCCGCCGACGAGCGCGCCCGCACCGAAGTTGCGCGCGTGCTGTCATCGTTTATCCACGCCGTGTCGCAGGATTACGCGGCAGCGGCCGGTGCGAACGCCGAGCAGCAGCAGAACGAAGCCTCGGTGTCGCGCGAAATCGAGAACGTCACGCGCCAGAACGTGGTTGGCGCGCGCATCATCGCCCACTGGCGCAACCCGGACAACGGCGCGCTGTGGAGCCTCGCGGAACTGGATATGACGCGCATCAAGGCGATGGTGGCGAGTTCGCAGACGATGAACTCGGGCTTCAAGCAATACTTCCTGTCCCACGCGGACAATCTGTTCGACAACATGACCGGAGGGGTCAAGTGATGCGCCGCTGCTTTCGTTACGCCTGCCTCGCTGCTGCGGTCGGCATCCTCGCCGGCTGTTCGAGCATGCCGGAGATCCATCGCATATCGCCGAACCAGGTGACCGACGTGTCCGGCTACTGGAACGACACCGACTCGCGCCTGACCGCCGAGCAGATGATCGGCCAGATGCTCAACGAGCCGTGGCTCGACAATTACGAAAACGCGCACGCCGGCACCAAGCCGGTGGTGATCGTCGGCGACATCAACAACCTGAGTTCCGAGCACATCGCGGTCGGCACGTTCATCAACGACATGCAGCGCGCGCTGATCAACTCGGGCGATGTCCGCTTCGTCGCCTCATCCGGGCAGCGCGGCGGCGTGCGCAACGAGCGCAAGGACCAGGACCTGAACGCGAGCGCCGACACGCGCAACCCGATGGGCCAGGAAACCGGCGCCGACTTCATGATGGAAGGCACGATCAACACGATCATCGATGCCGCCGGCCACACGTCGGTCAAGTACTACCAGGTGAACCTGCAGCTCATCAACATGCGCACCAACGTGATCGCCTGGATCGGCCAGAAGAAGATCAAGAAGCAAGTCGAGTACCACGGCATCCGGCCTTGAACATCATTGGGTGAGGATGAACCGGCCTCGCGCCGTGGCGGTACGCGCCGCGCTCGGCCTGTGCCTGCTGCTGACGCTCACCGGCTGCGCAAGCTACGTCGCCAATCTGCGCCAGATGGACGCCGCGCTCGCTGCGCACGATCCTGACGCCGCACTCGCCGCGCTGGCGCCCCTCAAGGGCGGGCACAGCCAGGCGCTGTACCTGCTCGACAAGGCGATGCTGCTGCGCATACAAGGCGACTATGCCGGCAGCATCAAGGCATTCGAAAGCGCGAAGCCGCTGCTGCGCTACCTGGAGGCAACCAGCGTCAGCGAAACCGCCGCCGCCCTCACGCTGACCGAAAACCTGCGCAGTTACACGCCGCCGCTGTACGAGCGGCTGCTGCTGCACGTCTACCAGGGTCTCAATTACCTGCAAAGCGGCGATCCGGAAGCGGCGCGCGTCGAGGTCGGGCAGATCGACGTGCTGCTAAAGCGCCTCTATCCGGGCACCGATGCGGCGCCGCACGGCGGCGATGCATTCGCGCGCTATTTCGCCGGCCTCGTGTACGAAGACGCCGGCGACTGGAGCGATGCGATGATCGCTTATCGCAAGGCGTACCAGGCCTATCAGGCCGCGAACCTGCCGATCCCGCCGGGGCTGCAGGCCAGCCTGTGCCGGTTCGCGGACTATCTCGGCCTCGACAAGGAACTGAAAGGCTATCAGCAGCAGTTCGGCATCGACCACTGGCTGCCGGTCGCGCCGCACGGGCAGGCCGTTGACGGGCAACTGGTTTTCATCCTCGGCGACGGCCTCGCGCCGCGCAAAATCGCGGTGACGCAATGGGTGCAAAGCCCCAGGAGCGGCCACTTGTTCAGCATTTCGCTGCCGGCGCTCAAGCCGGACCCGCCGCGCATCGGCAGCGCGACGCTCAGCGTCGGCGGCGAGACGGCGAGGACGGTCCACGTCGAAAGCGTGGCGGAAAACGCCGCGCGGGCGCTTGCCGCGCAACTGCCGCTGCTGACAGCGGATGAAATCGCCCGCAACGTCACCCGCGCCGCAGTCGCCAACAAGGCTGACGACAAGCAGCACGGCCTCGGCGCGCTGGTAAGCCTGATCGGCACCGTCGTCGATCGCGCCGACACGCGCATCTGGAATACGTTGCCGGACAATATCCAGATGGCGCGGCTGACGCTGGCGCCGGGCACCTACAACATGACCGTGGCGCTGACAGACGGCAGCGCGGTCGTCCATACGAAGACTTTCGACAACGTGCTGATCAAGCCGGGGCGAATCACGTTCGCCACGTGGCATGCGATAAGCTATTGAGGACCTTTTTGAAAGGGTACGACGTCATGGCTCCAACCAAACTAATTCCCTTGGCATTGCCCATCCTGCTGCTGGCGGCGTGCAGCCATGCACCGCGACCGGACGCCAAACCCGCATGGGTGAACGGCCCGAGCGCGCAATATCCCGCCAGCCGCTTTCTGACCGGCCGCGGCGAAGCCGACCAGCTCGCTGTCGCGCGCGACCGCGCGCGGGCCGATCTCGCCAAGACGTTTTCGGTCAAGGTGAGCGAGCACGGTGAGGACGTGTCATCGTATTCGCAGGACGGCAAGCAACCCGCGGCCAATGCGCTCGACTTAAGGCGCCGGATCAGCACGCAGACGGACGCGCTGCTCAAAGGCGTGCGCATTGCCGACACCTGGCAGGATCCGGCGACGCATACCTGGTACGCGCTCGCCGTGCTGTCGCGACCGCAAACGGCCGCGGCGCTGCGCGAGCAGATTGCCAACCTCGACGCCAACACGCGTGCGTGGCTCGCGCAGGCGCAGGGGAGCAATGACCTGCTCGTCAAGATCGGCGCCGCCGACCGCGCGGTGACGGCGCAAACCATGCGTGCCGGTCTGCAAAGCGAACTGCGCGTGGTTGACATCACCGGCCACGGCAGCACACCGCCGTGGAATCTCGGCCAGTTGCAGGCCGACCGCGCCGCGCTGCTCAAGCGCCTGACGATCAACGCCGCGGCCGACGGTCAAAACGCCGCCGCGGTGCAGAAGCTCCTGGCCGGCGCGCTCGCCGACGCCGGCTTCACCGTGCAGCCGGGCGCACCCTACACGATGACGGCGACGCTCGACTACAAAAACCTGCCACCACGCAACGGCTGGTACTGGATCGCCGGCACGCTGTCGGTCGCGCTCGACGGGTCGAACCAGGCGCACGGCATCAGGCGCTGGCCGCTCAAGGTGTCGGCGACCGATCCGAATCTCGCGCAGCAGCGCCTGATGGAACAGGTCGCGCAAAACCTGCACAATGATATCGAGGCCGCGACGCTGCAATTCGCCGGCGCGCGCGGTACAACGGATTGAACTGAGGAGAATGCCCATGGACGCGGCCAGAATCGACATCCCCAACGCCCGCCAGCCGTTTGAAGGCGTCGTAACCGGCGGCCAGCCGACGCCGGCCCAGCTCGGCGCCGCGCAAGGCGCCGGCTTTCGCACCATCGTCAACCTGCGCCCCGACACCGAAATGACGGATTGGGACGAAGCCGACCGTGCACGGGCACTGGGCCTCGACTACGTCAACATCCCGGTCGCCGGTGCCGGCGACCTGACCGAGGCCAATGCGCGGGCGCTCGCCGAAGTGGTCGACAACCCGGAGGCACGCCCGATAATCGTTCACTGCGGCAGCGGCAATCGCGTCGGCGCGCTGTTCGCGCTCAAGGCGGCATGGGTTGACGGCGAAGATACGGAGCGGGCGCTGGAAACCGGCCGCCAGGCCGGCCTGACCGGCCTGGAAGATCGCGTGCGCTCACAACTGGAGCATGGACCCGCTTAACGGAAACCTCTAGTGTACTGCGACAGAATTAAAGGAACATAAAGTCGTATGTTCTGTCTTAGTCAGAGAGTGGAGCGAAACAGGACAAGCGAAATGCGAGTTGCCGCAGCAATTAAACTGACCCCGCAAGAAGAACAGCGACTGACACGG
>DASSNE010000022.1:0-15212 GCA_035688265.1 Gammaproteobacteria bacterium
ATTCGCAACGGCGACCTGGGCGACATCTACGCCCTGTCGCTGGTGTTTCACAACGCTTACGGGCCGGACAAGCCGTGGTTTTACCGCCGCGAATCGGCAGGCGGCGGCTGCGTCACCGACCTTGGCATTCATCTGGTCGATCTCGCCCGCTGGCTGCTGGGCTTTCCGACGGTCGAGGCCGTAACCAGCCGCTGCTTCGTGGGCGGCCACGAACTGCGGCCCGATACGGACGAGGTCGAGGATTACGCCACCGCACGACTGGATCTGGCCGGCGGCGTCGGCGTTGATCTCGCCTGTTCATGGCGACTGCCGATCGGCTGCGATGCCGACATCCAGGTTGCGGTCTACGGGACGCAGGCCGGTATGGCGCTGAAGAACGTCAACGGCTCGTTCTATGACTTTCGCACCGAGCTTTACCGGGGCACGGCGGTCGAGGTATTGTGCGAGCCGGCGGACGAAGGCGATTGGGGCGGCCGCGCAATTGTCGATTGGGCGCGCCGGTTGCGGCGGGATGCAGGTTTCGATCCGGCGATCGAGGAGGTGATTGCCGTCGCCGACACCATCGACGCGATTTACCGGCAATAAAGAACCGGGCAAAGCCCGGTTCTCACCCCTTCTCCCTGAGGGAGAGGGAATAATATTTTTATTCGGCCGCGGCCGCCTGCTCCGGCCGGTCAACCAGTTCAACCAGCGCCATCGGCGCGTTGTCGCCGGCGCGGAAGCCGCATTTCAGGATGCGCAGGTAGCCACCCGGCCGGTCCTTGAAGCGCGGGCCGAGGTCGGCGAACAGCTTCGCAACGCTGGCGTCGTCGCGCAGCCGCGAGAACGCGAGGCGTCGTTTCGCCACCGCGTCTTCCTTCGCCAGCGTAATCAGCGGCTCGACCACCCGGCGCAGTTCCTTGGCCTTGGGCAGGGTCGTCCGAATCACCTCGTGGCGAATCAACGAGCCGGCCATGTTGCGAAACATGGCGGCGCGGTGTGAGCTGTTGCGGTTCAGTTGCCGCCCGGATTGTCTGTGGCGCATGACTATTAATCCCGAATCTTGATGTTTCCGCCGTTACGCGGAGGCCTTGTCCTCGACACGCGGCAAACCGGCCGGCGGCCAGCCTTCGAGCTTCATGCCCAGCGCGAGTTCGTGCTGCGCCAGAACGTCCTTGATCTCGGTCAGGGACTTCTTGCCGAGGTTCGGCGTCTTCAGCAGCTCGACCTCGGTCTTCTGGACCAGGTCGCCGATGTAATGAATATTTTCCTGCTTCAGGCAATTGGCCGAGCGGACCGTCAGTTCGAGGTCGTCCACCGACTGCAGCAGGATCGGGTCGACGTTGGTCTCGCGCTTCTGGTGCGAGGCGGCTTCGCCGCCCTGCAGGTCGACGAACACCGACAGCTGACTCTGCAAAATGCCCGCCGCGCGGCGGATCGCCTCTTCGGGATCGATCGTGCCGTTGGTCTCGATGTCGATGACCAGTTTGTCCAGGTTGGTGCGCTGCTCGACGCGCGCGGCCTCGACCGCGTACGACACGCGCCGCACCGGGCTGAACGAGGCGTCGAGCTGCAGGCGACCGATCGGCCGGCTGCTTTCCTCATCCTCGTAGCGCTGCGTCGCCGGCTCGTAGCCGCGGCCGCGCTGCACGTACAGGGTCATGTTCAGCGAGCCGCCCTTGTTGACGTGGGCGATGACCATGTCGGGATTCTTGATCTCGACGTCATGCTCGAGCTGAATGTCGCCCGCCAGCACCGGGCCGGCTTCCTTCTTCGACACGGTCAGCGTCACTTCGTCGCGGCCGTGCATCGTGATGGCGAGATTCTTGAGGTTGAGCAGAATGTCGACGACATCTTCCTGCACGCCCTCGATCGACGTGTACTCGTGGAGCACGCCCTCGATCTCGACCTCGACTACCGCACAGCCGGGCATCGACGACAGCAGAATGCGCCGCAGCGCATTACCGAGCGTATGGCCGAACCCGCGCTCCAGCGGTTCGAGCACGACCTTCGCGCGCCGCTCCGACTGCGTTTGCACGTCGACGACGCGGGGCTTGAGAAATTCCGTTACCGAAGCCTGCATGAGGATGGACCTCTCTAAAGAATTACTTACTGTAAAGCTCAACGACCAGATTTTCGTTGATGTCCGGGAGCAGATCGGCGCGCTCCGGCACCGTCTTGAACGTGCCCGAAAACTGCTTCTCGTCGACTTCAACCCACTCCGGCAGGCCGACCTGCCGGGCGATTTCCATCGCCGACTGAATGCGCAGCTGCTTGCGCTTGCTCTCGCGAATCGCAATGACGTCTTCCGCCTGTACCTGGTACGACGGAATGTTGACGATCTTGCCGTTGACGGTGATCGCCTTGTGGCTCACCAGCTGGCGGCCTTCCGCGCGGGTCGAGGCAAAGCCCATCCGGTAGACGACATTGTCCAGGCGGCATTCAAGCAACTGCAGCAGGTTTTCGCCGGTCGCGCCGCGACGCCGCGCCGCTTCCTTGTAATAGCCGCGGAACTGGCGCTCCAGCACGCCGTACATGCGGCGCAGCTTCTGCTTTTCGCGCAGCTGCAGGCCGTAGTCCGACAGCCGCGTGCGGCGCTGGCCGTGCTGGCCCGGCACCGAGTCGATGCGACACTTCGAATCGAGCGGCCTGACGCCGCTCTTCAGGAACAGGTCGGTGCCCTCGCGGCGCGAGAGCTTGCACTTGGGTCCGGTGTACTTTGCCATCTTAAACTCTGCGTTTCTTCGGCGGGCGGCAGCCGTTATGCGGAATCGGCGTCACGTCGGTGATGTTGCTGATCTTGAAGCCGACATTGTGCAGCGCGCGCACGGCCGATTCGCGACCGGGACCGGGGCCCTTGACCCGCACTTCAAGATTCTTCAATCCGTAATCCTGCGCCGCCGTGCCGGCCCGCTCGGCCGCAACCTGGGCCGCGAACGGCGTGCTCTTGCGCGAACCGCGGAAGCCGGAGCCACCCGAGGTCGCCCAGCACAGCGCGTTGCCCTGCCGATCGGTGATCATCACGATCGTGTTGTTGAACGACGCATGAATATGCGCGATACCGTCGACGACGGTTTTCCTGACCCGCTTGCGCGGCGTCCGGGATGAGGCTTGTGCCATGAAACGTTCCTGTATCTACAATCTGGACGTTATCGAACCGGGCGCAGCCGGCCCTTGCGGGTGCGTGCATTGGTGCGCGTGCGCTGGCCGCGCAACGGCAGCCCGCGACGATGGCGCTGGCCGCGGTAGCAGCCGAGGTCCATCAGACGCTTGATGTTCATCGACACCTCGCGACGCAGGTCGCCCTCGACCGGGAAGCGGCCGACTTCGGTGCGCAGCGCCTCGACTTCGGCATCGGTCAGGTCGCGCACGCGCGCCGACGGGTTGACGCCGGCCGCCGCGCAGATCTGCTGCGCGCGGGTGCGGCCAATGCCATAGATCGACGTCAACGCGATGACCGCGTGTTGGTTGACCGGTATGTTGATCCCAGCGATACGGGCCATGGGGCCGAACTCCTCAATACGCTCGCGTGCAGCCGCCGAAGCGAAACACGCAAATATAACTAACTGACGCCTTCAAATCAACCTTGACGCTGCTTGTGGCGCGCGTCCGAGCAAATCACCCGGACCACGCCGCCGCGGCGGATGATCTTGCAATGGCGGCACATTTTCTTGACCGATGCTCTAACTTTCATCTTTCTCTCCGGACGAAGGCGGGCGAACTTCCTCGTTCCCGCTCCTCTCTAACTCAAGTGGCTAGTCGCTAGTGGCTGGTAGCTAGTACCGGATGGCAGCTCTACGGTTCTTCACTCCGCACTAGCTACTAGTTACTAGCCACTCAGCACTTAGTCAGCGCAAGCTTCCTGCGCTCCCGAAGCCTTTCAGGTTCGCCTTCTTCATCAAGCCTTCATACTGGTGCGACATCATCAGCGCCTGCATTTGCGCCATGAAGTCCATGACCACCACGACGATGATCAGCAGCGACGTGCCGCCGAAATAGAACGGCACGTTGGCGTAGATCTGCAAAAAGTTCGGCAGCAGGCAGACCGCGGTCACGTACAGCGCGCCCCACAGGGTCAGCTTCGACAGCACGTTGTCGATGTAGTTGGCCGTCTGCTTGCCGGGGCGGATTCCGGGGATGAATGCACCCGACTTCTTCAGGTTGTCCGCCGTCTCCTGCGAATTGAACACCAGCGCGGTATAGAAAAAGCAGAAGAAGATGATCAGCGCCGAGTACACGACGACCCACACCGGCTGACCCGGCGACAGCACCGCCGAGAACGTCTGCAGCCACTCGAGTCCACTGTTGGTGCCGACCCACTGGCCGATCGTCGACGGGAACATCAGGATGCTGATCGCGAAGATCGGCGGGATGACGCCCGACATGTTGAGCTTCAGCGGCAGGTGCGAACTCTGCGCGGCGTACATCCGCCGGCCCTGCTGGCGCTTGGCGTAGTTGACGGTAATCCGCCGTTGGCCGCGCTCGACAAAGACGACGAACGCGGTCACGCCGATCGCCATAATGAAGATCACCAGTGCAAGCAGCGGCGACAGCGTGCCGTTGCGCACCAGCTCAAGGCTGCCGCTGACCGCGGCAGGCAGGCCGGCGACAATGCCGACCAGGATCAGCATCGAAATGCCGTTGCCGATCGCGCGTTCCGTCATCTGCTCGCCGAGCCACATCAGGAACATGGTGCCCGTGGTAAGCGCAATGGTGGCGACGAACAGGAACCCCACGCCCGGAGCGATAGCCACGCCCTCATTCTGCAGCGCAATCGCCGCACCGGCCGACTGGAACAGTCCGAGCGCCAGCGTCGAATAGCGCGTGTAAGCGGTGATCTTGCGCTGGCCGGCCTGGCCTTCCTTCTTTAACTGCTCGAGGCTCGGCATGACGGCCGTCAGCAACTGGATGATGATCGATGCGGAAATGTACGGCATGATGCCGAGCGCGAAGATACTCATCCGCTTCAGCGCGCCGCCCGAGAACATGTTGAACATGTCGAGGAGCGTGCCGGAGTGCTGATTGAACAGACGCGCGAGCGCTGCCGGGTCGACGCCCGGCACCGGAATATGGGTGCCCAGACGATAGACGACCAGTGCGCCGGCCAAGTACAGCAGGCGCTGACGCAGATCTTTCAGCTTGCCGATGTCGGCAAGCGAGCCCATGGTTGAGGCTGATTTGGCCATTAGGACCTGCCCCCGGCTAACCGGTCGTCGCGGCGGCGGCCATTTTTTCGCAAGGCAAGGCGCGGCGCGCGCCGCGTAGCCACCCTACGAAAGCGTGCCGCAACGCCGCATTGCGGGAAAATGGCCCCGCCCCGAAGGGTTGCGCCCAAAATCCGCGCAGTCTGCGTTGCTCGTCGTTCATTTAGTGTCACTAAACTTCTCTCCTCGCGCCTTGCCTGCCCGAATTTTGGGCGGCAACGCGGCGATCGGTTAGCCGGGGGCAGGTCCTTACCCCACGCTGACGCTGCCGCCAGCGGCTTCAATTGCCTTGCGTGCACCGGCAGTCGCGCCGACGCCGACGAGCTTGACGGCCGTGTCGAGCTTGCCCGACAGGATAACCTTGGCGCGTTCGGCCTGCGCGGGCACGACGCCGGCGGCCTTCAGCGCGGCCAGATCGACCGTTTCCGCTTCAATATGCTGCAGTTCGTTCAGGCGCACTTCCGCCACCCGCGCACTGATGCGCGAGCGGAAGCCGAATTTCGGCAGGCGCCGCTGAATCGGCATCTGGCCGCCTTCGAACCCGACCTTGTGGTAGCCGCCCGCGCGCGCCTTCTGGCCCTTGTGGCCCTTGCCGGAGGTCTTACCCCAGCCGGAACCCAGACCGCGGCCGATCCGCTTGGCGTCGGTTTTGGCGCCCGCTGCCGGCGATAAATCGTTCAATCGCATGTCAGACTTCCTCCACCTTCAGCATGTAGTCGATCTTCGCGATCATGCCACGATGCTCCGGGGTGTCGTTGACGACGACGCTGTGATGCATCCGCCTGAGGCCCAGGCCGCGCACGCAGGCGCGGTGCTTCTCGAGCCGGCCGTGAAAGCTCTTGACCAGCGTCAGCTTCAGTTGTTTCCCTTTGGCCTTCGCCATGATCAGGCCCTCAATTCTTCGACCGACTTGCCGCGCTTGGCCGCAATCGACTCCGGCGACTGGCCTTCGGTCAGCGCACGCATGGTCGCGCGCACAATGTTGATCGGATTACGCGAGCCGTAGCTCTTGGCGAGCACGTTGTGCACGCCGGCCACTTCGAGCACCGCGCGCATCGCCCCGCCGGCGATGACGCCGGTACCTTCCGACGCCGGCTGCAGGTACACCCGGGTCGCGCCGTGGCGCGCCTTGCGAGCATAGTGCAGCGTGCCGTCGAGCAGGTGCACCTTCTGCATGTTCTTGCGCGCGGCTTCCATACCTTTCTGGATCGCGGCGGGCACTTCACGCGCCTTGCCGTAGCCGAAGCCGACGCGGCCGTCGCCGTCGCCGACCACCGTCAGCGCGGTAAAGCCGAATTGCCGGCCGCCCTTGACGACCTTGGCCACGCGATTGACCGTTACGAGCTTTTCGTTCAGATCGTCGGTCGCCCGGGGATTGTCGGATCTCGCCATACGTCTCTACCTTAAAATTGAAGACCGTTTTCGCGCGCGGCATCCGCCAGCGCCTTGATGCGGCCGTGATAGCGGAAGCCGGAACGGTCGAACGCGACGCGTTCGATACCGGCCGCCTTCGCCTTGTCGGCAATGGCCTTGCCCACCGCCTGCGCAGCAGCGACGTTGCCGGTGCCCTTCAGGCCCGAGCGGATATCCGCCTCCAGCGTCGAGGCCGCAGCCATGACGCGATCGCCCTCCGGCGCAATCACCTGGGCGTAAATATGCATCGGCGTGCGATGTACCGTCAGGCGTGCCGCCTCGAGTTGCCGGATGCGGGCACGGGCGCGCTGCGCGCGACGCAGCCGGGATGCCTTTTTGTCCATATTCGTTGCCATAACTACTTCTTCTTCGCCTCTTTGCGCACCACGCGCTCATCGGCATAACGCACGCCCTTGCCCTTGTACGGCTCGGGCGGCCGGAAAGCGCGAATCTCGGCCGCGACCTGGCCGACCTGCTGCTTGTCGACACCCTTGACGACGACTTCGGTCTGGCTCGGCGTTTCAATCGTGATGCCGTCCGGCACCGGGTAGTTGACCGGGTGCGAGAAGCCGAGCGTCAGATTGAGCTGCTTGCCCTGCGCCTGCGCACGATAGCCGACGCCGACGAGCTCCAGCTTGCGCTCGAAACCTTCCGTCACGCCCTTGACGATATTCGCCAGCAATGCACGCGTGGTGCCCGCCATCGCCACCTGGTCTCCGGCGGGGCTCGCGTCGCTGACCTGCAGCGCGCCGTCCTCGCCCGTCGCCACCTTGATCGCCGGGTGCACGGTGAAGTCGAGGGCGCCCTTGGGGCCCTTCACGTTCAACTGCTGGCCGTTCTGTTTGACCTCGACGCCTTTCGGCAGCACGACGGGTCGTTTCGCTACTCTGGACATAATGATGTTCCTATGACACCACGCACAGCACTTCGCCGCCGTGGCCGGCAGCGCGCGCGGCGCGGTCGGTCATGACGCCGCTCGAGGTGGAAATGATCGCCACGCCGAGGCCGCCCAGCACTTTCGGCAGCGCGTCCTTGCCGCGGTAAATCCTGAGGCCGGACTTGCTGACCCGCTGCAGGTTGCTGATCACCGGCTTGCCGTCGTAATACTTGAGCGTCACCGTCAGCGTCGGCTTGCCGTCGGTCTCGCCGTTCACGTAATCGGCGATATAGCCCTCTTCCTTCAGCACCCGGGCAATCTCGGTTTTCGCCTTCGATGCCGGCATCGACACGTCGACCTTTCGCGCGGTCTGGCCGTTGCGAATGCGCGTCAGCATATCGGCGATGGGATCATTCATGCTCATATAACGTTCCTACCAGCTCGCCTTGCGCAGGCCCGGCACGTCGCCGCGCAGCGCCGCCTCGCGCAGCTTGTTGCGCGCCAGGCCGAATTTGCGATACACGCCGTGCACGCGGCCGGTCAACTGGCAGCGTTCGTTCAGGCGCACCGGGCTGCCGTCGCGCGGCAGTTTCGCCAGCTTCGCCACCGCGTCATGCCGCTCTTCCATCGGCGTGTCGGGGCTCTTGATGATCCGCTTCAGTTCCGCGCGCCGGGCGGCGTATTTCGCCACCATCTTCTGGCGCTTGATCTCGCGGTTGATCATCGATGTCTTCGCCATATGTCGTCCTCAGGTTCTGAACGGGAAGCTGAACGCCTTGAGCAGCGCGCGGCCTTCCTCGTCGGTCTTCGCCGTGGTCGTGATGGTGATGTCCATGCCACGTACGGCGTCGATCTTGTCGTACTCGATTTCCGGGAAAATGATCTGCTCGCGCACGCCCAGGGTGTAGTTGCCGCGGCCGTCGAACGCGCGGCCGTTGAGGCCGCGGAAATCGCGCACGCGCGGCAGCGCGATGTTGATCAACCGGTCCAGGAACTCGTACATCCGCTGGCGGCGCAGCGTGACCTTGCAGCCGATCGGCCAACCTTCGCGAATCTTGAAGCCGGCGACCGACTTGCGCGCGTGCGTCACGATCGGCTTCTGGCCGGCGATCCGCGCCATGTCGCCCACCGCGTTGTCGACGATCTTCTTGTCGCCGACCGCCTCGCCGAGACCCATGTTCAGCGTGATCTTGGTGATGCGCGGGATTTCCATGACGTTCTTGTAGCCGAACTCGTCGCGCAGCTGCTTCGTCACGTTGTCCTGATAGTGTTGCTGCAATCTTGCCATCTTAGACGTCCACGACTTCGTTGTCGGACTTGAAATACCGGACCTTGCGGCCGTCCTCGAGCCGGCGGAAACCGACCCGGTCGCCCTTCTTCGCCATCGGGTTGTAGATCATCACGTTGGAAACGTGGATCGACATTTCGCGATCGACGATACCTCCGGTCACACCCGCATTCGGGTTCGGCCGCACGTGCTTCTTGGCGACATTGACGCCTTCGATCACCACGCGGTCGCCGGTCACCTTGAGCACCGGGCCGCGACGGCCCTTGTCCTTGCCGGCGATGACGATGACTTCGTCGCCTTTCTTGATCCTGAGCATCTTAAGTCTCCGTTACAGCACTTCCGGCGCCAGCGAAATGATTCGCATGAAGCGCTCGGTGCGCAGCTCGCGCGTCACGGGCCCGAAAATGCGGGTACCGATCGGCTCGAGCTTGTTGTTCAGCAGCACGGCCGCGTTGCCGTCGAAACGGATCAGCGACCCGTCGGGCCGGCGCACGCCTTTCTTCGTGCGCACGACCACCGCGTTGTAGACCTCGCCCTTCTTGACGCGGCCGCGCGGAATCGCGTCGTTGACGCTGACCTTGATCACGTCGCCGATGCGCGCGTAGCGGCGCTTCGACCCGCCGAGCACCTTGATACAGCGGATATGGCGCGCGCCGCTGTTGTCGGCGGCATCCAGCACTGTCTGCATCTGAATCATGAATCGATCCCGTTACTGCGTTGAATATCCGCGGGTCGTCAGGCGACCGTCGCGCGCTCCACAATTTCGACCAGCGTCCACGCCTTGCGCTTCGACAGCGGCCGGCACGGCGCGATGGTCACGGTGTCGCCTTCCTGGCACTGGTTGTCGGCGTCGTGCGCCACCAGCTTGGTCCGGCGACGGATGTACTTGCCGTACAGCGGATGCTTGACCAGCCGCTCGACAACGACCGTAATGGTCTTGTCCATCTTGTTGCTGGCAACCTTGCCGGTCATCGTCCGGGTCGGTTTTTCGTTCGTCTCGCTCATGCTTCGGCTCTCTGCTCGTTAAGCACCGTCTTGACTCGCGCGATGTCGCGCTTGACCTTGCTGAGCTGGTCGGTGCGCGCCAACTGGCCGCTGCCGGCCTGCATGCGCAGGTTGAACAGCTCGCGCTTCAGCGCCAGCAATTCCTCGCCCAGTTCCTTCGCGCTCTTCGCGCGCAATTCGTTCGCTCTCATCACATCACCGTCCGGCTGACAAACGCCGTGGTCACCGGCAATTTCGCCGCCGCGAGCCGGAACGCCTCGCGGGCGACCTCCTCGCTGACGCCTTCCATTTCATACAGCATGCGGCCCGGCTGGATCTTCGCGACCCAGTACTCGACGTTGCCCTTGCCATTGCCCATGCGCACTTCGAGCGGTTTCTTGGTCACCGGCACGTCGGGAAAAATCCGGATCCAGATCTTGCCGCCGCGCTTGACGTGACGGGTCATCGCACGCCGCGCCGCCTCGATCTGGCGCGCGGTAATACGCCCGCGCATGGTCGCCTTCAGGCCGAATTCGCCGAAATCGACACTATTGCCGACCTGGGCCAGGCCACGGTTCTTGCCTTTTTGCTGCTTGCGGAAGCGCGTCCGTTTCGGTTGCAACATGGTTTATACCTTCGCCGTCTTCTCGGCCGCGCCCTCGCCGAGGTTCGCGGTATCCAGAATCTCGCCCTTGAAAATCCATACCTTGACACCGATGACGCCGTAAGTGGTGCGTGCCTCGGTAAAGCCGTAGTCGATGTCCGCGCGCAACGTGTGCAGCGGGACGCGGCCCTCGCGGTACCACTCGCTGCGGGCAATTTCGGCGCCGTTCAGGCGGCCGGACACCCGCACCTTGATGCCGAGCGCACCGAGACGCATCGTGTTGGTCACCGCACGACGCATGGCGCGGCGGAACATGATGCGCCGCTCGAGCTGCTGCGCGACGCTTTCGGCGACCAACTGCGCGTCCAGCTCAGGCTTGCGGATCTCTTCAATGTTGACGTGCACGGGCACGTCCAGCATGCCGGTCAGTTCCTTGCGCAGCGCCTCGATGTCCTCGCCCTTCTTGCCGATCACCATGCCGGGGCGGGCGGTGTGAATCGTAATCAGCGCCGCCTTCGCCGGGCGCTCGATCTGGATCCGGCTCACCGACGCCTGCTTCAGGCGCTCCTTCAGGAAATCGCGAATCTTGATGTCGGTCAGCAGCGCCTTGCCGTAGCTCTTGCTGTCCGCATACCACTTCGAATTCCAGTCGGCCGACACGCCGAGGCGAAACCCGATCGGATGAACTTTATGACCCATATTGGACTTGCTCCGTTAAATGTGTCGTGCCGTAATCAGCGACGCTCTCTCGCGAGTGATTTTGCGTGGCTGGCAAGGCGCAGCGACGAGTCATAGCCGTAGCTATGGCGAGGAGCTGCAACGCGGCCAGCCGCGGAAAAGCGCCGCGAGAAGCGTTGATGATTGCGGTGCGGCACATTTTCAGTCCGCCACCGTCACGGTAATGTGACTGGTGCGTTTCAGAATCTGGTTGCCGCGCCCCTTGGCGCGCGCGCGAAACCGCTTCATCGTCGGCCCTTCGTCGACCTGGATGGCCGCGACCTTGAGTTCGTCGATATCGGCGCCCTCGTTGTGCTCCGCGTTGGCGATCGCCGACTCCAGCACCTTGCGCACCAGCACCGCCGCCGCCTTGGGGCTGAACGTCAGCGTCTGCAGCGCCTGTTCGACGGGCTTGCCGCGCACCTGGTCCGCGACCAGGCGGGCCTTCTGCGCGGAAATGCGCGCAAACCGATGTTTTGCCGCCACTTGCATGATCCGCTCCTTACTTCGTCTTCCGGTCGCCGGAATGCCCCTTGAACGTGCGCGTCACGGCGAATTCGCCGAGCTTGTGCCCGACCATGTTTTCGCTGACCAGCACCGGCACGTGCTGACGGCCGTTATGGATCGCCAGCGTCAGGCCGACCATTTCCGGCGTGATCATGGAACGACGCGACCAGGTCTTGACCGGCCGCCGGCTGTTGGCCGCCACCGCCGCCTCGACCTTTTTGGCCAGATGCGGATCGACGAACGGTCCTTTTTTTATCGAACGTGGCACGTTAAGTAACCTCTACTACTTCGCCTTTTTGGCCTTGCGGCGGCGGACAATCATGTTGTCGGTGCGCTTGTTGCTGCGCGTCTTGAAGCCCTTGGTCGGCACGCCCCACGGCGACACCGGATGGCGACCGCCCGAGGTGCGGCCCTCGCCACCGCCATGTGGGTGATCGACCGGATTCATGACGACGCCGCGCACCGTCGGCCGCACGCCGCGCCAGCGACTCGCGCCCGCCTTGCCGAGCGAGCGCAAGCTGTGCTCGGAATTGCCGACTTCACCCACCGTCGCGCGGCATTCCGACAGCACCCGGCGCATTTCGCCGGAGCGCATCCGCAGCGTCGCGTAGGCGCCCTCGCGGGCGACGATCTGCGCCATGGCGCCGGCGCTGCGCGCCATTTGTGCGCCCTTGCCGGGCTTCAGCTCGATGCAGTGCACCGTCGCGCCCACCGGAATATTGCGCAGCGGCAATGCGTTGCCGGGCTTGATCGGCGCGTGCGCGCCGGAAATCACGTTGTCGCCCGCGGCCAGATCCTTCGGCGCGATCACGTAGCGACGCTCACCATCGGCGTACACCAGCAGGGCCAGGTGCGCGCTGCGGTTCGGGTCATACTCGAGACGCTCAACGCGCGCCGGGACGCCGTCCTTGTCGCGCTTGAAATCGACCAGGCGGTAGCGTTGCTTGTGCCCGCCGCCCTGATGACGCTGCGTCAGGCGGCCCTGGTTGTTGCGGCCGCCGGTGCGCGTCTTTTTCGCGACCAGCGAAGCGACCGGCTCACCCTTGTGCAGGTCCGGCGTCTTGACCGCAACATGAAAGCGGCGGCCCGCGGAAGTCGGTTTGGATTTCTTTAGCGCCATATCACTCACCCGCCAGGTTGATTTCGCTGCCCGGCGCGAGCGTCACGTAGGCCTTTTTCCAGTCGCCCTGGCGACCGCGGCGGCCGCCGAAGCGCTTTTGCTTGCCGTGCACGCTGACAGTCGATACCGACTGCACCTTGACGTCGAACATCAGTTCGACGGCGCGCGAAATATCGATCTTGGTGGCATCGCGCCGGACCTTGAACACGTTCTGGTTGTGCGCTTCGCCGACCAGCGTGGCCTTTTCGGACACGTGCGGCGCGATCAGCACATCCATGAGTTTTTCCTGGTTCATGCGAGCCATTCCTCCAGGCGCCGCAGCGCGGGCACGGTGATCAGCACCTTCTCATAGCCGATCAGGCTGACCGGATCGACCAGGTTCACGTCGCGCACATCGACCTCGGCCAAGTTGCGCGCGGCAAGATACAGTTTTTCATCGACGCCGGCGGTGACGATCAGCACGTTGTCGAGATTGAGTTCCTTGAGCTTGCCGGCGAGCTGTTTGGTCTTGGGCGCGTCGACACCGAATTCCTCCAGCACCACCAGGCGCTCCTGGCGCACCAGTTCGGACATGATCGCCGCCAGCGCACGGCGGTACATCTTGCGGTTGACCTTCTGGCTGAAGTCGCGCGGTTTGGCAGCAAATACCTTGCCGCCGCCCTTCCACAGCGGGCTGCGGATGGTGCCGGCGCGGGCACGGCCGGTGCCCTTCTGGCGCCACGGCTTCTTGCCGCCGCCACGCACTTCGGTGCGCGTCTTCTGTGCCTTGGTGCCGGCACGGCCGCCGGCCAGCCACGCGGTCACGACCTGATGAACCAGCGGCTCGTTGAATTCACGACCGAATGCAGCGTCCGAAACGGTCAGCGAGGAAGAAGCGTTATGCAGTTGCAGTTCCATGGGCGTCTCCTCAGCTCGCCGCGCGGGCTTTGACCGCCGGACGAACCATCACGTCGCCACCGGCCGCACCCGGTACGGCGCCGCGGATCAACAACAGGTTGCGATCGACATCGACGCGCACGACTTCGAGATTCTGCACGGTGCGGCGCTTGGCGCCCAGGTGGCCGGCCATCTTCTTGCCTTTGAACACGCGGCCGGGGGTCTGGTTTTGACCAATCGAGCCCGGGGCGCGGTGCGACAGCGAGTTGCCGTGGGTGGCGTCCTGCATGCGGAAATGATGGCGCTTGACGCCGCCCGCGAAGCCCTTGCCGATGGTCACGCCGGTGACGTCGACCTTTTGACCTGCGGAAAACACGTCGCCCTTGATTTCGCCGCCGACCGCCAGGTCGTCGCCTTCACCGTCGTTCAGGCGAAATTCCCAGAGGCCGCGGCCGGCGCCGACATCGGCGCGCTTGAAGTGGCCTGCTGCAGCACCGTTGACGCGGTTTGCGCGGCGCGTGCCGGTCGTGACCTGCACGGCGCGATAACCGTCGGCATCGCTGGATTTGATCTGGCTGATCCGGTTCGGTTCGACCTCGATCACGGTCACCGGGATCGACGCCCCGTCTTCGGTGAAGACGCGCGTCATGCCGCGTTTGCGGCCGATTACGCCAATAGTCATCTTCTAGTCCTCGTCGCGGACAATGCCGCAAGCGATTTAATAAGCACACACGCCGATTTCGATTGACCGGCGGCGGACGCGGCACGTGCCACGTTTGAATTCAGTGGCTGGCGCCGCGCTAAAATCGTATAAAGCGCGTGGCCCGTGCGAGGTTTCCCGCAACGGGCCACAGCGAGCCGAAAATTATAACTACCCGTTTCCCGCCAGACAAGCCCTCGATGACTTATTTGACGGATTTTCCGGGATTTATTGCAGCTTGATCTGAACGTCGACGCCGGCGGCCAGATCAAGCTTCATCAACGCGTCGACAGTCTTGTCAGTCGGGTCGACAATATCCATCAGGCGCTTGTGCGTGCGGATTTCGTACTGGTCGCGCGCATCCTTGTTGACATGCGGCGAAGTCAGCACCGTATAGCGCTCGCACTTGACCGGCAGCGGCACCGGGCCCTTGACCTGGGCGCCGGTACGCTTCGCCGTGTCGACGATCTCCTTCGCCGACTTGTCGATCAGGCGGTAGTCGAAGGCTTTCAGCCGGATGCGGATGTTCTGGTTTGCCATGATTTACTCGATCACCTTCGAAACGACGCCGGCGCCGACGGTGCGGCCGCCTTCGCGGATGGCGAAGCGCAGGCCTTCTTCCATCGCGATCGGCGCGATCAGCGATACGGTCATCTTGATGTTGTCGCCCGGCATGACCATCTCGGTGCCCTGCGGCAGGTCGCACGAGCCGGTCACGTCGGTGGTCCGGAAGTAGAACTGCGGCCGATAGCCGTTGAAGAACGGGGTGTGACGACCGCCTTCTTCCTTGGTCAGCACATAGACTTCGGCCTCGAACTTGGTGTGCGGGGTGATGCTGCCGGGCTTGGCCAGCACCTGGCCGCGCTCGACTTCGTCACGCTTGGTGCCGCGCAACAGCACGCCGATGTTGTCGCCGGCCTGACCCTGGTCGAGCAGTTTCCTG
>DASSNE010000029.1:0-2378 GCA_035688265.1 Gammaproteobacteria bacterium
GCGAACATGCGCCAGTACGGCATGACGTAGCCGAGCAGACGCAGGTAGAGTTTGCCGCTGGTGAGTTCGGGAGTGGCCATAAACGGGATTATGGCGCCGCCTGGGCGCCAAAGCCCCGTAAACTTACTTGAACGTGTATTCCAGTGCAACCGTGTAGTTGCGGCCGGGCAACGGATAGGCGCTGTAACGGTCGGCGGCCGAAGTGCTTCTCACGGCATAGGTGTAGTAATGCTGATCGAACAGATTGTTGATCGCACCGGAGATGCGCCACGGCCCGCTGCGGTGCACGACCTTGAAATTCACGACGGTATAGGCCGGAATTTTGGTGAAGAAGGTGTTGCCTTCGTCGTCATCCATGAACTGCGAGCTGGCGTAATAGCCGGCCAGATTGAGCTGCGTCTGCGCAGTGACGGCCCACGACGCACCGAGCGTGAGCTGATGCCTGGGCACCAGCGGCACCGTCTTGCCGGCAATGTCGACGTTCTGCATGCTGAACGAACTGCCGGGCAGCACGCCTTCGCGGAAACGCGCGTCGGTGTAGGTGTAGGCGGTGCGCAGCGTCAGCGCTGACGTCACCTGCCATTGGCCGTGGAGCTCCAGCCCGTAGCGCCGCGACGGCGGCAGATTGGTGTTGCCGACGCCGGCGGTAAAGGCGTCGAGATGGATTTCGTTGTCGACGTCCATGCGGAACACCGACGCCCGTAAAGACGCGTGCTGCGAGCGCCATTCGGCGCCGGCTTCGATGGTTCTCGCGGTCTGCGGCAGCAGAAATTTGAACTGTCCGAGCCCGTTCGCCGAGAAGCCGTAGATCTCGTCGATGTTGGCGAAACGGAAACTGCGCTCGAATCTGGCCGTGGCCGCCCATTGCGGCGTGAGCTGATAGCGCAATCCGAGCTCGAATGCGTTTTCGGTATCGGTCCTCGAGCCGGGCGTGGCAGCAGCGCCAAAGAACGCCCCCGGCGCGGTCGGGTCGAATATGTCGGACGCCGAAATGTGATAGCGCTCGCGCCGCGCGCCGGCGGTCAGCGTCGTGCGCGAATTGAGCTTCGTCGTGTTGCGCAGGTACACGGCAGTGTTTTCCTGGGTCGCATCGATGTTGTCGATCGGCTGCCCGATGTTGGACGGGTCGTTCGAATGGCGCAGGTTGTAGCCCCAGCGATACCAGTCCAGTCCCACCACCAGCGTATTGTCGGCTCCGAATAGGTGGTGCTTGAGCCGCGTGCGCGGCGTGAATGACCAGATGTCGAGATCGGTGATGCGATAGTCCGGAAAGCCGCTGAAGAAAAAGTACGACGTCTGGCGCCGGGTGCGATAGCCCAGCCCGACGTCGAAATCGGCGGCGCCGGCGTGCGCCTGCCAGTCGAGCGCCGCATGGTTGCCATCGCGCGTCGCGTAATCGAACGGCGTGTCGGTGCCGCGGCGATCGGTGGCCAACTGGTCGATGCCGGCGCTGGGCTGCACGGTGCGGCCGCCCGGCAGGCGGATGCTCTGATTGTCGACGCCGGCCTTGAACGCCAGGCTGCCGTTTTCGGTCAGCCAGGTGAGTTCCGCGTCGCCGTCGAGCTGCCGGTCATGGTTGTTGTCGCGGTAGCCGTTGGATTCGTAGTGGCTGCCGGTGACGCTGATGCCGGCGGATTCGCCGAACAGATTGGCACTGACCGACCCTTCGCGCGTATCGTACGAGCCGACGCGCCCGCGCAGCGTCGCGTAATTGCCGGTGCGGACCGGCGACGTGGTGATGATGTTGATGACGCCGGCGGTCGCGCCGTCGCCGTACAGCACCGCGCCGCCGCCGCGCAGGACTTCGATGCGGTCGATCGCCGACAGCGGAATCGACGACCATTGCACGCCGGCGAGATCGGGCGCGGTAAGCCGCCGGCCGTTGAGCAGGATCAATGTATTCTGCCCGCCGGTGGCGCCGAAGCCGCGCAGATCGACGAAGGTGCTGTCGGCGTTGTTGCCGTAGAAGTCGTGGATAGAAACGCCGGCCTGCTCGGACAGCAGGTCGGGCACGGTCTTGGCCGCGCTTTGATGAATGTCCTGCGCCGTGATCACCGTCATGTTGACCGGCTGATCGGTGCGCGGCTCGGCGAAGCGCGTCGCCGTCACCACCACCGGACCGGAAGTGGTGGTGGGTGTTTCAGTGGCACAAACGCCGCCCGCCGTCGCCAGTCCCAGCAACGGTACCAGTTTCAAAAATTGCATGATGACTCCCCTGCATGCCCGCCGCATGCGCGATCGATAAGACGGAAACGCCAGGGAGTCGATGCCGAACCGGCCTGCCACCGCCTCCCGCGGTGCTTCCATGCCAAAGGCGCCGCTGTGCGGTGCGGCGCCGGCGGTTCGGGCCGGTATACGGGCTTGCAAGAATTGGAGCC
>DASSNE010000049.1:0-39433 GCA_035688265.1 Gammaproteobacteria bacterium
TCGCGGAACAGCCGCTGCAGGGCCTCGCGCTCCGGCAACGCCGGGCGCAGCGGGTGGTGTGGGTCGATGCCGGTGACGTCCAGCGACGCCTGCTCGATGTTGGCGCCGGGAAACGGGGCGACGTGAAAGGTATGCGTGGTGGTCGGATACAGCCGGCCCCGCTCGTCCATCGCGACCAGCGCGGCCGAAATCTCCAGCAACGCATCGGTGGCCGAATTGAAGCCGCCGGTCTCCACGTCTACCACGACCGGGAGAAAACCCCGAAAACGCCGCGCCATCCGGTTGTGGGTCGGTCTGTACTCCATCGGCGACAGCATAACGGAGCGGCCGACCTAAAGCGACTCGGCGGCGAACTTCCAGCCTATCGATTCCCTGCCTCGCAGCGGCACTACCTCGCTATCCCCGAACGGATACGACGCCGGCACCTGCCAGTCCGTTTTGACCAGCCGAACGGTACCGCCATTTTCCGGCAGGCCATAGAAGCCGGCGCCGCGGCGGCCGGCGAAATCACCCAGCCGGTCCAGCGCACCGGCACGTTCGAAGGCTTCCGCATAAAGCTCCAGCGCAGCATGCGCGCTGAAAATGCCGGCGCAGCCGCAGGCGGTGTCCTTGGCGCCGCGGGCGTGCGGGGCGCTGTCGGTACCGAGGAAGAAACGGCCATCGTCGCCGGTCGCGGCTTCCACCAGCGCCTGCCGGTCGCTTTCGAGTTTGAGAATGGGCAGGCAGTAGTAATGCGGCCGCAGGCCGCCCGCGAACAGCGCGTTGCGGTTGTAGAGCAGGTGCTGCGGCGTGATCGTCGCCGCCAGGTGACTGTCGCTCGCGCGTACATATTCGACCGCGTGTCGCGTCGTGACGTGTTCCAGCACGATGCGGAGCGCCGGGAAGTCGCGCCGCAGCGGATCGAGCACGCGATCGACGAAGACCGCCTCGCGGTCGAAGATGTCGACATCCGGATTGGTGACCTCGCCGTGAATCAGCAGCGGCAGATCATGAGCCTGCATCGCTTCAAGCACTGGCCGGACCCGCCGCAGATCGGCGACGCCGGCATCGGCGTTGGTGGTCGCGCCGGCCGGATACAGCTTGACGCCGATTACTGCAGCCTCGTCGGCGGCACGCGCAATCTCATCAGGCGCGGTGGCTTCGGTCAGGTACAGCGTCATCAGCGGTGTGAAGTCCGCATCGTCCGGCAGCGCCGCCAGAACGCGCTTGCGATACGCCAGCGCATCGGCGACGGTGCGCACCGGCGGCTTCAGGTTCGGCATCACCACGGCGCGGGCGAACTGGCGCGCCGAATGCGCAACGACATCGGCCATCGCCGCGCCGTCGCGCAGGTGCAGGTGGAAGTCGTCCGGACGGGGGAGCGTGATTTCCATCAGCGGCGTTATCCTTGACCTGAATTGAGCAACCGACGATCATATCAGAACCCGGCGGGCGCTTTGGCAGCCCGCTTTGCCCAATCTCCACGTTATATCCGGAGTTTTCATTCCGATTTCCGCCTGCGGCTGGGTTGTTCCGGCACGGCATAGTTTCAACGTTCGGGGCTGAAAAATGTCTGATTCCAACCTTAAAGATTCCACGGACATCGACATCCAGGAAACCCGCGAATGGCAGGAGTCCATTCGTTCGGTGCTGGCAAACGACGGACCGGAGCGCGCCAAGTTCCTGCTCGAGAATGTCATTCTCGACGCGCGCCGCACCGGCGCCTATATCCCGTACGATCCGAGCACGCCGTACATCAACACGATTCCGCCGCACCGGGAAGAGAAGATGCCCGGTGAGCAGCGACTCGAGCGGCAGGTACGGTCGCTGATTCGCTGGAACGCGATGGTGATGGTGGTGCGCGCGAGGCGTAGCGGCAAGGGGCTCGGCGGCCATATCGCCAGCTACCAGTCGGCCGCGACGTTGTATGAAGTCGGCTTCAATCATTTCTTCCATGCACCGTCCGAAGGTCACGGCGGCGACCTGCTGTACCTCCAGGGGCATTCGTCGGAAGGCATTTATTCGCGCGCGTTTCTCGAAGGCCGGCTGTCCGAGGAGAATCTGAAGAACTTCCGCCAGGAAACGCACGGCAAGGGCATTTCGTCCTACCCTCACCCGTGGCTGATGCCGGACTTCTGGCAGTTCGCGACCGTCAGCATGGGTCTGGGGCCCATAACGGCGATCTACCAGGCACGGTTCATGAAGTACCTCGAAAACCGCGGCATCGCCAAGACGTCGAACCGCAAGGTCTGGTGCTTCATCGGCGACGGCGAGACCGGCGAGCCGGAGACACTCGGGGCGATCGATGTTGCGGCCCGCGAAAAGCTCGATAATCTGATCTTTGTGATCAACTGCAACCTGCAGCGCCTGGACGGCCCGGTGCGCGGCAACGGCAAGATTGTGCAGGAACTGGAAGGCCGCTTCCATGGCGCCGGCTGGAACGTGATCAAGGTGCTGTGGGGCGGGCGCTGGGATCCGCTGCTCGCGCAGGACGAGAAGGGCCTGCTGCTAAAACGCATGGAGGAGAGCGTCGACGGCGAGTATCAGGCGTTCAAGGCACACGGCGGCGCCTATACGCGTGAGCACTTCTTCGGCAAATATCCCGAACTCAAGGAGATGGTCGCCAATTACACGGACGAGGATATCTGGCGGCTGAATCGCGGCGGCCACGATCCGCAGAAGGTGTACGCGGCCTACGCCGCGGCATCGCAGCACAAGGGCCAGCCGACCGTCATTCTCGCCAAGACCATCAAGGGCTACGGCATGGGCGAGGCCGGCGAGGGAATGATGACGGCGCACCAGAGCGAGGAGATGAACGACGAGCAGATTCTCGCATTCCGCGACCGCTTCGAGATTTCGCTGTCCGACGAGGAGGCGCTGAAACTGCCGTTCCTGAAACCGGACGACGGCTCGGAAGTGATGCGCTACCTGAAGGAGCGGCGCAAGGATCTCGGCGGCTATCTGCCGGCGCGGCGCGAGAAGTCGAGCACATTGCAGGTGCCCGATCTTGAAGCGTTCCGCAAGCTGCTCGATGGCAGCGGCGACCGCGAGATGTCGACGACGATGGGGTTTGTGCGCATCCTGCAGGTGCTGACGCGCGACAAGAACATCGCCGACCGCATCGTGCCGATTATTCCGGACGAGGCGCGCACGTTCGGCATGGAAGGCTTTTTCCGCTCGATCGGCATCTATGCACCGGAAGGACAACTTTACGATCCGACCGACGCGGGGCAGCTCGCGTTTTATCGCGAGGACGTGAAGGGGCAGATTCTGGAGGAAGGCATTACGGAGGCCGGCGCGATGTCGTCCTTCATCGCCGCGGCGACGAGCTACAGCACGCACGACACGCCGATGATTCCGTTTTTTGCATTCTATTCGATGTTCGGCTTCCAGCGCGTCGGCGACCTTTGCTGGGCGGCGGCGGACATGCGCGCGCGCGGCTTCCTGCTCGGCGGCACGTCCGGCCGCACGACGATGAATGGCGAAGGCTTGCAGCACCAGGACGGCCAGAGCCACTTGTATTTCTCGGTGGTGCCAAGCTGCCGCAGCTACGACCCGACATTCCTCTACGAGTTCGTCGTCATCGTGCAGGACGGCTTGCGGCGCATGTACGTCGACCAGGAAGATTGCTACTACTACATCACGATGATGAACGAGAACTACGTCCATCCGCCGATGCCGGAGGGCGTGGAAGATGACATCATCCGCGGCATGTACCTGTTCCAGGAAGGCGACAAGAAGGCCAAGCTGCGTGTCCAGTTGCTGGGCTCCGGCACGATTCTGCGTGAAGCGATCGCGGCGGCGGAGCTGCTGAAAAACGACTGGCAGGTCGCGGCAGACATCTGGAGCGCGCCGGGCATCAACGAACTGACGCGCGACGGGCGCGACATCGAACGATGGAACCGACTGCATCCGGGAGAGGAGCCGAAGGAGGCTTTCGTGACGGAGCGGCTGAAGGGTCGCGAAGGCCCGGTGATTGCGGCGACCGACTACGTTCGCAGCTACTCCGAGCAGATTCGCCCGTTCGTGCCGGCGCCGTATTACACGCTCGGCACCGACGGCTACGGCCGCAGCGACACGCGCGAAAACCTGCGCGAGTTCTTTGAAGTCAGCCGGCACTGGATTGCCGTGACGGCTTTGTCCGCGCTGGCCGACGAAGGCAAGGTTGAGCGCAAGACGGTGGCCGAGGCGATCAAGAAGTACGGCATCGATCCCGACAAGCCGAACCCGATTACGGTTTAACCAGGGGCGGGACGAACCAATGGCGAATACGAAAGAAATCAAAGTCCCTGACATCGGCGATTTCGAGAGCGTCGACGTGATCGAAGTCATGGTCAGCGAGGGCGACAAGGTCGAAAAAGAGACCGCGCTGATTACGCTGGAAACCGACAAGGCGGCGATGGACGTCCCGTCGCCGTACGCCGGCACGATCAAATCGCTGAAGGTGTCGACCGACGACAAGGTGTCGCAGGGCGACGTGATCGCGATCATCGAAGAAGCCGAAGAGGCGGCGGCGGAAGCGCCAGAGGAAGAAGGCAAGGAAGAGCAAAAAGCTGAAAAGTCCGCCGAAGAAGAGAAACCGGAACCGAAGAAGGAAGACACCGGGCAGCCCAAGCAGCAAGAGGCGCCGGCAAAGCAGAAGCCGGCACCGCGCAGAGCACCGTCGCCGGGCGAATTGCCGCCGATCGACGAAAAGACGTTCGGCCAGGCACACGCCGGCCCGTCGGTGCGCAAATTCGCGCGTGAGCTGGGCGTCGATCTCGGCCGCGTCGAAGGGTCCGGGCGCAAGAACCGCATCACTCACGAAGACGTCAAGGACTTCGTCAAGCGGATGCTGCAGGGGGGCGGCGGCGCGGGCGGCGCATTGCCGTCGATCCCGACCGTCGACTTCGCCAGGTTCGGCGAAGTCGAGCGCAAGCCGCTCAGCCGCATCAAGAAGATTTCCGGTCCGCGCGTGCATGCGAGCTGGGTCAATCTGCCGCACGTCACGCAGCACGATGACGCGGACATCACCGCGATGGAATCGGTGCGCAAGGCGCTCAAGCCGGAAGCGGAGGCGCACGGCGCCAAGCTCACGCCGCTGGCTTTCCTGATCAAGGCCTGTGTCGCGGCACTGAAGGAATACCCGGATTTCAACAGCTCGCTGGATAGCGACGGCGAAACGCTGATTTACAAGAAGTACTTCCACATTGGTTTTGCGGTCGATACCGACGGCGGGCTGGTGGTGCCGGTGATTCGCAACGCGGATCAGAAGAATCTGATCGAGATTGCCGCGGAGCTGGGCGAACTGAGCGACAAGGCGCGCAAGGGCAAGCTCACCGCCAACGACATGCAGGGCGGCTGCTTCAGCATTTCCAGCCTCGGCAGCATCGGCGGAACTTATTTCACGCCGATCATCAATGCGCCGGAAGTCGCGATCCTCGGCGTGTCGCGGTCTTCGGTGAAGCCGGTGTTCCAGGACGGCCAGTTCGTGCCGCGCACTATTCTGCCGCTGTCGCTGTCCTACGACCATCGCGTGATCGATGGTGCGAGTGCTGCGCGCTTTACGCGCTTCCTGGCGGAGACGCTGGAAACGATGAAAGGTCTGATCTTTTAAATGGCGAACACCAAAGAAATCAAAGTCCCCGATATCGGCGATTTCGAGAATGTCGATGTCATCGACGTCATGGTCGCCGAAGGCGACAAAATCGAAAAAGAAACCGCGCTGATTACACTTGAGACCGACAAGGCGGCAATGGACGTGCCATCGCCGTATGCCGGCACCGTCAAGTCGGTCAAGGTTTCAACCGATGACAAGGTGTCGGAAGGCGACGTCATTCTGACGGTGGAAGTCGCCGAAGCAGGCGATGAGGAGCCCGCTGCCGAAGAAGTCGAGCCGGAAAAGAAACCGGATGAAGCGCCCGGACAACGCGAGGACGAGCCGAAACAGGAATCCCGACCCGAGCCGCAAGCCGACGAATACCAGGGCGATGTCGATATTGAATGCGATGTGCTGGTACTGGGTTCGGGGCCCGGTGGCTACACCGCCGCGTTTCGCGCCGCCGATCTCGGCCAGAAGACCGTGCTGGTCGAGCGCTACGACAGTTTGGGCGGCGTTTGTTTGAATGTCGGCTGCATTCCCTCGAAAGCCTTGCTGCATGTCGCCAAGGTCATCGAGGAGACGCACTTTTTTGCCGACCACGGCGTGAAGTTCGGCGAGCCGAAGATCGACACCGGCGCGCTGCGCGAGTGGAAAAACAGCGTCGTCGGCAAACTGACCGGCGGCCTCGTCGGGCTGGCAAAGCGTCGCAAGGTGAGCGTCGTTCGTGGCACCGGGCAGTTCGTCTCTCCGCATCACGCCGCGGTTGACGGCAGCGACGGCAAGACAGTGATTCGCTTCAACAAGGCGATCATCGCGGCCGGTTCGGAAGCCGCCATGTTGCCGAACCTGCCCGACGACAAGCGCATCATGACGTCCACCGGCGCGCTCGAACTTGAGGAGTTGCCGGAGCGGATGCTGGTCATCGGCGGCGGCATCATCGGCCTGGAAATGGCAACGGTTTACGATGCTCTCGGCGTCAAGATTTCGGTTGTCGAAATGACCGGCGAGTTGATGCCCGGCGCCGATCGCGCCATCGTCAAGCCGCTCGAAAAGCGCATCCGCAAGCGCTACGAGAACATTCTGCTGAACACGAAAGTCAGCAAGGTCGAAGTCACGAAGCAGGGCATCAAGGTCAGCTTCGAAGGCAAGGACGCGCCCAAGCCGCAGGTCTATGGCAGGGTGCTGGTCGCCGTCGGACGACGCCCGAACGGGGGCCGGGTCGGCGCGGACAAGGCCGGCGTCAGGGTCGACGAGCGCGGTTTCATTCCCACCGACAAGCAGCAGCGCACCAACGTCGACCACATCTTCGCGATCGGCGATATAACCAAGGCGCCATTGCTCGCGCACAAGGCGACGCACGAAGGCAAGGTCGCGGCGGAAGTCGCGGCGGGTGAAAAGTCTGCGTTCGACGCGCGCGTCATTCCGTCGGTGGCATACACCGATCCGGAAATCGCCTGGGTCGGCCTGACGGAAGCGGAAGCGAAGGAGCAGGGCATCGACTTCGGCATCGGCGAGTTTCCGTGGGCGGCAAACGGCCGCTCGCTGGCGATGGGCCGCGATGACGGCGTGACGCGAATCTATTTCGACAACAAGGACGGCCGCATCATTGGCGCCGGCATCGCCGGTCCGGGTGCCGGCGACCTGATCTCGGAGCTGGCGCTGGCGATTGAAATGGGTGCCGACGCGGCCGACGTCGCGCTGACCATCCATCCGCACCCGACCACGTCCGAGACCGTTGCGATGGCGGCGGAAGCGTTTGAAGGCACCTTGACCGACCTGTACGTGCCGAAGAAACGCTGAATTCCGCGCTTGTGCTATGGTTCAAGCGGCTAGAGCTGTTCCGTGGCGACAAAGGAATTCAGAAATGGCGACAGGTTTTATCCAGCGTATGGTCCGCGCCGCCAGGCTAGATCCCGCGCTTTATGAGGAAGTGGAGGCCGATCGTGGCGCGACGGCGCAGGCGGCGGCGGTTGTCGTTCTCGCCAGCATCGCCGCCGGTATCGGTGGAATTTATTATGCGGGCGGCGCCGGTTTCATTTTCACCGCGATCGCTGCCCTGATCGGCTGGGTTATCTGGGCGGGCCTGGTCTACCTGATCGGCGCCAAGCTGCTGCCCGAGCCGCAAACCCGCGCCGACATGGGGCAGTTGCTGCGCACCATCGGGTTTTCCAGCTCGCCGGGGCTGATTCGCGTGCTCGGCATCATTCCAGGCATCGGCTTCATCTTCATGGCGATCGGCAACATCTGGATGCTGATCGCAATGGTCATAGGGGTGCGTCAGGCGCTCGATTACAACAGCACCTGGCGAGCTGTCGGCGTGTGTTTCCTCGGCTGGATCGTTCAACTGGTCGTGATGTTCCTGTTGGGCGGCCTGGTCGGCGGTGCCGCCCCTGTGGCGCCGCAGACCGCCTGAGCGTTCTGGACGGACCGCTAGCTGGCCTTCCTGAATGTCAGGTTGATGCGGCATGAACCGAGCAGCGGATCTTCGCCCTCTTCAACCGGTTTGACGCCGTGGTAGATGAGTCGCGCGGGGCCGCCGAAGACGATTACGTCGCCGTCGAACAGCCGGAGTTGGCGCGTCGGTCCGCGACGCTCCAGGCCGCCGATCAGGAAGGTCGCCGGCAGGCCCAGTGACACCGACACGATCGGCTGGCTGAAGTCCCGCTCGTCGCGGTCCTGGTGCAGGCTCAGCCGGGTGCCGGGCTCGTAACGATTGATCAGGCAGACATCGGGTGCGAAACCGCTGAAGCCGGCCGCGTTCGCGGCCGCAGTTGCAAGCCGTTGAAATGAGGCCGGCATGTCCGGCCACGGGTTGCCGGAGTCCGGATCGACAGGCGAGTAGCGATAGCCGCGACGATCGGAAACCCAGCCGAACGCGCCGCAGTTGGTCATTGCGACCGACATGAGCTGCCCGCCCGGCGTACGCATGTGACGCAGCGGCGCGGCTTCCATGATCCGGTTGAGGGGGTCGGTCAATTCTTCTGTGCGGGCAAATCCCGGCAGGCGCGCGATGCCGTCGGCGAGCCGCTCGATGCTCTCTTCCGGCAGCGCGTCGAAAAGATTATGCGTGGCGGACATGGCTGATCACGAAGCGGCTTGCCGGTATCGCCGGGAGTCGCGTCAAATCGATCTCAAGGTCCTGCTCCGGCACCTCGTAATGCATTGCGCTCGTCAGCATGCGGATCATGGTTTTCATGAGTTCGATCGTAATCCATTCGCCGGGGCAGCGGTGATCGCGCTCGTGGTTGCCGCCTCCCTGCGGGATGAAGTTGAACGGGTTCGGCTGCCACCGGCCGAACCGCTCCGGAAGAAAACGGTCCGGCTCATGCCACGTGCGGCTGTCATGGTTGGTGCCGTATAAATCCAGCAGCATCCATTCGCCCTGTTCGAAATGATGCCCACGCCATTCGAACTCGGCCTGCACGCGTCCCCCGATCAGGGGAAAGAACGGATAGAAGCGGCGAACCTCCTGAACGAAGTTCTCGAGCGCGCCGTCGTCTCCGGCCGCTATCGGTTCGCGATACTGCGGATGTTCGTGCAGCGCCAGCGCGGCGAAAGTCACGAAGCGGGCGACGGCAACCGTCGGCCGCAGCACGTTGATGAGTTCCACTGCCGCGACTTTCACGTCCATGAGATTGCCGTTCAGTTCGCGATGCAGCGCAATCACCCGCGCGGCACTGTCTTCGGGCGCCTGCAACCGCCCGGCCCGTAGCGCCTCGATAATCTGCTGCGCCCAATTTTCGGAACGGCGCCGAAGGCTCGTCGCGCGCCAGTTGCGGGGGCCGACCGAGCCGGCGCCGTCGATCATGGCCGCAAACTCGCGTGTGCGCGCATCGGCTTGTGCCGGCGTCAATTCGATACCCGACCACCGGCAGACGGCGCGGCAGAGAATGCCTTGCACCGCGTAGTGCAGCACGACCGTGTCCATCGCCTGCCAGCGGGCCATCTGCGCCTGCCAGTCGGCAGCCACCGATTCCGCCAGTTCCGCCATCCGCTCCGCTGTCATCAGTGACATGAACATCTGCTTGCGATGACGGTGCGCCTCGCCGCTCAGCAACTCGACGCTGCCCTTGTCCTGCAGCAGCTTGAGCGCGCTCGGCGGCATCGCCTTGCGGCGCGTGAACCGGTCGGGGTGGTAGAAGATCCCGGCTGCTTCCGGCCCGCTGGCACAAATCACTTTGCGCAGCATGAGCCGTGTCTGGAACACGTCGGTCCGATACCGCGCGCAGCGATTGGTAATGAAATTGTAGCCTTCCGACAGCAGCGCGAACGTGCTGTCGCCTTTGTCTACCGGGACTTGCGCCATGACGCCAGTGTAGCCCGCGCGCGGGGCGGCTGTTACCCGGCCTTACCCTTGTGCTTTTTTAGCTTGATCCAGATGCCGATGCCGAGTCCGGGCAGCACAAAGCCGCCGCCGAAGAAGATACCGGCCATATACCACCATAACCGCGGATCGTGCGGCCCGATGCCCGCGGCGGCGCAAATCACGATGGCGAGCAGTGCCCAGAGCACCGCCCAGAGCAGTGGAACGATCAGAAGGAGCATTCAGCCGATATGGATGTCGCGCGCGCGGATTTCGCGCACGAAATCTTCGACGCGCTCCGGCGGCACGCCGGTCAGGTTGACCATCAGGACGCCGCGTTGCAGCTTGTTCGCGGCGCCCTGGCTGTCCGTAATGACCGCCACGCGCCTGACCTGCTTGAGCGAATAGACCTGCATGCCGAGTGACAGGCCGCGCGGGTCGGACAGCGCGATGGCGCCGTCGGCAAGCCGCGCCGCCGGCTGCCGGACATACTTGACGCCCAGACCGCCGATCGCCAGGCCGGCGACGAATGCGAGTACCGCCCAGACCATGGCGTGGGTAAACATCGCCAGCATGTACGCGCCCGCAAACAGGATGGCAGCGGCAATCAACCACGGATACATGCGGTTCTGGGTGCGGAAATATTCTACGGTCGGCTGCTCAGCCATGAACGCCTTCCCACTGCTTCGACAGGGACATTATTTCAGATTTTCAAATCTCGGTCGTCTTGCGCCGGTATTCGCAAAAATCCTCGATGACGCACTGCGGACACTTCGGCTTGCGCGCCACGCAGGTGTAGCGGCCGTGCAGGATCAGCCAGTGGTGCGCGTTCGGCTTGTATTCGTCCGGCACGAATTTGAGCAGCGCCTTTTCGACCGCGAGCGGCGTCTTGCCGGGTGCCAGGCCGGTCCGATTGGCGACGCGGAATACGTGCGTGTCCACCGGAATCGTCGGCTCCCCGAATGCGGTGTTCAATACGACGTTCGCCGTTTTGCGTCCGACGCCCGGCAGTGCCTCCAGTTCCTCACGCGTCTTCGGCACGTGGCCATCGTGCCGCTCCAGCAGCAATTTCGACATCGCGATGATGTTCTTCGCCTTGCTGTTGTACAGACCGATGGTGTTGATGTAAGTCTTCAGCCCGTCTTCGCCGAGCGCTACCATCTGCTTCGGCGTGTTCGCGACCTTGAAAAGCCTGGGGGTGGCGAGGTTGACGCCGCGGTCGGTGGATTGCGCGGACAGGATAACGGCGACCAGCAGCTCGTAGTCGTTGCTGTAGACGAGTTCGGTCGTCGGTGCGGGGATTGCCTGCTGCAACCGCGCAAAGATTTCGCGACGCTTGGTCGCGTTCATGGATGCCGCTCGCTGCGCCGGACACGAACGGCCGCGACCATGGCCTCGATTTCGCGGCGTCGCGCCGCCGCCGTGCGCGTGGCTTCACGGTCGCGCCGGCGGACGTTGCGCGCTTCCTGCTCAGCCTGCAATCGTCCTGCGCGCGCCTCGAATCGTCGCCGCGCATGATCCGCCGCCCGGCGCTCGGCCGGGGGCACATGGCGGCGGCGGACGGCTTCAACCGCGTCGGGTTCATCCGGTTCGGCTACCAGTGCGATGCGCGCTTGTGCCGGCACAATATCGATGCAGTCGACCGGGCAGGGCGGCAGGCAAAGCTCGCAACCGGTGCATTCGGCGGCGATGACGGTGTGCATCAGCTTGGCCGCGCCGACGATGGCATCGACAGGGCAAGCCTGGATGCAGCGGGTGCAGCCGATGCAGATTTCTTCGTCGATCACGGCGACCGTGGGCGCAAGCGGTCCGCCGCACTCGGGGTCGAGTGGCTTCGCTTCGCGCCCGGTCAGCTCGGCCAGTGCGGCGATGACGGCGTCACCGCCCGGCGGACAGCGATTGATGTCGGCGTCGCCTGCGGCGACCGCTTCGGCATAGGGCCGGCAGCCCCCGTAACCGCAGCGCTCGCATTGCGTCTGCGGCAGCAGTCGGTCGATGTCTTGCGCGGACGGCAATATCCTACTTGACCTTCATTCCCGGTTCGGAACCGGCGTCCGATTGCAGCAGAAACACGTCCTTGCCGCCGGGCCCGGCCGCGAGCACCATGCCTTCGGATATGCCGAAGCGCATCTTGCGCGGCGCGAGGTTGGCGACCAGTACCACCAGCCGGTCTTTCAGCGCGTCGGGTTCGTAGGCGGCCTTGATGCCGGCGAACACCGTGCGCGTACCCAATTCGCCGACGTCGAGCGTCAGCTTGAGCAGCTTGTCGGCGCCTTCGACGTGTTCGGCGCTGACCACGCGTGCCACGCGCAAATCCACTTTTGCGAAGTCGTCGATATTGATTTCGGCGGTATCCGGCTCTGCTTTCATCGTGGCCGGCTGCTTTTGCAGGTCTTCCTTCGAGGCGTCGATCATGGCCTGAACATCCTTTTGGTCGATGCGCTGCATCATCGGTTTGAACGGGTTGATCCGGGTGCCAAGCAGCGGTTTGTCGAGGTGCGACCAGCGGAACGGCTCGACGTCGAGAAATTGCGCCGCCTTTTCCGCCAGCGCAGGCAGCACCGGCGCGAGATAAATCGCCAGCACCCGGAACAGGTTGAGCGCCTGCGTGCACACGGCCTGCACCTGGTCGGCCTTGCCCGGATCCTTGTTGAGCTGCCAGGGCTTATGCTCGTCGACGAACGCATTGGCGCGATCGGCGAGTGCCATCACTTCGCGCACCGCGCGCGAAAACTCGCGGTTTTCGTAAGCCATGGCAATGCCGTCGGCCGCGGCCACGAAGTCTGCATACAGCGCCGGGTCCATCAGCGTGTCGGCCAGCCGACTCTTCGAGCCTTTATGAATAAAGCCGGCAGCGCGGCTGGCGATATTGACCAGCTTTCCGACCAGATCGCTGTTGACGCGCTGGCGAAAGTCGTCGAGGCTGAGGTCGATGTCGTCGAGGCCCGGCCCGAGCTTCGCCGCAAAGTAGTAGCGCAGGTATTCCGGATCGAGGTGGTCGAGGTAGGTCCGCGCCTGAATGAAAGTCCCGCGCGATTTGGACATCTTCTTCCCGTCGACGGTCAGGAAGCCGTGAGCGAAGAGGGCGGTGGGCGTACGGAAACCGGCGGCGGACAGCATCGCCGGCCAGAACAGCGCGTGGAAATAGATGATGTCCTTGCCGATAAAGTGGTACAGCTCGGCCTGGCTGTCGGCGCCCCAGAAGGCGTCGAAGTCCAGCCCCGGCGTGCGCTCGCAAAGGTTCTTGAAGCTCGCCATGTAGCCGATCGGCGCGTCCAGCCACACGTAGAAGTATTTACCCGGCGCGTCGGGGATCTCGAAGCCGAAGTAAGGTGCATCGCGCGAGATGTCCCAATCCTTCAGCCCGGCCTCGAACCACTCGTCGAGCTTGCGGCGCACGCTCTCGTGCACGTGGCCGCCGCGGGTCCATTCCTTCAGCATGGTCTCGAAGTCGGAAAGCTGCACGAAGTAGTGCACCGATTCCTTTTCGACCGGCGGCGTGCCGGAAACGACCGACAGCGGGTTTTTCAGTTCGCTGGGCGAATAGGTCGCGCCGCAGTTTTCGCACGAATCGCCATATTGGTCGGCCGTGCCGCAACGCGGGCACTCGCCGCGAATGAAGCGGTCCGGCAGGAACATCTGCTTTTCGACGTCGTAGGCCTGCGAAATCGTGCGCTCGACGACGTGGCCGCCGTCCTTCAGAGCCTGGTAGATCCGGTTGGCGAGTTCCCGGTTTTCGGGAGAATGGGTCGTGTAATAATTGTCATAGCCGATCATGAAGTCGGCGAAGTCGCGGCGATGCTCTTCCCCCGAGCGCTCGATCAATGCTTCCGGTGTGATACCTTCCTGCTGCGCCCTGAGCATGATCGGCGTGCCGTGGGCGTCGTCGGCGCAGACGGCAATGCAGCGCTCGCCGCGCAGCTTCTGGAAGCGTACCCAGATGTCGGTCTGGATGTGCTCGAGCATGTGGCCGATATGGATCGACCCGTTGGCGTAGGGCAGGGCGCTGGTGACGAGAATGTCTCGCATGGGAATAGGCGAATTGAGCAAACGCGGATTATGCCATAGCGGCCGAGGCCGTGTCAGAGCGCTGCTGGGGCTGCTGGGCCTGCTCGCGGCAGCCCCCGTGCTCGCCGCGGCACACGTCGGCGCGCCGTTGCCGGCACTCGAGTTGCCGGATGTCGCCGGCCAGCTCGTGCCGTTGCGCAGCGAGGGCGCGCGACTGACGGTCATCAACTTCTGGGCGAGCTGGTGCAAGCCGTGCCGCGAGGAAATCGCGGCCCTCGAGACGGTCAACCAGCGTTGGCGTCGCTTTGGCGTGCGCATCGTCGGTGTGGCCGTCGACTCGGGTACCCCCAAGCAGCTCGCCGACTTCATTGCCAGGCACGGCATCGCCTACACGGTGCTGGTCGCCGACACCGGCTGGGTACGGCAGCACTTCGGCCTGACAGGGGTGCCCGTGACGCTGATCGTCGATCGTCACGGCATCATCCGCGCGCGCCTGCCGGGGCCGCAAACCGCCGAGCGCTTGACCTATGTCATAAACCGCTACCTGCGGCAATGATAAACTAGTGGTCTTTTGAAAGACCACTAACCCTTTTACCGGAACCAAAATGCGATTAACTACCGACGCGGTGGCGGCGGCGATGGCGGGCGCCACGCCGCCCGAATTCGACATCGATTTGTCCGCCGCGGTCGATCGAATCGAGATTGCCGACGGCGATCCGCCGGGCGTCAAGCTCGTCCTCGGCTTTCCGGCGGCCGGCGTACGCGATGCACTCGCGGAATGGGTTAGCGAGCGGCTCGCCGCCGCCGGCCTGTCCGCCGGTCGGGTCGAGATCGGTTGGGACATCGGCGCGCACGCGGTGCAGGGCAAGCTGCAGCCGCTCAAGGGCGTCAAGAACCTGATCGCCGTCGCGTCCGGCAAGGGCGGTGTCGGGAAGTCGACGGTTGCCGTCAACCTGGCGCTCGCGCTGGCGGCCGAAGGCGCGCACGTGGGCGTGCTCGATGCCGACATCTACGGGCCGAGTCAGCCGCGCATGCTGGGCCTCGAGGGCGAACGCCCGACCAGCCCGGACGGCAAGCACATCGATCCGCTGGTCGGCCACGGCCTGCAATGCATGTCGATCGGGTTCCTGGTCGACCAGGACACGCCGATGATCTGGCGCGGGCCGATGGTCACGCAGGCGCTGATGCAGTTCCTCAACGACACCAACTGGGACAACCTCGACTACCTGATCATCGACATGCCGCCGGGCACCGGCGACATTGCATTGACGCTCGCGCAGCGCGTGCCGGTCAGCGGCGCGATCATCGTCACCACGCCGCAGGAGATCGCGCTGCTCGACGCGCGCAAGGGGCTCAAGATGTTCGAGAAGGTGGACGTCAACATCCTCGGTATCATCGAGAACATGAGCACCTGGATCTGCCCGAAGTGCGGCGACGAAGAGCCGATTTTCGGCGCGGGCGGCGGCCAGCGGCTGGCCGACGAAAACGGGACGACGCTGTTGGGTTCGCTGCCGCTCGACCTGCGCATCCGCGAACAGACCGACGGCGGCCGCCCGACCGTCATCGCCGAACCCGACGGCGACATTGCCCGCGCCTACCGCGCACTCGCGCGGCGCGCGGCGGCGCAACTGGCGCAAACCGCGCCGGCGGCCTTTCCGAATATCATCGAAGAGTAGGTCAGTGGTCAGTGGTAAGCGGCCACTAACCCACGACCCGAAGGGGAGCCAATGAGCATCAAGTCCGACAAGTGGATTCGGCGCATGGCCGAAGAGCACCGCATGATCGAACCGTTCGAAGCGGGGCAGGTGCGTGCCAACGGAAGCGGCCGGATCGTCTCCTACGGCACGTCGAGTTACGGCTACGACGTACGCTGCGGCGACGAATTCAAGATCTTCACCAACATCAACTCAGCGGTGGTCGATCCGAAAGACTTCGACGCCAACAGCTTCGTCGACTTCAAGGGGCCGGTCTGCATCATTCCGCCCAATTCATTTGCGCTCGCCGGCACGGTCGAATACTTCCGCATTCCGCGCAACGTGCTGACGGTGTGTCTGGGTAAGTCGACTTACGCGCGCTGCGGCATCATCGTCAATGTGACGCCGCTGGAACCGGAGTGGGAAGGCCACGTGACGCTCGAATTCTCCAATACAACGCCGCTGCCGGCGCGCATCTACGCCAACGAGGGCGTCGCGCAGATGCTGTTCTTTGAATCGGACGAAGTGTGCGAAACCTCGTACAAGGATCGCGGCGGGAAATATCAGGGACAGCGGGGCGTCACGCTGCCGAAAACGTGATCGGTCACTTGAAATCGATGGAGCGCAGTTCGAGCCGGAACACCGAATCGCCATCCTTCACCTGTTCGACCTTGACCGGCACGTAGTTCAGTTTCGGCGCCAGCCAGAAGATCGTCTTGCGGCTTGATTTGGCGTCGCCGCGAACGACGCGCACGGCCGTGAACGTGCCGCCCGGCACCGACACGCCGTCGCGCCCGGTGACCTTCAGGTTGTAAACGTCGAGCTTGTTCCGGTTGACGACCGGAAAGCGCCCCGTCGTCATCCCTTCCGCCACCTGGCGCGACAGTTTGAGTTGCGCCAGGAAAGGATCACTCGCACCTTTCGGAATATCGATCGTCTTCTTGTCGCCGCGATAGGTGCTGAGGGCGACACCTTTGTTCCAGTCGAACAGAATGTCCTGCGTCTGCTCGTCATCGCCGGTGTGCGAGTAGTGATATTCCCGGGCATCGAAGCCGCCGGCGTCGTTAATCGTAAAGACACTCGACTCGGTAATCCGGTCGTGCCGGAACAGACTCACCAGGCCGGTCGTATGACTGTCCGAACTGAAGCGCCAGCGGTTCTTGCCCAGCTTCTCCAGCTTGAACTGCGCCTCGCCCGCGCGAATGCCGTGCGTGATGACGCTGTACGTGGCGGTATAGGGAAGCAGGACGGGCAACACCGCCGGTGCCGCGAACGCAGGCGCAGCGAGCAGAATCAGCAAAGCGGGCAGCATACGTTTCAGCATGATCAGTTGAAATCCATGACCGGTGGCGTGGCGACAACCTCGCCATCCAGCGCGACCCCGTTATCGTACAGCCTCACGCGGCCCGTCGCGAACCACTGGATCACGCGCGGATAAATCACATGCTCCGCCGCCTGCACCCGCGCTGTCAGCGTCGCCTCGTCATCCTCGGGCCGAACCGGCACGCGCGCCTGCAGAATCACCGGCCCGCCATCGAGTTCCGGCGTCACAAAATGAACGCTCGTCCCATGATGTGAGAGCTGCTCCGCGAGCGCCCGCCGATGCGTGTGCAGCCCGCGAAGCGCCGGCAGCAACGACGGATGGATATTGATCATCCGGCCGGAAAAATGCGCCACAAAGGCATCATCCAGAATCCGCATGAAGCCCGCCAACACCACCAGGCCCGGCGAAAATGAATCAACCGTCTTCAACAACCCGGCCTGCCAGGCCGCACGATCGTCAAAATCCTTCGGCGACACCACTTGCGCTGGTACTCCAGCCTTGCGTGCCCGCTCAAGTCCGAACGCGTCAGCTTTATCACTTACTACGGCCACAAGCCTGGCAGCTACTTTGCCACGCCCGATAGCATCGATAATCGCCTGCAGATTGCTCCCGTTCCCGGAAATCATCACAACCAGACGGAGCAATTCTTTTTCTTCAACCATGGGCTACATTTAACGGTTGTGGAGGTGGCTGGGTGGCAGTTGCCCAGACCGTCGGCGACAGGAAGTCGACGCCGGAGCCTACAGGGATGTATTCACGGCGTTCTGGGAAACTGCCACCCAGTCGCCTCTTGGCGAGTACCTTAACGGCTACCGATTTCCACGCCAGGCCGAGCTTCAATTTGCCCAACGACGACGGCCTTTTCGCCAGCATCGGCCAAAAGCGAAACTGCTTTATCGGCATCCGCGGCCGCAACACAAACGATCATCCCGAGGCCGCAATTAAACGTGCGGTACATCTCGTCGTCTGCAATGTTTCCGGCTTTCTGGAGCCAGTCAAAAACGACAGGCCGTTCCCACGATCCCGAATCGAGCACTGCGCCCAAGCCCTCCGGCAGCACGCGCGGCAGATTTCCGGGAATGCCGCCGCCGGTAATATGCGCCAGCGCATGCACCGGAACCTGCTTCATCAACTCAAGCAGCGGCTTCACGTAAATGCGGGTCGGCGCGAGCAAATGATCCGCCAGCGGCCGCCCGTCGAGCGGCATATCCAGCCCGGCGCCGCTGACCTCGAGCACCTTCCGAATCAGCGAATAGCCGTTCGAATGCGCGCCCGACGACGCCAGTCCGATCAAAACATCGCCGGCCTCAACCGCGCTGCCATCGATCAGGTCGTCCTTCTCGACCACCCCGACGCAAAAGCCCGCCAGATCGTAATCCGCACCGGCGTAAAGCCCCGGCAACTCCGCCGTCTCGCCGCCGACCAGCGCGCAACCGGCCATCTCACAGCCGCGCACCACGCTCGACACCACCGCCGTCGCCACATCCAGATCCAGATGCGCGCTCGCATAATAGTCGAGAAAAAATAGCGGCTCGGCACCCTGCACGATCACGTCGTTCACGCACATCGCGACCAGATCGATGCCGATGCCGTCATGGCGGCCGGTCTCGATCGCCAGCTTGAGCTTGGTGCCGACACCATCCGTCCCCGACACCAGTACCGGATGTCTGTAACGCCCCGGCGGCAGCTCGAACAGTGCGCCGAAACCGCCGAGTCCGGCCAGAACCTCCGGGCGCTGCGTACGCCGCGCGGCAGGCTTGATCCGCTCGATCAACTCGTCGCCGGCGTCGATATCGACACCCGCATCGCGATAGGTCAAAGGCTTGGCAGTCATGGCCGGCTCGCTTTCAAAATATGCTATGTTACCGCATCCCATGACTGCCGGAGTTCGTGTGACATTGCCGCGCATTGTTCCGCTGTTGATCGCGCTCGCGCTGCTGCCGGCACCGGCGCTCGCAAGCGTCGTGCAAAACCTGTACTCGGCGAGCGTGCCGGTCACCAGCCAGGCCGAAAGCGCGCGCGCAAAAGCGCTGCAGGACGCTCTGAGCGAGGTCATTGTCAAAGTTACCGGCAGCGCCACGGCGCCCGGCGATCCGCAAGTCGCCGCCATTGTCAGCCAGCCGGAGCACTACCTGCAGGCTTACCGTTACAAGCGCCACGTGCCCGGTCCCGACGAGCCGATGTTCGGGCCCGGCGCGCAGTCGACGCTCGACCTGTGGGCGCAATTCGACCCGCAGGCGCTCGACCGCGCGTTGCGCGCGGCCGATCAGCCGATCTGGGGCAGCGAGCGCCCCGCGACGCTCGTCTGGATCGCGTATGAGCAGAGCGACGGCCAGCGTGACATCGTCAGTTCCGAGGCGGCCGGCAAAGTCGAACACAGCGTCGAGCAGGCTGCCGCGGCGCGCGGCGTCCCCGTCATTTTTCCGCTGATGGATATCGAGGACCGCTCGCACGTCGGCTTTGCCGACGTCTGGGGCGGCTTTACCGATCCGGTCGTGCAGGCCTCGCAGCGCTACCAGCCCGACGCCATCCTGATCGGCCGGGTCGGCGCCGGCAACCTCGCCGGCGGCACGCAGTGGACCCTGAAAATAGGTGCCCAGACGATGCACTGGGAGGGCATAAGCGGCAAACCGGCCGATGTGGCCGCCGCGGCGATTCAGCACGTCGCCGACATCTACGCCGGCAAATTTGCCATTCGTGCCGGCGTTGGCGCCCAGCAGATACCGGCGCTCGACATCGTCGTCTCGGACATTACCGATCTCACCGGCTACGCGCGCGTCCTCAAGTACCTGCGTTCGCTGAACGCCGTCAACAATGTCGAGCCGATGCAGGTGGCGGGGGACCAGGTCACGTTCAAGGTGAGCGCGCAAGGCACGGTCGCCGATCTCAAGCAGACCATCGGCCTCGGCGCCCTGCTGGGCAACGTCGAGCAGGCGCAGACACCTGCATTGCCGACGGCTGATACGCACACCGGCCCGGTGACGCTGCACTACCGCTACCAACCTTGACCGCGCCGGAACAACTTGCGCTCGGCGTCGGACTGCAGTCCGGCAGCACGTTCGCGGATTTTCATGGCGAAGCCCAACCCGAAGCCCTGGCGCTTGCCGAGCGCCTGGCGCTACGGACGGATTATCCGATCGCCTGCCTCTGGGGGCCGGCCGAAACCGGCAAGACCCACCTGCTGCAAGCCGCCTGCCGCGCCGCGATCGGCGCCGGGCGCACGGCCGCCTATCTGCCGCTGGCGGATGCCGGCTACCTCGACCCGGCCCTGCTCAAGGGCTGGGATCGCTTTGAACTGGTGTGTGTGGATGACGTCGATCGCATTGCCGGACAGCCGCGCTGGGAAGGCGCGCTGTTCACGCTCTTCAACGCGCTGCACGAATCGGCCGGCACCTTGTTGGCCGCCGCCCGGACGCCGCCGGCCGGGGCCGAGTGGACGCTGGCCGATTGGCAGTCGCGCCTGGCATGGGGGCCGGTGGTGCGCCTTGCGCCGCTCGACGACGACGCACGGCTCGCGATACTGCGGCTGCGCGCTTCCCGCCGGGGTCTGACGCTGCCGGACGAAGTGGCACGCTTTCTGCTGCACCGCGCGCCGCGCGACCTCGACTCGCTGATGCGACTGCTCGACCGCCTGGATCAGGCGTCGCTGGCGCTACAGCGGCGGCTGACGATTCCGCTGGTGAAGGATGTGCTGGGACGGGATTCGGGATTCGGGGTTCGGGACTCGGGGAAGAGCACCTAGCCTTCTTCGCTGGCGATTTGCGCACGGCGGGTGCGCAATGCTGCACCGCTGGCAACGAACAGCACGGCGACGAACACCAGTTCCACGATCGCCAGCCGCTGATCGGCGGCGCCGGCAAAGATCTCCGTCAATGCGTGCGCCATGTAGCCGAGCGCAATGAATCCGCACCAGGCGTAGGCTGCGGCCCGGTCGCGGATCAGGGGCCATGCCACAATCACCAGCGGCAGCACCGAGAGCGCCATCGCAAGCGGTGCAGCTAGCGTGTGCGGCGGACTCAGCCAGCCGAACCACGCCAGCAGCCAGATGCCCAGCGCAGCGATGGCGGCCAATGTCAGTGTTCGCGGTGCGATCATGGCGTATTCAACTTGCTGGCGATCTCTGCAATACGCTTTCCCAGCGCGCGGCACAGCGCGGCCTCGTCCGCCGTCACTGCCAGGCGGCTGTCGGTGCCGGCCAGGTGGCTCGGGCCGTACGGCGTGCCGCCCGAGCGGGTCGTGTTGAGTTCTCTTTCGGTGTAGGGCACGCCGGTAATCAGCATGCCGTGATGCAGCAGCGGCAGCATCATCGACAGTAGCGTCGATTCCTGGCCGCCGTGCAGCGTGGACGTCGACGTGAAAACTCCGGCGGGCTTGCCCGAGAGCGTGCCATTCAGCCAGAGGCTCGCGGTGCCGTCGAGAAAGTACTTGAGCGGCGCGGCCATGTTGCCGAAGCGCGTCGGGCTGCCCATCACGAGGCCTGCGCATTCGACCAGGTCGGCATGAGTCGCATACACCGGCCCCGTTTCCGGAATGGTGTCCTCGACTGCCTCGCAGGCCGCCGAAACCCGCGGCACCGTCCGCAGTCGCGCCTGTACCCCGGCCACTTCCTCGATTCCGCGGCAGACGCGTTCCGCCATCGCGGCGGTTGCACCATAGCGGCTGTAATAAAGCACCAGGATTTCGATCATGACTTTGGACTGCTGCAAACCGGCAAGATTGTAACGGGGATTCGCGGCGGGGGCATCCCCTGTATCCTCCTGTATAATGAATCGCAGGCCCCGGGCGAAAGTGGCGGAACCGGTAGACGCGCCGGCTTTAGGTGCCGGTGGGGCGATCCCCCGTGAGAGTTCGAGTCTCTCCTTTCGCACCAAATTTCCCAAATTTTTTGTATTTTTGTAGAGGTATTTCCGGCATGGAGGTTTCAGTAGAGTCAACCGGCGCGCTCGAGCGGCGAATGAAGGTCCAGGTTCCCGCCGAGAAGGTCGAGAGCGAGGTGGACAGCCGCTTGAAGTCGCTTGGTCAGCGCGCGAAATTGAAAGGCTTTCGCCCCGGCAAGGTACCGCTCAAGGTCGTACGGCAACAATACGGCGCCGAAGTGCGCCAGGACGTGGTGCGCGATCTGCTCCAGTCGAGCTGGACGGATGCGGTGACCGAGCAGCAGTTGAATCCCGCCGGCGGGCCGCGCATCGACGAGATCAAGGCCGATCCCGGTACCAATCTCGAATACACCGCGGTTTTCGAGGTCTATCCCGAAATCGCGCTGGAGCATGTCGATAACCTGAAGGTCTCCCGCCCCAAGGTCGAAATCCAGCCGGCGGACGTCGATGCGATGCTGGAACGGTTGCGCGAGCAACATGCCGAATGGTCGCCGGTTGAGCGAGCGGCGGCGTCGGGCGACCAGGTGAAGGTGGATTTTCACGGTACCCGCGACGGCAAGGCGTTTCCGGGCGGCCACGGCGAGAATGTCGACATTGTCCTCGGCGAGGGCCGCATGATTCCGGGCTTCGAGACTGGTATTGAAGGTATGAGTCCGGGCGAGGAGCGCGATATCGACGTGACGTTCCCGGACGACTACCCCGTCGAGGACCTGGCGGGGCGGAAGGCCGATTTCCACATTACGGCCAGGCAGGTGGCGGAGCGGCGTCTGCCGGAGCTCGATGAATCCTTCCTCAAGCACTTCGGCATCGAGTCGGGCGGCGTGGAGGCGTTGCGGGCGAAGATCCGGGAAAATATGGGTCGCGAACTCGACGCCAATGTTCGCGCCAAGTTGAAAAATCAGCTTTTGGACCAATTATTTGAAGCGAATCCCGTAGAACTGCCGTCCGCGCTGGTCGAAAACGAGATCCAGCGCCTGCGCGAGGAAATGCTCGCGCGCATGGGCGTCAAGGATCCGGAATCCGCGCCCGACATGCCGAACGAGATGTTCGACGAGAGGGCGCGCAAGCGGGTGGCGCTGGGTCTGCTGATCGGCGAACTGATCAAGCGCGAGCAGTTCAAGGCCGATGCCGAGCGGGTGCAGCAGAAGCTGGAGTCGCTGGCCGCCGATTACCACGACCCGGAGCAGATGGTGCGCGCCTACCGTGCCAATGCCGACGCGATGCGCCAGGTCGAGAGCCTGGTGCTCGAGGAGCAGGCGGTCGACTGGCTGACCGAACGCGCCGAGGTGACCGAGGAACCGGCGAGCTTCGCCGAAGTGATGGGGCTTGAACAGCCGACGACTGCCGACGAGGATAACACATGAGCAAGTACGAGAGCCGGATTGACGGCCAGTTCGACTGGGGGCGCGCCCAGGGCCTGGTGCCGATGGTGGTCGAGCAGACCGCCCGCGGCGAACGCGCCTATGACATCTATTCCCGGCTGCTCAAGGAGCGCCTGGTGTTCATCGTCGGGCCGATCGAGGACCACATGGCGAACCTGATCGTCGCCCAATTGCTGTTCCTCGAGTCGGAGAACCCGGACAAGGACATCCAGCTCTACATCAACTCGCCGGGCGGGTCGGTCACGGCCGGGATGGCGATCTACGACACGATGCAGTTCATCAAGCCCCACGTCAGCACGTTGTGCACCGGCATGGCGGCGAGCATGGGCGCGGTGCTGCTGACCGCCGGCCAGGCCGGCAAGCGCTATGCATTGCCCAATTCGCGGGTGATGATTCACCAGCCGTCGGGCGGTTTCCAGGGGCAGCAGTCGGATGTCGAGATCCACGCGCGGGAGATGCTCCGGGTACGCGACGCGCTCAACCAGATTATCGCGAAGCACACCGGCCAGGACATCGAAAAGGTCCGCGCCGACACCGAGCGCGACCGCTTCATGAGCGGCGAGGAGGCCGTCGAATACGGCCTGATCGATTCGGTGCTGGAGAGCCGGCCTCCCGCGGCGGGCAAGTAGGTCGCGCCGACCGGTCGTTTGTTGGAGCCAAACGGATTTTGCGTGGCGCGTTCCGCATGCTATAAACGGATTAGCGCAACCACGAGGTAGATGATGAAAGACGACATCCACGGCAAGGGCAGTGAAGACGGCAAGTTGCTGTACTGCTCGTTCTGCGGCAAGAGCCAGCACGAGGTGCGCAAGCTGATTGCGGGCCCCTCGGTGTTCGTGTGCGATGAATGCGTCGAGCTGTGCAACGACATCATTCGCGAGGAAATGGCCGAGCAGGCCGAAACCGCGCGGTCGAAGCTGCCCAAGCCGAAGGAAATCAAGGCGGTTCTGGACGAATACGTGATCGGCCAGGAGAGCGCCAAGAAGGTCCTGTCGGTCGCGGTCTATAACCACTACAAACGACTGGAAGCGCGCAGCGGCAAGGAAGACGTTGAACTGGCGAAGAGCAACATCCTGCTGATCGGCCCGACCGGTTCGGGCAAGACGCTGCTGGCCGACACGCTTGCGCGGTTGCTGAACGTGCCGTTCACGATCGCCGACGCGACGACGCTGACCGAAGCCGGCTATGTCGGCGAGGACGTCGAGAACATCATCCAGAAGCTGTTGCAGAAGTGCGATTACGATGTCGACAAGGCGCAGACGGGTATTGTGTATCTCGACGAAATCGACAAAATTTCGCGCAAGTCCGACAACCCTTCGATTACCCGCGACGTGTCCGGTGAAGGCGTGCAGCAGGCGCTGCTCAAGCTGATCGAGGGCACGGTCGCATCGGTGCCGCCGCAGGGCGGGCGCAAGCATCCGCAGCAGGAATTCCTGCAGGTCGACACCAGCAACATCCTCTTTATCTGCGGCGGCGCATTCGCGGGGCTGGACAAGATCATCCGCAGCCGCTCGGAAACCACTGGCATCGGCTTCGTCGCCGAGGTCAAGGGCAAGAACGAGATCAGCAACGTCGGCGACGTGCTGCGCAACGTCGAGCCGGAGGATCTTATCAAGTTCGGCCTGATTCCGGAGTTTGTCGGCCGCCTGCCGGTGGTCGCGACGCTGGACGAGCTGGATGAATCGGCGCTGATGCGCATTCTGGTCGAACCGCGCAACGCGGTGACCAAGCAGTATCGCCGCCTGTTCGACATGGAAAACTGCGAACTCGAATTCCGCGAGGACGCACTGCGCGCCGCGGCGCGCAAGGCGATGGAACGCAAGACGGGTGCGCGCGGGCTGCGCACGATTTTGGAGCAAATGCTGCTCGACACGATGTACGACCTGCCATCGATGGAGAACGTCGCCAAGGTGGTCATCGATGAAGGCGTCGTAGACGGCAGCAGTCCGCCGTACATTGTGTACGCGACGGAAAATCCCCCGCTTGCTGCGTCCGACGACTAGGACGCCCGAGGTTTTAGTGAAGCAATCCCAGATTATCGAAGACCAGACGGCGCATCTACCGGTGCTGCCGCTGCGTGACGTCGTGGTCTATCCACACATGGTCATTCCGCTGTTCGTCGGTCGCGACAAGTCGATTGTCGCGCTGGATGCGGCGATGCGCGGCGACAAGCAGATTCTGCTGGTCGCGCAGAAGAGCCCTGAGGTTGACGAGCCGGGCGACGATGACGTCTACGATGTCGGCACGGTCGCGAGCGTGCTGCAGCTCGTGCGGCTGCCGGACGGCACCGTCAAGGTGCTGGTCGAAGGCACAGATCGTGCGCGCGTCCTCAACCTGCTGACGGCCGACCACCTGACCGCCCAGATCAGCGTGCTGACGGCGCACGACGAGGAGGAGGGCCGCGAAATCGATGTGCTGATGCGCTCGGCATTGTCGCTGTTCGACCAGTACGTCAAACTGAACAAGAAGGTGCCGCCCGAAATTCTCACGGCGCTCGCCGGCATCGACGCACCCGGCCGCCTGGCCGATACGATCATGGCGCACATGGCGCTCAAGCTCGAAGACAAGCAGCGCGTGCTGGAATTGCAGGAGCCGCGCAAGCGTCTCGAGCATGTCATGGGCGTGATCGAAGGCGAAATCGATGTGCTGCAGATCGAAAAGCGCATCCGCGGCCGCGTCAAGCAGCAGATGGAAAAGAGCCAGCGCGAGTACTACCTGAATGAGCAAATGAAGGCCATTCAGAAGGAAATGGGCGAACTGGAGGACGCGCCGAACGAGCTCGACGAACTGGAAAGGCGCATCGAGCGCGCGGGTATGCCGAACGACGTCCGCGCCAAGGCCGGCACCGAGTTGCAGAAGCTCAAGCTGATGTCGCCGATGTCCGCCGAGGCGACCGTCGTGCGCAATTACATCGACTGGCTCACCAACGTGCCGTGGAAGAATCGCAGTCGCATTCGCCGTGACTTGTCAGCCGCCGAAAAGGTGCTCGAAGCTGATCATTACGGCCTGGAGAAGGTCAAGGAGCGGATCGTCGAGTACCTGGCCGTGCAGCAGCGGGTCAAGAAGCTCAAGGGTCCGATCCTGTGCCTGGTTGGTCCCCCCGGCGTCGGCAAGACCTCGCTCGGCAAGAGCATTGCGCGGGCGACGAACCGCAAGTTCGTCCGGATGTCGCTCGGCGGCGTGCGCGACGAGGCCGAAATTCGCGGCCACCGGCGCACCTACATCGGCTCGATGCCCGGCAAGATCGTGCAGAACATGGCCAAGGTCGGCACGCGCAACCCGCTGTTTTTGCTCGACGAAATCGACAAGATGGCGATGGACTTTCGCGGCGACCCGTCTTCCGCATTACTGGAAGTACTCGATCCCGAGCAGAACAGTACGTTCAGCGACCATTACCTCGAAGTCGAATTCGACTTGTCGGACGTGCTGTTCGTCGCCACTGCCAACAGCATGAACATTCCGGCGCCGCTACTCGACCGGATGGAGGTTATTCGTCTGCCGGGCTACACCGAAGACGAAAAGATCAACATCGCCGAGCGCTACCTGGTGCCGAAGCAGATCAGGAACAACGGCCTGAAGGACGAGGAGCTGGAGATCCAGCCCGACAGCTTGCGCGACATCGTGCGCTTCTATACGCGCGAGGCGGGCGTGCGCAATCTCGAGCGCGAAACGTCCAAGATCTGCCGCAAGGTCGTCAAGAATCTGCTGACGCGCCCGTCCAACGAAAAAGTTGTCGTCACGCCGGACAATATCGGCGATTACCTCGGCGTGCGCCGGTTCCGCTACGGCCGTGCCGAGGAGCGCGACCAGATCGGGCAGGTCACCGGCCTTGCGTGGACTGAAGTCGGTGGCGAGTTGCTTACGATCGAGGCGACCACGGTGCCCGGCAAGGGCAAGTTGCAGCACACCGGCCAGCTTGGCGACGTGATGCAGGAATCGATTCAGGCGGCGATGACAGTCGTGCGCGCGCGCACGCCGTTGCTCGGCATCGACGAAGATTTTTACCAGAAACTCGACGTGCACATTCACGTGCCGGAAGGCGCAACGCCGAAAGACGGCCCCAGCGCCGGCGTGGGTATGTGCACCGCGCTGGTGTCTGCGCTGACGCATATTCCGGTGCGCGCGGATGTCGCGATGACGGGTGAAATTACGCTGCGTGGCGAAGTGCTTCCAATCGGCGGGCTCAAGGAAAAGCTGCTGGCCGCACATCGCGGCGGTATCGCTACTGTGCTGATTCCGGAAGAGAACGAGAAGGATCTCGCCGAAATTCCGGCGAATATCAAGGAAAAACTCAATATCCGTCCAGTCAAGTGGATTGACCAGGTATTCGAGATCGCGTTGCAGCGGTCTCCGATGCCGGCGGCGGCCTCTGAGGGTGATGGGGGTGAGATTGAGAACCGTGAGACGATCGCTCAGCCGACCGAATCCGACGCATTGCGAGCGCACTGAAAAGCCCGCCAGTCCAGTGTTGGCGGGCTCTGGCGCAGTTGACACGGCTTTTCGGCGCTTGGTATAACACCTCGGGCTGCAAAGCCCGCCCGACAGCCGCCGACGTTGAAAAGAAGAGGGCCGAAACGTCGCGGCCGCGGCCGATTGAGTAGTCAGTTTTTATTTGGCAGTCCACATTCAGGGGAATAACCTTATGAACAAATCCGAACTTATTGACGCCGTGGCCGACTCGGCCGGTCTGAGCAAGGCCGATGCGACCCGCGCCGTTGACGGCGTTGTCGATGCAATCAGCAAATCGCTGAAGCGTGGCGATCAGGTGTCGCTGGTCGGTTTCGGCACCTTCTCGGTCAAGCATCGTGCGGCGCGTACCGGTCGCAATCCGCAGACCGGGCAGACGATCAACATCGCCGCGAGCAATGTGCCGGGCTTCAAGGCTGGCAAAGCGCTGAAGGATGCCGTAAACTAGCGCGCTCGCTGGGCGCACGTCCTGTAAAGCTGCCGCGCAGATGTGCGGCGTTCACGGGCGAGTTCTTTGTGAGGGTGCTTAGCTCAGTTGGTAGAGCGTCGCCCTTACAAGGCGAATGTCGGGGGTTCAAATCCCTCAGCACCCACCAAGAGAAGGAGTGGTAGTTCAGCTGGTTAGAATACCGGCCTGTCACGCCGGGGGTCGCGGGTTCGAGTCCCGTCCACTCCGCCATTGACTGAAGGGCGCTCCGGCGCCCTTTTTCATATGCACCGAATATACCGATTCAGGGTACGAGCATGTTGCAGGGTTTGAGAGAGGGCGTTCAGGGCTGGTTGATGTGGGTGATCATCATCATCCTCGTGATCCCGTTCGCATTGTGGGGCATCGGCAACTACGGCGGCTTCTTTTCGCCCAGCTACGTTGCTGAAGTCAACGGCAGCGACATCACGCCCCAGGATTTCTCCAAGGCTTATCAGGCGCGGTACCAGCAGTTGCAGCAGATGTTCGGCTCAAGCTACAAGCCGAATCCGGCAACGCTCAAGAAGCAGGTGCTTGACGGGCTGATTGCCAACCAGCTGATGACGCAGCACGCATTGAAAGCGGGATACCGGGTCAGCGACCAGGAACTCGTTGCGCAAATTCACCAGATGCCGGCGTTCAGCGTCGGCGGCAAGTTCTCGGTCGATGTTTACCGCGCCCGACTGACGCAGGCAGGTTACACTGCGCAGCATTTCGAAAATTTGATGCGTCAGGATCTGGCGGTGCAGCAACTGCAGCAGGGGCTCGCGATGAGCGCAGTCGCGACCGACGCCGAATTCCGGCAGTTCGTGGCGCTGTCGAAAGAACAACGCAAGGTTGGGTACGTGACCGTGAAGGCGGATCAGTTTCTTGACCAGGCGCACCCGACGGATGCCGAAGTGACGGCTTATTACAACAATCACAAGTCCGAGTTCATGACGCCGGAACAGGTGTCGATCGCCTACATTGAACTCGACGCCGACAAGCTCGCGAAGAACGTGCCGATCAAAGAGGCCAAGTTGCACGAGTTATACCAGCAGCAGAAGCAGAAGTTCGTCCAGCAGGCACAGCGCAAGGCGGCGCATATCCTGATCGCACCGAATGGCAAGGGCGCGAAGGCCGACGCGCAGGCGAAGGCAAAGGCCGAGTCGATCCTCAAGAAGCTTCATAACGGCGCCGATTTCGCGAAGCTGGCGAAGAAATATTCGGAAGATCCGGGTTCGGCGAAGAACGGCGGCGATCTGGGCTGGGTGCAGAAAGGCGAAATGGTCGCGCCGTTCGAGAAGGCGCTGTTCAGCATCAAGAAAGTCGGTGACGTGGTCGGGCCGGTGAAGAGCCAGTACGGCTACCACATCATCAAGCTCGAGGGCGTGCGCAAGCCGCACCAGCAGAAATTTGCCGAGGTCCGCGACCAGCTCGCGCAGGAATACCGCCAGAAGCAGGCGAAGGATGAGTTCTTCAAACTTGGCGACAAGCTGAGCAACCTCGCATTCGATCATCCGGATTCGCTGGAGCCGATTCACAAGGCCCTGAACCTGCCGATCCAGAAGGTCGACAACGTGACCCGCAACAGTGGCAAGGGCATTGCGTCGAACCCCAAGGTACGCGCGGCCGCGTTCAGCGATGAGGCGTACAAGAACGGCAACAATCGCCTGGTCAAGCTGGCTGATACGCATGCGGTAGTGTTGCACGACATGAACCGTCAACCGGCGAAGCTGAAGCCGCTTTCCGACGTCAAGGCGGATATTGTCAAGACGCTGAAGCACAAGGCAGCAGTGAAACAGGCACAGGCCGCGGCGGACAAGATAGCGGCCGCGGTGCGCAAGGGCGAATCTCTTGAGGCGGCTGCGAAGGCTGCCGGCCTCAAGGCGCAGCCGGCCAAGTTCATCGGCCGCAGTGGCAGCGATGTGCCGCAGCCGGTGGTCCAGGCGGCGTTTGACGCGCACGCGCCGGCCGCCTCGCAGGTGGAAGTCGGTACGGTGACGCTCGCTTCCGGCGACCAGGCGGTTTACGCGCTGTCGGCGGTCAAGCCGGGCGACCCGGGATCCGTCAGCGGCACCGACAAGCAGATGCTGGTGAGGCGGCTGGCTCAGAGGCACGCGCAAGCCGACATGGCCGCGTACATTGCCAACTTGCGCAAGCACGCCGACATCGACATTCAGCAGAGCAATATCAGCAACTATTAGACAGGATAGGGCTGAGGGCTGAGTGCTGAGTGCTGAGGACTGAGTGACGGTGTCCCCAATTCTTGACTTAGTCCTTAGTCCTCAGCACTCAGTCCTTCTTTTAGCCTTTTTAGAGCGTCATGCCGACGCTGCTGTATCCCGCGTCGACATAGATCGTTTCGGCCGTGATGCCGGCGGCCAGGTCGGAGCAGAGGAACGCGGCGGTATTGCCGACGTCTTCGATGGTGACGTTGCGCTTCAGCGGAGCCATCTCGCGGACATGCTCCAGCATGCCGCGAAAGCCGCTGATGCCGGCCGCGGCGAGGGTTTTGATGGGCCCTGCCGAAATCGCGTTGACGCGAATGCCTTCCGGACCCAGGTCGTGCGCGAGAAAGCGAACGTTGGCTTCCAGGCTGGCCTTGGCCGGGCCCATGACGTTGTAGTTCGGTAGTGACCGGACGGCGCCGAGGTAGCTCAATGTCAGGATCGCGCCATTGCGGTTCTGCATCATCGGCCGGCCGACCTTGGCAAGCGCCGCCAGGCTGTAGGCGCTGATGTCGTGTGCGATCTTGAAGCCTTCGCGCGTGACGGAGTCGATGTAGCGGCCCGCCAGCTGGTCGCGCGGCGCGAAACCGACCGAGTGGACAATGATGTCCAGTCCGTCCCAGCTGTCCTTGAGACCGCCGAACAGCGCGTCGATTTCAGCGTCGCTGCCGACGTCGCAGGGAAAGACTTTGTCGGAGCCGAGTTCAGCGGCCATGTCGATGACCCGCCCCTTGAGCTTGTCGCCCTGATAGCTGAAGGCGAGCTCCGCGCCTTCGCGGCGCATGGCCTGGGCGATGCCCCAGGCGATCGAACGGTTACTTGCAAGGCCGACGATCAGGGCGCGCTTGCCGTTTAGAAAACCCATCTTGTTGTTACTCCGTCCTGATTCGTCGCTAGCTTTGCGTCGACTGGCTTTGTTCGTTGACATACAGCAGCAGTTGCTGCCCCGGATGCAGGTAATCGTCCAGCGACAGCGAGTTCCAGCTCGCCAACTGGTTTACGTCCACGTTGAACTGGTTCGAGATCGACCACAACGAGTCGCCGGAACGCACCGTATAGTGAATCTTGCGCAACAGGTCCTGTGCGGTGGCGGCGACCGTCTGCGCGCTCGCCTGGTGGCCCTCCGGCCAGATCGCAAGTTTTTCGCCGATGTGCAGGACCGAATTGCGGCTGATGTCGTTCCAGCTCGCCAGTTCGTTCATGGTAACGCCGTAACGCTGGCCGATGTCCCAGAGCGAATCGCCGGCGCGCACGACGTAGTCGATCTTGCCGTGGCGATGCCGCCGGCCGCCGTGGCTGTAGACCACCAGCTTGTCGCCGATCTGCAGCGTTGCGTGCGTGCTCATGTGGTTCCAGCGTGCGAGCTGCCGGGTGCTCACGCCGTAGCGCTGACCGATATCCCACAACGAGTCGCCGGGACGTATGACGTAGTGAATCTCACGGCCGCGCCGCGCCAGTTCGTCGTGGCGCAGGTGGCGGATTTCGTCCAGAGCGTACTGGTCGAGGCTGGTCGCCGCGTCCGGGACCATCAGGTATTGCCCGGCGCGGATCATCGACCCGTCGAGCTGGTTGACCTTCTTGAGCACGTCGACGGTCGTGCCATAGTGGTGCGCGATCGAAATCAGCGTCTCGCCACGCTCGATCTTGTGATGTTGCCACTGGACGCGCTTGTCGGCCGGCAGCGCCGCGAGATTGGCGACGAAATCGGCGCGCGACGCGATCGGTATCAGCAGTGCCTGGTCGCGATCGGGTTCGGTCGCCCAGCGGTTGTAGCCCGGATTCAGCAGGTACATTTGTTCGAGCGTCAGGCCGGCCATCCTGGCGGCGCGGGCGATGTCGATCTGCTTGCTGATCGGAACGCTGGCGAGATAGGGCTGGTTGGGAATCGCCGGCAACGTGATGCCGTATTTCTTGGGGTTCTGGATAATGTCGCGGCAAGCGAGCAGCCACGGCACGTAGGCGCGCGTCTGCTTGGGCAAGTCCAGGTGCCAGAAGTCCGTGGGATCGCCGTTGCGCTTGTTCTTGTTGATCGCCCAGGCGACGCGGCCGCCCCCCGAGTTGTAGGCGGCGAGCGCCAGCAGCCAGTTGTCGAACTTGCCGTACAGATACTGCAGGTAATCGAGCGCAGCGCGGGTCGAGCCGACAACGTCGCGCCGCCCGTCGAACCACCAGTTCTCCTGCAGCCCGAACCGGTGTGCGGCGGTCGGCATGAACTGCCACAGACCCGAGGCGCCGCTATGGGAATAGGCGAACGGATCGTAGGCGCTTTCGACCACCGGCAGCAGCGCGATTTCGATCGGCATGTTGCGCTTGTCGAGCTGCTGGACAATGTAATAAAGATAAGGCTTGGCCCGCTGGGCGACGCGCTCGATATATTCCGGGTGCGCGGCGTACCACTTCAGCTTGGCGTCGATGCGGTCGTTGTCGAGGTCCGCCAGGCTGAAGTTTTTCCGCATCCGCTGCCAGAGGCTGGTCGGCCTGGTCGGCGCGGCAGGCTCGGTCGCCTCGGTAGCGGCGGCCTGTTGTTCCGAGCCTTCTTCGAGATCTTTCCACTGCACCGGCGGCAGGGCAGTGATCGTGTCGGCCTCCGGTGGCGGCGAACTCTGGTCGTCGGCCGCCGGAGCCGGCGGTTTGGTCATCAGACTGCAGCCGCCGGCGGCGAGCAGCAACGCGATGGAGGCGCCCAACACGGCACCGCGTAACAATTGTCGCATCAAAAATTATCCTTCCAGCTTCGCAGCGCCGCAAAGACTGCCGCCGGGTCATTCAATGTTTGGCCGCAATGCCGCTCCGCGCTGTTGCGAACCGCTTCGCGGTCCGCGCGCAGGAACGGATTGAACTCCGCTTCTTCGCCGATCGTCGAAGGCAGCGTCGGCTCGCCGGCCGCGCGCCTGTCGTCCGCCCACCTTTGTCGCCGGGCGACGGCGTCGTTATCGGGTTCCACCGCGGCGGCGAACTGCAGGTTGCGTTGCGTGTACTCGTGGCCGCAATAAACGCGCGTTTCGGGCGGCAAAGCCCTCAGGCGCGTGAGCGACGCCCACATTTGTTCCGCCGTTCCCTCGAACAACCGGCCGCAGCCGGCGCTGAACAGGGTATCCCCGGTAAAAACCGCATCCGCACCATAATACGCGATTTGGCCGCGCGTGTGGCCCGGCGTCGCCAGGGCTTCCAGCGTGCAGCCGACGCCTGGAACCTCGAACCGGTCATGATCGTCGAGCGGCTCGGTCAGACCGGCAATACCGTCGGCGGCCGGGCCGAACACGGGAATGTCCCGGCGGGCCCGCAATTCGGCGATCCCCCCGGTATGGTCCCAGTGGTGGTGGGTGACCAGAATGGCTGCGAGTTCAAGGCTTTCAGCCGCCAGGCGGTCGGCGACCGGCTGCGCCTCGCCCGGATCGACCACGGCGACACGCGCCGAATCTCCCCGCAGGAGCCAGATATAGTTGTCGCGCAACGCGGGTATGGCACTACTGGTTACCACGCAGTCATTCTTGCGGGATCACGCTCGCCGGTCAACGTTCGCGGCTCGTCCGCGGCGCGGTCGGCGGGGATTTCCGGATGGGTGGGCGGTTGGCCGCACTGCGACGGCCCGGTATAGTGGCCGCAAGCGGTGGCGCGATTACAATCGGACGGACAGTTTGAAAGACCACTTCGCAATGTGGTTCGACAGTCCCGCCGGGCGCCAGATGCTCGACGAGGAAGCCGCCTTGCTGGCTGAAGTGTACGCGACGCTGTTCGGGTACTGGATCATCCAGGTCGGCGCCTGGGGGCATGCCACGGAATTGCTCGACGCGAGCAAGATCCGCGGGCGTGTGCTGGTTGCGGGCGCCGACGAGGGCAGCGCCGCCGTCGGCATGACGAGCGAGCCGCACGCGCTGGCGATTGCGCCCGACAGCGTCGACGCCGTCCTGTTGCCGCACACGCTCGAACGCAGCAGCACGCCCCACGCGGTGCTGCGCGAAGCCGAGCGCGTGCTGGTAGGGGAAGGCCGCGTGCTGATTCTGGGGTTCAACCCGTGGAGCCTTTGGGGCGGCCGGCGGCGCGTGGCCAAGCCGGCGCGGTCGGTGCGATTGCCGTGGGCGACAGGCCAATATATCGGCGAATGGCGTATGAAAGACTGGCTGAGCCTGCTGGGATTTGAAGTGATTCATAGTCGACGTTACCTGCACGGGCTGCCGTCCGAACACCCCGCGCTGCTGCGCCGGGTCGAATTCACCCGTACGTTGGGGCGCCGCTGCTGGCCGCGACTGGCCGGCGGCTATTTCATCGTCGCGCGCAAGCGCGTCACCACACTGACGCCGATCAAGCCGCTGCTGCGCGCGCGGCGCAAGCGCAGGCTGGTGGGCGGACTGGTCGAGCCGGCGCCGGGAAGTCTGCCGCGCTCGTCATGAACGAGGTGACGATCTACACCGACGGCGCCTGCCGCGGTAATCCGGGCCCGGGCGGCTGGGGCGTGCTGTTGTCTGCGGCCGGCCGCGAGAAGACGTTATACGGCGGCGAGCGGCACACGACCAATAATCGCATGGAACTGACGGCGGCGATCGAGGCGTTCAAGGCGCTGAAACGGCCGTGCAAGGTCAAGCTGTATACGGATTCGCAATACGTCCGCAACGGTATTACCACCTGGCTCGCCAACTGGAAGCAGCGCGGCTGGAAAACCGCGGCGCGGACGGCTGTCAAAAACGAAGACCTGTGGCGGGAACTGGACGCCCAGGCCGGCCGCCATCAGGTTGAATGGTACTGGGTCAAGGGGCACGCCGGGCATCCCGGCAACGAGCGCGCCGATGCGCTGGCAAACAAGGCGATAGACGAAATGCAGACATGCGTCAAATAGTCCTCGATACCGAAACCACGGGCCTCGACACCGGCGAAGGCCATCGCATCATCGAAATCGGCGCGGTCGAAATCGTCAACCGCCGCCTGACCGGCAAGACGTTTCACCACTACCTGAACCCCGACCGCGAGATCGACGAGGGCGCGGTCGAGGTGCACGGCATCACGCTCGAGGACCTGCGCGACAAGCCGCGATTCGCAGAGGTGGTCGAGGATCTGCTGACGTTTGTGCGCGACGGCGAACTGGTGATTCACAACGCACCTTTCGATATCGGCTTCCTGAACCACGAGCTGAAGCTGTTGCGTCACGAGGTCGCCGACGTCGCCACGATCTGCTCGGTGCTGGACACGCTGGTGCTCGCGCGCCGCATGCACCCGGGACAGCGCAACAGCCTGGACGCGCTGTGCCACCGCTACGAGATCGACAATTCGCAGCGCACGTACCACGGCGCGCTGCTCGATGCCGAAATTCTGGCGGATGTCTATCTCGCCATGACCGGTGGCCAGGCGACGCTGTCGCTGGATACGGCGGCACAGCCGGGCCTGTCCGTCGCGGCGCAGCCCGTCGCGCGCCCGCAGGCGCCGCTCAAGGTGATTCGCGCGACCGCCGCGGAGCTTGAGGCGCACGCGGCACGCCTGGCCGCAATCGACGAAGCCAGCGGCGGCCAGTGTCTCTGGAGTCGGTTGGCTGATGCTGTCAATTAACTTTGACGGCGGCTACAGTCATGCGCTGGCGCGTAATTTCCTGGGCGGAGCGCCGGCCTGGTATAAGGCCGCAATTGTCGGTTTTCTGGTCGTAAATCCCGTCGTCCTATGGCTCTTCGGCCCATTTATTGCCGGCTGGATCCTGCTGTTCGAATTTATCTTCACACTGGCGATGGCGCTCAAGTGCTATCCACTCGGTCCGGGCGGTCTTCTTGCGCTCGAAGCCATTGCGATCGGCATGGCAGCGCCGGGCGCGGTTTACGACGAGGTAGTCCACAACATTCCGGTCATTCTCCTGCTGATGTTCATGGTCGCGGGCGTGTTCTTTCTCCAGGACATGTTGATGTTCCTGTTCACGCGCATCCTCCTCGGCGTGCGTTCCAAGATCCGACTCTCACTGATTTTTACGTTCGTCGCCGCGCTGCTCTCCGCTTTTCTGGATGCGCTTACAGTCACCGCCGTCATAATTGCGGTGGTCGGTGGTATGTATGCCGTCTACCACAAGGCCGCATCTGGCGCGGATGATGACGATGAGCACGATCGGCGTGACGACGCGACCATCCATGAACTGTCGAGAGCCGATCTCGACCAATTCCGGGCTTTTCTGCGTAACCTTATGATGCATGCGGTGGTCGGTACCGCATTGGGTGGAATGACCACTCTGGTAGGTGAGCCGCAGAACTTGCTCCTCGCGCATGCGGCGGACTGGGATTTCATGGCGTTTTTCTTGCGCGTAGCGCCGGTATCGATTCCGGTCCTGGTTGCAGGCTTGATCACTTGCGCAACTTTGGAGCGGGTCAAGTGGTTCGGGTATGGGACGAAGCTGCCCGAGGCCGTGCGCCAGGTGTTGGAGGATCACGAGAATGAGCAGCGGGCCAGGCGTGGGCCAGGCTTGGAAGTAAGTCTGGCCACTCAGGGTGTCATCGCAGTTCTCCTTGTTGTGGCGCTGGCCTTGCACGTAGCTGAAATCGGCCTGATCGGGTTGGCGCTCCTTGTTGTAACCACGGCGCTGACAGGAGTCGTCGAAGAAAATCGCATCGGTCACGCTTTCATGGAGGCATTGCCCTTTACTGCTCTGCTGGTGGTTTTTTTTGCCGTCATAGCAGTGATAGATGAGCACCATCTCTTCCACCCGATCATGAACTGGGTGTTCAGCCTGGAGCACAAGGCACGCCTGGCGATGGTCTACGTCGCTAATGGCGCACTATCCGTGATCAGCGACAACGTCTTCGTGGCCACCGTATATCTGAAGGAAGCCAAGGCAGCCCTCACAGCAGGCGCAGTGAGTCCGAATGAATTTCACCATTTGATCATTGCCATTAACGCAGGTACCAACATCCCCAGCGTGGCGACCCCGAATGGCCAGGCCGCTTTCCTGTTCCTGCTTACCTCGGCGCTGGCGCCTCTGATCCGGCTGTCTTACGGCAGGATGGTCTGGATGGCGCTGCCTTACACGATGGTGCTAAGCGTGGTGGGGCTGGTTACAGTCACGTTTTTGCTCTAGTTTCCCTCGACATGCCATATTTCCACGCTGATCAAGCGATGCTATAGTGCCGGGCTTCGCGACGGCCTTCGATCATCCATCGCCCTCAGTCATTACAGATAGCAATCGTGCAACCAACACACGCCGTTGAGACCGCCGAGCATGTCCTGTTTATAATCGGGTTGATTCTCGCGTGTGGTTCAATCTCCGGCTTTATTGCGCACAAAATTCGCGTTCCGGACATTGTGCTGTTTCTGCTGGTCGGAATCATACTTGGCCCCGAAATTGACGTAATCGTAGTCCCGACGGGTTCGGCTCTCAACCAGATTATTCTGATTTTTGGCGCGGCGTACATCATCTTCGACGGTGGCGCGACGGTCGCGCTCCGCGTGCTCAAGAATGTCTGGATCAGCCTTGTCGTGATCGCCACCGTCGGCGTCGTCGTGTCCATGTTCGTGGTCGGTTATGCGGCACATTGGATTTTCGGCATTCCGCTCATGGTGGCCCTGTTGCTGGGAGCGGTCATCGCGTCGACCGATCCCGCCACCCTGGTGCCGGTATTCAAGCAAGTACGGATTCGGGAGCGGGTGTCGCACCTGGTGATGAGCGAATCGGCGCTCAACGATGCCATGGGTGCGATCGTCACGGTGACAATGATGTCGGTAGTCATCGGGGGCGCCGGGTTTTCCGTCCATGACTCGCTATTGCGGCTGGCTCAGGAAGCGGGCTTGGGAATTCTGGTCGGAGGGGTCATCGGCGGCGTCGCTCTGTTTCTGATCGCACACGAGAAATACGCGTTCCTGCGTGAATATATGCCGCTGGTGACGCTGATCGTCGTCGTCGGCGGGTACCTCGGCGCCGATATGGTGAGCGCCAGCGGCTACATGGCGGCGTTTATCGCCGGCGTGTTGATCGGAAACAAGGACTTGCTCGGCCTCAGGATGGAGCCGGGCGAAGAGAAAGCGCTTGAGGGATTCATCGGTACCACATCGCTGATCATGCGCATGTTCATTTTTATTTTGCTCGGCACTCATGTCGATTTTCATCTGCTGGGCAAGTACTGGGCGGGCGGCATTCTCCTGATTGCGATATTCATGCTGGTTGCGCGGCCGGTGACCGTATTCCTGTGCTGTTTACCGGACCGGCGCGCAAAATGGGAGTTGAAAGAACTGCTGTTCATGTGTTGGGTGCGTGAGACCGGGGTCATTCCCGCGGCGCTGGCGGGGCTGCTCGTCGGTGCCGGCGCGCCTCACGCCGATCTTATTGCCTCCGTCACTTTTATGGCGGTGCTGATCACTATCCTGGTGCAGGCGACGACAACCAAATTCTGGGGCGGCAAGCTCGGGCTGCTGGTCGAGGGGCCGCCGCAAACGCCGCAGGAAATGGGTCATCCGCTGGAGCCCTGAGCCATACAAAGGGATGTTAATGAAGTTTCTGGTTACAGCCATAGCGTTGCTCACCGCCGCCGCATCCGGTATCGCTTGTGCAAAAGACAAGCCGGCGGCGCCCAACACGCTCGACTACAGCTATTTGCGGGCGAGCTATGTGTCGCAGCAGTCGGATTATTTCAACGACGGCGCGCGAGGCTATGCGGTCGAAGGTTCCTGGCTGATTGACGATCACACCTATTTGCTTGGCAGTGTCGCGCAGCTGAATTTCAACCGGCTGCCAGGCGATGAGCGTGTTTACGGCATCGGCATCGGCTATCAGGAAAATCCGACGGGCGATATCTCCGCCTTTTTGCAGGCGGAGTTCTTTCGGGCCAGCGCGGATACGGCGCCGTCGGCATTCGGCGACCACGTCGATGGCTACGCGAAGTTCAGCTGGGGCTTTCGCACGCTGCTCGGCAAGACGTCGCCGTGGGAAGTGGAAGCCGCGGTGTATTATGATTCGCATACCAATTTCGGCAGCCGCCATTTCGGCGCGTGGCTCGGCGTCGGCGCCGTCTGGAATCATTTCGGCGTGCGCCTGCTGGGCGACCACAACAGCGTGCAGGACACCGTGCGGCTGAGTCTGAGCTGGTACTTTTAATCAGTAGTGTCCCAACGTTAATCGAACAGAATCAACTGGTTATGGCCAGCCTGTAGATCAAGGTCAGGCGGAACCGAGGTAAGCAGTTGA